>DATARR010000033.1:0-99032 GCA_036264085.1 Thermoanaerobaculia bacterium | reverse complement strand
CTCGCGCAGCACGACCTCGACCACCCCCGGCTCGCGGACCAGGGCGGCGACGCGGATCGTGGTCGACCGCCCCGGCGGCACCGCAACCGGGCGCTGGAAGACGGCGTCCTCGAAGACCGGGATCTCCTCCCGGCCGGCGAGCGCCATGGCGGCTTGGGCCATGGCCTCCATCCCCAGCACGGCGGCGAACAGGGGCTCGCCGTGGAAGACGTGGTCGGCGAGGTGGGGGTCGGTGTCCGCCGAGACCTCGGAGTCCACCACCAGCTCGACGCCGGGGACGTGGACCCGCACCTTCTCCAGGTAGCGCAGCAGAGGGAGCTCGGGGCGCTCCATCTCCAGGGTCGGCGGCTCGCCGAAGCGGCCGGTGACCACCACGGAGACGGGGGAACCCGCGCCATCCGCCGGCCGCGGACGGGAGATCAGCTCGCGCAGCATGGCGAGCCCGGTCTCCGCCGGGATGGGGGAGATGCCCTGGGCGCGCAGGCTTTCGAGCGTCCCCAGCCGCTCGCCCATGCCGGCCCCGGACCACACCGACCATTCGAGGGTGAGGCAGCGGCAGTCCGGGAGGTCGCGGGCGATGTTCTCGGTGGCGCGGGCCAGCCACTCGTTGGCCACGGCGTAGTCGGCCTCACCGGGCAGGCCCATGCGGGCGATGATGGAGCCGAAGGTCACCAGCAGCTTCAGGCGGCCGGGATCGAGGGACGCCAGGACGTGGAAGAACCCGGCCACCTTGGGAGCCAGGGTGCGGGTGAGGGCCTCTTCGTCGAGGTCCGCCAGCCGCCGTGGAGAGTTGGCGCCGGCGCCGTGGAGGACGGCGGTGACGGGGCCGAGCTCGGCCTGAACGCGGGCCACGGCCAGGAACACGGCTTCCGGATCGCCGGCGTCGGCGGAGAGGTAGAGGGCGCGCACGCCGGCCGCCGCCATGCGTTCGAGGTTGGCCGCCAGCTCGGCGTCCGACGCGGGGGCCGAGCGCCCGAGGAGGGCCAGGCGGGCGCCGCTCGCCCGCGCCAGGTCGAGGGCGCACTCGGCGGCGATCCCCTTGCCGCCGCCGGTGACCAGCAGGACGTCGTCCGGCCCCAGGGGGAGGGGGCCGGGCGCGGCGGATTCCAGCAGGCGGAGCACGGGGACGCGGCGCCGGCCGGCCGAGTCGTAGTCGGCCTCGACGTAATAGCCTCCATCCGCGGTCGTCCCGGCGCCGATCGCCGCCGTCATCTCGGCGACCGCCCAGTCCACGGCCGCGGGGTGGTCGAACGGCACGCGGACGACGCACGCGGTGGCGGTGGGGATCTCCAGGCGCAGGGTGCGGGCGAAGGCGCCGCCCACGCCGCCCTGGTGGACGAGGAGGACGCGGACCGTGGGCGGCGCCGCGAGCACGGCCCGGGCGCCCTCCAGCAGCAGCCCGGCGTGACACCGCTCGACCTCGATCGGCATCAGGAGGGCCACGCCGTCCCCCGGCAGGCGGCCGGCGAAGGCCGCGGCCAGCGGATGGCCCTCGGGCGCGATGATCGTCCAATCCCCCGGCGGCTCTTCAATCCCGGCGTGCCGTGAGCGCTCGCGCGGCACGAGCTCGACCGTAAAGGGGCGTACCCAGGTGTCGACGCCGGGGGGAGCGATCTCGGCGGCGCCAGCGCCCTCCCCCTGGGCGGCCTGCTGCTCCAGGACCTCGGCGACCTCGGCCACGGTGGCGCGGGCGTAGTCGGTGGGGGAGGCGGGCGGGCGCAGGCCGAGCCGGCGGGAGGCCTCCACCACGAGCTGGCCCACGGAGATGGAGTTGAGGTGGAGGTCCGAGAGCAGGCGGCTGTCGTCGCGCACCGCGTCGGCCGGCAGCTCGGCCCGCTCGGCCACCAGCAGGCGCAACAGCTCCAGGGTGCTCGCGGGAAGAGTCGGGTCGGGATGACGGGGCACCGCAGCCGCCGGAGCCTGCTCGATCGATCCAACCGATCCAACCGATCCGACCGATCCGACGGATCCGACCGATCCGACCGATTCCGCGGCCACCGGCGCCAGCTCGCACGGGTTGACGAGGAACTGCGGCACCCGGTCGGGATCGAACGGCCGCGTGAACCGCCCCTCGAAGAGCACCGTGGTGTCGAGCGGCGCGCCGAGGGCGAAGGCGGCGCCCGCGGCCTTGAGCAGCCCGGCGAGGGACGGGCCGCCGGCGTCCAGGGGGATCACCAGGGGGGGCACCGGCCCGTCCAGGGCCTCGCCGGCCAGCTCCGAGAGGGCGCGGCCGGGCCCCACCTCGAGCCACAGGTCGGCCTCGCCGGCGACGGCGGCGAGGGCGTCGGTGAAGCGCACGGGCGAGGTGAGCTGGGAGAGCAGCAGCTCCCGCAGGTCGGTCGCGGCGTCGATCAGCCCGCCGGTGACGGTCGAGGCCACGGGCCGGGCCACGGGGCGCGGCGGGTGGGCCGCCAGCGCGGCCGCCAGGCGGGGGGCGGCGCCCGCCATCAGGGGGGAGTGGAAGGCGTGGGAGACGTGCAGCCGGTGCACGGCGAGGCCGCGGTCGCGGGCGCGCTCCAGGGCCGCTTCCACGGCGGCGGCCGGACCCGAGATCACGGTGCGGCGCGGGCCGTTGTAGGCGGCGATGACCGCGCCCGTGCCGGCCAGGATCTCCTCGACCGTCGCGGGGTCGGCGCCGAGGCTGGCCATGGCGCCGGTCTCTCCAGGGAGGTCCGCCATGGCCCGGCCGCGGGCGGTCGCGAGGCGCAGGGCGGCCTCGGCGTCGAAGGCGCCGGCCCAGTGGAGGGCGGCGATCTCGCCCAGGCTGTGGCCCACGGCCACGGCGGCGCGCAGGCCCAGGCGGTCCAGCAGCCAGAGGCCGGCCAGCGAGTGGCTGAGGATGGCGGGCTGGGCCACGGCGGTGTCGACCACGTCGGCGGCTGCGGCCTGCGGAGCGAGCCCGGCCGGCCCGTAGACCGCCTCCAGCTCCTCGAAGCGCCGCCGCAGCAGGCCGCCGTCGAGGTGCGAGGGCGCGCCCTGGCCGGGGAAGAGGAGGCCGATGCGGTGGCCGCGGCGTCCCCGGGGGCCGGCGCCCAGGAAGCCGAGGAAGACGCCGTGGCGGGGATCGAGCCGCGCCGTCTCCCCTTCTCGCAGCCAGCCGGCGAGCCGGCGCAGACCCGCGGCGGCCTCGGCGGGCTTGCCCGCCACCACCGCGGCCCGGGCCGGACCTCTCTCCAGCCTTCGCCGCAGCTCGGCGGCGAGGTCGGCCAACTCGGCCCGCGAGACGCGGGCGGCCACCGTGGCCAGGCGCTCGGCCTGGGCGGCGAGGGCGGCGGCATCGGCGCCGGCCAGCAGCAGCAACTCGGCGTCCTGCCAGGAGGCCAGCAACTCCCGCTCCTGGGGGCCCAGGGCGCGGCGGCGCACCTCGGCCGTCCCCTCGATCACCACGTGGGAGTTGATGCCGCCGAAGCCCATGGCGGAGACGGCGGCGCGCAGCGGCTGGTCCGCGGGCCACGGCGCGCCGCAGTCGAGGACGCGCAGGGCGGCGCCCGGGGCCGTCAGCTCGGCGTGCGGCTCCTCGCAGCCGGTATTGGGCGGCAGCATCTGGTGGTGGACGGCGAGCGCGGCCTTGATCAGCCCGGCCACGCCGGCCGCCGCCTTGGTGTGGCCGAGGTTGGCCTTGAGGGCGCCCACCACGGCGGGGGGCGCCTGCGGGCCGGCTTCGCGACGGGCGGCGGACAGGGCGGCGAGCTCGGCGGCGTCGCCGACCGTGGTGCCGGTGCCGTGCCCCTCGAAGTAGGCGACGGTGTCGATGCCGAAACCGGCGCGGCGGTAGGCCCGGCGCAGGGCCATCTGCTGGCCGCGGGGCTCGGGACGGCTGATGCCGCCGGCGCCGTCGGAGGAGATCCCCCAACCGCGGATCACGGCCACCACGCGGCAGCCGAGGCGGGCGGCGTCGGACTCCCGCATCAGCACCACGAAGCCGCATCCCTCACCGGGGAGGAAGCCGGCGGAGCGGACGTCGAACACCCGCATCTCGTCCTGCGCCAGGGCGCCGGCGCGGGAGAAGCCCACCAGCTCGAAGGGGTCGAGCGACAGGTCGACGCCGCCGGCGAGGGCGACGTCGAGGTCGCCCGCGGCGAGCGCCGAGCAGGCGTTGGCCACGGCGAGCAGCGAGGAGGCGCAGGCGCCGTCCAGGACGTAGCCGCCGCCGTGCAGGTCGAAGTGGTTGCAGACGCGCCCGGCGATGGTGTTGGCGAGGCCGCCGGCGAGCGACTCCTCCATGGGCTCAGGGAAGGGCGCCTTGTAGGCCGGCTCCAGGCGGGCGAGGAAGCCCGCCACCTGGCCCTCGTCCCAGCCCTCCCCGGCGAGGGCGGTGGCGAGCGTGCGGCGGACGTAGGGCCAGCGCAGGCGCATCAGGTGGGAGCGGGAGAACTCGCCCGTGAGGGTGTTGCCGAGGAGGACGCCGGTCGTGTCCCGGGGCAGCCCCTCGGCGTCGGGGAAGCCGGCGTCGGCCAGGGCCTCGGCGGCGACGTCGAGGGCCAGCCAGTGGACGAGGTCGGTGGCGCGGAAGGTGGGGCCGGCGACGCGGAAGCGCACGCGGTCGAAGTCCCAGCCGTCGAGCACCGCGGCCTCGGCGAGGTGGAGGCTGTCCGGATCGCCCGGGTAGCGGTCGAGGTAGTCTTCGACGCGCAGCCGCTCCGACGGCACGCGGCGGAAGGCGCGCCTCCGGGCGAGCACGTTCTCCCACAGCTCGGCCGGGGAGCCGGCATCGGGATAGCGGCATGCTATCCCGATGATTGCGATACCCGCGCTCACCTCATGCCTCCGCCGGCAGGGGGACCTTCATCCGCGCCTCCGCCCGCTGGGCCGCCAGGGCCCGCAGATAGAGCAGCGCACCGCGGCCGGCGCACACCGCGCTCAGACCGAAGAACAGTCCGAAGACGATATGCAGGGCCATCAGCGTCCCATACGCCGCGGCGATCGCCAGGCCGAAGGCGATCTGTCCCCGCCGCGTCGCCGGCGTCGTCGCCGGGTCGGTCACCATGTAGAAGGTGAAGAGCAGGAAGGCGACGCCCGTCATCGGATTGAGCGAGGGGAGGAAGAGGTTGCCGAAGACGAAGTGGCGGATCGCCGCCTGCAGCACGAAGCCGCTCAGCCAGGCGAGGATCAGCGGCACCCGGTGGGTGAACTTGGTGTTGAGGAGCGTGCCGGAGCAGACGATGATGGCCGGCAGCACCCAGTCCCAACTGGCCGGCAGGTTCTCGGTGAACATGTAGGGCTGGGCGATGCCCACCCAGGCGAAGGTGAGGAGCGTCACCGTGATCCCCAGGTTCGACGGGTTGAAGACGTGACGCCGGGCGCCGTTGGTGCCCACCCGGAACAGGTACTTCGAGCCGATGGCCGCGGCGGTGCCGAAGGCGACGGGCAGCAGCCGCTCGTTGGCATAGAGCAGCATGGAGACCGCGAGGCCCGTGATGTGGGCCGAGAGGAGGAAGTCGACGAGCCCCCGTGCCCCGCCGCCCAGGAAGCGCGGCCGGCGGCCGAGCCGCCACGACTCCACGGCCTCGAGCAGGAGCTCGGTCGCGTAGGCGACGAGCACTCCGGTGACCGGCGTGGCCAGCGACTGCTCGAAGCCGAGCACGGCGTGGCCGAGGACGTTGAGGACGGTGATGGCGGTGGCGAACCGCCGCAGCGCCGCCAGGCGCATGTCTTTGTGCTCGGCCATGTCTCAACCTGCCTTTCCGGTCGATGCCGCCGGTTTCACGATCCCAGCCACCGCTGGAGGAGGGGGCGTCGGCGCCCCGAGCACGAGGGTGTGGCGCCCGGGGGTGAGCCGCAGCGTCGTCGCCTGCGGCCGGCCCTGTCCGTCGCGCCAGCGCACGTCCACCCGCAACGGCGTGGCGGGGCTCAGGGAGCCGAGGCCGAAGTGGACCTCCGGCGCCCGCTTGCCCGAGTGGCCGCTGCCGCCGTCCACCTGCGCCACCCGGCGGCGGCCGTCCGGCAGGGTGACCGTGACCTCGGCGCCGACGGCCGGGCGGCTTCTACCTTCCAGGGCGGGTAGCCGCGGCACGAGCTCCAGCCAGGTGCCGGCGTGCGGGCTGGCATTGTGGAAGAACCAGGAGGTCTCCCACTGGTTGGCGACGGCGAAGTCGAGGCGGCCGTCGCCGTCCACGTCGGCGATGGCGAGGCCGCGGCTGACGTGCTCGTCGTCGAGGCCCAGCTCCGCTGCCAGGTCGTAGTAGCGGCCGTCGCGGGCGCGGACGAAGAACGGGTCGTGCAGGTGGCCCGAGAGGTCGTCGCCGGGCCAGAAGTGGGGCCAGGCGCCGGGGTGGTTCATGTTGTTGTCGTTGCCCATGGCGAGCTCGTGCAGCTCCGGCCAGCGGTTCTTCTCGCCGCGCATGAAGCCCACGGCCTGGATCGCCTCGGGCACGCCGTCGTTGTCGAAGTCGACGAAGCGGGCGTCCCAGCCCCAGCCGCTCCTCGACAATCCCAGCGTCTCGCCCTGGTCGGCATAGGGGGCCACCCCCCGGCGCATGGACTTGACGTCGCCCGTGCTCACCCAGACGAAGTGGCTCTCCTCCAGGGCGTAGTTCTGGGCGATGTTGCTGACGTACAGGTCGGGGATGCCGTCGCCGTTGATATCGGCGAAGTCGACGCCCATCCCCTTGAACGAGTCGTGGCCCAGCACCTTGGAGGTGGGGGTGGTGAAGGTCCGCCGCCCCTCCAGCACGGCGAAGCGCGGGTGCCCGGGCGTCGACAGGTTGTGCAGCAGGCGGTCGTTGCCGAAGTCGTTGCCGAAGTAGATCTCCGGCAGCAGGTCGCCGTCGAGGTCGGCGGCGCCCACGGCGAGCGTCCATGAGTAGGTGGTCTGCGGATCGAAGGCGTTCTCCACGTCCACGAACTCCACCGTGGGCTCAGGTCCCGAGGTGCCGCCCTGCCACAGCAGCAGGTGCTTCTTGCCGCCGTTCTCCGAGCGCGACATGGAGCGGTGCATGTGGGCGGCGTCGGTGGCCCTGGCGTCGAGCACCCGCATGCCGTCCGGGAAGTAGTTGCCGACGATGAGGTCGAGGTGGCCGTCGCCGTCGACGTCGGCGCTGGTCAGGGCGTTGGTGTTCCAGATCTGGTTGCCCGGCGCCACTTCCACCGGCCGGAAGGAGGCCGCGGAGAGGGGGCCGGCGTCGTCCCGGCGCAGGAAGACGATGGGCGGCCGGCCCCAGTAGTAGACCAGCAGGTCCATCCGCCCGTCCTCGTTGAAGTCGCCGGGGAGGCAGCCCATGGGGGCCGTGGTCCGCGCGTCGTAGGCGAGCGGCGAGGGATCGAGGACGAAGAGCGGGTAGCGGGCCCCCGTGCCCGGCGCCGGCTGCACCAGCACCTTGTCGAGCCGCGTGTCCACCGAGCAGAGGTCGTTGGGCAGCCCGTCGCCGTCGATGTCGTTGAGCGCCACGGCGGCGCCGACGCTGGAGACCCAGGAGGCGATGTCCCTGAGGCCCGGATGGACCTCGCGGACGGTGCGGTCGAGGCGCAGGCCGGCCGGCGTCGCCAGCGGCGCGCGGGCGAAGGCGAAGCGCCCGGCGAGGGCCTGCCGCTGTGCCGCGGGCAGCGTCGGCAGGCGCGCGAAGCCGTAGAGCCCGAGGATCAGCGCCAGGGCCACGAGCCGGGTGGCGTTGCGGCGGACGAGGCCGGGTTGCCGGGGCTGGCCGGTGGTGTCGGTCATGCGAGCCTCCGTTCTGTGAAGACGTCCTGGATGCGCCGCCGCCAGACCTCGTAGGCCGGCTCGGCGGGGCGGTCGGGGGGGAGGTCGCGCAGGGCCTCGTCGGCCACCGCCGCGGCCTCCTCGATCGAGGAGCCCCAGACCACCCGGCAGGCCAGCCCGGTCTGGAGAGTCGGATTGCCGGCCCTCTGCCGCGCCTTGGCGGCGAAGGCGACCCCCTGGGCGAGTTGGGGAGCGTGCGGGCCGGCGGCTGCCAGCAGCGCCTCGACCGCGGCCGGCTCGCGCCCGCCGGCGTAGCCCAGGGCGAGGCCCAGGCCGCTCCACAGGTCGGGCTGGCGGGCGGCGGGAAAGGCGCCGATCGTCCGCGGCAGCCGCTCCACGTCCGCGCCCTCGACGAACCAGAGGCTGCGGCCGAGGCCCTGGTCGAACCCCCGCCGGTGGTAGCCCTGGAGGCGCCGCGGCACCTCCTGCCGGCCGACCGACCGGGGCCAGTGGAAGAAGCCCTCGTGGAAGCCGTAGCCGTCGAGGGCCAGCCAGCGCAGCAGCGGATCGGCCAGGCGGGAGAGATAGCGCCGGGGCGACACGGGCAGCCGCGCCATCACCCAGCCGGCGCCGACGTGGACGATGTAGGCGTGGGCTTCCCCCGGTCCGGCGAGGAAGCGGGCCAGGCGATCGCGCCGGCCACCCCAGGCGGACGCCAGCGTGTCGAGCAGGGCGAGGGCCATCCCGGCCCCCTCGTAGGCGAAGCCGCGGAAGTCGCGCTCGACCTCGGCGTCGATCCGCGCCGCCAGGGGGAGGGGCCGGTCCTCTGCGAGGGCGGCGTGGTAGCCCTGGACGAAGGTCGCGCCCACCCGCTCCAGGCGGTCGCGCACGGCCCCGGCCTCGCCGCGGAAGCCGCGGCGGACGAAGGTGGTCTCCTGCGGCGCGATGCCGAAGAGGGCGCGACGGATTGCGGCGCGGAACGCAGGAGGGCGGGGAGGTGCCGGGGACAGGGGCAGCGAGGTGGTGCGGTCTTCGGTCGTCGTCATCCGGAGCCTCTCTATCTAGGGTGCCGTGGGCCAGCCCAGACGCGCCGTTATGAGCGTCACGATTCTACTCCTTCCCTGAGATGCGGTCAGCGGGACTCTTCGAGCTCCATTTTGAGCGAGAAAAAACGCAGCAGGTCCTTGAGCGCCAGGATGCCCAGCAGGTGGTCGCCGTCCACCACCAGGAGGCGGGAGGCGCCCGTCCGGCTCATGGTGGAGAGGGCCTGCATGGCGTCGGTGTCCGCCCGCACGGTGTTCTCGGGGCCGCAGCGCTCCGCCACCGCGCCGACCGTCTGCCGGTCCCACTCCTCGCGCGGGAGCTCCCGCAGCTTGCGGGTGGTGACGCAGCCCAGCAGCCGGCCGCCGTCGTCCACCACCGGGAACATCTTGAAGTGGTAGCGGTAGACGTAGCCCTGGACCAGGTCGAGCACGGAGAGGGCCCGCGGCACGGTCACCGGATCGGTCTGCATGAAGCGCGAAACCGGCTCCCCTTCGAGCGTCCGGCGCAGCAGGAGCTGCTGGTACGAGGCCTGGGCGGCGTTGCGCACGAAGAAGCCGACGAGGACCAGCCACAGCCCGGACCAGGAGCCGCGGACGGTCGAGATCAGCCCCAGGCCGACGAGCAGCAGCCCGAACCCCGCGCCGATCGCCGAGGCGATGCGGGTGGCCCGGCGCAGGTTGCCGCTCCAGCCCCAGAGCACGGCGCGCAGCATGCGCCCGCCGTCCAGGGGGAAGGCGGGCACCAGGTTGAACAGGGCGAGCATGGCGTTGAGCCCGCCGAGCAGACCGCAGACCGCCCCCACGGCAGCCGGCAGGCCCGCCGCCGTGGCCGCAGCGTAGCCGGCGCCGCAGACCAGGGCGATCCCGAAGCTCGCCGCCGGCCCGGCGGCGGCCACCAGGAGCTCGGCCTGCGCCGTGGGCGGCTCGCCGGGCATCTCGGCCACGCCGCCGAAGATGAACAGGGTGATCCCCCGCATCTCCAGGCCGAAGCGCCGCGCCACCAGGGAATGCGACAGCTCGTGCAGCACCACCGAGAGGAAATAGCCGAGGGCGGCCACGACGGCGACCAGCCAGTAGGCGGCAACGGACAGCCCCGGCGCCCAGGCGGGGAGGGCGAGCGTCGCGAACTGCCAGGTCACCAGCGCCGCTATGATCCCCCAGGAGGGGTCGACCCGGATCGCGAACCCGAAGATTCTGAACAGGTTGAAGGGCTTTCCGAACACCGCGCCTCCCGGCGTCATTGTACGACTTTACCGGGAGCTCAGCGCCTCCAGGGGGGGGCAGACCAGGTCGCGCCGCCGCTCGAGGTCGTTGACCACCGCCCGGCGGAAGCCCTTGTGGCCGCCCTCGGCCATGCGGGCGGCGCGGTATTCGACGATGTCCACCACCTCCAGCCGCAGGCGGATGGTCCTGAACAGGCGGGGGAGGCGCTCGCCGGGGGTGTGCACGTGGTGCAGGCCGCCGCTGTAGGCGATGAGCATCCGCCCTTCGCCCATGGTCTCCAGGATGTCCGCGACGCCGCCACGCACCGTCATCGGCTTGCCGTGGGCGTCGAGCCCCGTGGCCCGCTTCATCCGCCCCTCGGGCAGGATGATCACCATGGCGTCGGGGTCGATCTCCTTGAGCACCTGGCTCCAGGTCTCGTCGCGCTCGCGGGTGATGGAGATGACCCGCGCCGCCACCAGGCCGTAGAAGCGCCCCACCACCGCCCGCTTCGTCGTCTTCTCGGCGATGGGCACGACGCCGTGGCGGGCGAGGCGCCACAGGAAGTGGTTGGGGCAGGCGCTGGTGAAGAGGGCCTCATAGAGGCTGGTGTGGTTGAGGATGGCGGTCAGGCGGATGTGCCGCCACGGCTCGGGCGGCACCTCGCCGATCCACTGCATGTCCATGCGGTAGAAGAGCCGGGCGAAGGCCTTGACCGCCAGCAGCACGAGGAATACGAAGTACGAGCGCACGGACCCTCCAGGTTGCGGAACGGCGGGATTCTAGCCTATGGCCTGTACAGTCCGGGCCGCACGATCTCCAGGTGCCGCGCGGGGTTCTGGACCGCGGTGAAGCCGAAAGGGCGGTAGAGCTCGTGGGCGTCGCGGGTGACGAGGCTGAAGCGGCGCAGCCCCTGGAGGTCCGGATGGCCCATGACGCACTCCATCAGCCATCTCCCCAGGCCCCGGCCGCGCAGCTCAGGGAGGACGTAGACGTCGCAGAGGTAGGCGAAGGTGGCGGCGTCGGTGACCACCCGCGCCAGACCGATCTGCCGTGGCCCTGCGTAGAGACCGAAGCAGAGGGAATTGGCGAGCGCCCGCGCCACCGTCTCGCGGGGGATCCCTTCGCACCAGTAGGCGGTGGTGAGGAAGGCGTGGACGGCGTCGAGGTCGAGCCTCGCCGGGTCGGTGGAGACGGTGAAGCCGTCGCGGTGGTGGTCGTGGATCATGGCCCGGTATTTACGTCATTTTACATTCTACCCCGAACCTTCCCGCGTTCCCTGCGTAGAGAGACGAAACGACCTTCCATGGAGGATCTCCCATGACCCGAAACCTCGTCCGTCGCCTCGTCCTGCTGGCCGCGGCAGCGCTCCTCACCGCCCTGCCGGCCGCCGCCCAGGGCGGCCTCACGCTGCCGCCGTCCGGCAACAACCAGTATTCGTCCGTCACCCAGGGCATCGGCCCCGTGAAGGTGACCCTCACCTACAACAGCCCGCACGTCCACAGCCCCACGGGCGAGGACCGCCACGGCAAGATCTGGGGCGGGCTGGTGCCGTATGGCATGGCCAACCTCGGCTTCGGCACCTGCGGCGACCAGTGCCCGTGGCGGGGCGGCGCCAACGAGAACACGGTCTTCACCACCGACCACGACGTCCTGGTGCAGGGCAAGCCCCTGCCGGCCGGCTCCTACGGCGTCCACTTCATTCCCGGCCAGGAGGAGTGGACGATCGTCTTCTCCAAGAACTCCACCTCCTGGGGGAGCTTCTTCTACGACGCCAAGGAGGATGCCCTGCGCGTCCAGGCCAAGCCCGAGAAGAGCGAGTACCACGAGTGGCTGACCTACGAGTTCACCGAGCGCACGCCCGCCAAGGCCACGGCCGCCCTCAAGTGGGAGGACTTGCAACTCCCGTTCACCATCACGGTGGAGCATCCCGACGACCTCTACGTGGAGAGCATCCGCCGCGAGCTGCGCAACAGCCCGGGGTTCACCTGGCAGAACTGGGACGCCGCCGCCAACTACATCCTGCAGGCCAAGTCTCACCTCGACGACGGCCTGCGCTGGGCCGAAGCGGCGGCCCACGGCCCCGGTATCGGCCAGGAGAACTTCACCACCCTCTCCACCCTGGCCCAGCTCCAGGAGGCCAACGGCAAGACCGAGGAGGCCCGGAAGACCATGGACGCCGCCCTGGCCCAGCCCACGGCCGGGCCCATCGAGATCCACCTCTACGGCCGCCAGCTCCTGGCGCGGAAGAAGAACGAGGAGGCGATGAAGGTCTTCGAGCTCAACGCCAAGCGCCACCCCAACGTCTGGCCGGTGCACGTCGGGCTCGCCCGCGGCCACGCCGCCCTGGGCCACACCAAGGAGGCCCTGGCCGAGGCCAGGCTGGCCGTCAAGCAGGCGCCGGACGAGGGCAACCGCAAATCCCTGGAGGGGATGATCAAGACGCTCGAGGAGGGGAAGTCGATCAACTGAGGCGGCGGGCCCGCATTCTGCTGACCCCTCTCTCCCACGAGGGAGAGAGGGGGACGAGATCGACTGGCATCCGGGCGATCCACGCCCGGTGGCTCCGGTCTAAACGCTCAGCGTCGAGATCGGAGGCTGAGGAACGTCTCAGTCGATCTCGACGCCGTTCTTGTCGCGGGTCGAGGTGTAATCGACACCGCCGCTGCTACAGCCGGACCTGATGGTCTGACTGCCGAAGGCGCGCAGCAGCTCGCCCTCGGTCAGCTCGTGGGCCAGACTGCGACCCAGGAGCCGGTTTCCCCTTGACTTCTTCATGAGTCTGTCCTCCTTTCAACTGCCCCGCGTCATGGCCTCGGATGACCCCGAGAGGCCTGTCAGGACAGGAAGCTCTGAGCCGGTGGGACCTCGCGATGGCGCGGCTCCCCCCTCGGCGATGATCTTGTTGGGCTTCGGCACGTGGATCTCCGGCGCGGCGAGGAACGCGCGCTCCGCCGGTTCCCAGACGTCCCGCAGGCGGACGGCCGGCACGCCGTTGCCTGGCGAGGCGACGCCACGCGCGATCAGGAAATCGCAGAACCGGTCCAGCAGCGGGATCTCCGGGCACAGCCGCTCCAGGAAGAGGAACTGGCCCATGGGATTGACCTCCAGGAACACGTGGCGGCCTTCCGGCGTCACGATGAAATCGAAGCAGCCGAAGACCAGGCCCAGGCGCGCCATGAGCTCTCTGCACTGCCGGGCCACCGCCTCGGGCAGCGCCGCGGGCTCGACCTCGAGGGACGCCGACCGGCGCCAGTCCTCCCGGGTCTCCGGGTTGGCCTGGGTGTGCAGCCGCGCCGCCACGGCCTGAGCGCCGAGGAAGGTCACCCGCAGCTCGTGATCTTTCGGGATGCGCACCTGGAAGATCCCCGGCGCCGCTTGGAGCGCCGCGTCCTCCGGCAGGTCGTCCTCCGTGACCGGGGAGGTGTAAAGGATGGCGAGCCCGTCCTCCGTCTTCCAGGAGCCGGCATGAAAGCTCTTGTAGAGCGTCTCCCCCTCATGGGCGCGCAGGAACTCGACGATGCGTTCGGGGTCGTTGCTGCACAGCGTCGGCGGAATCTCCAGGCCGATCTCCCGGGCGAGCCGGAGTTGATAGGGCTTGAGGATCGCGGACGCGACGGGCGACAGCGGGTTGACCCAGAAGGCATCGGGGGCGATCAGGTGCCAGAGGGCCCAGACGAAGTGCTGGCAGTCGCGCCCGGCCGGCACCCGGTCGGCCGGATGGAGGTGGCCCGGCAGGACGGGATCGGTGGGCCGCCGGTTCCAGACGGTGTCGAAACGGGGCTGCCGTAGCGCGATCTCCGCGCCCGAGATCTCCAGGTCGAAGCCGCTCTCGTCCACCCAGACGGAGGCCCGCTGCCGGCCGGGAAAGTCGGTGCCATGCCAGAGGACGGCGTCGACGCCTTTGCGCCGCAGGGCTTCGGCCACGGCAAAGGCGTGAAAGTCCATCGGCTCCGTCAGGATGAGGACTGAGGTCATCCGGAGACCCTTTCGTGAAGATTCTACTCCATCACTTGCGGATCTCGAAGCTCTGCGCCGTTCCCCCCTCTCCCGCACCGCCCACCACGGTCCAGAAATATTCGACCCCCGGTTTCAGGCGCCGCCGCTCCGTCTCCGGGAGGACGATGCGGCTGCCGAAGGTGGGCGCGCTGGTCCAGACGTAGGTCTGCGCGGAGTCGAACACCTTCACCCGCCGCGGCTGGTCTCCCGGCGCGGGGAAGGTGAACTCGACCGGCGCCGCCGCCAGGACGCCCGAGGGCGCCATGCCGGTGGTCGCTTCGGCGCTGCCGCGCTCGACGTCCGCCTCCTGCCGGGGCCGCTCCGCCACCCAGATCCCGAGCCCCAGGAGGCAGAGTGTGAGCGCTGCGGCGAGGGCGAAGGCGGGCTGCTGCCAGGCGGGCCGCCGTTCCCGCCTCTCCCGTCGGACGTCGGGCTCGCCGCGGCCGAACCGCTCCCAGGCCCTGTCGAGGGCGGCGGCCGGCAGCGGCTCCGGCTGGTCGAAGGCCTCCTGGCGAGCCATCTCCTCCGAGCAGCGGGCGCAGCCGGCGGCGTGGCGCAGCACCCGCTCGGCGCCGGGACCGTCCGGGTCGATCCGGGCGCTGTAGATCTCCGCGGGCGTGGGGTGGGGGCCGGAGGGCCGCAGCGGGATCGGCTCGCTCATCTCAGGTCTCTCGGTCATCTCGGGCATCTCGCTCATGGCGGTTCCTCCTCCAGCAGGCTCCTCAGGCGACGCCGGGCGTTCCAGATCTGCACCTTCACGGTCGGCACGGCGAGCGACAGCCGCTGGCCGATCTCCTTGTACGACAGCCCCTTCTGCACGTGCAGCAGGAGGCAGGCCCGCATGCCCGCCGGCAGCTTCGCCAGCGCGTCGACGGCCTTTCTCAGGTCCTGCCGGTTCGTGCTCTGCGTTTCGGCGGAGGGGACGTGGTCCGGGATCGCCTCGCTCACGGGCTCTTCTTCGCGGGCGCGTCCCCGGCGGCGCCACTCGTTCCGTGCCACGTTGCGGGCAATGGAGTAGACCCAGCCGTCGAAGCTGCCGTCGCCCCGGAACTGCCCCCTCGATTTATAGACGGTCCACAACGCCGTTTGACTTAGATCCTCAGCGTCGGACATCTGGAATCCACTGGAATGGAAGAAGCTGCGCAGGCGTGGGAAGAACTCCACGAAGATGCTGCGGAACTCTTCGCGCTCTTTGCCCTCGTCGGGGGGCACGGGCTCGACCGGTCGAAGCACCCCTCGATCTCACCGCAACCGGACCGCGCTGTCAACGCGCCGAGCCTTTGCGCGAACAGCTCTAATACCGCTGCCCGCCGCCGCCGTCTTCCCTTCCGACCGGCGGCCTCGCCTTCCATGGTGGCGGCAAGCTCGCCGGTCCAATCGAGGATCTGGAGATGAACGTACGAGCGAAGCTCTCATTCCTTCCGACCGTCTTCTGTCTGGCGGCGCTGGTGCTGCCTGCCGCGGCTCGCGCCACCGATCCGTGGGTCCCCCTGGGGCCTGACCTGATCAACAACGGCCAGGCCTGGCCCGGCCGCGTGCCGGTGACCGGCCGCATCAACGTCGTGGTGCCCAATCCGCTCAATCCTCTAGGCGACGTGTGGGTCGGCGCGGCCGGCGGCGGCGTCTGGAACGGCACCGTGTGGCCCAACAACTTCTGGAGCCCGATGACCGACGACGCGGCCTCGCTCGCCGTGGGCGCCATCGCCCTCGACTCCTGCAATGCCACCTTCTGCTCCACCGTTTGGGCGGGGACCGGGGAGGACAGCATCCGGCGCGACACCCAGTACGGCAGCGGCATCCTCAAGGGCACCTGGAACTTCGCCACCAACGTCTACGACTGGACGCAACTCGGCGACACCAAGTTCAGCCGTGGCGCCGTCACCAAGCTCGTGCTCGACCCCACGACTCCCGACAACGGCGGCAAGGTGCTCTTCGCCGCCCTGTCGACCGGCCAGACCTCGAACTCCACGGAATCGACGGTGACCACCAACCCGGTGGGGCACGTGGGCGTCTGGCGCTCCAAGGACGCCGGCCAGACCTGGGCCATCGTGCTCGACCACAAGACGCCGGCCACCGACCTGGAGATGGACCCGATGAATCACAACGTCCTCTTCGCCGGCATGCGGCGCGACGGCCTCTACCGTTCGCTCGACGGCGGCAGCACCTGGCAGGCGATCGGCCAGGGCATCCCCGCCTCCCTGCTGACCGGCTCGGACTGGCCGGAGATCGCCGTCTTCCGCAATGCGAAGATGACGGCGGCCACCGTCTACGCGGTGCTCGGCTCCTGCCCCCATCCGCACGAGAAGGGGCCCGTGTTCTGGTGCTCGCCCGCCATCTTCCGCTCGCTCGACGAAGGCAGCACCTGGACGCAGATGCACGCCGCGGTCTCGCCGGCGCCCGCCTACGGCGAGCCGCTGACCGCCTACACCTCCTACACCCACGCGCTGACCATCCACCCGACCAATCCGAACATCCTGTGGTTCGGCGGCATCAACCTCTACAAGTCGACCGACGCCGGCGTCACCTGGAACAAGATCGGCAACACGGCGCTCCACCCCGACCATCACCAGGTCGCGGCGTTCGCCACCAACAAGACGCCCAGCGGCCTGGTGACCTACGACGTCAACGACGGCGGCCTGTTCGTGGGCGATGGTCAGGACCAGTGGAGCGGCGGTTTCCAGCAGGGGCTGGCGGTGACGCAGTTCCAGTCCGTCTCCACCACGGCCAAGGACACCTTCCTGTTCGGCGGCACCCAGGACAACGGCACCAACGTCTACCAGGGCACGGAGGTCTGGGAGCACGCCGACGACGGCGATTCCGCGTCGACCCTCATCGACCTCGACGATGAGAACGTCCTCTACGACGTCTACGTGGGAACCGAGCCGCGCCGCTGCAAGGGACCCGGTTTCTGCCCCTTCGGCTGGCCCGACATCACCTGGGGTCTCCCCCAGGACGCCAACGTCTCCTGGTATCCGCCCCTGGCGCAGAGCGTCACGGCCGCCGGCGGGGTGCATCCGCTCTACATCGGTACCACCCAGCTCTTCCAGACGTCGACCCAGGGCGACTCCTGGTCGCAGGTGCCGGCGGACCCCTCGCTGCCGTGGCCGCTCGGCGGCACGGGGACGATCGCCGCGCTGAACAACATCCAGAACCCCATCACCGCCGTCGCCGTGGCGCCGAACAACCCCAACCGCATCTACGTCGGCTTCTACGGCGGCCAGGTCTTCACCACCGCCAACGGCCAGAGCGCGCTGCCGCAGTGGACGGCGGCCGGCTCCGGGCTGCCGGGCCGGCCGGTGACCGCTCTCGCCGTCCATCCGGCCAACGAGAGCACGGTGCTCGCCGCCGTCTCGGGGTTCGGCTCCCACAGCGTTTATCGCACCACCACGGCCGGCACCGTCTGGGGCTCGCTCGACGACAGCAACGACGGCTCCTTCGCCATCGGTCCGGTCGACACCCTCGCCATCGCGTCCTCCGCTCCCTACGGGGTGTGGGCGGGGACGGACACCGGCGTCTACTCCCGCTCGGACCCCGACTCGTCCGTGGCCCTCTGGTTCAAGTCGACCGGCCTGCCCAACGTCGCCGTCTATGGCTTGGCGATCGTCGACGGCAAGACCCTCTACGCCGGCACGCACGGCCGCGGCGTCTGGCGGCTGTCGCTGCTCCCCCAGCTCTATCCCATCTTCAACGACGTGGCCTGCTGCGGCGTCTTCGACCCCTACGTGCCGGCGCCCTACGTCTCCGTCGAGGTGGCGGGTTACGATCCGGTGCAGAAGTGCACCATGAGCCTCTTCGAGAACGGCCGGCTCTGCTCGACCTCCGCGGTGGACGCCGACGGCGGCGCGCTGGCCACCGACGCCCACGGCTTCCTGGTGTCGACCAAGGCCGGCTACTACACCAATCGCAAGGTGACCTGGGCCTGCATGGGCGGCGCCTGCGCCGGCGGGGTGTCCTGGGCGAGCTGCAACGTCAGCGAGGTCGAGGTCGACTGCGGCCGCGGCTCGGTGCGCTCGGCGGTGCGCACGGCCCAGGAGACGAAGACGCCCACCAGCACGCAACTGGGCTTCGCGCCCCAGGGCCGCGAGGGCTCCTTCACCCTGACGCCGACGATCAAGAAGAACGGCGGCCTCTCGACGGCCCTCTGCTCGGTCGCCGTGAGCTACGCCGCGGGGGAGGACGACTCGCGCGTGCTCGCCAGGGCGGCGAGCATCATCAACTCCGACGCGCGCTGCCAGGCGGCCGGGGTGCAGGCGACGGTCGCCGGCTCCGCCGCGGCCGGAAGCCATGAGGACCTGGGGCCGACGCCCATCCGGCTGTCCCTCTCGCAGGCCCAGCCCTTCGGGGTGCAGCTCATCACCGAGGTGACCGGCCACGGCCTTGCCGCCTTCACCGTGGGCTCCTACGGCACGCCGCGGACGGGCAGCCTGGTGGCCCCCCTCGTCAGCCTGGCCGGGGTGGCCGCCGGCGGCCGGGTGGAGGTGACCGAGAGCTCGCCGCTCGGCACCTGCACCTTCGGCGTCGACACCCTGGCGGGCGATGCCCCCGAGACCGTGGCGGCGGGGATCCAGCGGGCCTTCCTCGGCCGGCCTGACACCTCCGTCTTCCAGCTCAGCGGCGGCTGCCCGGCGCGGCAGAACGCCCGCGACGTCAACCTCAACGGCGCCGTGCTGCAGTTCCCCCTCGGCCAGCAGGTCTCGGTGCGCAGCACGGACCCGGGCCTCAGCTTCACCCTCGGCAGCGAGCGGTAGGAGGGTACGAGAAGGTCGTCCATGAGGGCGCCCCGCGTGGGGCGCCCGCTTTTCTTCATGACTGTCAAGGAGGATCTGGAGATGAGCTTACAGCAGCAGGTCTCAAGCTCGCGCGCAATCCCGGTGGCCGCGGTCCTCGCCCTCTTCCTGCTGGGCCCGGTGCCCGCCGCACGCGCGGGCAATTCCTGGATTCCCCTGGGGCCCGACCTGGTCAACGATGGCCAGACCCTGACCAGCAATGGCGTGCAGGTGACGGGCCGCATCAACGTCGTGGCTCCGAACCCGGCCAACCCGTTGGGCGACGTCTGGATCGGCTCTGCCGGCGGCGGCGTCTGGCACGGCTCGGTATGGCCCAACAGCTTCTGGGAACCGATGACCGACGACGCTCCGTCCCTGGCCGTGGGCGCGCTCGCCCTCGACTCATGCCTGAAGACCGGCTGCGCCACCGTGTGGGCGGGGACCGGGGAGGACAGCATCCGGCGCGACACCCAGTACGGCCGCGGCATCCTCAAGGGCAAGTGGGACTCCGCCACCAACGTCTACGACTGGACGCTCCTGGGCGAGAGCCAGTTCGCCCGCGGCGCCATCACCAAGATCGTGCTCGATCCCACGACGCCCGACGACAAAGGCAAGGTGCTCTTCGCCGCCCTGTCGACCGGCGAGACCTCGAACGGCTCGCACTCGACGGTGACCACCACGCCGGCGGGCGCGCTGGGCGTCTGGCGCTCCAAGGACGCCGGCCAGACCTGGTTCAACGTGCTTGGCCACGGCACGCCGGCCACCGACCTGGAGATGGACCCCCAGGATCATAACGTCCTGTTCGCGGGGCTGCGGCACGACGGCATCTACCGCTCCGTCGACGGCGGCGATACCTGGAAGCCGATGAGCAACGGCATTCCGGCGAGCCTGCTGGCCGCCGCGGACTGGCCGGAGCTCGCCGTCCACCGCACGCCGGGCATGAGCGCCGCCATCCTCTACGTGGTGCTCGGCTCCTGCCCTCATCCCCAGACGAAGCCGCAGCCCTACTGGTGCTCGCCCGCCATCTTCGGCTCGGTCGACGGCGGCAGCACCTGGCAGATGGTGGACGCCCAGCTCGATCCTCCTGCGCCTTACGGCGCTCCGATCACCGGCTACGCCTCCTACACCCACGCGCTGACCATCGATCCGATCAACCCGTTCACCCTGTGGTACGGCGGCATCAACCTCTACAAGTCGGTCAGCGGCGGTCTGGGCTGGGACACGGTTGCCGATTGGGCGCTCCACCCCGACCATCACCAGGTGGTGGTCTTCGAGGCGAAGACGAAAACGGGCGAGGTGGTCTACGACGTCAACGACGGCGGCCTGTTCGTGGGCGACGGCGAGAACGGCTGGGGGAGCGGTTTCCAGCAGGGGCTCGCGGTGACGCTGTTCCAGTCGGTTTCGGCGGCGCCCAAGGACGACTTCCTGATGGGCGGTACGCAGGACAACGGCACCCTCGTCTACCAGGGGACCGAGGTCTGGGAGACCGCCGACGACGGCGACTCCGCCTCCACCCTCATCGACCTCGACAATCCCAACCTCCTCTACGACGTGTATTTCGGGGCGACACCGCGCCGCTGTGAGGGTCCCGGGCTCTGCCAATTCGGCTGGCCGTTCATCACCTCGGGTCTCGGCGAAGGCAGCAACGCCTCCTGGTATCCGCCGCTGGTCCAGGACCCGACCGCCGTCGGCGGCCAGCACCCGCTGTACACCACCACCACCCGGCTCTACCGCAGCGTCGACGACGGCGACTCCTGGACGCCGATCTCCGGAGCGCTCGGCGGCGGGGCGGCGATTCCGGACCTGGCCGGCATCCAGAACCCCATCTCGGCCGTGGCCGTCGCGCCGGGCAACCCCAACCGCATCTACGTCGGCTACTACGACGGCAAGGTCTTCACCACCGCCGACGGGCAGAGCGCCAGTCCCACCTGGACACAGGCGAACGCCGGATTGCCGGGCCGGCCGGTGACCGCCCTCGCCGTCCACCCGGCCGACGAGAAGACGGTCTTCGCGGCCTTCGCGGGCCTCGCCGCCCACAGCCTCTTCCGCAGCACCACGGCCGGCGCCTCCTGGGGGCCGCTCGACGACAGCGTCCTCGGCGACTTCGCGGGCGCCTCGGTCAACACTCTGGCCATCCAACCGGCGTCGCCCTATGCGGTATGGGCCGGGACCGACTCCGGCATCTACAGCCGCGACGACGCCGACTCCTCGGTCTCCCTCTGGTTCAAGTCGGGCGGTCTGCCCAACGTCGCCGTCTACGACCTCGAGCTCGCCAAGGACGGCCAGGTCCTCTACGCCGCCACCCACGGCCGCGGCGTCTGGCGGCTGTCGCTCGTCGCCGGCCTCACCATCCCCGACTTCTACGAGGAGGCCTGCTGCGGCTACTTCGACCCCTACCAGCCGGCGCCCTTCGTCTCCGTGTCGGTGGACGGCTTCGACCCAGGCCAGCGGTGCTCGATGAGCCTCTACGAGGGGAGCCGGCTCTGCTCGACCGCCACGGTGGATGCCGACGGCGGCGCTCTGGCCACGGACGCTCACGGCTTCCTGGTATCGAGCAAGGACGGCTACTACGCCAACCGCAAGGTGGCCTGGGCCTGCCAAGGCGGCGCCTGCGTCGGCGGGGTGCCGTGGTCGCGCTGCAACGTCAGCGAGGTGGAGGTCGCCTGCGGCCGCCGGTCGGTGCACTCAGGCGTGCGCACGGCGCAGGAGACCAAGGAGGCGGCGAGCACGCAACTGGGCTTCGCGCCCGCGGGCCGGGAGGGCTCCTTCACCCTGACGCCGACGATCAAGCGGAACGGCGGCCTCTCGACGCCCCTCTGCTCGGTGGCGTTGAGCTACGCGGCGGAGGACGACGCCGAGCGCGTGCTCACCCGAGCGGCGGACGCCGTGAGCTCCGACGCCCGCTGCCAGGCGGCCGGGGTGCGGGCGTCCATCGCCGGCTCGACGGCGATCGGCACGCATGAGGACGAAGGGCTGAAACCCTTCCGGCTCTCCCTCTCGGCTCCCGAGCAGGTGGGCGTGCAGCTCATCACCGAGGTGACCGGCAACGGCCTCGCCGCCTTCAGCGTCGGCGCTTACGGCGTGCCGCGGCAGGGGAGCCGCGTCGTCCCTCGCCTCGCCTTCGCCGGACGGGGTGCTGGCGGCCGGGTGGAGGTGACCGAGAGCTCGCCGCTCGGCGTCTGCACTTTCGGCGTGGACACCCTCGAAGGCGATGCTCCCGAGACCGTGGCGGCGGGGCTCCAGCGGGCCTTCCTCGGCCGGCCGGACACCTCCGTCTTCCAGCCCGGCTCCGGCTGCCCGGCGCGGCAGAACGCCCGCGACGTCAACCTCAACGGCGCCGTGCTGCAGTTCGCTCTCGGCCAGCAGGTGTCGGTGCGCAGCACGGACCCGGGCCTCTCCTTCACCCTCGGCAGCGAGCGGTAAAGCCGCCGCCGGCTTTGTCGTCGATCCTGTTCCGACGGGCCCATCTAGGCTGGGCCCGTCCCCTTTTCACCGCCAGTCTCTCACCGCCAGTCGCCGTTCAGCTCGAACGCCGCCCAGGAGTAGGGGTGGGGGAACTGGCCGCCGTGCAGCAGCTCGCGCTGGGCCTCGGCCAGGGCCAGGTCTTTGGGCAGACCGGCCCGCAGCCTGGCGTAGAAGCGGACCATCAGCGCCGCGGTCGAGCGGTCCGAGACGTTCCAGAGGGAGGCCAGGACGGAGCGCGCCCCGGCGTACTGGAAGGCCCGGGTCAGGCCGATCAGCCCCTCGCCGCCCGCCTCGCGGCCCAGGCCCGTGTCGCACGCCGAGAGGGTGACCAGGTCGGCGTCGATCCGCAGCCGCTCGAAGATCTCCCAGGCCTGGAGCATGCCGTTGTCGTCCGCCCCGGGCGAGGCCAGGGCGAGGGCGGAGTCGAGGGGGGAGCGCCGGTCGAGCAGGGCGTGGCAGGCGAAGTGGAGGCAACGCACCCTGGCCGGCAGGCGCTCGACCTGCGATTTGGTCGCGGCATCGCCGGTGTAGACGAGGACGTTGTTGCCATAGAGCTTCGCGAGAGCCTGGACCTCCTCCTGCGCCCCCGGCAAGGGGGGGAGGCCGGCGCGATAACGCCGCAGCGGTGGATCTTCCGGAGCGGCCGTCGCACCCCCGGCGGTGGGATAGGTGGGATCGGCGAACGCCACCAGCGGTCCGCCGTCACCGCCGGGAGCCGGTCGCCGCCCCCCCTTGAGCTGGGCGTAGAGCGTGGCCGACAGCACGGTGTGGATCGGCTTCCACTCCAGCAGGAGCTCGGGCCTCTTGCCGGGCCGCACCAGGGCGGCGAACGGCAGGGTGTGGAGCGGCCCGTCCGGCGAGATCAGGATGCGTTCGGCGCGGTCGATCCAGGGCGCCGCGGGAGCGATCAGGAGATTGAAGAGCTTCCTCCCCTGGACGAGCAGGGCCGGCTCGACCTCCGGCGCGTCATGGCCGCGCAGGATCAGGCCGCGGAAGACGGCGGTGTCCTCCATGAGAGCCTTCTCGCCGGCGGCCAGGCGGAAGACCCGCAAACCCTCCGTTTCGCCGCTCGCAGCGGGCGTGACCACGAAGAGGAACGTCTCCTCCGGGGCCACGAAATAGGAGAGCCAGAGGGTCCCCGGGTCGAGGGCGCTGCGGGCTGCCGCCAGGTCCAGCGGTCGGGGGTGACGCAGCGAGGCGTAGCGGGGGGAGGCGTGGACGATCGAGTCCTCCAGGGACGAGCGCTCGTTGCGCCGCCGCGAGAGTTGGACCAGGAGCGCCTCGAGATCCGCTTCGCGCCGCGGATCGGCCTTGGCGATCTTCCCCTGGATCTCCTGATAGGACCGGTCGAGCCTGCGCTGCTGGGCCAGCAGCGGCGCCGGGACGTCGGCGCTGAACGCGAGGTCCCGCTGGGCGATCTGCGCCAGCAGGCCGCGGGCCCGCCAGCGCTCCAGGGTCTGCAGGGCCGCAGCCTCCTCGCCGCGGTCGATCTGGAGCGCGATCAGGTGCTGGTAGACCTCCCCCCAGCGCGCCTGGAAATTCGCCCTCGCCTCGTCCGCGCCGCCGAGCCGGCCGACCTGGGCCTCGAGCGCCGCGACGGCCGCGAGCAGGGTCTCTTCGGCCGCGGCGGCGTGCCCCGATCTCTGGAGAGCGGACCCGATCAGGTCGAGGGCCGCGGCTTCGGCGCGGCTCTGCGGCGCCAGCCGATGGTAGATGGCGAGCGACTGCCGGCCGTAGCGCTCGGCCTGTCCGAAGCGGTCCGCCGAGAGCGCCACGGAGCCGAGGAACTGCAGCACGTCGCCCTCCTGGATCGTCCCCGCGGCGGTCCGGCGCTGGAGCGCGAGCGCCTGCTCGCCGAGGCCGGCCGCCGTCCGGTAGTCCCCCCGCTTCCAGGCGATCACCCCCAGCATCGACAGGCTGAGGGCCACGTCCGAGCTCTTCGGGGTGAGCTGCGAGCGCAGAGAGAGGGCCCGCCGGGCGCAGTCCTCCGCCTCGCCGAGGCGGCCCAGGTCGGTCAGGACCGAGGCGAGGTTGCTCAGGCCCGACGCCTCGTCCGTCGAGCCCGGGACGCGCTTGCGCTGGATGGCGAGGGCCCGGCGGAACAGCGTTTCGGCCTCCTCGTAGTCGAAGCGCTCGCGGGCGATGATGCCGAGGTTGGCGAGCAGCTTCGCGACCTCGAGGCCCTCGGGCGCGAGGTGCTCGAAGGTCTTCAGGGCGGCCTGGTCGTACTCTTCGGCCAGGGCGAGGTCGCCGCGGTCCGAGGCCAGCGCCGCCAGGTTGGTGAAGCTGCGGGCCAGGTCCGCGCCCTCCGGCTCCAGCCGCTGCCAGATGCGGCTGGCCTGGGCGAGGTAGGCCACCGCCGTGCCGGGGTCTCCCGCGTTGCGCGCCAGGAGACCCAGGTTGTTGAGCACCTGCGCCTCGTCCTGGCTGCCGGGGGCGCGCCGCCGCATGAGGTCCAGGGCCTGAAGATAGAAGGACCTGGCGCCGTCGAGGTCGCCCAGGGACCAGTGGAGGATTCCCAGGTTGTTGAGGGTCGACGCGCGCTCGAGACTCTCCGGTGCCAGGCGGGTCCGCAGCTCCAACGCCTGGTGGAAGTCCGCCTCGGCGTGCGTGAAATCCCCGCGGCGCAACGCCGCGCGGCCCAGCAGGTGCCGGGCGCCGGCCTCCGCCAGACTGCCCGGCGCGGCCGTGTGCAGCAGCCGGAGCGACTCGCTCAGGTCGGCCGCGGCGCCGGCGAAGTCGTCCTGGCCTAGGGCGACGGTGCCCCGCTGGTCGAGCACCAGCGCCGCGAAGCGCGTCCGCCGGGCCTGCCGCGCCCAGCCCACGGCCCGCTGAAATTCCTGCAGCGCGTCGTCCCAGCGGCTCTCGCGGACGGCCCGCCGCGCCCGGGCGTAGGCCGCACAGGCGGAGACCTCGGGGCCCGCGGCCACCCGCGGCCGCACCTCGAGCTGCCACGCCCCGGCCGGGAGCTCGACGGTGGAGGCCTTGCCGCGCCGCCGGACACGGAGCTCGACGGCACCGCGGGGCGCCTGCTCGGCCTCCAGCTCGGCCACGTCTGTACAGGAGCCCAGCCCGCCCGCGGGCGCCTCGGGGTTGGCGGGCGGCGCCGCCCGCCGCCGCCAGGAGAGCAGGACGTCGCCCGCGTGCAGCCCGCCCCGCGCCCCGGCACCCTGCGGCGCGAGCGACTCCACCACGGCGCCCGGCCCCGGGTTGCCCGGAGCGCAGACTCCGAGGCTCAGGGTGGCGCTGGCCAGGAGGACGGTCCGGACGGTCCGCCGGAGATCTCGCATCGGGTTCATCGGGGACGGCTGTCGAAGAGTCGGTGCCGGCGGCCCGGCAAAAGGGGACAGGCCGGGCCGGCGAGAGAAGCTCGGCGAGCCTGGAGGAGTATCATCCCCGCGGGGATGCGGCCGAATCTCATTTTCGAAAGGATGCTCGGGCGCCTGCGAAGGAGCCGGCTCAACCGCCGTGCCGTGCAGGAGCTCAGCCGTTCCCTGGCGCTGATCGTCGATCGCGAAGCCCTGGAGGCGAGCGTCGCGGCCCGCATCCGGGAGCTGTTCGATCCGGACCGCATGGCCATCCTCGAGCCGGACCCGGCGACCACGAGCTTCCTGCCCGGCTTCTCCCTCGGCCTGAAGGATTCCGAGCTCTCCGGCCTGCGGCTGGCGGCCCGCGGGAAGCTCGCCCGCTGGCTGGCGGTGAACGAGACCTGCCTGGACCTCGATCGCCAGCCCGGCGTCCACGAGTATCTCGATCCAGCGGAGCGGGACCTGCTCGACGGCCTGCGGCTGAACCTCTGTGTGCCGATGGTCTCTCTCAACCGCTTGACGGGAATCCTCCTGCTGGGCTCCGACCGGCCCGGGTGGACCCTGAGCCGCGCCGACGTCGAGCTGCTCAATCTGCTGGCCTCCCAGGCCAGCCTGGCCTTCGAGAACGCGGCCCTCTACCGCGCCCAGCGCGAGCGCCTGGACCGCCTCCACCGGGCCGAGCGCCTGGCCGCCGTGGGACAGCTCGCGGCGGGGGTGGCGCACGAGATCCGCAACCCGCTGACGGCGATCCGCTCGACCATGCAGTACCTGCTGCGCGGGCTCGATCCCGGCGAGCCGAAGCACCAGCTCGTGGCGGAGCTGCTGAGCGAGGTGGACCGTATCAACAGCACCGTGGGGGGGCTCCTCAGCCTCAGCCGCTCGGGGGAGATCCGGAGGGCGGAGATCGACCTCCTGGAGCCGCTCGGCCAGGCCGTGCAACTCGTCCAGGCCCAAGCTGCCGAGCAGGGGGTCGCGATCGACAGCGATCTCGGCGGTCCCGCCCGGCGCGTCCTCGGCGACGCCGGCCAGTTGAAGCAGGTGTTCCTGAACCTGCTGCTCAACGCCTTGCAGTCCATGCCGGGCGGAGGGAGGATCTCGGTGGCGGTGTCGCCGTGGCCGCCTCTGCGCGGCCGCGAGGACGCCCCCTGGGTGCAGGTCCGCATCGCGGATACCGGACCGGGGATTCCGCCGGATCAGTTGCGGCGTGTCTTCGATCCGTTCTACACCACCAAGCGGGACGGCACCGGGTTGGGGCTGGCCATCTGTCACGGCATCGTCGAGCAGCACGAGGGGGAGATCCAGATGGAGAGCGAGGTGGGATCGGGGACCACCGTGTCGGTGCGTCTGCCCTGGGTCGAGGGAAGCCATGGCCAACGTCCTGATCGTGGATGACGAGCGACCGATCCGGCGCATCCTCTCGGTGCTCCTGCAGGAGCGTCACCACCGGGTGGCGGAGGCCGGCTCGGGAGAGGAGGCCCTGGCGGCTCTGCCCGAGGCCAGGCCGGACCTGGTGCTGCTCGACCTCAAGCTCCCCGGTATCGACGGGCTGGAGACGCTCAAGCGGCTGCGTGCCTTGAAGCCCGGGCTGGACGTGGTGATGATGACCGCCCACGGCAGCATCGCCTCCGCGGTGGAGGCCATGCGGCGGGGGGCCTTCGACTACGTCGCCAAGCCCTTCGACAACGACGAGCTGCTGATGGTCGTCGACCGGGCGCTGGAGATGCGGCGCCTGAGCTCCGAGGTCGAGGCCCTGCGGGAGGACCTCGCGGCGCGCTACGGCTTCAGCGAGATCGTGGGCGTCAGCCGCGAGATCCAGGAGGTCTTCCGTCTGATGGCCAAGGTCGTCCGGGTGGACGTGACGGTGCTGATCACCGGCGAATCGGGCACCGGCAAGGAGCTGGTGGCGCGGGCCATCCATCGCCGCAGCCCGCGCACGCAGGGTCCGTTCGTCGCCGTCAACTGCAGCGCCATCCCGCAGACGCTCGTCGAGTCCGAGTTCTTCGGCCACGAGAAGGGGGCCTTCACCGACGCCCGGGAGACCCGGCCCGGCCGCTTCGAGCAGGCCGACGGCGGCAGCCTCTTCCTCGACGAGGTCGGCGACCTCGCCCTCGACGCCCAGGCCAAGCTCCTGCGGGCGTTGCAGGAGCGGCAGGTCCAGCGCCTCGGCGCCCGTGCTCCCCGGCCCGTGGACGTGCGGGTCGTCGCCGCCACCAACAAGGACCTGGAGAAGGAGTCGCGGGAGGGCCGCTTCCGGGAGGACCTCTTCTGGCGCCTGAACGTGGTGCACATCCGCCTGCCGTCGCTGCGCGAGCGGCGGGCCGACCTGCCGCTGCTGATCGACCATTTCGTCGACCGTTTCAACCGCGAGCTGGGCTTGGCGGTGGCATCCATCGCGCCGGACGCCCGCCAGCTCCTCGGCGAGTACGACTGGCCGGGCAACGTGCGGGAGCTCGAAAACACGGTCTGCCGGGCCATGATCCTCTGCGAGGGGGACACGCTGACGCTCTCCGACCTGCCCGGCCGGGTGCGGGGCGAGCCGGCCGGGAACGGCGGGCTACCGCGCTCGGACCTCTCCCGCCTGAGCCTGGCGGATGCGGTGACCGAGGCCACGGAGCGGCTCGAGAAGATCATGATCCTCTCCCGCCTGGCCGAGCACCAGGGCAGCCGCACCGTCACCGCCGAGAGCCTGGGCATCTCCCGCAAGACCCTGTTCAACAAGATGCGCCAGTACGGCCTGAGCGGCGGCGAGGCAGAAGACGGGGCGGGTTAGTCAGGATCGGGGGATCCCGGCCGGCGACCCGGTACCGGAGCGCAGGCCCCCGCGCATGGAGTCGAGATAGAGCTTCTCCAGGTTTTCATAGCGCAGCTCCTCGCGAGTGCGCGTCAGGACCTGCCGGCCCTCCTGGAGGAGCCCCACGCGGTCGGCGAGTTGGCGTGCCCAGAAGAGGTCCTGCATGGTGACCAGCAGGGCCTTGCCCTGATCCCGCAGCTCCTCGAGGATCTCCACCAACTCGGCCGCGGACTTGGGGTCGAGCCCGGAGAGCGGCTCGTCGAGCACCAGGGCGGGGACTCCCTTCATCAGGGCCGCCGCGATGCCGAGCTTGCGCAGGGCGCCGGGGCCGACCTCCGACACCCGCTGACCGAAGGCGGACTCCGGGAGGCCCACCTCGCGCAGGGCCATCTCGCAGTCGTGCCGGCTGAGAGACCGCCGGCCGCCCAGACGCGCGAAGAAGTCCAGGTTCTGCAGCACCGTGAGCCGGCGATAGAAGGCCGTGGTATCCGCCAGGTAGGCGACCCGGGCCTTCGCCCGCAACGGCTCCCGCGCCACGTCCGCGCCGTCGATGCAGGCTTTGCCGGCGGTGGGCTCGGCCAATCCCAGGAAGAGGTTGATCGCCGTCGTCTTGCCGGCACCCTTGGCCCCCAGCAGACAGTAGATCTCGCCCGGCTCGACCTTCAGGTTCAAGGCGTCGAGGGCCAGCCTGCCGTTCGGGTATCGCTTGCTCAGATCGATGGCCTCGATCATGGCTCACCCTCCGTCATACCGGGAGAAGAAGAACAGCGCCGCGGCGGCGAGCGCCAGCGTCTCGCCGGCGAAAAGAGCCAGCGCGGGCCGTGCGGCCGCGAGACCCTGGCGCACGGAAGCCTCGCGGAAGGTGAAGCGCGGAATCATTCCCGGCTCTCCCTGCGGCAGGGTCCGTTGCGACACGTAGCCGCTGAAGAAGAGGATATGGGGGCTCTCCCCATCGCGCGCGTCGAGGGCGCGCAGCCACGCGGCCAGGACCGGCCGGAAGGCCCAGGCCTGCTGGAGGAAGCTCGCATCGCGCTCCAAGCCCGTGCCCGTCAGCCGTTCGGCCAGGACCTCGGTCAGCGCGGCGGGGGAGAGGGATGCCAGGCTCCTCGCCAGCCGGGCCTGTGCGAGCTTGCGTTGCAGGACCTGGCGGCGGACCTCCTCCTTCAGGACGAAGCGCCGCCTCTCCGCCTCCGCCGAGGCCCGTTCCCAGGCGAAGCCGTCGGCCGCCGCCCACTTCAGCGGCCGCCATTGCCTCTCCCGGCCGGCGTGCTCGCGGGCGATCCGCTGATCGATCGCCGTCATCTCCTGGCCGATCTCGCCCTCGGAAGGGATGGCTTGCAGGCGATGGGCGAGCAGACCGCCGACCGCCGGCACCACGATCACGGCCGTCACCCAGAGCCACGCCAGGATGCTGAGGCTGGTCGAGGAGTCGCGCGCCAGCGAGGAGATCAGCAGGGCGACGAGCGCTGAGAAAAAGATCGTCCAGAGGCCCACGACGGCCACGAGGCCAGCTTTGGCCAGGTCCTCGAGGTGGAAGGGAATTCCTCCCAGGCGGGCGGCGATCAGGCTCAGGGCCGCAGCGCCGAGGAACGGCGCCGCCAGGCAGCTCCAGATCGCCAGGAGCTTGCCCATGAAGACTTTCCAGCGGGCGACGGGATAGGTCAGCACCAGCTTCAGGGTCCCCGCCCGGCGCTCCCCGCAGACCGCGTCGTAGCCCAGGAGGAAGGCGGTGAGGGAGAGCACGAAGCGAATCACGAAGCTCCAGTCGATCGGTTTCGAAAGCGGGAGCCGCTCGTTGCCGCGGTTGATACGGAAGAATCGCGGAGTCACCTGGGGGCTCAGCGCCTGGCTGTAGGCGTCGGGCGTCGCCGCCTGGCCGCCGTCCACCACCAGGGAGAGCCGCCAGGGAGGCCTGACCGCCGGGTGCAGGACCTCGACGGCCCGATCCACGGTGGCGCCCGCGAGCTCCCGGGCATGATCGTCCGCCAGAGCGGCCTGCTCCAGTCCCTCGTCGCGATACCGCGCCGCCGCGGTCACCGCCGCGAGCGCCATCAGAAAGACCATCAGGAAGACCGCGGCACGCAACCGGAACGTGGCGGTCAACTGTCGAACCTCATGCCGCAGGACCGTCGCGAGGATGCCCCGGCCGGAAGACGCGCCGGGGATCGCCCGGGGCCTGGCGATTCCAGCGGTTTCCGGCACGGACAGGTTCCTCAATGGCTCCGCCATCGGCTCATCCCAGATCGTAGCGCCGGAAGAGCGCCAACGCTGCCGCGGCTGCGAGGAGATTGAAGGCCAGGAGAGCGCCGGCCGCGGCCGCTCCCTGGCGAAGGGAGCTCGAGAAATCCGAGCCACGGTAGGCAAAACGAGGCATGTCGTCCAAAGGCAGGCGCCGCGATGGATCGCGTTGGATCGCTTCCTGGTCCCGGCGCATCCGGGCTGCCACGTCGGGCTCGCTCAGGCGGCTGAAGAGCAGGCCCGCGCGGTCCGGCGTCACCTCTGCCGGAGACAGGCCAAGATAGCGCGGCCAGGGATGGAGCCCTGAGGGCGGATCGTCGGTGAACCAGCGCCAGGACCGGAACGCTCCCTTGTGCTCCACATAGGCGAGGAACGCGAGCCGGTAGCGGCGGCAGGCGGCCAGGAAACGATCGTGCTCGGCGACGGAGGTGCCACAGAACGATTCTGATAGGAGGTCGAGGAGGAAAGCGGGCGAGACCACGGCCAAAGCCGTCCCGAGCCTCTCCCCGGCGCGCAGCCTTGCCTCGTAATGCTGCTGAGCTGCGAAGACCTGCGTGGCGTGCCGGGCTCCGGACTTCACCTCGAAACGGTAGTAGTCCGCGAGCGAATCGTAGTAGGCGGCGGAGCCGTTGCGATACCGGACTGCCCGGTGCTCGCCGTTGGCAACGGAGATGGCGGTGTGGCCGCTGAAGGCGATGCGCAGCGGGTTCCGCTCGGCGAGGCGCCGGTCCTGCTCGGCCGTCAGCTCCGCGATCTCCCGCTCGGAGCTTCTCCGGGCCCCCTCGGTTCCCACCAGATCGCTGGCCACCGCTCGTGCCACACCGGGAATGACGATCGTGAGGACGAACCAGACGAGGACCGAGAGGCCTAGCGCCCTCGACGCACTGCGGAAATAAAGCGAGAGGAGAAGCCCCAGCAACAGCATGAGGGAAAGGTAGGCGACGTACGCTCCCACCAGGCCCACGACGCGCAGCCATTGGTCCGCCGTGAGCGAGGCCTTCACCTCGAAGCGGAACAGCGAAAGACTCACCAGGAGCCCGGCCGCCAGAGGCAGAAACAGCGTCAGGAGGCCACCGGCGAATTTGCCGGCGAGCAGGGTTCGCCTTGTCACGCCGTTGGCAAACACCGCTCGCAACATCCCGTCCTCCCGTTCGCCGACGATGGCGTCATGGGTGAGGAGCAGGGCCAGAAGGCCGAGGACCACGCTCACGATGATGGTCAGGTCGACCGTGGGGAGGGAGGCCAGGAGCTCATTGCCATGGTAGCCGGCCGTGGCCTCGACGGGGATGGCGAAGAGATGGATCGCCATCTCGGTGCCCAGGCGGGAGTCAAAGCCCTGGTCGAGAACGCTCAATGGCTCCGGCGGCCGCACCACGAGCGGTTGGAGGTAGGAATACACCGAAACGGTCTGCAGCGCCTGCTGCGCGCTGGCGACGCGCTGTTGATAGCTCTCCAGCCGGAGGTCGTAGTCCCGCGCCGCGATCAGGGTGGAAGAGTACGCAAGGCCGATCGTCAGCAGCGCTCCGACCCAGAAGCGGAAGCTCGCCAGGTGATTACTCAGCTCTTTTTTGACGATGGCGAAAAACACGTTTCATGTCCCCCCGACAAGTAGTATAGACGTCTGCAGCCCCTATGCCATCCTTGGAAGGCTTTCCACCGGGCCTTCCAGGAGCAGCGGGGTAGGCTGTTACCCGGGCGCGGGTAACGCTTTACCCAATCCTGTCCGCTCCGCGGTCCGCCACCCGTTGGAACTTCCACTTTTGCCGGGTTTTCTCAGGCCTGGCCCACCCCTTGCACAAGGCCGCTGGCGGAGTCGCTCAGCAGCAAACGATCCAACAAACGCAAACAAAAACCGGGAGACACGATGCTTCGCACGAGCAGTTACACGATCTTCGTCAAACTGCCGGACCACGATGAAGACGTCCTGCTGGTCCATGGCTATACCGGTGCCTACGACCGTGTATCGAGAGGAGTCGCCGACTTCCTGCACTCCCGCGAAGCGAAGCGTCCTGCGAAACCTCTCTATGGAGAGTGGAGCCCGGAACCCGAGACGCCGGCAACCGATAGGGTTTCGGATGCGACGGTCGATCAGCTCAAGGCGCAGGGCTATCTCACCGAGCTCTCCCTGGACGAAGAAGAAACTTTTTTCTCGCGTCTCGCCGTGAAGCTCCATGAGCGCGCGCTGCGGCAGGCGCCGAGCTTCATCTTCATGCCCACCTACGACTGCAACCTGCGGTGCTCTTATTGCTATCAGGACCACATGCGCACCGATTGCAGTTTCAAACATCTGCTGCGCTCGATGCGCAAGCCGATCGTCGACCGCATCTTCACCGCCATGCCGCGCATCGAAGAGCTGCACGGCATGGCTCCGCAGGCGGGGCGGCGCCGCAACATCGGATTTTTCGGAGGAGAGCCGCTGCTCGCCGCCAACCGCGAGATCGTCGAGCACATCGTGATGAAAGCGTTCGAGCTGGGCGATGCCGACCTCTGGGCGGTCACCAATGGCACCGAGATCGAGGCTTACCGCGACCTGCTCGGCCCCGCCGGCATCGCCCGTCTCCAGATCACATTGGACGGCCCGCCGCAGGAGCACGACAAGCGGCGGATCTATGCGGACGGATCAGGTTCTTACGAGAAGATCGCCCGCAACATTACGATGGCGCTCGAGCTGGGTGTGGCGGTGAGCGTGCGGCTGAACGTCGATCGCAGCAACCTCGGCAACCTGCCGGCCCTGGCGGACGAGATCGTCGCCCGCGGCTGGGACCGCTGCCCGGGGTTCGGCGCCTATACCTCGCCAGTCCGCGCCGGCAACGGCAAGACCGACGCGAAAACGACCTTCAGCTCCTGGGATCTCGATCGTGCGCTGACCCGGATGCGCGAAGAGCACCCGAACCTGCGCGTACTCGCCCGGCCCGACGAGGGGATGCGCGCCAAGGTAGGGCGGATCTTCGCCGACAGCCGGGAGGTCCTCCCCAGCCTGCGGCCGAGCTTCTGCAGCGCCCACGACCGCATGTACATCTTCGATCCCTTCGGCGACATCTACAGTTGCTGGGAGCGGACGGGAGATCCCAACGTCAGCATCGGCAAAGTGACGCCCGAGGGCGACGCTGCCTTCCATTTCGATCAGATGCAGGTCTGGCGCAGCCGCACCGTGGCCAGCAACCCCGTCTGCGGCCGCTGCCGCTACGCCCTGCACTGCGGCGGCGGCTGCGCCATCCTGGCCCTGAATCAGAACGGAGCTTTCAATTCCAACTATTGCGATGGTTTCGCCGCCCGTTTCCGCGCCAGCGTCGCCGAGGCCTACCTGGAGCACGTCTCCGGAGCTGGCCCGGCGAGAGTGCAGGAGCGAGTCTGCGATCTGTAATCCAATAGCTGCGATCCGACGAGGAGAGATGAGCCATGAAAAAGTCCCGCGACGAGATGACCCGCCTCAATGGCGCCGCGTTTCGCATCGGAGCTGGAGCCTTGCGCAGCAGCGGGTTGCACCTGTTGCTCGAGGAGACCCTGTTGGAGGTTCTGGGAAAGGTAACCAACGGCGCGGCGTGCACCGAGTTCACCTGCAACGTCTACGCGCCGCCACCGCCACCGACTCCTTAGTGCTTTCGGAGAGAGCTAGCGCAAATTGGAATGAAAGAGTAAAAGGAGAGAATCCATCATGACGCCTTATCTAGTAGTTGTTCCCATTGGCTCCTTGCTCATTCTCTCGGCGCTCGCCAAATTCCTGGATCCAATATATTTTATTCAGCATGTAAACGAGCTGAGGATTGTCCGGGAATCGCTCCTCCTTCCCGCGTCCGTCGCCGTTGTCTGCCTTCAAGGTTTTGTAGGGATGATGCTGGCTTTAGGCCAGTCTATCGAATTAGCGGTGCCATTGGCCATAGGAACCTTGCTTCTATTCCTGATTCTAACGCTCAGGGGGTATGCCGTAAGCCGTATCGAGGATTGCGGGTGCTATGGCGGGCTCATCAATCTATCTGTCCGGCAAAGCATTATTGTTGACCTTGTCTTCATTCTGGCGTTGATCAAAGCGAGATTCTCTTGGTTTCCAACCAATCGTGAATTGTCGTCGTTGTTTTGGCAAGTGCTGCTTGCCGGAACAGTGGGGATTATTCTAGGAGCGTCCTTCCTTTTTTCGTATCGCTACTACATGAAGCATGATCGCCTTTTGCTCAATTTTAGTCCTTTGCGGGTTGGGAAGCCATGGAAAAAGGCCTGGCTCGAGGGAAAGGCGGATTTCTCCGAGGCCAAAGGCGAGGATCTGGTTGTATTTCTACGAGCCAGTTGTTCCAGTTGTAAGCCGTGGATCAAGATTTTGAATGCAATACATCATAGGCCCGACCTGCCTAATGTCACCGTGGTTCTTGGCATTAGCAACAGGGACGAGGAGTCACAGGGCGAGGTTGCGGAGTTAAAAGCTCAACTCCCGGTCATCGTGATGGGTGGTCGTAAGCTTACAGGGCTCGTGCGGTCTCCTTTTCCAATGGTTCTGCTTCTAAACGACGGAGTCATGCAGGGAAAATGGACGCGCAAGATGCCCGAATCTGTTGTTGCCTCTCTAAAATCTGGCATGCCTAAGCAGTCAGAAAAACCAACAAATCTAATGATGCAAGAAATGAGCGTGGCATGAGCTCGCTAAACTAACTGGCGGTAGTGTGAAAACGGATTGATCTGCGGTCGAGAAGCTGGTACCCGCATGGGGCGGGCGATCTTGGTCTTCCGACCTCATTGGAGGAACCATGAAGAAGATGAAAGTGGACATCGTCAGGGCTTGGAAGGACGAGGAGTATCGGGAAAGCCTCTCGTATGAAGAGCAAGCTTTGGTGCCTGCGAATCCGGCTGGCCTGGTCGAAGTCACTGACGAAGACCTCGCCTTCGTCATGGGCGGGATGATCGAGATGGAGTGCGGAACACAGACTGGCACCGGGACTGGAACTACCAGTGGCAACCCGAATTGCACGGGTTGCAGTTGCAGTTGCTGCTGCTAGCTGAGGCCAGCACGTAGACGCCAGCTCTTCTTCGCCGGGTGGGTTTTGCCCACCCGGCATTTACCAAAATACGTTGGATCAAGCCGCGGAGGTCTCTCATGCAAGTCGATTCATGCTGGTCCAGGGCGTTCACTTTGTCAGAACGAGTCGCGCTGTGGAGGGACAGCGACCTCGCCCAGAGGCTGTCCGCGGTGGAAAAGAGGGAGAATGAAGCGAAAACGGCGGCTCGCCTCCTCAAGCGGTGGAAATCGCAATCTCCCTTTGACCAAGAGGAGTGGTTCGCCAGGCTACTCAGCGAGTTGGAAATTAGCGAAAATGATCTCGTCTCTCTATCCACGGCATCCTTTGAGACGGATCTTCCTCCCACACGCCCAGAGTGGGTCGATTGGGCGGGATTGATAGAGGAGTGTTTCTTTGGCGACTACGGCGAGAGTGAGTCTGCGTTAGAAAGGGAGTTGCAAGGATTCTCCGTCATCGCCCTACCGCTCGTACAAAGGCATTACCTGCGAGTCGCCGCGGCGATCGATGACCTGGTTTCCGTTCATCCCAAGGTTCCTTTTGATCGAGAGACGGTAATGCGGCTCTTGTTTTCTGGCTTACCCCGCCTTCTCGGTACTCTGGCCGGTAAGGTGGGTGTGCTCGAATTGCATGTTGCCAAAGTACAGGGAGCTCTTGATGGGGCTACGCCCGAGGAGCGCTTCCGAAGCTTTACTGGTAGGATAAGGAGGCCAGAGATAGCCCTTGAGCTGCTGAGAGAGTACCCCATCCTTGCACGAGTATTGTTCAATGCAATTGAACTGTGGGCCGAGTCCGGTCTGGAGTTTGTTTCTCGCCTGTGCGCGGACTGGAGCGATATTTGCTCCGCTTTCAGCGGCGGGAGCGATCCGGGCCTCCTGGAAGAAATTGACATGGGAGCGGGTGACAGGCATCGTAGGGGACGGTCAGTCCTCCTGGCGCGCTTCAGCTCGGGATTTAGACTGGTCTATAAACCAAAGTCTCTCCAGATGGACATGCGTTTTGGTCAGCTTCTTGAATGGCTACGGGACCGAGGAGCTCCATCCTTGCGAGTGCCGAAAGTTCTTGATCGCGGCGCGTACGGCTGGACTGAATTCGTCACGCCAGATCCTTGCCGCGATCGGGACGAAGTCAAACGCTTCTATGAGAAGCAAGGTGCTCTACTCGCGTTGTTGTATGGCTTGGAAGCCAATGACTGTCACAGCGAGAACATTATCGCCGCTGGCGGAGATCCCGTTCTCATCGATCTCGAGTCCCTCTTTCATCCTGATTATGGTCAGGGGGATCCAGCGGTCTACAGATCCGCCGCTTCTTTTGTCATGAGTAATTCAGTGCTTCGGGTTGGGCTCCTCCCACACCCTCAGCAGGGTAAGGACGATCGGCTCGTCGATAGAAGCGGCCTGGGTGGTCAGGGAGGACAGCCGGCGCTGCGGGAGACTCCGGTATGGGAACGGGTTGGAACCGATGATATGCACTTGGTCCGCAAGCTGTATGGACTTTCCGCTGCGGCAAATAGACCAACCCTGGGTGGTGAGGAGGTTGACTTGGTGGAATTCTCGGAAGAAATCGTGAAGGGCTTTAGAGATATGTACGAAGTTTTGGTGAAAAATAATGCTGAGCTTTTGGGCCAGGGAAGTATCCTAGAGCAGTTCGCCGGAATCGAGGTCCGCGCCATTTTCCGCTTGACCCAGTTCTATGCGACGATTCTCTCGGAGAGCTTCCACCCCGACTTACTGCGAGATGCTTTGGAGAGAGATCGTCTGTTCAGCCGGCTATGGTTTGGCTTGGACCAGAGTCCCCTCGCCGAAAAGGCACTGCGATTGATTCCTTATGAGCTTGATGATCTGTGGCGGGGAGACATACCATTCTTTTCGACCCGAGTCGATTCTAGGGACGTCTACGCGAGCGATGGGCGATGCATACCAGAGTTACTTCGGCGGTCCGGTTGGGAGGCGGTCCGTTCTCGCTTGAGTCGACTGGCCCCGGAGGACTTGGATCAACAAATATGGTTTATAAAAGGCTCGTTAACTGCAGTTGCCATCGCGAGCGAGCCTCAATGGACGACTTACACTGTTTCGCGGTCAACCAACACTGGCGGCCCATGGGATCTCATCGAATATTCACGCTTGATCGGTGACAGATTATTGGAGTTGGCCGTGTGGGGCGAGCAGGGTGTCTCGTGGGTGGGACTCTCCTTGATCAGTGGACGGCATTGGGCGCTCCTGCCGTTCGGGCTGGATCTTTACGGTGGTCTACCGGGAATCGTCTTGTTTCTCGCATATCTGGGTTGGGTGACCGGCGATAGTACCTATAGCCGTGTTGCGGAGACCGCCTTGTCGTCGATTCGAGCGGAGTTGGAGCGGAAGGAGTCAATACTTTCGAAGTCAATTGGAGGATTTGAGGGATGGGGAGGATTGGTGCATGTCTGGGTGCACTTGGCCGCTCTCTGGGGGCGGAACGATCTTTTGAGAGAAGCCATGCAAATGGCGGAGGCGATGGAGCCTCTGATTGCAATGGATAGGTCATTGGATGTCGTAAGCGGTTCCGCCGGCGGCATTGCGGTTTTGCTGGAACTCTATCGTAACGTTAAGGAAGCTAAAATACTCCGCCTGGCGCGGAGCATGGGAGATAAAATTGTTTCTCAAGCGGTTCCGATTGGTAAAGGCGTAGGATGGCTTGTACCAACAAACCCTGGCCTCCCTCTCACGGGCTTTTCGCATGGGGCTTCGGGCTTCGCATGGTCCTTACTGAATTTATATCACGCCACGGGCGTTACTGCCTACAAGGACATCTCACTGAAGGCTTTGGCTTTTGAGCGCGGCGTGTTCATGCCAGAAACGGGAAACTGGCCCGACCTGAGAGAGGTACCCAGTATAGATGCGGGTTCCAGGAAATTCATGACGGCATGGTGTCACGGTGCTCCTGGTATAGGACTCAGCAGGTTGAAGATGCTGTCGCTACTGCGCGACGACAAGATAGAAGAAGATGCCTTGGCTGCGTTCTCCTCGACCCTAAGGGGCGGCTTTGGCAGCAATCACTCCTTGTGCCATGGGGATCTGGGGAATCTAGATTTTCTTTTGCTTGGAAGCCTAGTGCTTGGAGATCCCGCGTGGCGGGAGCACCTGGAGAGATTGACGGCCCAAGTCGTCATGAGCATTGATGAATTTGGCTGGCTCTGCGGCGTACCGCTGGGGACCGAGACTCCCGGTCTATTGTGCGGTCTAGCGGGAATCGGCTACCAGCTATTAAGGCTAGCACGACCCGAGCATGTCCCGTCGGTACTGACCCTGGATTCTCCAACGATCCTCACCGCCCCGCCCCCCGCCCCATCCGCCCCGCAATCCGCAACGCCATCTCCAGAGCCTGCTCGTAGTTCAACCGCGGGTCGACTTGCGAGCGGTAGGCGCGGCGCAGGTCGTCCTCGCGGATGCCACGGGCGCCGCCGATGCACTCGGTGACGTCCTCGCCGGTGAGCTCGAAGTGGACTCCACCCAGTTGGCCGCCGGCCTGCTCGTGCAGGTCGAAGGCCGCCTCCAGCTCCGCGAGGACGTTCTCGAAGCGCCGCGTCTTGTAGCCGTTCGACAGCGTCTCGGTGTTGCCGTGCATGGGATCGCAGACCCACAGCACCGTCCGCCCCGCCCGCCGCACGGCGTCGAGCAGCGGCGGCAGCTTGCCAGCGATCCTGGCGTGGCCGAAGCGGTGGATGAAGGTCAGGCGGCCGGGCTCCCGGTGGGGATCGAGGACGTCCGCCAGCTCCAGCAGCCCGTCGGGCGTCATCGCCGGCCCCACCTTGACGGCGATCGGGTTGGCGATGCCGCGGAAGTACTCGACGTGGGCGCCGCCCACCTGCGCCGTGCGCATGCCCAGCCAGGGGAAGTGGGTGGAGAGGTTGTACCACCCCGCCCGGCGCGGCACCTGCCGGGTCTGCGCCTGCTCGTAGAGGAGCTGCAGCGCCTCGTGGCTGGTGAAGTAGTCCACCCGGTTGATCTCGCCCGACTGCGGGCCGGCCAGCGACTCCAGGAAGTGGAGCGAGTCGCGGATGGCGGCCACCCGGCGGTGGTACTCGGCGGCGTGGGGCGAGTGCTGCACCCAGTCGAGGTCCCAGTACTCCGGGTGGTGGAGGTCGGCGAAGCCGCCGTCGATCAGGGCGCGGATGAAGTTGATGGTGAGCGCTGCCCGTTCGTAGCCGCGGAGCATGAGCCGGGGGTCCGGCGTGCGGTCGGCCTCCGTGAAGGCCAGACGGTTGATCAGGTCGCCGCGGTAGGACGGCAGGGTGACGCCGTCGCGCGTCTCCAGGTCCTCGCTGCGCGGCTTGGCGTACTGGCCGGCGAAGCGCCCCACCCGGGTGACCCGCCGGCGGGCGCCGTGTACCAGCACCAGGCTCATCTGCAGCAGGATCTTCAACTTGCTGGTGATCGCCGGCGAGGTGCACTCCTCGAAGCTCTCGGCGCAGTCGCCCCCTTGGAGGAGGAACCGCTCCCCCCGCGCCGCCTCGGCGAGCTGGCCCTTGAGCCGCTCGATCTCCCAGGAGGTGACGAGCGGCGGCAGCAGCGACAGCTCGCGCACCGCCTCCTCGACGCGCCGGGCGTCCGGATAGCTCGGCTGCTGCAGCGCCGGCTTCGTCTGCCAGGAGGTCGGGGACCAGGTAGCGGTGGACCAGTCGGTAGCGAGTGTCATGGTAGCCAGCCACTGTACACCAGGACCCGGAACATCCAAATGCGGCCCGGTGTGAGGCTCTTTAGAGGGAGTGCACGGGAGGGACGAATGGGAGACAGCAACCCTGGCCTTCCGAGCTGCCATTCCGGCATCCGCAGCGCTGTGCAGGCCTGTTTTCAAGGCAAGGAGCCGGCGGCATGAACCTTGCGAAAGATAAGGAGTGACCCCCAATGGCGGGGGAGAAAAAGAGAAACGAGAGGTAACCACATGAAGAAACTAAGACCGCTTCTCCTGGCTCTGCCCTTGACCTTTGCGGCCCTCACGAGCGTTCCGCCGGCTCACGCGGCCGTCTGTAACCTGCTCTGCATCATCGGTGACCACTGCTGCATCATCAACAACCAGGCGCGGTGCATCCCGAACGCGATACCCTGCCCTCCGTAGACCCCCTCAGGGGCGCCCAGGACGGGCGCCCTTCTCGCGGCACGACCCCCAATGGTGGGGGAGATTAAGAGAACGAGAGGTACTCACATGAAAAAACTAACACCGCTTCTCTTCGCTCTGGGCCTCTCCTGCGCGGCCCTCGTGAGCGTGCCCCGTCCGGCCCATGCCCAGGCCTGCACCCTGCTCTGCATCCAGGGGTATCACTGCTGCGTCAAGGGTAGCCACCAGAGTTGCATTCCGGACTCCCAGGCCTGTCCGTAACCGACGGTAGGGGCGCTCCGGGTGGGGCGCTCCTTCTTCCCCTCTCCTGTTCCCGCACGCGCCCATCTCCTTGCCGCAGAGCGCCTCCAGGGTGCTCCAGGTGCCGCGGCCGGCGCCGCTCCTTCCGGAATGGGAGCCGCAGATGGGCCGCAGAGAGACGCTAAAATTTAGAGATATGCCGCAAAATTCGAGATCTAAGCCGTCCGCGCCGAGGTCTGAGCCGCAGCTTTGGCGAATCGGGCTCGTCCTGCCACGGTTGTAGCCGCAAATTGGCTGTACGTTGTCACTGGAGTCCAATAAAAAGCCGCAAATATAGACCTTGTTGATGCATATTCAGTGATTCGAGTCGCTTGTCGTCCCAAATTTGCGGCAGACTTTGAGCTCGTAGTGGCTTGTACCGTTTCTCCTGGAACTGCGCCCCGGGTGAAGACTCTGCGCCTGGCTAAATTTGCGGCAGAATAACGCGAGTCTGCGGCTGGCGCCGCGGTGCTCGCGACAGATGGGAGGAGGCGCACCGCTCCGATCGTGGCGTTTGCAGCAGAGCTCGGGGGGTTTGCCGCTCCCGAAGCGGCATGGTTGGGCTCAGCGCGACTGGGAAGGGGAAAGGGGGGAGTCGGCCCCCCCTTAAGCCTGGAAAGAATCGACGCGCCTACTTCTTGACCTCGAACTCCTTGGCGCCGGCCGAGGTGCCGTCCGCCAGGATCTCCACCTTGTACTTGCCCACCGGCCAGCCGGTCTTCTTGGAGGCGTGGAATTCCGTTGCACCGGCACTGCCGTTCGGTGTGACCGTCTTGTCCTCGGTACCGACCGGCTGTCCTTTGTCGCCGAACGTCCACTTGGCCGTCAGCTTGACGTCCGGCCCCGTGCCTTCCGAGGACACCACGACGTAGATCGTGTCCTTCGGGCCGAAGGTGGTCGCGGGATCGGTGACCTTCTTGTCCGGTCCGATCGCTTTGCCGAGGTCGATCGAGGTGACCTTGAAGGGCACGGGCGCGGGAGTCGCCGCCGGCGCCGGGGTTTCCACTGGCGCCGGAGTCACCGTCGCCTCCGGAGGCGGAGCCTCTTCCTTCTTCTTGCAGCCGAACAGGGCGATGGAGCCGAGCAGGATCAGGGTCGTCGTACGATGGAAACGCATGGTCTCTCTCCTCTCCCTCAGGCGGAGGGAATCTTGATCGTCTTGCCGGGGTAGATCAGGTCGGGGTCCTGGATGACGTCCTGGTTGGCCTCGAAGATCCGGCGCCACTGGCTGGCATCGCCGTAGAAGTGCTTCGCGATCTTCGACAGGCTGTCGCCGGCAGCGATGGTATACGTCTGCTCGGCGGGCTCCGGAGTGGGCAGGGTCGACGAGCTGCCAAGCTCCACATCCGAAAAATCGGGCTTCTCCTCATTCGCCATACGGGCCTCCTTTCGAGGTCTTTGCAAAAAGGGGTTCGAGGATGCGTGGACGGGCGGGGAGAGAGGGCTCGGGAGGGTCCACGGAAACCTCGGGAAGAAGACTACACCACCTCAGTTACGAAATGCCTTACGGCCTGGTGGCGAAATTTTCCGGAGGGGCAAGAAGCGCGGGGCGCTCCCCTGCACAAAACCCTGAACGTGCGTCAGCGTACAATCTCCCGAGAGGCTGTTGCCGCCGCGCGTTCGGGGCGGTGCACCCTGCCACAGCTCGAAAGGATGGCAAACCATGGCGGAGATGACCTGGATCTGGGTCCTGATCCCCATCACGGCGATCGCCATGAAGGGGTTCCGCGAGTGGCTGCGGTTCAAGGCCACCCAGCGCCAGCTCGGCGCTTCGACCGAGGGGCTGGAGCGTGAGGTCGCGGAGATGCGGCGGACGAACGAGACCCTCCTCGATCGCATCCAGAATCTGGAAGCCATCGTGGTGAGCCAGACCTGGAACGCCCTCAACGACCACGGTCTTGCTCCCGCCGAGCGGGAGCTCAAGGTGGCCTCTGTGGCCCGCCGCGAGCTCAAGGCCCCGGATGCCTCGTCGGCCAACCAGCAGCGGGCCGAGCAGCTCGCTCGCCGGCTCCAGGGCTGAGCGGCCTGATCCCCGCGTCTGCGCAACCATGGCCCCGGCGCTGCGTAGCATTCCGAATGGAATGTTGCCGGCAAGACGACACCGGGGACTGGGGCGGCATCGCGATCGACTGGCTGTTCGCGAGCCCGGCGATCCGCGTCGCGCGCTGGGACTGCCACGTCGCCGGCAAGGCCTTGAGCCCGGAGCGCCAGCAGCCCCTGCACGTCGTCGCGTTCGCGCACGCCGGCTCCTACGTCCTCCACGACCGGCGTGGGCGGGTCCTCGTGGATGCGACGCGCGTCACCTTCGTCGATGCCTGCGCGCCTTTCCAGACCAGCCATCCCTACGGCTGCGGCGACCGCGGCAGCTCGCTCATGGTCCGCGGGGACCTGCTCGCCGAGGCGCTGGCGCCCCACGATCCGGGAGTCCAGGACCGCCCCGCGGCCCTTTTCCGCCTCGCCCACGCTCCGGTCTCGCCGCGGACGGCTCTGGCGCAGCGGCTGCTGGTCCGCCGGCTGGAGAGTCCCGTGGCCTGCGATCCCCTGGCCGTCGAGGAGACCGCGCTCGGCGTCCTCGAAACCGTGTTGCGAGAGAGCTTCGGCGGCGGCTCTGGCCGGGTTCCGGCCTCTCGGGAGACGCCCGGCGACAGGCGCCAGCGGGTCGAAGCCGCGCGGGGCTTTCTGCTCAACCAGTTCCGGAGCGTGAGGCGGCTGGCGGAGGTCGCCGCCGCCGCCGGGGTCTCGCCGTTCCACCTCTGCCGGATTTTCAAGGCGGAGACGGGAACGAGCGTCCACGCCCACCTCAACCGCCTGCGCCTGCGGGCCGCGCTCGGCGAGCTGCTGGCGGGAGTGGAAGACCTGACCGACCTCGCGCTCGACCTCGGCTACTCCAGCCACAGCCACTTCACGGCGGCCTTCCACCGGGAGTACGGCCTCCCCCCGTCGGCCGTCCGCACCCGCCAGGTAACCCGGCCGGCTCGGCGAGGCTGCTAGAATCCACCCCGTTCACATCGACAGACCGCGCCGCTCCGGAGCTGGCGCCAGGAGGAGATCCATGGGACGCATCTCTCAGTTCACGTTCAATCTCGCGGGCTGCCCGCCGCAGGTCGTGGCCAAGGGGGGGACGATTCAGGAGGCCAATCAGAGCACCTTCACGGAGCTGGCCGGCAACGGCCTCTCGGTCTATCTGCTGACCCTCCAGCCGGGCGCCGTGCGGATCCCGCACTGGCATCCGGACGCCTCCGAGCTCGACTACTGCCTGGGCGGCAAGGCCCGCATCGGCCTGGGCTTCCCGGACGGCGAGTGGGAGAGGTTCGATCTCGAAACCGGCCAGATCGCCATCCTGCCGCAGGGCTGGTTCCACTACATCGAGAACGTCGGGGAAGACGTGATGCGCATGCTCGTCATCTTCAACAACAGCGCTCCCAACGACATTGGGATCTCGGAGGGGTTCCAGGCCATCCCCAAGGAGGTGCTGGGGCTGACCTTCGGAGTGCCCGCCGACCGCTTCGAGGGGCTCGACCTGAACGTCGCCTACATCGCGCCGCAGTAGGGGCGGCTCGTCACGCCTGACGCAAAGGCAGCATCGGATCAACCTGGACGGCTCTGCGGGCAGGCAGATAGCTCGCCAGCAGCGCCACGCCGAGCAGGAACAGGGGGACGAGAGAGAACGTCAGCGGATCGTTCGGGCTCACCCCATAGAGCAGGCTTGCCAGCAGGCGGGTCAGCCCGAGGGCTCCGGCCAGGCCGAGAGCCACGCCCAGGAGCGTCAGCTTCAGGCTGCCGCCGATGACGAGGCGGAAGATGTCCTCGGAACGCGCTCCCATGGCCACCCGCACCGACATCTCCCGCCGGCGCAGGGATACGGCGTAGGCGAGCACGCCGTAGATGCCGATCGCCGACAGGATCAGGCCCGCCGTCGCGAAGAAGCCCAGCAGGGTGGTGTAGAAGCGCGCCGGAGTCCCCGCCTCGCCGACGAGCTGATCGAGCGTCAGAGTGCGCAGGACCGGCTGATTGGCGTCGACCGTGAACACCCGGCTCTGGGCCGCTTCGGCGAGCCCCAGCGGCGCCCCGCCGGTGCGCAGGATGACGAACATCTGAGTGTGCGGGACCTGCCGGAACGGCGCATAGATCGCCAAGTCCGGCTCCGCGGACAGGGACTGCTGCCGGGCCGATCCGACCACTCCCACCACCTCGTAGGAGACGGCCTTGGTACCGCGGATGGTCATGCGCAGGTGCCGGCCCACCGGGTTGTCGCGCGGCCAGAACCGCCGCGCCATCACCTGGTTGATCACCAGCACCGGAGGCGCTGCCGCGGAATCCCGGGAGGTCAGGGTGCGGCCCTGAAGCAGGGGGACGCCCAGGGTGCTGAAGTAGTCGGGCGTGACGGCGCTGAAGCTGGCGAAAACCCCCTTCGCGGCTTCCGGGCTCTCGCCCCCCTCGACCTCGAAAGGCAGCAGGTTCTGGCCGTCCGGAGACAGGGGAATGGCGCTCCCCGCGGCGGCCGAACGCACTCCGGGGAGCGTCTTCATCTCGTCCAGGACACGGTCGAAGAACTGCACCTGATTCGCGTCCTCGGGATAGCGGTTCGAGGACAGGGCGATCTGCAGCGCCAGGACGTTGTCCGCCTTGAACCCCGGGTCGACCCGGCCGAGCCGCAGGAAGCCTTGGAACATCAACCCGGCGCCGATCAGGAGGATCAGCGCCAGGGCGACCTCGGAGACCACGAACGAAGAGCGCAGGCGAGACGCCCTCCGGCCGCCCTGGCCTTCGCCTCCCCGGAAGCTGCTGTTGAGGTCCGGGCTGGAGAGCTGAAGGGCGGGCACGGCGCCGAAGACGATCCCCGCCAGCAGGGAGAGCATCAGGGCGAAGAGGATGACCGTGCCGTCGATGCCGATCTCGCTCGCGCGCGGCAACTGCGCCGGGCTGGCGGCGACCAGGAAACGGACTCCCCAGACGGCGAGCAGCAGGCCGATCGCGCCGCCGCACAGCGACAGCAGGGTGCTCTCGACGATGAAGAGCCGGATCAGGCGCAGTCTCGGCGCGCCGAGAGCGGCGCGGACCGCGGTCTCCCGCTGACGTGCGGCGCCCCTCGCGAGCAACAGGTTCCCGAGGTTGGCGCAGGCGATCAGGAGCAGCAGGAACACCGCGCCGGAGAGGACCAGGAGGGCCGGGCGCACTTTCCGGACCAGGTGATCGGAGAGGCGCACGACGCGGGCCTTCCATTCTTTGTTGGTCTCCGGGTGGTCGCGTTCGAGCGCCGCGGCGAGGCCGCTCATCTCCTCGCCGGCCTGCGGCAGCGCAACCCCCTTCCTGAGCCGGCCCACCACGCCCAGATAGTGGCTCATGCGGTCGAGCTTGTCCGCCGGGAACGCCAGCGGCACCCAGGCCGCGACATCCTTGGCCGGGAAGCCGAAGTCCGCCGGCATGACGCCGACCACCGTGTAGGCCTCGCCGTCGAGCTTCATCGCGCGGCCGAGAACCCCCGGGTCGGCACCGAAGTGGCGCCGCCAGAAGCCGTCGCTCAGCAGGGCGACCTTGTCGTGGCCCGGCTTCTCCTCGTCGGGAAGGAACGTACGGCCCAGAGCGGCATGGACGCCCAGGGTCGAAAAAAGATTTTGCGAAACCTGGGCGCCCTGAATCACCTCGGGCCGGTCGCCGCCGCCCGTGAGATCGTAACTTTGAGGATTGTACGCCGACAGGCCTGCGAGCGTCCGGCTCTGCTGGCGAAAATCGATGAAATCGCCGGCGGCGAGCCCCGCTCCCTCCACTCCGAGCTGCACGCTGTCGGCGAGGACGCGGACGAGATGAGAGGCGTCGCGATAGGGGAGAGGGCGGAGCAGCACGGCGTGCGTCACACTGAAGATCGCGGCGTTGGCCCCGATCCCCAGGGCCAGCGTGGCGACGACGACGACGGTGAACCCCGGGCGTTTGAGCAGCGCACGGCCCGCGAAGTGAAGATCCGAGAGAAGATTGCGTAGGGTTCTCATCGACCGAGTATCCGCCCCAAACTTTCGTTTGTCAAGAAGAAATTTAAGAAATATGTCGGGGCCGCCGCCGGTTATGCTGGTCAGGCCACCTCCTCTCTACAGGTTTGTGGTTTTTCGGTTGCGGGCAGTCTCTGGCTGTTTCGCGGAGCAGGAGGATGCAGTGTTTGAAGATCCGAGCCCGCTGATTGGTGATCTCCTCAGGAAAGCCTATCGTCCGTTCGACGGAGCCGCCGATCTGGTGCGCTGCTTCGCCGGTGTCGCCATGGTCGCCGCGCAGTCTCCCTGGGCGGAGGTGCATCTCTCCTCCCTACAGGTGGGGGGCGAGCCGCGGCTCGCGCTGCACGTAGGAGCGCCGCGGGATTTCGCCTCTCGTTCGCAGGACTTTCCCATGCGATATCAGAGGACGACGCTGGGCTGGCTCTCGGTGCCGCCGCCCGTGGGAGGCGACGGCCCGCCCGCAGTCTGCCGGCGGATTGCCGAGACCCTCGCCTTTCACCTCAAACGCCAGGAGCTCGGGGAGCTTGCCCGCGAGGAGTTCGGTCGCGATCTGAGCCTGATCGGGACCAGCGCGGCGCTCAGCCAGGTCGACCGCTTCATCGAGCACGCCTCACGATCCATTCTTCCCGCGCTCCTGCTGGGCGAGGCCGGCTCGGAGGTCGAACAGATCGCGCTGGCTCTTCACCTGGCGGGCCCGGACCGGCGGGAAGCCTTCGTCCAGGTGAACGGCGCGACGCTCGAGGGCGCGTTTTTCGAGGAGCAATGGCTACGGCACCTCCGCGGCGCCAACCGCGGCACACTCGTGCTCGCTCACCTGGAGGGGCTGGCGCTGCGCAGCCAGCACCTGCTCTGTCAGATCCTGGAGGGCGGGCTCGCCGGCTGGACGGCGCGGGAGACCGGGCAGCCGTTTGCGGTACGGCTGCTCGCGACCGGCATCCGTCAACTCGCCGCGAGCGGCCAAGTCTGCCCGGAGCTGCTCGCCCAGCTCGACGTCCTGCACCTCGAAGTCGAGCCTCTCCGCGAGCGGCGGGAGGACATCGCGCCCCTCCTCGAGCACCACCTCCGCCTGCACCGCCCCGGCCCCAGGCCGCAGGTCTCGGCGGAGGTGCTGGAGATCTGCTCCCGCTACGACTGGCCGGGGGACGTCTCCGAGCTGTCACGGGTGGCGGCCCGGCTGGCAGTGATGACGGAGAGCGGCCCCATCCCCCTGCGGCACGTCCGCGCCTACGCGCCGCAGATCCTCGCGGCCCAGGTCCGGTCGTCGCCGGCTGCGGAATCCGCGGTCGTCCCCCCGGTCGCATCCCTCGCCCCGCTCATGCTGCCCCCGCTCTCGCAACACCCGGCGCTCGCGCGGGCGATCCATTACATTAACGAGAATTTCGAGCGCAAGCTGCCGCTGGCCGAGGTCGCCGCCAGCTCTTATGTGAGCAGCTCTCATCTATCGCATCTCTTCCAGCAGGATCTCGGGACGAGCTTCACGCGCTTCCTGACCGGCCTGCGGATCGAGCGCGCGAAGGTCCTCCTGCGGGACACTCCCCGCGTGGCGATCACCATGATCGCGGGCAACGCCGGTTTCGCGGACCTCCGCCATTTCGAGCGCATCTTCAAGGGTGCCGTCGGCTGCACGCCGAAAATGTTTCGGTGGCGCTCCGCCGGCCGCCGTGCCGCACCGCAGGAAAAGCCGTAGTCCTCGCACCATCCGCCGCATGCGGCAGCGCAGACGCCGCGCATTCCCACCCCGGCTCCGCCACAATCGATCACGGCTTCCAGTGGAAGCCACAGCGCTCAAAGCAGGGGACGGAGCCGGCGGCGCAATCAGTTGCTCACCGCTCATTCCGAGCGGTGAAGAAAGGAGAAAGACCCATGGAGAATTTCAACAATCCCACGGAGTTGATCGTCGCGGAGCTGATGGCGGACCTCACTCCCGAAGAGCTCGAGCCGCGCCTCGAGTTGCAGGTGTTCATCGACCCCATGATGTCCCTCGTGACGACGGCCGACAACAACAACAACAACAACAACAAAACGGCCTGACGAGGTCGGAGAGCATCCTTAGACGCCGCTCGCGTCCCCGCGCTGTACCACTGAAAAAGGTCTCTGAACAGGTACCATGATCTCCCCCCCGAAACTCTCTGCCGCTTGCGCCTTCCACCCCTACGACAATGGCGGCGGCAGCGAGGAGTTCGTCCTTTGCATCGGCGAGGGACGCCAGTTCAAAGTCTCCGCCCTGGCCCGTAGAGTCCTGAGCCGGCTGGACGGCACGGTCTGCCTCGACGAGATCGCGGCCGGCCTGAACGCCGAGGCGGTGCCGGTGACCGCCCAGCAGCTCGCGGTCCTCGTGGAGCGCTACGCGGCGCTCGGCGCGATCGAAAACGGCGCCACCGGCCCGCCGGTGCCAACCGCGGCCCGCCCGGCGCTGCGTGCGGGTTTTCCCCTGCTGCTCGCCTGGGACCTCCTGCCGCAGCGCCTGGTGGCCTGGCTCGCGCTGCGCCTGAAGTTTCTCTATGCTCCTGCGGCCGCGGTCGCCGCCCTGTCGCTGATGGTCTGGACTCATTACACGGTCTACGCCCACAAGCTGGACGCGGCCACGTTGTCGCCCGCCAGCTATCTGTGGATCATCGGCCTCTCGATCGCCAGCATCCTCTTCCATGAGCTGGGTCACGCGGCGGCGGTGTCGCGGTTCGGCGGCACGCCCGGCAAGGTCGGCTGCGGTCTCTACCTGCTGATGCCGACCTTCTATGCCGACGTCTCTCAGATCTGGCGCTTCTCCAGGCGGCAGCGCATGGTCGTCGATCTGGGAGGGGCCTACTTTCAGCAGATGGCGTTCGCCGGCTTCGCCCTCGGGGCGCTCTGGAGCGGCCGCCCGGAGCTCACGGCCGCGTGCCGCATGATCGACCTGATGGTGCTGATGGCGCTCAATCCGATCTTCCGCTTCGACGGCTACTGGTTCCTTGTCGACTATCTGGCGATGCCGAAGCTCCACAGCCTGGCGCTGCGCTACCCCCTCTGGTGGCTGCGCCGCCGGCTCGGCCGCCCCGTGGCGCCGCTGGCGCTGCCCCGCATGAGCCGGCTGGCGCGCGGGCTGTTCAGCTCCTACTCGGTGCTTTCGAGCCTCTTCCTGGTGGCCGCCTTCTGGCTCTCGTATCACTACCTAAGCACGACCCTGGTCCAGTTCCCGCGCGTGGCCCCCCGCGCCTTTCTCGCCACCGTGACCGCCTTCCAGAGCGGCGACGTCTCCCTGTTCCTCATCCGGCTGATCACCTGCTTCTTCCTGATCGCGTTTCCCGCCACCGCCCTGATCGGCATCTCGCTGTACGCCGGGCGGATCCTCCGTTTGTGCATCGCCTGGCTCGCGCCGCGCACGAACAAGCTGCTGGTCAAAGCGAATCTCTCGAGGAGATCGATATGAAACTCGTGCTGGCGCATCCACCTCTCGACGATCCTACCATCCCCTATCACTCGACGGCGTACCTGGCGGGCCACCTCGTGAAATGTGGCTTCGAGGCCGTCTCCATCCGGGACACCAACGTCGAGCTCGTCAACTGGTGCCTCGAGAAGGACGTGACCGAGAGCTTCTATGCGGAAGCCGAGCGGCGGCTCCAACACTTCGAGGGCAAGGACGGCTTGGGATTCGTCGAGCAGGAGGAATATTTCGGGCTCTGGAGCAACCAGACGATCGGATTCGACGAGCTGGCCCGGTCGGTGAAGAGAATGCGCGACCCGGAAGCCTTCCTCGACTTCGAAGATTACAAGGAGAGCGTCAGCGTTCTGCTCCGGTACTTCGGGTTCCTCGGCTCCCTCTCCTATCCATGCGAGATCGCCCACTTCCGCCAATCCACTCGCGGCCGCTACTCGCCCTACCATCTGCGCGACCTGTTCGACGCCGATCTGGGCGCGAGGATCTGCCAGGTGTTCGGCCGCTTCCTGGACGAACGGCTGGCCGCCGACCGGGAGATCGGCGAGACCGACTGCCTCGGCATCAGCATCGTCTACGATCACCAGCTTTTTCACGCCCTGCACATGGCCCGGTGGTTCAAATCGCGCTGGCCGGAGAAGAAGGTCCTGCTCGGCGGGACCGCCATCAGCCAGCTCTACAAGTACCTGAAAGATCCGTTGCAGATGAAGCGCTTCTTCACGCTCTGCGATGGCATCGTGGTGGGCGAGGGGGAGACCGCCATCTGCCAGATCGCGGATGCCGGCGGCGAGATCCCGCCGGGGAGCAAGGTGCAAAACCTGATCACGTACGACGCGGGACGCGACCGCCTTTACCTGCCTCAGCATATCCATTACGAGGATGTCCCCGCGCTGGGCCGGCCTCTCTTCCGGTATCCCTGGGACCTCTATCTCAGTCCCGCGCGCGGGATCAACTACTCGCCGACTCGCGGCTGCTACTGGAACAAGTGCACCTTCTGCGATTACGGCCTCAACACCGCGAAACCGACCTCCCCCTGGCGGGAGCGACGGATCGATCAGGTCGTCGACGACCTGCGCCATGCCAGCGAAGAGAGCCAGGCGAAATACGTTTATTTCGCCGTCGACGTGATGTCGCCGGCCTACCTCGACCGGCTCTCCGACGCCATTCACGACGCTTGCCTGGATCTGCATTGGTGCGCCGAGCTGCGCATGGAGAGGGTATTCTCCACCGAGCGCTGCGAAAAGATGGCCCAGAGCGGATGCGTCTGCGTTTCATTCGGCATGGAATCCGGCAACCAGCGGATCCTCGACCTGATCGACAAGGGGACGAAAGTCGCGTACATGGGCGAGACAATGAAGAACTTCTCGGACGCCGGAATCGCCGTCCAGCTCATGTCCTTCTCCGACTTCCCGACTGAGACCCAGGCCGAGAAGGCAGAGTCCCATCAATTCGTCAAGGACCATGAAGCCTACTGGTCGGCGGGTGGCATGGGGACCTTCCTGCTGACCGGAACGGCCATCGTCGCCAAGGAGCCCGCCCGGTTCGGGATCCGCCTGATCGAAACGCGAGAGATGGACATCGTCCGAGCCATCACCTACGAGATGATCGACCAGGACGCCGAGGACAACCGGAAGGCGATGCTGACCGAAGACCGTGACGCCTCCTTCGAATCCGACGGCGGTGTCTTCCCGGTGGTGTTCAACCGGCCGTGGGCCGGCGGCACGGACACGCTGCACACGATGATTTACTACCGCACCTACGGCAAACGTTTCTTCCGCGAGAATCCGGTGGTCAACCCGGCGTCGCGGGGCCCCGAGTCCGACGACGAGCTCCTCGCCTGCCGGCTGTTCCTCCCGGGCCTCGTCCGGGAGTCGCCCTTCGACATCCGGCAGATCGTCGGCAACCGGCAACGGTTCGCCGACTACCTCGAGGAGCTGAGCCACGTTCCTCAGGAGCCGACACTCAAGGTCTACGACGAGTGGTGCTCCCTCATCGCACCGGTCCCGAAAGGCGCGGGCAAGCTGGGCGCCTGGATTCGCGTGGAGCAGAAATGCGTGCCGCTCGACCGGCTGGTGTACCGGCTGCTGAGCCTCGGAATGGCCAGGAACTGCTCCCTGTCGGAGCTCCTGGGCGGCCTCCAGGAGGAGCTGCGGGTCAGGCTCCTCGGTTACCTGCGCGAGCTGAGCGAGCACGGCCTGATCGAGCTCAAGCCGCCGCGGCTCCAGGGCAACGCCGCATTGGGGTGGATTCCGAGCGCCGGCCTTGCCAACTCCTCGGCGTCTCTCGAAAGAGGGGTAACGATGTAGGGCGCCGCCGCAACCATCCCCTCCCCATTTCGTAGATACTCTCTCGGGCAGCCCGGCCGCCGCGGCTGCCTCTCTGTCCGAAGGAGTCTCTCGATGATCCAGCGTCTCGCCGTCCTGTCGACCCTCGCCGTCCTCGCCCTGACCGGAACGACCGCGTCGCCGGTCTTCGCCCAGGAGCGGCCCCTCACGGCCCTCCCCTATACGCCGAGCCTCGATCCATCGGTGATGGACCGGTCGGTCGACCCGTGCGCCGATCTCTACAAGTTCTCCTGCGGCAAGTGGCTGGAGAAGAACCCGATCCCGGCCGACCGCCCGCGGTGGAGCGTGTACGCGAAGATGGGGGAGGACAACCAGCGCTTCCTCTGGGGAACGCTCGAGGAGGCGGCCCGTCCCGTGCCCGGGCGCGATGCCAACACCCAGAAGATCGGCGACTACTTCGCCTCCTGCATGGACGAGCCCGCCATCGAGAAGGCCGGGGCCACTCCCTTGCAGCCGGACCTGGCGGCCATCGCCGGGCTGAAGTCCAGGTCCGGGCTGACCGCCCTGATCGGCCGCCTGCACCGGGAGGGCGAGGCGGGCCCCATGCTCTTCGGTTTCGGCTCCGGCCAGGACCCCCGGGACGCCTCCCGGGTCATCGGCTTCGCCGCCGCCGGCGGCCTGGGCCTGCCCTCCCCCGAGGACTACGTCAAGGACGACGCCAAGTCCAAGGAGACCCGCGAGCACTACCAGGCCTACGCGCAGAGGCTCTTCGAGCTGCTGGGCGACCCTCAGCCGGCACAGCATGCCGGCGCTGTGATGCGCCTGGAGACCGCCCTCGCCAAGGCCTCCCTCACCCCGGTCGAGCGGCGCGATCCCTACAAGCTCGCCCACCCCATGAAGCGCAAGGAGCTCCAGGCGCTCACCCCCGCCTTCCAGTGGGACGTCTATCTCAAGGCCCTCGGCCAGCCGGGCCTCCAGGACTTCAACGTCACCGAGCCCAAGTTCCTCCAGGAGGTGAACAAGGAGCTCGCCACCGCCTCGCTCGACGACCTGCGGGCCTATCTCCGCTTCCATCTCGCGCAGATCGCCGCCCCCTACCTGTCCACCCCCTTCGTGCAGGCGGATTTCGACTTCTATCGCGCCTACCTGACGGGGGTGAAGCAGCAGTCGCCGCGCTGGAAGCGCTGCGTCTCCTGGATCGACCGCGACCTCGGGGAGGCGCTGGGGGAGGTCTTCGTCCGCAAGGTCTTCCCGGCCCAGGTGAAGACCGATACGGAGAGGATGGTGAAGCAGATCCGCGACGCCATGGCGTTGCGCATCGAGCAGTCCCCCTGGATGAGTCCCGAGACCAAGAAGCAGGCGCTGGTCAAGCTCCAGGCGATCCGGGACAAGATCGGCTATCCGGACAGGTGGCGCGACTACTCGGCGCTGGAGGTGCGGCGCGGCGACTTCGCGGGGAACGTGGAGCGGGCGGCCGTCTTCGAGACGCGCCGCGACCTCGCCAAGATCGGCCGGCCGGTCGACCGCGGCGAGTGGGGGATCACGCCGACGACGGTCGACGCCTACTACAACCCGTTCATGAACGACATCAACTTCCCGGCCGCCGTGCTGCTGCCGCCGCTCTACGATCCGAAGCTGGACGCGGCCCCCAGCTACGGCAACACCGGCGGCACCATCGGCCACGAGCTGACCCACGGCTTCGACGACGAGGGGCGGCAGTTCGACGCCCTGGGGAACCTGCGCAACTGGTGGACGCCGGAGGACGACAAGGAGTTCCGCAAGCGGGCCGCCTGCGTCACCGACCAGTACGCGCAGTACACGGTGGTGGACGACATCAAGATCAACAGCCAGCTCACCCTGGGGGAGGACGTGGCGGACCTCGGCGGGCTCATCCTCGCCTACCTCGCCTGGCAGCAGGAGACGCAGGGCCAGAAGCTCCAGCCGCAGGACGGCCTCACGCCCGAGCAGCGCTTCTTCGTCGGCTTCGCCCAGTGGGACTGCGGCGGCGACCGTCCCGAGGCCCTGCGCCTGAGCGCCCGGACCAACCCCCACTCGCCGCACCAGTACCGGATCAACGGCGTGGTGGTGAACATGCCTGAGTTCGCCCAAGCCTTCTCCTGCAAGCCCGGCCAGGCGCTGTACAAGGAGCCGGAGAAGGTGTGCCGGATCTGGTAGGAGCCCTCACCACCGGGAGCTGACCTTCCTCCCTCCCAAGACCCTCATCACCCCGCCCTCTTCTCCCGGCCTTCCCCCCGGCCGCCGGGAGGAGAGGGAGAAAAGCAAGAACCCTTCAGCCGGGCCCCCTGGGACCGCCGGCGTCCCGCCGGCCAGCCAACTCCGTTTTTCGCTCTTCCGGCGGGACGCGAGTGACCGCCCCGCGAATGGGAAGTCTCCTCTCCTGCTACGCTTAGCCCTGATGGTGGCTCCTGCACCTCCCCAGCCGGGGCGCGATTACTCGCAGCTCCTCGGCGCCATGAACGAGCTGCTGGCCGTGTTGTCGAGCGACGGTGGCGAGGAGGCGGCGCTGCGCGCCTCGTTCGAGGCCGCGGCGCGGGGGTTCGGCGCACAGAAGGCGCTGCTCCTGGTGGTCGAGCAGGCGGAGCCGCTCCATCTGCACGCCATCCACACCCTGGGCAAGCTCACGGCGGAGCAGGTCGCGGCCTGCGAGCGCGGCGAGTCGGTGCGCGGCGTCAGCCCGTCGGTGATCCAGCGGGTGGTGGCGAGCGGCCGGCCGGAGCTGATCGAGGACCCGCGCCTTCAGGCGGACGCCTCGCACACCCCGTCGCTCGCGGGCGGGTCCTACAGCGTGCTCTGCGCGCCGATCGTCGATCCGGTCCGCAGCGCCGTCCTCGCCGTCGTCTACCTCCAGAACAGCGGGCTGATGGAGGCCTACGGCGAGGGCGACCGCGCCTGGCTGGAGGGCTATGCCACGGCGGTGGGGCGGCTGTTCGGCTTCTCCTTTCGCCAGGCGGCCCAGGAGCGTGAGCTGCACGAGCTGCGGGCGCGCGAGGCGGCCGAGAACGCGCCGGAGATCCTCGGCGACTCCTCCAGCACCCAGGCGCTGCGGCGGACGCTGCACGAAGTCTTCATCCCGGCGATCGAGGCCGAGAACCCGGAGCCGGTCCTGGTCCTCGGCGAGCGCGGCACGGGCAAAGACCTGGTGGCCCGCTATCTCCACGCCTACAGTGGACGTCACCGCCGCGCGCTGGTGGTGGTCAACTGCGCCGAGATCACGGACGAGCTGGCCGCCTCCCGTTTCTTCGGCCACAAGCGGGGCTCCTTCACCGGCGCCTTGACCGACGAGCCGGGCTTCTTCCGCGCCGCCGACGGCGGAGTCCTGTTCCTCGACGAGATCGGCGAGCTGTCGCCGCGGGCGCAGGCCCATCTGCTGCGCGTCCTCGAAAACCACACGGTGACGCCGGTGGGGCAGACCCGCGAGCTCAAGGTGGACGTGGCCGTCGTGCTGGCCACCAATCGCGATCTCGACCAGGCGGTGCGCGAGGGGACGCTGCGCGCTGATTTTTATGATCGCTTCCGCACCCTGGCCGTCCGCCTGCTCCCCCTGCGTGATCGCCCCTGGGACATCCCGCCGCTGCTCGATCACTATCGCCGGCACCACGAGCGCAAGCTCAGAAAGCGCACCCTCGGCTTCACCCGCGACGCTTTCGAGGCTCTGATATCCCACGACTGGCCGGGCAACGTCCGCGACCTGGCCCGCGCCTGCTCGCTCTTCATCATCCACGCTCAGCCCGGCGCCTGGATCGACCGCGCCCTGATCGATCGTTGCCTGCCCGAGGTGCTGCGCAGCACGCCCAATCCCAAGGCGGCGCCGCTGCTGGCGGACGGCGTCTCGCTGCACGAGGCGGTGGAAGCCTTCGAGCGCGAGCTGATCCTGTCGCGTCTGGAGCGGCATGGCGGCAATGTGAAGGCCGCCCGGGAGAGCCTGGGACTCGCCAAGGCGACGTTTCATCGGTATATGAAGAGGTTGGGGATTGCAGCCGGGGGCGTTTCGCAGGAGGAATAATCGGGGCCGACTCCAGCGAGCCGGCCCGATGTGAAAAGAAAGATCTCAGACTTCGATACGCAGCACCCAGTCGTTCCCAGTATCGCTGTGTGGCGACCTGGTTATGGTAAAGGTCTGAAGGCCACTGCCGACATTGGGGAACAGTTGCTGCTCGATCCCGGTGGTCGGATCGTAGAGAAATACGCGGTAGCTGCTGGCGCCCGATGGCACCGGTAGGTTGAGCGTGAACGTTCCTCCGGTCGCTGCATAGACGACATAACGGATGCCGCTCTGAGCCAGGACGTAGACGTGAGACCCGGACGCGACGAGCGGGTTCTGGCTGGTCATCTGCCACCACGTGCTGACGTGGTTCACAAAGAAGTCTACCAAGTGCGAGATGTCGCCATACTCGGGATGGTCTTTCCAGTCGGCGGAGATCGTCGGTTGAGTGTTCTGATCCGTAGTGAAGTCTCCAGCGCTGCCATAGCCTCCCGCCACGGCAATGCCCCAGATGGCTTGGCGATGCGCCACTCGGTTGATTTCCCCGATGTACCCGTACTCGTCGTTCACCACTGGCAAGGTATGCTTGCTCTGGCCTTGATTGTAAGTTATACCGTAGTTTCCCCAGTCGTAGGGGGCCAGGTTCTCAAGATTGCGGGGCCCATACTGGAGGATGGCATGAGTCGGCCAGGAATTGAGAAACTGGAAGGCAAGCTCAGTTTTTTGATGGATCGAAAGGGCGCGCTGATTTCCTCCCTGGTTCATCCATGGATCCTCAGAGAGTACGATGTTGCCGAGATCATTCCAGTAACCGGCGTTGTTGTTCGTGGCATGGTCTCCGTCCCACTCGTTCGTCATACACCAGATGACATTGGGGAAAGCTGCCAGGCGGGCAAGGGCGTAGCGCACGTACCGCTCGTCCTTGGCCTTCGCGCCTGGGCTGCCGATGGGCGCATAGGCGACAGCGTTGTCGTTGAATAGAATGACATCGGCGATCATTGGTTTTTGGTTCAGGTAGTTGACAATCTCATCGAACTTCTGCCAGTGCGTGAGGTCCAGTTGGTCGTGAGCGACGTCAGTGAAGGGGCGAGTGTCTACGTCATGAGGCTGGAAATGTCCGAACGGAAAGAGGAGCATTCTCACCTTGTTCATGTTGTAGCCGAAGGAGTTGTCGATCGACGACCGCCAAGTGCCATTGTCCCGCGCGTTGGAGATGATCTGGTAGTAGGTCTGGCCCCACATGAAGTAGCGGGTCCCATTGTCGAAAATGAACTTTTCCTGGTTGTTCGAATTGCGCCTGACGAAGCCGCGGGTACCCAAGGATGAGCTGACGGAGAAGGAGCCGGACTTGCCGTTGAGACTCATATCGCCGGAGCTCGTCGTATAACTCCAGGTGCCGGCGTTGCTGGCGTTGAAGCGGACTTTGAAAACTTTCCCGCCATCCCAGAAGCCGTTGACGGTCTTCGTGAGGCTGCTCCCTGAAAGGGTGAAGTTGGCAGTGACACTGGCGTTGAGATAGCCGTTGGCGTAGGATGTGTTCGAGCTCAGAACGATCTCGCAGACCGAGAACCGCAACAGGGTTCCCGAGCAGGCAGGCAAGGTGATCTGGGCGGAAGCTCCGGAGGCGCAAGCCAGCAGGACCAAGGCTATCAGTGCAGTGCGTGCGATCGAGCTGTAGTGTCTTGACATGTAGAGTCTCTCTTTCTCATAGCGCCGGCATCATGGTTGATCGGCGCCTTTCCTGGAGCGCAACCTCTGTGCCAGTGCAGATGTTCGCTCCAAAGAATTGAAAAGAAAGGATTGCTGTTGAGATGCGGGGTTGCCCGGTCCCGTTTCAGGGACGGTTATTGCGGCGCCGTGTTTCAGTTTCGGGATACTCGCGTCCGCGACTTGGCCCGCGCTTGGTCGCTCTTCATCATCCACGCCCGGCGCCCGGATCGATCGCTGCCTGCCCGAGGTGCTGCGCAGCACGCCGAATCCCAAGGCGGCGCCGCTGCTGGCGGACGGCATCTCGCTGCACGAGGCCGTGGAAGCCTTCGAGCGCGAGCTGATCTTCTCGCGTCTGGAGCGGCACGGCGGCAACGTGAAGGCCGCCCGGGAGAGCCTGGGGCTCGCCAAGGCGACGTTTCACCGGTATATGAAGAGGTTGGGGATTGCGGTGAGAGGGATGCGCGCCAGGAGTGAGCGGCGTTGCGCTCGCCCGTTGGGCCGGCAGGGCAGGAGGCCCTAGAGCCGAACTCCTGGGAACTGGTGCAGTTATTCTGTGACGAGCTCTAAGGAGAAGGATGGTCGCCGCCAAGAGGGCTGCAGCAAGCGATTGCGCAGCGCTTGCTCTCTCGTACGCAGCCATTCCCACAGGCTATCTGCTGGCTGGCAGGAAGCAGGAGGCAATCGGCCTGGCATTGCTGGGCGTCAAGGTAGCAGCCGCAGTCATCTCCGGAGCAACTCGCCTCGGCGCTCTTTGGAGCCACCGAGCTGGCCAGGAGAGTTAGGCAAACGGCAATCAGCAGGAAGACGAGCTTTTCTTTCATGTCACTCCTCCAAATGAGTTGTGTGTTAAAACGGTGAGGTCCAATGAGTGATTGTTGAGCGCCGGCTTCCCGCAAGGGCGCAGCATGCTGCGCCCCTGCAGAGTCTGGGTTGTGGATCAGGCCCTATCGGATGTAGCAGGAGGTCGCCGTTTCACAGTTGTAGCACGTATCCGTTTCACGGAGGGCGAACGGTGGGCCGCCATCGCAGACGTCAGTGCCTCCTTTCCCGTCCAGGATGTCGGTCCCGTCTCCGCCGTTCAGGATGTTGGCGTTGCCGTCACCCTCCAGGACGTCGTTGCCCGACGATCATATTGTCCGCGAGGAAATGGCAAAGAAGGGACTGTTGCCGTCACCCTCCAGGACGTCGTTGCCCGACGATCCGGTCAAGTTTTCGATGTTGGACAGGGTGTCGCCGTGGACGCCGATCCCGTCGTCAGGCTCACGTTGATGGGTGAGTTATAGATTGCAGTGTCGTTTTCCGGCCCGCCGTCCAGGACGTCGGCGCCGTTGCCGCCGATCAGAGTGTCGTTGCCGTGCCGGCCGTACAAGATGTCGTTGCCGTCTTGGCCATCGAGGATGTCGTTTCCGTTCTGCCCATCGAGGACGTTGTTGCCGGCGTCGCCGGTGAGAGTGTCGTTGCCGTCGGAGCCCTTCAGGTTTTCGATGGAGATCAGGGTGTCAGTCCCGCCCTCGTTGGCGGTCCCGGTGGAGAGGTTGGCGGTCACCGGGGATTCGAACTGGGCCCAGTCGGACCCGGCGCCACCGTCTATATAGTCGCTGCCCGCCTCCCCGAGGAGGGTATCCGAGCCGCCCTCTCCATACAGGGTGTCGTCGCCGGCACCGCCGCAGATCGTATCGTCGCCCCCTCCGCCATGAATGATGTCGTTTCCCCCGAGGCCGCAGATGACGTCCGGTCCCGACGTCCCCGTGAGAACGTCGTTCCCGGAGGTGCCTACGATCGTGCAGGTCAGCCCGTTGCAGGTCTGCGCCGCAGCCCGGGACGCAGGACCCCAGGCTACGAGAGCCAGGAAGAGGAGGATACCGAGAAGAATGGGGTGTCTCATGCGCTGTGCTCCTTTCATGATCCTTGATGCCAGAGTTCCAGGCACCGCCAAAGAAGAAGAGCAAGATGAGCACCAGTTTATCTGCTAACAGTAAAGCTCTGGTTTTAAAAAGCTTGTGCGAAGCTCGCACGGCTCTGGTTTCGGATTTGGGCCTGCTGAGAGGGGGCGGGGGCTCAGCTTTGAGACCGGGAGGAAGCCACATAGGATGCCGGTGGGGCAGACCCGCGAGATCGTGTCTTCATCATCCACGCCCAACCCGGAGCCTGGATCGACCGCGCCTGGATCGATCGCTGCCTGCCCGAGGTATTGCGCAGCACGCCGAATCCCAAGGCGGCGCCGCTGCTGGCGGACGGCACCTACTTGGAAACAAGCTTAAGCCGCAGCGTCGCTCCGCTCTCTAGGATGCCCGTGTCGCAGAAGGTCTGTCCCGAAGCCTCTAATGCGCTCGCTTGTTTGGAAAGAGCTGCCCAAATAACTACACACGCACGATAATTTCCCGGGGCAAGACTAGGAATACGAAGTTCCTCTCCCGACAAATCGGCTAGGCCCAACCCATAACCTCTCGCCCATCGCCAAACAGTGGGAAGAGGCAAGGAAATGCCATTCTGATAGATAGAGCAGCAACGGAGTCCTTGGCCTGGCTCCGCGAAAGAACCAACTCTAGAGATCCTCCCTCTTCTTCGAGGTTCAAAGTAGGAGGTGCGTCACTGGCCGGGACCTCGAAAGCTTGAAGGGATTTTCCCGGAGCGCTAACGACTGCGGTCATGCTCTGGGTAGTTTCGGGGATCTGCACGGTGAAACCCCCGGCGAGATCCGTCCGAGCGGAGTCCGTGAATGCCAACTCCGGGCGCGGCGAGACCTCGACGAGCGCTCCAGCGACTGGCCCTTGCCGAGAGAGGACCCTGCCGGCGAGAGATTCGTCATTCGAAGGTGCAATTCGATGGGACCGACCGGTTCATCCTCAACGAGGTTGGTGATTATAGGAATGGTCTGATTGGCCTCTTCCGGCCCCCGGACTTTGAGGTCAAGTACGTTATAGAGACGGTTGCCTAAAGAGTCCGCCACTACGACTGAGAACCTGCCGGTGGCCTGACCTGGGATCAATAAATGTCCTTCCCGATCCGCCGGCCCGTTGAAGGCCGGGGGTTCAGATCTGCCGCTGAACTCAGATACTCGAGACACCTTTACACCCCAGGCTTTTCCGAGCCAATCCAGCGGTGGAACGACGTTCAGTTCCAACTGGAGTGGTCGTTGTAGAAGGATCGGTTGCCTGATCGTCGTTTCACTACCTTTCGGAATTTGAATAGGAGAGACTCTGGCGGGAGTGTATGAAGGCTGCTGAACCTCGAGGCGGTAGCTTCAGCGGCCACACCTGTGAACTGAAAGAAGCCGTTTTTCTGACAGTGGTCGTTGATCCACCCGTGAACGCAGTTGTCGCATGCATTGGCAAACCTATGCCAAGGATAAACACTAGACTGACCAGTAATGACTTTTTCATGCTTCCTCCTTTGTCGCGAAATACGATCGAGCGTGTCTGGAAGAGGGAGGCGGCTCCAGCCGCAGATTTGGTCAGCGGCTGGAGCGCCATGTTCCGCTGAGGGCTCTAGATCCTAGGGATCTCGTCACAATCGTCCTCGGCATCGCCGAGGTAGCCCTTGCTGAGACTGTTCGTACCGGTGACACTGCCAGCGATCTTTTTGAGCTCCTCGTTTGAGAGCTCCGTGGCAAGGAGCCGGGTGAGAATCCGCTTCTTCTCTTGCTCTTTCTTCACTGTCTACTCCTTTCGTGTTGATAAGGACCGCCGTCAAGCGCCGGCGGTCCATGATGCGCTTTAGCTTCTGTTATACATTCATAGGGGCTTGCGCGCTGGCGTCGTCGACCAGATAATAGTTCGGCTTAGGTACGTGTAAGCCGGATTCCCGTTCCCGTTGGTACTCTGCCAGCTTGCGAAATTCATGGCAGGTTACGCTATCGTGAGAGGGTCGCCAGCAAAAGCCTTCGGCACGTCGCTGGATGAGGAATTCGCAGAAGCAATCGAGGAGCTTGAAATCCGGGTTGAGATCCTCGACCCAAAGGAACTGCCCCATTTCGTTAAGCTCGAGGAAGATGTACTCCCCCTCAGGGGTTACGATGAAATCGAGACATCCGAAGACGACTCCCAATCTCTTCATCAACGTGCGGCAGGCTCTCTCCACGCGGCTTGGCAATTGGGTTGGCTCAATCGGGGTCGCGGGACAGTTCATACGCCAATCAAGCTTCGTCGCTGGACTGATCTGTGAAAGCAGCTTGGCGGTGACCGCAAGTCCCCCCATATAAGTCACCCTGAGCTCGTAGGCTTTAGGAATCTCGGGTTGGAAGATACCAGGAGTTAGGCGGAGCGTGTCGTCGTCTGGTAGGTCGTCCAAACTGACCATCGTGGTAAAGAGCAGGGCCGCCCCATCTGCCATAGACCACTGCGCGGGCGTAAAGGCCTTGTAGATTGCACGACCCTCATAGCGGGCGATGAATTGCCGGATCATTTGGGGATCGTTGCTGAAGAGTGTTGGCGGAGTTTGGAGACCCGACCGCGCGGCCTCGGCGAGTTGCAACGGCTTAGAAGTGGCACGCCGGCGACTCTCAAGCGGATTGACCCAAAAGGCGTCGGGGGCAACGAACTGCCAGAAGGAGTGATCAAAAGCACTGCACTCGTGGTCGGCGATGATGCGATCTCCAGGATGCATGTCGTCGGGCAGTACTGGTGGTACTGGCCTTCGATGCCAGACGACGTCGAACGGAACTGAATGCAGGTCCAAGCCGGGTCCATGGACCTCCCAAGCAACCTTGGCTCTGCCTTGGATCAACAGCGATCTTTCCTGGCGAGTTGGAAAGTTGGTCCCGTTCCAGAGGTACACCTCGTGTCCTTTGGCTGAGAGTGCGTGAGAGACGATGGTCGAATGGAAGTCTCCGACATGGCCTTGAATGAGGATGCGCATCGTACTAACCCTATTCCTTCCTGATCCTTTGAGCCTCTCGCGGTTACTGAGTCGGCGTGGATCAGGTACAGCAATCCTGATGCCCGACGGAGAAAGGATCGCAAGCCATTGATAGATAGCACTTTAGGTCAGGTGCCGTTGATTCGAGGTTCTATTTCTGGAACCATGAGCGTGGGGTGCCGTTCCAAAGCTGGAACGAGCATCTCCACCCTCGCAGCAGTAGAGTCCTGGAGCATGAGCCTCTTGCCATGCTATGCTCAACGAGAGGAAGGGCCGTACAGATGTTGCTCAATCCTCAGAGTTCCTTCGTCAGACCCAGGTTCCTAGGGGCCCGCTGCTGGATCTGGCCCCTCGCCCTCGCCTGCCTGCTGATCGCCCCCCTGCCCGCCAGGGCGTCCGAGCCTGTCTCGGGCCTGGTGGTCGAAAGCGTGGCTCCGCTCTCCGCGGCTGCGGCCGCCGGCTTCCTGCCCGGCGATCTGCTGGAGCGGTGGGCGTTCCGGCCCCGTGTCCCGATGGCGGACGGGCCCCGGACGGGGACGCTGAACGATCCCTTCGATCTGACCGACCTCTTCCTGGATATGGCGCCTCGTGGCGAGCTGACGTTCGAGGGCTGGCGCCAGGGCAGCGCTCGTGCGTGGACGTATCGCTCGACAGGAAGCCTCGTGTTCGGCCTCGGGGTCCGGCCAGTGATGGACCTCGACCCATGGGAACGCTATCAGAGAGCCCTTCCGATCACGTCGGCCGGCTCCCCGAGGCTGGCCGCCTGGTATCACCTGCACGCAGCACAGATCGCCGGCTCGGCTGGCTGTCCGGAGACGGCTGACAGGGAATGGTCCGAGGCCGAGGAGGTCCTGCTGGAGGCCTCTGACCTTTCTGCCCGAGCCGAGGTCCTGAGGACATGGGCCGGCCAGTTGCGCTGGCGGCAGGAACCTGCCCGCGCTCGGGAGCTTTACGAAGAGGCTCTGGCGCTGGAGCGGCAGCGCGAGGGCGACGGGTTGGCCGTTGCCTTCACCTTGGGGATCCTCGCCGACTTTACGGACGGCGAGGGCGACCTCGCGGAGTCCGAGCGGCTTTGGCTCGAGCGTTTGTCGCTGCTGGAGAAGCTGGTGCCCGAGGGGCTCGAAGTCGCCCGCACCCTCGATATGCTGGGCTACCTGGCGCTGTGGCGTGTCGACCTCGCCACCGCAGAAGAGCGCCTGAACCGAGCCGAGGCCATCCAGCGGCGACTCGCCGACAACACGTTCGAATACGCCTCGACGCTCACCAAGCTGTCTCTCCACGCCCAGGAGCTTGGCGACCTGGAGCGCGCCGAAGAGTTGCAGCGGCTGGCGCTGGCGTTGAACGCCCGGTGGGCTCCGGGGTCGCCGGATCATGGGGGAGCTCTCATGAACCTCGCGACGACGCTGCTGATGCGTGGCGAGGTGGCGGCGGCCGAAGACCTCTTGCGCCGGAGCGAAGAGCTGATCGACAAGCCGGGGACAGAGCCAAGAGCTGCTGTCGGCCCGCAAGTGAATCTGGGAGAGATCGCGCTCTACCGAGGCGATCTCGCAGCCGCGCAGTCTTATTTTGAGCTCGCCCTGAGTCGCCTGCGGGAGGGTTCCGAAAGCGTCGAGCTGGCCGAGGTCTATGCTGACCTGGCCGAGGTGGCGAGAAAGCAGCAGCGCTTTGCGGAGGCCCGGGTCTGGGAGAAGAGCGCGCTCGCCATCACCGAACACCTTGCATTGGGTAGTCTCGGGCGAGCGGGCAGACTGCACGACTTGGCGCGGATCGAGCAAGAGGGTGGCGACCTTGCGACGGCGGAGGCGCTCCTGCGACAGGCTGAAGCCCTCGCGAGCGAGACCGCCCCCGAGGGCCCGCAGGCCAATGCGATTCTGCGTGACCGCGGCCGGCTGCTGACCCAGAGGGGGCGGCTGGTGGAGGCGGAGGTCCTGTATCGGCGGATACTCTCCAACCTTGAACGTCATGGCTTCGCGGGTACGAGCGCCGAAGCGGAGATCCGCAACCTGCTCGGCAACGCGCAGCGACGGCGGGGGGATCTCTCGGCAGCCGAGGAGAGCTTCTGCCAGGCGACGCGGGTTCTCGACTTCCAGCGTTCACGCCTCGGCGGCAGTCTGGAGTCGCGAAACTGGTTCGAGTTGGAAACGCAGTCGTACTCTTTCGACTGCCTCTCGGTTCTTATCGAGAGGGGACGGCCCGCCGCAGCCTTTCACGCCCTCGAACGCGGCAAGACCCGGGTTTTTCTCCAGCTCCTGGCTGAGCGGGACCTGCGCCTGGAGGGGCTCCCGCCGGACCTGAAGGCCGAGCGGGCGCGCCTGGACGCCGAGTACGACCGCATCCTGTCGCGGCTCTCCCAGTCAGGTATTGAAAACGAAATCGCTTCCCTCCGGGCTCGCCTGGAGGAGATCAAGGCCGCCAGGGAGTCGGTCGTCGCACGGCTGCGGCAACAATCGCCCCGGCTCGCCGCGCTGCAAGCGCCAGCGCCTCTGGACCTGGCGGCGGCGCGCCGCGCCCTCGATCCGGGTACGGTGTTGCTGGCCTACGCCGTCGGCCCCGACGGGACGTATCTCTTCGTCGTCACACCCAGCAACGAGGGTGGCCATGGCCTGGAGGTGCATCGTCTGCCGCAGGGCAAGCCCGCTCTGAAAAAGAAGGTCGAGGCCTACCGTCGAGGGCTCACCGATCCACACAGCGACCTCGCGAAGCTCAACGCGCGAGCCGCGAGACTCTACGATCTGTTGCTGAAGCCGGCCGAGACGAGGCTGGCGCGCGCTCGGCGAATCCTCATCTCGGCTGACGGTCCGCTCCATCTGCTGCCCTGGGCCGCACTGCGGCGACATGGGCAGTACCTGGCGCAGTGGCGGCCGATCCATCTCATCGATTCCACGACCGTCTACGAGGAGACCCGGCGGGACCGGCGGCCGATGGCCGATCCCGGCACCTGGCGGCTGGTCGCGTTCGGGGACCCCCGGTATCCAAAGATTTCCGGCGCAGCCGCCGAGGCCATCGCCGACGGCGAAGTCCGGTCCACGTTGCGTCGTGGCCTCAGGCTGGAGCCTCTGCCGGCCACGCGCGACGAGGTCCGGGAGATCGCCAGGCTGTTTCCCGGCGCCGAGGTCTACCTCGGCGACGAGGCGACGGAGGAGCATGCGAAACAGGCCGCGCCCCACGCCGACCTGCTCCACTTTGCGACTCATGGCCTGATCGACGAATGGTTCCCTCTCGATTCGGCGCTCGCCTTGACCCTTCCGGCGCAGCTCCAGGAGGGCCGGGACAACGGACTGCTCCAGGCGTGGGAGATCTTCGAGAACCTGCGCCTGCGCGCCCACCTGGTGACCCTCTCGGCTTGCGATACCGCTCTCGGCCGGGAGATGGGCGGCGAGGGGATCCTGGGGCTCACCCGCGCCTTCCAGTTCGCCGGTGCGCGCACGGTCCTCGCCTCGCTCTGGGACGTCTCCGACGTTTCGACGGCGAGGCTCATGAAAGGTTTCTACACCTATCTCCGCCAAGGCAAGGCGAAAGATGAGGCCCTGCGGGCGGCGCAGCTCGATCTGATACGTTCCGGGAAAGGCAGGCTCTCGCACCCCTATCACTGGGCGGGGTTCTCTCTCTATGGGGATTGGAGGTAGGGGCCCGCTCGCAGCTCGTCGCGCGATTCGGCGAGGAGGCCGAGGCTCCGGTCCACTTCGGCGAGCAGCGCCATCGCGGCGCCGTCCCCCTCGGCCGTGAGGGCCTTGCGCAGCGCTTCCCGTTCTGCGGCGAGCCTGGCGGAGAGCGTGACGAAGCCCGCCCTGCCCTCTGCGACGGGGCCTGCTCGCTCGAGGGTGCGGACGCTCCAGTCATAGGGCGTGCCGGGGCGGAGGAGCCCCGCCGGGAGAGTCACCACGGAAGCTGTCGTCTCGACTTCGAAGATCAATTTCCCCCGACGCTCCTGCACTTCGACCCGGTACCTGCCGCCACCCGCGACCGGCTCGAACCGGAGGAGGGTGGCGCCGGCGAGCGTCGCCGCCCCATGGCCGGGGTAGAGCCCCGCGATCCTCTCGCCGCGGATGCGCACGGCTCCGGCGCGCGGTCCCGGGCGGTCCGTCGCCGCGATCGGCGAGAGGCAGGGCAGGGGAGGGACTGAGGAGAGAGGACGGACGGGTCCGGTGCGGGAGGCGAGGTCCGCCGGCCCGAGCGTCACCCGGGAGCGCTCGCCGAGCTCGTAGCGCCGCCCGTTCGCGAAAGCCAGTGCCAGGCTTGAGCTGGGCCCGACCTCCACGGTCGCACCCGCCGTAAAGCGATCACGGATGTGCAAGGGCCGGCGTTCCCCGGAATGGACCCTGAGCGTGGCCTCGCCCGCGAGCGAGTAGACGAGGGCCACAGGCGCAGCGGCCGTGGCCGGTCGAACGGGGACGGCCGTAAAGAGAAGAAGTCCAATCGCAATCATGATCTGGCTCCATCATGGAATCGGTGAGAGGCGGCGCCGGAGGACCAGCGCCAGCCCGAGCGCCAGGAGGGCCGGCAGGAGAGGGGCCGTCACCGGCCACAGCAGGCCCGTCCTTTGAAAGACCGGGATTGACAAGCCGGGCTCGGCGAGGAGAACGACGACGAGGGCGGCGAGGAGAGGAATCGGCCGCCGGGCAAGCAGGGCGGCGGCGGCCGCGAGACCGGTCCACAGCGCCGCGCCGAGGAGGAAGGGAGCCCGCGGCGCCTCCCTCAGGGGCAGCCCGCCGACGATCGTATTGATCAGCAGAGCCTGAAGGACGAGGCCGGAGACCGTTCCGCTCCGGCTCGGGCGGCGGGGAACGCGATTGACGTCGTCGCCTGCTGCGACGACGTCGCCTCCCAGGAGGACGAGGCGATGGCGAAACGTCCAGGGCCTCTCTTTCAAGGCCGCCGGGAGGTCCCGCCAGGAGATCCGGGTGAAGCGCGAGGCGTCAATCCGGTGATCGATCCAGAATCCCTCCTCAGAAAGGTGTGCCGGCAGAGGCGAAATCATTTCCGCCGCCCGCGCGGCCCACGAGGGCCGCCGGCCTCCGGCACGATCACGAAAGCCGAGGCGTCCGTGGCGGATCATGCCGTCCGCATCCTCGTCCAGGTTGACGAATCCGAAGAGGGAGCCCGCTCTCCCCGGACCCAGGGCCGCTGCCGTCAGTCCTCCCACGCTGCCGATGCCCAGGACACTCCCATCCGGCTCCGAGAAGGCGGCGAGGGTGAGGGACCCCGAATGGCGCAGGACGAGGTCCGAGAAGCCGCGAGACGTGCTCCACGACTCGGGCAGAAGGAGATCGACGGCCACGCCCCGCGCTCCCGCCGCGAAGATCCGGTCGAGCGTGTTGCCGACCTCGTCCGCCCGGTCCGCGAGCGGAACAGAGCGGTCGGCGAGGCTGGCCTCGTCGAGCGTGACCAGCAGGATCCTCGGGTCGGGCAGGAGGGCCGGGGCGGCGCGGAGCCGCAGGTCGCAGACCCACCGCTCGACGGCGGGCAGGCCGTTGAGGAGGAGGCCGGCGACGGGCACGGCCGCCGCGAGGAGGGCGGCGAGGAGGGCCCGGCGCGGCGCCTCGGTCCGTCGCCATCGCCTCCGGTCCTCGCGGCCGGCGGCGGCGCGGAGCCGGCGGACGACCTCGCGGGCCGTGGCCGGGCGGCCGGCCGGATTTTTCGCCAGGGACGCTCGCAGGGCATTCCAGACCTCGGCGGAGAGCGCTCCCGGCGCAGGCTCGCCTGCGAGGTGCCCGGCCAGGACCTCCCGCGTCGAGCCCTTGAACGGCGGCCTCCCGGCGAGCATCTCGTAGGCGATCACGCCGAAGGAGTAGACGTCTGAAGCGCGGCAGGCCCGACCCTGCCGGATCACCTCCGGCGCCACGTAGAGCGGCGTGCCCAGGAGAGCGCCGGTCGCGGTCAGGGAGCCGGCCTGCTGCTCGATGACGAGGTCTTCCCCGTCCACCGCCGCGATAGGAGGAGGAGGTGCGGAGATCTCCGCCAGGCCGAAGTCCAGCACCTTCACGGATGGGTCCTTCCCTCCGGTCCCGCACAGCAGGACGTTGCCGGGTTTGAGGTCGCGGTGGAGGATCCGCTGCTCATGGGCGGCGTCGATGGCGGCGGCCATCGCGTCGAGGATGGGGAGCGCCCGTGCGAGGGGCAGGGGGCCGTTCCGGCAGAGCTTTGAGAGGGGGACTCCATCCAGGAGCTCCATCACCAGGTAGGGGGAACCGGTCCCGGGGTCGACTCCAAAGTCGGTGACCTCCACGACGTGAGGGTGCCGCAGCCGGCCGAGCGCCTCGGCTTCCCTCCGGAAGCGGCTCACCGAGAAGGGGTCGAGGGTCGGGCCCGGTTTCAGCAGCTTGACGGCGAAGACCTTCTTCAACCCGAGATGGGTGGCGCGGTAGACGAGGCCGACGGCGCCCTCTCCGAGGGGGGCATCCAGCCGGTATTTCCCGTCGAGAACGCTGGCGGGCTCTGGCGTCGAGGCTTGAAGGTCGGGTGAAGCGGTCATCGCGCGTCCATTCAGCTCCTTCTATTATGTCCAACATGCTCTAGGTATTTCCCGGACGGTGGGCTACGGGTAGAGCCAAGCTCCCTCTGGTACACCGCGCCCGCCGTCAAAACCCCGGGCCGGGTGATCGGTCCATGAATCCCAAGGAGGTGGCTGGATACGTCGGAAACTTGGAATCCTGTTGGGTGCGATCCTGGTCGGGCTGGCCTTGCAGAGCGCGCCGGCGGGCGCGGATATTTTCTGCGGGACGAACTGTGTCAAGCAGTACCAAGCCTGTTACACCGCCTGCAACGGCGACACGAGCTGCCAGGCCACGTGCGGCGACAACGAGGAGACTTGCCGCTGCCAAGCGTGTGGGATCTGCAACTAATCCGCTGAGCCTGCGTTATCTGGAGAGGGGACCTCGTTGGCCGAGGGCGTGACGGCGTCCGCCCTCGGCCGGAGTCTGAAATCTCAGCTTGCTACACACCGGGCAGTCAGGGTGATGCCTCCCCCAGAGGCCTCACACGACGAGCCCGTGCAACTCGCGCTGGCTCCCGAGCAGGTGACGATCAAGTCTCCACAGGTGAAGGAGCACTCGTCCTTCTGGAAGATCTCATTCGGGCGGATGGCGGTCTGCCGCTGGTGGAACCGCAGCTTGCTGGGATCGCCGTGGCCGAACACCTGGATATCCGGCCGGACGGCGGGGCGCTGAGCCGCCGCCGGGGCGCGGCGCGCCTTGTCCTGCCGATCGGCTGCGGAGGCGGGAAGGGCGGCGGACAGGGCGAAGGCGGAGGCCAAAGTGAGGACGACGAGCTTCTTGGACATGGTGGCTCCCTTTCAATCTTGAATAAGATTGCTTTGGATCGCTGCCGCCGGCTCTCGGCGGAGCGGTCTGCGACGACTCCTGTCGGGGGACCCCTGACGGGGAGAAGCATAGCATGTTTTCAGTGTGTCAATACATCTTTTGCTTCTCTCTTTGCTGTAGGGCTGCTCCGGAGGGCTGCTCTGGATGGATGGCCGCCTGAGGAAGGAAGGTCCTCGGTCCAACTCCCCTGTAACCTTTTTCCCTCTCCCCTCGTAGAGACATGCGAGAGGCATTCGGCGAAGCGTGACCCCCCTGGAGCCGATCTCGTTGCAGCAGGACCCGGAGCAGATGTCAAGGAGGGACTTCTTATGCGCAAGAACAGAAAATGGCTGATAGCTGGTTCCGCGGTGGTGCTCCTGGCGGGGAGCCTGGTCGTGGCTCGGGCCACCACCCGCTCGAAGCCCGATACGAAAGAGTCGCCGTTCCGTCTCGGCAAGGTGCAAACCGAGGACCTCCAGGTCAGCGTGCGCGAGGTGGGAGTGGTGGACCCCGAGATCAAGGTGGACGTCAAGTCCGCGGTCTCGGGGCGGGTGCAGGGGCTCAAGGTGCGCGAGGGCGACGTGGTCAGGACCGGACAGGTGCTGGCCGAGGTCGAACCGGACGTCAACCAGGCGCAGTCGCTCTCCGACGTCAAGGGGGCGGTGAGCCAGGCCGACATCAAGCTGCGCGACGCCGAGCGCGAGCTCACCGCTCAGAAGGCCCTCTTCGACGCCGGGTTGATCCCCAGCCAGACGCTGCGCAACTTCCAGACCTCGCGCGACCTCGCGGCCGACGCCCTGGCCAGCACCAAGTCCCGCTACCAGATCGTCGAGGATCACGGCATCCCCATCTCTGGCGCTTCGGCCAGCCAGCAGGCGCGGGTCACGGCGCCTATGTCCGGCGTGGTCATCAAGAAGGGGGTCGAGCTGGGTGAGACCGTGACCTCGGGCGTCTCCTCGTTCAACGAGGGCACGGTGATGTTCACGGTCGCCGACCTCAAGTCGCTGATCATCCGCGTCAATCTCAACGAGGTGGACATCGCCAAGGTGCGGGTCGGCCAGCCGGTGCGCGTCACGCTCGACGCCTATCCACAGAAGATTTTCTCCGGCAAGGTGCGCTTCGTCGCTCCCGCGGCCAAAGTGGTGGACAAGATCAAGGTCTTCGAGATCGAGGTCGCGCTCGATCAGCTCGACCCCGCCTTCCGCACCGGCATGAGCGCCAACGTCGAGATCCTGGGCGACCGGCGGGCGCAGGCCCTGTCGATCCCCCTGGAGGCTTTGCAGCGGCGCGACGGGCAGACCGTCGTCTACCGCCTGAAGAGCACGCTTGCGCCCAAGCAGGTCGACCAGGCGCGCGAGGCCCTGAACGGCCGCAGCAAGTTCGTCTGGCTGTCCGAGAACTGGAAGGATTATTTCGAGCCCGTGCCGGTGAACGCAGGCATCGCGACCCTCGAGCGGGTAGAGATCGTGGCGGGCCTGCGCTCCGGCGATCAGGTGGCGCTGGAGGACGTGACCCGCAAGAAGGTCGAGAAGGACGACGAGAACAATTGATTTCACGGGGAGAGGGATCAGCCATGAGCAACATCATCGAAACCCGCGGCCTGACGAAGGTCTACGGCAGCAATGGCAACGCGGTCCACGCCCTGCGCGGCATCGATCTGAGCGTCGGGCGCGGCGAGTACGTGGCCCTCATCGGCCACTCGGGCTCCGGCAAGAGCACGCTGATGTCGATCCTGGGTTGTCTCGACGTCCCCAGCGGCGGCACCTACGCCCTCGACGGCCGGCAGGTGGAGAAGCTCTCGGGCGCCGATCTGGCGGCGATTCGCAATGAAAAAATCGGCTTCGTTTTCCAGCAGTACAACCTGCTGCCCAAGGCGACGATCCTGAGGAACGTCGAGCTGCCGATGCTTTACGCCGGCGTGCCGCGCAAGGAGCGGCGGCAGCGGGCCCTCGATCTGCTGGAGCGGGTGGGCATTCCCGACAAGGCCAACACCCTGCCGGGCGCTCTCTCCGGCGGCCAGCGCCAGCGGGTCGCCATCGCCCGCGCGCTCGCCAACCGGCCGGCGCTGCTGCTCGCCGACGAGCCCACGGGCGCCCTCGACTCGAAGACCGGCCAGGAGGTGCTCGCTCTGTTCCGTGAGCTCCACGCCCAGGGCAACACCGTCCTGCTGGTGACCCATGATCCGGCCATCGCCGCCACGGCCGAGCGCCGTGTCGAGCTGCACGACGGCCTCGTCCTGAGCGATCAGATGGAGAAAGCGGCGTGAAGACCAGCGGCGCCTTCCGTGCACGCCTCCTCGAGGCCTGGATCGAGCTGCGCCAGAACCCCGGCCGCTCGTTCCTCCAGGCTCTGGGCGTGATGCTCGGCGTCGCCTCGGTGCTCGGCGGTTTTTCGATCTCCGACAGCCAGCGGCAGCAGTCGCAGCGCGTCTTCGCCCGCGTGGGCGGCATCGACAAGCTGAACGTCATGCCCACCGACACGGTCTACCAGGGCACGCCGAGCGCTCTGCACAACGCCAACCTCGGCCTGCGCCTGGAGGACGCCGTGGACGGTGAGAAAGTGCCCACCGCCAAGGCGGTCAACGCCACCAGCGTGGTCAAGTCGGCGCGGGCGCGGGTGCGCTCGGAATTCGCCGATCAGGAGCGCGACCTCAACGGCATCGGCGCCGACTACGTACCTCTGAACGGCTACGAGGTGGAGCAGGGGCGCGGCTTCTCGGCGCACGACTTCGCCACCGGCGCGCCGGTGGCGGTCCTCGGCTCGGAGGCGGCGAGCGTCTTCTTCCCCACCGGCGAGATCGTGGGCAAACCTCTGCGCATCGGCAACGTGCCGGTGACGGTGATCGGCGTCTTCAAAGAAAAGAATTTCCGTTTCCGCGAGGGCCAGCGGAACATCTTCGCCTGGCGCAACCGTATCGTGGCGGTCCCCTCGCTGCTCGTCGCGGCGCGCATGGAGGGTGATCAGTACCACCGCCTGAACCGCGTCACCTTCCGTGTCCCGGACCTCAAGGCGATGGCCGATTTTTCCAAAGAGCTGAGCTCGCTCGTCACCGCCAACCACCGTCTGGAGACCGATTTCCGTCTCGACGACGTGGCCAAGCGACTGCAGCGCCAGATGAGCCAGGGGGACGTTTACAACATCATCTTCATGCTCTCCGGAGTTTTGGCGCTGATCGGCGGCGGCATGGTGAACGTCAACGTCCAGCTCGCCTCGCTCAAGGAGCGGGTGCGCGAGGTGGGGGTCAAGATGGCGATCGGCGCTCCGGGCAAGGAGATCTTCAAAGCGTTCATGACCGAGGCGCTGCTGCTGACCCTGCTGGGGAGCGGTGCCGGATTCCTGATCGGTATCGCCTTTTCGTGGGTGATCACGAAATCGATCGGCGTGCCGCTGTCGCTCGCCCCCTTGAGCTTCGTGTGGGCCACGCTGCTGGCCGTCGTCTTCGGCTTCCTGTTCGCGCTCTATCCGGCGGCCAAGGCCAGCCGCCAGTCGCCGATGGAGGCCTTGCGCTATGAGTGAGGCGCTGACTTTCGTTCCTGCTTCCGGCGCCGCGCCGGTCGCGATCCGCCGGCGCCGGACCTTGAGCATCCGCGTCGCCCTGGTGTGGGAGGTCGTCACCGGCGGGTTGATCGAGCTGTGGTCGCACAAGCTGCGCTCGCTGCTCACGCTGACCCTGCTGATGCTCGGCGTCTTCGCCCTGGTGGTGATGAGCTCGGTGCTCGACGGCGTCAAGGACAAGGTTTCGACGGGCTTTGCCGGCATGAGCTGGGACGGCACGCTCGTCCTCGTCCCCAGGCAGGCCAAGACCTCTGAGCAGCAGAAGCGCTTCGCCATGAGCACCGGCCTGCGCTACGAGGACCTGGCCCGCCTCACCGCGCCGCACCCCAGGGTGCTGGGGTTCTCGCCCCGCGCCACGCGGCGCAGCGTGGTGAAGGTGGCCGCCGGCGGCGAGCGCATCTTCGTCAACGGCGTCAGCTCCGACTATACGTTCCTCATGAACCGGCCCCTCGGCCTCGGCCGCGGCATCACCGCCGACGACCAGCGGCGGCATTCGCCCGTGGCGGTGGTGGGCGCGACGCTCGCCTCCAAGCTCTTCGGCGGCAGCGACCCCGTGGGACGGGACCTGGTGATCGAAGGCGTCCCCTTCCACGTCGTCGGCGTGCTGGCGGGCGGGCAGATGTTCAACGACGAGATGTATGAGGATGCCAATGGCGTCCTGATCCCGCTCGAGACCTACATGGATCGCATGGACAAGGATCACCAGCTCACGCTGGTGACGGTGAAGCTGAAGTCCAAGCGCGACCTCGACTCGGTCTCCGCCGCCATGCTCGCCCGCGCCCGGCAGTCCCACCACGGCATCGAGGACGTGCAGGTCAAGGACCTCGACGCCGAGCTGGCGCGCTCCTACCAGCAGTTCCAGGACGAGCTGCACGGCTGGGCCGTGGTGCTGTTCAGCCTGGCCGGCACGGTGCTGCTGGTGGGCGGGGTGGGAGTGCTGTCGGTGATGCTGATCTCCTTCTCCGACCGGCGCTACGAGATCGGCTTGCGCAAATCGATCGGCGCCAACGACGGCCAGATCCTCGTGCAATTCCTGCTGGAGGCGCTGGTGCTGGCGGCGATCGGCGCCTCGATCGGCACGCTGGCGGGCAGCGCCCTCTGCCGCGCGCTCTCGGACAAGTTCCCCTGGGGCCTCGTGGTCAATCCCTACGGCCTTGCCGCCGCCTGGGGCATCGCCCTCGTCCTCGCCGTCATGTTCGGCCTCTACCCGGCGATCCGCGCGGCGCGGTTGTCGCCGATGGAGGCGATGCGGTAGGGGGCGGATCGGCTCCGTGGCTATGCTTTGGCCGATCTCCGTTTTCTCGGAGCTGAAATCCTGGTCAGCTCAATCACGAGACGGAGAGCTTGGTTGACCGACTTCTCGTCGGGAAACGCTTGCGCCACATCAGGGTCGAGCAGTACCACGTTGGTCACCCCGCCTTATAGCGTTCAACGTACTTTCCCCGTTCGCCGCCTTGGAGCAACTTCCGCAGATCGTACTCGGGTTGCAGATCGTCCTTCATCTCATTCGGCGACTGTCTCTTCATAGGCTTCTCTCTTGGAGTGGCGCCCTCCCAGCCAGGCGTCGAGGCTCAGGAGGTCGCGCCCGGCGGGGGCGGCGAGCACGAAGGTCAGCAAGACGAGCCGCGGGAAGATGTGGTGCGTGGTGTCGAAGAGCGGCTCCTTCAGGAGATGGCCGTAGTCGACCACGATGAGGATGAACCCGAAGGCGATCCCCGCCTCCCGCACCCGCAGGCCCAGGCACATCAGGGCGCCGGCCACCAGCTCGACGACCGGGATCACGGTCCCCGAGGCCCACAGCAGCCAGGCCGGGAGCCAGGTGTCCGCGTAAGGCACGATGAACAGCCGCCGCGCGTGCTCGAGCGGTCCCAGGTCGAACGTCTTCCACCATCCGGCCATGAAGAAGATCAGGCCCAGGACCCAGCGCACGAAGAAGATCGCCCAGCTCCAGCCGTCGAGACGCCTGACCCTGGCTTCGTCCATCTTCCCTCCTTTCCTGGTCAAGTCTTGGGGATCATGACACGTCCGCAGCTTCCCCAGAGAGGTCGCATCATGAGCCTCTCTGGGGAGAGGCTCTGGTCTTCAGGATTGGTGCGGCTTAGTTGGTGCAAAAATCGCAGACGGATTCACACTCAGTGCGCGAGCAGTTGACGCTTGCGGCTCCCTTGGCTTCCCCGAGAGGTCCGTGCTCGAGGCTCCGCAACGTCTCCTTCGCAAGCGTCAGCTTCGTCGTCTTTTTCTTCACGGTATCCGTCCTTTCAAAGAATACCTCCAGGACTTTCTTGGGGGTGACCGCTCTCAGTTGTCGCTGATACAGAAGTCGAAGCAGTCGAACTTGGGCCCTGCGTGGCAGCAGTGGGTGACGGGATCGTAGGTGTAGCCGCAGACCTGCGGGCAGGGAGAGCCGGTGGCCTGAGCCGGCCGCAGGGAGGGCGCGAGCGACAGGACCAGAGCGGCAGCCAGCGTCAGCTTCCAGAGCTTCGAGATCGGTCTTCCAGTCTTCGACTCCATGGTGATCGTCTCCTTCCCCGTTGGGGCTTGGTGAAGCGTGTCAGTACACTCCCGGCACGAACCGCCGGACGCTCCGGCGGTACTCGCGGTAACGGTCGCCGAAGACCGAGAGCAGGATCCTCTCCTCCGCCCGTGCCCGCAGGTCCCCGCCGAGAGCCACGAGGACCAGGCCGGCCGCGACGAACGGGTCGGGCAGCCAGAGCAGGGTACCCAGGGCGAGGAGGTCCATGGCGAGGTAGATGGGGTGGCGGACGAGGCGGAACGGACCATCCGTCGCCAGCTCGTGCCCGGCCGTGAGGCTCGCCCGCAACCGCCAGGAACGGAAGACGGCGAGGGTCCAGACGACCAGCGCGATGGCGGCGACGAAGACGAGCCCTGCCGCCAGGCGCTGCGGCGGGAAGAGCGGGGTCCGCGGCCGGGGGACGAAGACGGCCCGGCCCACGCCGAAGTAGAGGACGCACAGGGCCACCATGTGAAAGAAGACGAGGCCGCGCGAAAAGGCGGCGGCGGCGACCGGCCGCTCCTCGCGGGCCCGCGCTGACCGGGCGAGGAAGCGGGGCAGGAAGCTCGCATAGAAGGCGGCGTGGAAGAGGTAGATCCAGGCGTCCATGGAGGCTCGACCCGACGGATTGTAGATCAGTTTCAAAGGAGCGGTCGCGGCAGGAGAGCGCCAGGCGGGGGCGCGACGTCAAACCGGCCGCGTCAGCCCGGCGGGACGCTGCCGCAGATGCACATGCTGGTACAGGTGGAGGAGTCGCACCACAGGCCGATGCCGTGGAAATGGCAGGTCTGTGCGCACGCGGTCCTCTGCGCCGAGGTGCAGAAGTTGGAGGGGCAGGCGGCGGCCGGGGCCGCGGGGACGAGCAGACAGATGGCGGTGAGCAGGAGGGCGGATGCCAGCCAGAGGAGCTTCTTCTTCATGGGATGGTTCCTTTCTGATCTTGAGAAATTCAGGATGCCCCCGCCTGGGGTGCGAGGCCGCGACGGCCCCGCAATAGAGAAGTGGGGATGGCACGCGGTCGCGGGACAGCCGAGGAGGGTATACTTCGCACCCTCGACTCAGTGGACAGGACCCTCTCGAGAAGGGGTGGAGCATGAAGCGTTCGTCTGTCTGGCCCGGACTCCTGATCCTCGCGCTGCCGGCGAGCCCGGCCGCTTTCGCGAGCCCGCCCGAGGTGGAGCTGCGCATAGTCCTCCAAGTGCAGACCGGCGATGCCGCGCGGGGCGGAGCGACCGCGGAGGTGCACAGGGAGGTTCTCGACCAGACCCTGCAGACGATCCGCAATCGTCTCCACGAGCTCGGCATCGACGATCCGGTGGTCGAGGCGGCGCCCGGGGATCGCATCTCCATCCGCCTGCCCGCCGTGGAGGACCCGGAGCGCGCCATCCACCTGATCCGGTCGACCGGGTTGCTCGAGTGTCGTTTCGTGCGTTTCCCGGCCGGCGGCGGCGGAGCCGGTTCCCGCGAGGCGATCCTCCAGAGCTACGGCGGCCAGTTGCCGGCGAACCTGGAGATCCTGGAGGGGGACGTGCGGGAAGCGAGCGGGGTGACCGGGACCCAGTACTACGCCGTCGAGAGGCGGCCGGTGGTCACCGGCCGCGATTTCAAGTCCGCCAGGCCGAGCCTGAGCCAGTTCGGCACCCCCAGGGTCGAGTTCCAGCTCCAGCCGGAAGCTGCCGAGGCGTTCGGCGAGGCGACCGGCCAGAACGCCGGCTCCGGGCTCGCCATCGTGCTCGACGGCCAGGTCGTCTCCGCGCCCAGGATCAACAGTCGCATCGGAGGGGGCCGCGGCGAAATCGAAGGGCGATTCACCGAGGCCGAGGCCCAGGATTTCGTGACCCTGCTGCGCTCCGGCCCCCTGCCGGCGCGCGTCACCGTGATTCAGGAGGAGATCCGCGCCTCGCCCGCGAACCTGCGACGTATGGGGCTCGTCCGGCTGACCGGTTTGAGCGCCCTCCTCCTCTTCTTGGTGGCCCTTATCTTCTACACGCGGCGCCGGCGGCAAAGGCCAGCCACCAGCGCGGCGGTCTGAGCTCACGCCGTCTTCGCGTCCTCACGGAGCGAAGCCATGTCGATGACGAAGCGGTATCTCACGTCGCCTTTCAGCATGCGCTCGTAGGCTTCGTTGATCCGCTGGATCGGGATGACCTCGACGTCGGAGGTGATCCCGTGCCCGGCGCAGAAGTCGAGCATCTCCTGCGTCTCCGCTATGCCGCCGATCAGCGAGCCGGCCAGGGTGCGCCGGTGGAGGATGAGGTTGAAGATGGCGGGAGAGGGATGGGGCTCGCCCGGCGCGCCGACCAGGACCAACGCGCCGTCCCGCTTCAGCAGCTCGAGGAAGGCGTCGAGGCTGTGCGGCGCGGCGACAGTGTCGAGGATGAAGTGGAAGCTGTTCACGTGTTTCGCCATCTCCTCAGGGTGCTTGGAGATGACGACCTCGTCGGCTCCCAGACGGTGCGCGTCCTCCGCCTTGCCGGGCGAGGTCGTGAACAGCACCACGTGCGCGCCCAAGGCGTGGGCGAGCTTGACCGCCATGTGGCCGAGACCGCCCAGACCCACCACGCCGACCTTGTGACCCGGGCTGATTTTCCAATGCCGCAACGGCGACCAGGTCGTGATGCCGGCACAGAGCAGGGGAGCCGCGGCCGCCGGGTCCAGCTCGTCGGAGACGTGCAGGACGAATTTCTCATTCACTACGATCTTGTCGGAGTAGCCGCCGTTGGTGGGCCGGCCGGTCTCCTTCTCGACGCCGCTATAGGTGCCGGTCGAGCCGTTCTGGCAATACTGCTCCAGCCCCTCGGCGCAGCTTGCGCAATGCTGGCAGGAGTCCACCAGGCAGCCGACGGCGGCGAGGTCTCCCACCTTGAACGTCGAAACCTCCCCGCCGACCTTGACCACCCGGCCGACGATCTCATGCCCCGGCACGATGGGATAAACGGTCCCCATCCATTCGCTCCGGACGGTGTGCAGGTCGGAGTGGCAGACGCCGCAGAAGAGGATCTCGATCTGCACGTCCCGCGGTCCCGGCTCGCGGCGCTCGAAGCTGTGCGGTCCCAGCGGCGTGGTGGGGGAAAAGGCGGCGTATCCTTGGGTTTTCAGCATGGGGAGAGGTATAGCACAGTCCCCCTCCCCTCGCTGGTTGACGAGAGCCTACACCAGCGCCAGCACCCGCAGCGGGCTGCCGCTGCCGTTGACGATTTTGAGCGGCGCGGCGATGACCACGGCTCCGGTGGCGGGGAGCTGGTCCAGGTTGCGCAGGCTGGCGAGGCCGAACTTGCCGGCGCCGTGCATGAGGGTGTGGTTGGGGAAGGGGGGATCGAAGCCTCCCGCCTGGCCGGCGTCCGTGCCCACGGTCTCGACGCCCACGCCGAGGATGTCCCGCTCCGCGGCCAGGAAGCGCGAGGTGTCCGGATGGAAACCGGGGGAGTGGGGACCGTCGGCGCCGACGTTCAGGAAATCGCTGGCGCCCGTGCGGCCGCTCCAGCCGGTGCGCAGCAGCACCCACGCGTTCCTGGGGATGCGGCCGTGCTCCTCTTCCCAGGCGAGGAGGCGCTCGCGGGTGAGGAGGAAGTCCGGGTTCGCCGCCACCTCGGCCGTGACGTCGATCACGCAGGCCGGGCCGATGAAGCGATGGGCCGGAATGGTGTCGCAGGCGTTGTCCGGCAGGTCCTTGCCGGTGATCCAATGGACGGGAGCATCGAAGTGCGTGCCCGTGTGCTCGCCGAGATGGAGGGTGTTCCAGTACCAGCCCGGACCCTTCTCGTCGTACTTCGAGATGACTTCGATCGTCACGCCGGGCGACGAGGCGAAGATCGGCGGCAGGCCGATGACCGGCGTGTCGGGACCGAGGGGCTGGGTGAGGTCGACGACGCGGATGCGCCCGGCGTCGAGCTCGGCGACGAGCTGCTGGAGGATGCTCAATCCTGGCCTCCTTCTTTTCCTGAGGAAAGGCTCCGTAGATGCCGCTGAAACTGGAAACGGCTCTCGATGTAGTGCAGGTCGATGAAATAGCCCGCCGGCCCCACGGGCTCGACCTTGGCCACCAGGGTGCTGAGCTCGTGGGCGGCGAGGGCCTCGGTAAAGGCGCGGCGCAGCTCCTCCTCGGTGCGGCAGGTCGCGGTGCGGGGGACGCCGGCCGCGGCGGCCACGGCGGCGAGGTTGGTCCCCGTGGCCGTGGCGGTGGTGAAGCTGCGGCCCACGGAGAGGAGGACCTCGTTGTCGAACACGATATGGACGAGGTTGGCGGGGCGGTAGCGGGCGAGCGTCGTCAGGCTGCCGAGGTTCATCAGCAGCGAGCCGTCGCCGTCGATCACCACCACCTGCTGCTCCGGGCGGCTCAAGGCGATCCCGAGGCCCACCGACGAGGCGAGGCCCATCGAGTGCCAGAGATAGAAGAAGCCCGGCTGATGGCCGAGCGAGAACAGCTCGGCCGGCGCGGCCCCCATGTTGGTGACCACCACGCACCGCGAGAGCTCCGGATAGATGGCGCGCAGGGCATCGATACGCAGCATCAGTCCTCCCACATCAAGCTGCGGCAGAGGAGCAGGGCCACCGGCTTGAGGCTCGCCTCGGCCAGCGACTGGGCCTGGCGCAGGCGCGCGGCCACGTGCTCCGGCGAATCCAGGGTCACATAGGGGATGCGCAGCGCGTCGAGCACGTGCTCGGTCACCCCGCCCCCCTCCGTCTGCCAGGGGTGCTCCTCGCCGAAGCCGCCGCGGTGGCTCACCAGCATGAGCAGGGGGATGCGGTAGAGCTGGGCGAGCGAGACGATGCCGTTGACGCTCGCCAGCAGGCCGTGGTTCTGCATCAGCAGGGCCGACTTGACCCCCGCCAGATGCGCCCCGGCCGAGATCCCCACCCCCTCCTCCTCCTTGGCGAGGCGGACGAGGGTCATCTCCGGATCCTCCTCGGCCAGGCTCACGAGGTGGACCAGCCACGTCTCCGGCAGCACCGAGAGCAGCCGGATGCCGCACGCCTTGAGAGCGTCGTAGATGACCTGCGAGTGAGTCGCCGAGACGGGCATCGCGCGGTTCCTTCAAGGAAAAGCGCGGAGAGTGTACCGCAAAGCGCCCCCTGGAGCGCCGGCGTCCTGCCGTCTTCTTCAAGGAGCCTGCTGGTCGATGCCAGGCCCCGCCGCGAGAGGGACCGGGGGGCCGGGGGGCGAGGCCGCGACAGGCGCTCCGGCGAGCGCCGCCGCCACCGCCAGGAACACTCCGTTCATTGCCGCCACCGTCCACGCGAACTCCACCGCCGAGCCGCGGCACACGGCCAGGGCCGCGGCCTCCAGGGGGATCAGCACCGGCAGCGCCGCCCAGAGCCTCAATCTGCCGGTCGAGAGCCGGTACAGCAGCAGGGCGTTGCTGAAGGACATCAGGACCATGGCGACCCCCAAGGGGAGCACGAGGTCCGTGGCTCCCAGGTAGCTCCTGCCTCCCATGCCTCGCACCAGCGGCCCCGGGATCAGGGCGAAGGCGGCGAGGACGGGGATCACGCATGCGGCCAGGAGGCCCAGCGTCCCTGCCAGGAGGCGCCGGCCGCCGCCGTCCCGCCGCTGCGCGGCTTCGGCGGAGAGCGGGAACATCGCCTTGGTCACCGGCGCCGTGCCGAGCAGGATCGACTTGCCCAGGAAGGAGGCCACGGCATAGCCCCCGGCCACGTCGTCCGGGAAGAAGGCGCGGGCGAGGAGGACGTCCAGACTGTAGAAGCCCATCACCGTCGCCGTCACCACGAACACCGGCAGGCTGTATCGATAGAGGTCCGGCGCCGCCGCCCGCGACGGCGGAGTCCGGTAGACGTCGCGCAGGGGGAGCCGCGAGAGGGCGAAGGCGATGCAGAACCCCAGGCTCACCCCCGCCACCGCGCCGTACTCCCGAGCGCCGAGCCAGACCAGGCCGACGCCCACGGCGAGCTTCGCCAGCACCTCCCAGATCATGTTTTCGCCCAGAGCCCGGAACCGCTTCCACCCCTGGAGGGCGCCGCGGTGGATGGGGAGCAGACCCACCCCGACCATGGAGAGCGAGAAGAGGGCCAGCAGCGGATAGGGGATGCGCAGCCAGATTCCCAGCGGGACCGCCGCGACCAGGAGGACCGCCGTCATCGCCAGCGTGGCCTTGCCGCCTTTGCGCAGGGCGCGGCGGAGGAGGTCGTGCAGCCGGCCGGGGTCCGGCTCGCGGGAGGCGTAGCGGGCGAGGATGGTCTGCACCGACTCGGCGAAGACGTTGAGCACGTAGAGGATGGCCAGCAGCGCCGAGAGCGCACCGTAGCCCGCGGGCCCCAGCAGCCGCGCCATGGCGATGTGAAAAGCGAAGTGCAGCGCGTTGGCGACGTTGAGTGTCACCAGGAGCAGGACGCTGCCGCCGAGCAGGCCGGTCGAAAACCGGCGCTCGGTTTTCAAGGCTTTACCGCGGCCGGCGGGCGCCAGCGGTAGACCTGGAGACGGAAGCCGTCCAGCGGATCTTCGGGAGCGGCGGGGATGCGCACCTCGATCTCACTCGGGGCGAGCACGAACCGCGGGCTGGTGCGGAAGAGCCGGTTGCGATGCCGGCCGGTGTCGACGAGGGAGATCTCCCGGTCCCCCGGTTCGAGCCGCACGGCGTGGACGTCCTCGTCTCCCGCTGCCCTCGGCACCGCGACCTGAATGGAGAGGACGTCCCCCGGCTGGTAGCGCCCGTCGGGCAGGCGGCCGGCGAGGAACGCCGGATTGCCGTCCAGCCGGCGCAGCTCGATCTCCAGCGAGCTTTCCAGGTCCCAGGGGTGGCGCACCACCACGACCGCCTCCCCCCGCCTGCGCAGGAGGTGGCTGTCCACGACCTCCGTCCGCTCCGTCGGGGCCTTGGGCACGCGGGCGAGGCGGCTGCGATAGAAGGCGGCGTCCGGTCCGTCCAGCCGCTCGCCGGGGAAGACCTCCGCGTCCGTCAGATCCAGGACGTGCGGGTCCTGTCTGGCCAGGCGGTCCACGGGGCTGAGCAGCGGCCGGCGCGGCTTGTCGCCCCACTGGAAGCGTCCCAGCGCGGTCTCGTAGACCACGTGGCGCAGCCCCGGCGGCTCCAGGCCGGTGAGCAGCGAGTCGTTGACCGCCGCGAAGGTCGTGGGCACCACGCGGACGTAGACGACGCTCGCCTCCTGCGCCACCAGGGCCGCGCAGACGCCGATCCCCAGCAACGAGGCCGCCGGCCGCCAGGCAAGCCAGGAGATTCGCCGGGACAGGCGCCGCCACGTCTCCACCATGGCCCAGGCCGCGGCGAGCGACGAGAACGGCACCACCGGCAGGTAGTTCTGGCTGCGGAAGAGGGTCATGCCCAGCGAGTGGAGGGCCGAATAGCCGAGGAGGACGGAGAGGACGAGCATCGAGCCCAGCCGCTGCTCCTCGGTGTCCTCGGGAGCCGGCCGCCAGAGCCGCCACAGCAGGCCCACGATGCCCAGCAGCACGAAGGCGGCAACCACCGGGCCGTGATGGGCGATCAAGAACTCGACCTGCCGCTCGAACACCACCCAGTGGTTGCTCTGCTCCTCGACCCCCTTGGCGGCGTAGCCGTGGACCAGGATGGGAATGAACTGGAAGACCACGTCCAGGAATGGATTGAGGACCAGGAAGGTGAGGATCGAGGCCAGGGCCGCCAGCAACAGCCAGAGCCACTGCCGCCGGTCGCGCCAGCCGTTCCTGAGCACGGCCGCCGTGATGGGGAGGGCGCTCGCGATCCCCGTGTACTTGGTCGACACGGCGAGTCCCACACCAAGCCCCACGCGGAGGAAGCGGCCCAGGCTCGGCCGGGAGGCGGCGGCGAGCGTCCAGTGGAAGGTGGCCACGGTCAGAAGGATGACCAGGATGTCCGGCTTGAACTCCGTCGAGCTCGTGACGTGCCGGGGAAACGCCGCCAGCACGGCCGCCGCCAGCAGCCCCACCTCGGGCGAGAAGAGGCGGCGGCCGACGAGGAACAGGACCCAGAGGCTCAAAGCTCCGTAGAGGACGTTCACCATCCGGGCGAGCCAGTAGGCGGTGGGGGAGTTGCCGTCCTTGGACTCCCCGAAGATGGAGAAGAGCGGCTGGCCCGTCATCCTGTACAGGGCGTCGCTCGCCGCCAGCACGGCCGTCTGCGGCAGGTAGGAGAGGCTCAGATAGAAGGCGTGGCGCGGTTTGTACTCGCCATGCTTGAGGATGGCCGAGACGTTCTTGAAGGTGAACCGCTCGTCGAAGTGGCGGCCGGCGTAGAGCCCCTGGCTGGCGTCCCAGGTCCGCAGGGCGAGGCTGGCGAGGATCACCGCGGCGAGGGCGATGCCGATCCAGCGCGGAGTGGCGGCGGGGCTCGGGGCGGGGGAGTCCATGCGGAGGGGCCGGGTTTGCCCGGGGTTTGTCCGGGTTTGGCGGCGGATGGTAGCATGCGCCGTTTGTGCAGCAACCCATGCCCGCCGTCCTCGTCTGCCTGCTCTACTACACGCCGCACCGCACCGGCCTGACCCTCTACGTGCAGCAGCTCGCCGAGCGGCTGGCGGCCCGGGGGCACCGGGTGACCGTGCTCTGCGCCCACCACTCGCCGCAGACGCCCGTGGGGGAGTCGCTCGAGGACGGCGTCCGGGTGGTCCGCCTGAAGCCCCTCCCCATCGCCATCAGCCGCGGCATGGTGATGCCGGGCTATCCGCGGGCGATCCTGCGCCTGATCCGCGAGCACGACGTCGTGAGCCTGCACACGCCGATGCTGGAGACGGCCCTGGTCAGCCTGGCGGCGCGGCTGACGGGCCGCCGGATCGTGGTCACGCATCACGGCGACCTGGTGCTCCCGGCCGGGGCCCGCAACCGGCTGATCACCGCCGCCATGTATGGTCTCTATCGCTTCATGGCGAGCGCCGCTCCGGCCCTGGTCAGCCATACCGAGGACTACGCCCGGCACTCCTCGTACCTGAGCCCCTATCTGGAAAAGGTGGTGGTCATTCCGCCCTTCGTCGACGTCCCCCGGCCGGACCCGGAGCGGGTGCGCGAGCTGCGCCGCGCCTGGTCGCCGGACGGCGGGCCGGTCCTCGGCTTCGCCGGCCGCTTCGTCGAGGAGAAGCGTCCGGACCTGCTGATCCACTCCCTGGAGGTGGTCAACCGCACCTTCCCCAACGCCCGGGTCGTCTTCGCCGGCCAGCACCAGATCCCCTACGAGTCCTACTGGCCGCGCCATCAGTGGCTGGTGGACCGCTACCGCGACCAGCTCGTCTTCCTCGGCGTCGTCCCCACGCCCCAGGAGATGGCTGACTTCTACGCCGCCTGCGACCTCGTGGCCCTGCCGAGCGACACCGAGTGCTTCGCCCTGGTGCAGGTGGAGGCCATGCTCTGCGGGACTCCGGTGGTGATGACGGACACCCCCGGCGGCCGCGTCCCCGTGCAGCTCACGGGCATGGGGAGGATCGTCCCCTGCGACGACTGGCAGGCCCTGGGCGAGGCGATCGTGGAGATCCTCCGCGACCGCCCGCGCTTCGTCAGGCCGGCGGCGGAGATCCGAAAGCATTTTTCCGTGGAGGAGACGATGGCGCGCTACGAGGAGGTCTTCGCGCGCCATGCGGCGCGGGGGGCCGTGGACGTGTCCCTCCCCTCCCTCACCCCTTCCGCGCCTTCAAACACAGATTGACCGTCGAGCGCCCCGGCGGCTCGTGCATCGCGTTGCGGCGGTCGATCCAGTTCAGCATCCGCAGACCCAGGCTCACGGGGTGGAGGGAGCTGCCGCCGTCGCGGTCGAAGCTGGCGCGGTCGGCCACGTCGGCGAGGCCCTTCCCGAAGAGACCGGATTCGAGGAGCGGCTTGCCCAGGCCATAGAGAAGGTTGTGGACGAAGGGGAAGCTGTGGTGGGTGAAGGCGCGCTCCTCCTCGATCTGGAAGCCCGCCGCCAGCACCGCCCGCCGCAGCTCCTCCGGCGTGTAGAGGCGGACGTGGAAGGCCCAGATCCCGGCCAGGGGACCGCGGGCGATGTGAGTGCCGAAGAGGGTCTCGAGGGTCTTGTTGATCGGGTCCCACCAGAAGGGATAGTCGGCGTGGGGGACGGTGACGAGGGCGATCCCCCCGGGCTTGAGCACCCGGCGGACCTCGCCGAGGGCATCCACGTCCCGGTCCACGTGCTCCAGGATCTCGGACAGGAGGACGGCGTCGAAGGTCTCGTCCGGGAAGGGGAGGTCGTAGATCGAGGCGTTGCTCACCAGCATGGCGGGCAGCTCCGCCGTGTTGCGCCGGGCCTTGCGCAGATAGGGGAGCTCCAGGTCGATTCCGAACAGTCGTGCTGTCCCCAGGTGCCGCAGCATCTTGAGATAGAACCCGCGCCCGCATCCGCAGTCGAGGATCGTCTGGCCATCCGTGGGCCCCAGCCACTCGAAGATCGTCCATGCCCGCCGCTGGAAGGCCATGTCGGCCTCCTTGCGGGTGAGATAGCCATAGACCTCGGCGGGATCGATCGCCGGCTGCGGGGAGGGGGCGGCCATGGGGGGCTATAGGGGATACGACAACAATGTCAGCCCGTCGATGAAGCGGAAGTGCTTCGCGTTCTTGGACACGAAGGGGATCTCGTGGGTGAGGGCCGAAGCCGCAATCAGGGTGTCCGCAAGGAGAAGACCGTGCGACAGACGATACCGAAGGAGGAGGTTGACGGCGAGATCGGAGATCGGCTCGCTCAGCTTGAAGATGTTGAAGCTTTCCAGAAATCTTTCCAGGGAGCGCAACTCATGACGGTCGCGACAGCCGACGATCAGCTCCATCTGGGTAATGACGCTGATCGCCGGCTCGTCCTCAGCCCCTATCTGCTGCAAGGTGTCGACGGCTTCGGGAACACCGCGGCTGACATCGATGAGAACATCCGAGTCGATGAGAATCAACGGCGAGTCCACTCTCGCTGCCGGGCTGTGCGGACCCATTCCGAGCTGTCTGCCATGTCCTCTCGGTCCCGCCACATGCCCACGAAGGGCTCATCCTTCAAGCTCCGCTTGGGCTTCGCGGGCTGCACTTCAGGAGCTGCCCGCCGGATTCGGACGGTACTGCCCTCAACTTCCAGAACGACCTCGGAGTTGGGCGTCAGCCCAAGCTGCTCGCGGATCTCGCTGGGGATCGTGATCTGACCTTTCGAGGTGATTCGCATGGCGCCTCCCGATGTCCTGTGGAGTATTCTACCTCGCCGCAGCTCTGGAGTCGCCAGCGAGGAGGGAGATGAGCCGCTCCTCGGCGCTGTGACGCTGGAGATTCTTGGGCTGGTGCTGAACCCGTTCAACCGCACACTGCAGCTTTGGCGACAAGGAGATCTACATGGTCAGAGCTATTCTCAAGGACGGATTGATTCAGCCCATCGAAGAGCTTCCGGAGACCTGGACAGAGGGCCAGCCGTTGGTTATTGACGCTGCGGGGCCACGGGTCAGCACCGAAGACATCAGGGCGTGGTCGCGGGAGATCGCCGCTGCCGCTGAATTGATCCCTGAAGAGGATCACGAACGATTCCTTGCAGCCCTCAAAGACATGAAAAAGGCTGGCAGCATAGCCTCATCAGCGGCGAACCCATTCTCGCAAAAGCCTTGACCTCCCTCCCCCTCTTCGGCCTCATCCCCGCCGCCGGCCGGGCCGTGCGGCTGGGGCCTCTGCCGTGCAGCAAGGAGCTGCTGCCCATCGGCTTCCGGGCGACTCCCGCCGGGCCGGTGCCCAAGGTGGCGGGGCATTACCTGCTGGAGCGGCTCCGGGCTGGGGGCGTGCGCCGGGTCTTCATGGTGCTCCATGAGTCGAAGTGGGACGTCCCCCGCTACTTCGGCACCGGCGAGATGGCGGACGTGGACCTCGCCTATCTCTCCATCCCGGGCTCCCGCAGCGTCCCCGAGACCCTGGACCGGGCGTTCCCGTTCGTCGCCGACGCGATCGTCGCCCTCGGCTTCCCGGACGTCATCTTCCAGCCCCTCGACGCCTACGCCCGGCTGATCGAGCGGCAGGCGGCGACTGGGGCCGATCTCGTCCTCGGCCTCTTTCCCACGGAGCGCTGCCAGACCACGGACATGGTCGAGCTGGCGCCGGACGGCCGGGTGCTCCGCGTCGAGGTCCGCCCGGCGAGCACGACGTTGCGCTGCAACTGGCTGATCGCCGTCTGGAGCCCGGCGTTCACCTGCTTCCTCCATGCGGCCGTGCGCGACCAGCCGGCGGCGGAGCGCGAGCTCCAGATCGGGGCGGTGGTGCAGTCGGCGGTCGCCACCGGTCTCCACGTCGAGGGCGTCGAGCTCCCGGCGGGCTCCTACCGCGACGTCGGGACTCCCGCCGAGCTGGCGGCGGCCCTGCGCGAGCACGCGGCGCTCCCTCCCGAGCCTTCGTGAGCCTCTCCCGAACGTTGGGCAGCGTTGGCCCCGGCGGGGGCCGCCGTTGCCCTCACCAGGGCCAGCGCGGCCCCCAGCTCGGGAGACGGCTGCGATCCCGGGTGATCACGGCAGAGCTCGCGGATCTCTCTGGTGAGGTGGCGTGCCCGCCGGCACCCGCGGCGCGCCGGGCCCGTCGCATCTCCCGCACGACCCGCTTGACAATCCCCGTGTCCGGCCCTACCATGTGGGTCCTTTGCGTCGCGAAGGCGGGGATCGTACGCCACGCGAGGTTAGCTTTTCCCAGCCTGCACCGACCTTGGGGACGACCTGGAGAGATTGAGATGCCGAAGAAGACCTACAGCCCGAAGCTCGCGGAGATCGAGCATCGGTGGTTCGTGCTGGATGCCGCGGGGATCCCCCTGGGGCGTCTCTGCTCGCTGGCGGCCCGCCTGCTGATGGGCAAGCACAAGCCGACCTATGCGACGCACATCGACACGGGCGACTTCGTGATCGTCATCAACGCCGAGCAGGCGGTGCTGACCGGGCGCAAGGAAGAGAAGAAGATCTACTATCACTACTCGGGGTATCCGGGCGGCATGAAGTCCGAGACGGCGGGCAAGCGGCGGCAGCGCCGGCCCACCAAGCTGGTCGAGGAGGCCGTCTGGGGCATGCTCCCCAAGGGTCCTCTCGGTCGCAAGCAGCTCAGGAAGCTCAAGGTCTATGCCGGCGGCGAGCATCCGCATCAGGCGCAGCAGCCCGAGACCTTCGACGTCGCCGCCGCGCTGTGATCGCTGTCATCAAGGAGATCGAGAATTGAGCCAAGCCATCCACTATGGGACCGGACGCCGCAAGACGGCAGCGGCTCGCGTCTTCCTGCGGCCGGGTGCCGGCGAGGTCAAGGTCAACGGCCGGACCCTCGACGTCTACTTCCCCAACGAAGTCCTGAAGATGATCATCAAGCAGCCCCTGCTGCTGACGGAGACGGCCGAGAAGTTCGACATCACCGTCACTGTGGCGGGGGGTGGCAGCGCGGGCCAGGCCGGAGCGATCCGGCACGGCATCTCGCGCGCCCTGCTCGAGTACGACGTCGAGTTGCGCGACCGGTTGAAGTCGGCGGGGTTCCTCACCCGCGACCCGCGCAAGAAGGAGCGCAAGAAGTATGGCCAGAAGGGCGCTCGGGCGCGTTTCCAGTTCAGTAAGCGGTAGCAGGCCCAGAAGGGAGAGATTCGCTTGGTAGAAGTCACGATGAAGGAACTGCTGGAGGCCGGTGTCCACTTCGGGCACCAGACCCGGCGTTGGAACCCGAAGATGAAGCAGTACATCTTCGGCAAGCGCAACGGGATCTACATCATCGACCTGCAGAAGACCCTCAAGCTCTTCAACCAGGTCGCGGCTTTCGTTCAGCAGCTCGCGGCGGAGGGCAAGCGCATCCTCTTCGTGGGCACGAAGCGGCAGGCCCAGGAGGCCATCGCCGAGGAGGCGCGCCGCGCCGGCGAGTTCTCGGTGACCAACCGCTGGCTGGGCGGCACGCTGACCAATTTCGTCACCCTGCGCACCTCGATCGAGCGGCTGAAGGAGATCGAGGGGCGGCTGGGGGACGAGAACAGCCCGCTGACCAAGAAGGAGAAGCTGCGGCTGGAGCGCGAGCGGGAGAAGATGGCGAAGAACCTGGAGGGGATCCGCGACATGGACGAGCTGCCGGACGCACTCTTCGTGGTCGATCCCAAGAAGGAGTACATCGCCGTCTCGGAGGCCAACAAGCTGGGGATCCCGGTGATCGCCATCGTCGACACCAACTGCGATCCCGAGCTGATCGACTTCCCGATCCCGGGCAACGACGACGCCATCCGCGCCATCCGGCTGTTCGCCTCGCGCATCGCCGACGCCTATCTCGCCGGCGCCGGCAAGATGGAAGAGGAGATGATGGTCCGGTCGAAGGACGGCGGCATGCTGGTCCCGGTCTACGACAAGGACGCCGCGAGCGCCGTGCCGGCCCACTAACTCCGGGTTTTCAACGCGCGCCGCCCGGCTCCCGCCGGACGGCGCGGAGGAAGAGGTCAGTCGAACGAGCGTCGATCTGACCTTTTCTTTTGTCCATCCGCATCACGTAAATCCGCATTCGAAGCGGTTCGCAAGGAGATAGCTGTCATGGAAATCACCGCCCAGATGGTCAAGGAGCTCCGGGAGCGCACGGGCGCCGGGATGATGGATTGCAAGAACGCCTTGCACGAGGCGAAGGGGAACATCGAGACCGCGGTCGACGCGCTGCGCAAGAAGGGCCTCGCCGCGGCGGCCAAGAAGGCGGGCCGCATCACGGCCGAGGGAGCGGTGGGCTCCTACATCCACGGCGGCGGCAAGCTCGGCGTGCTGGTCGAGGTCAACTGTGAGACCGACTTCGTGGCCCGCACCGACGGTTTCCAGGATCTGGTGCGCGACATCGCCATGCACATCGCCGCGGCCGAGCCCCGCTTCGTCCGCCGCGAGGAGGTCACCCCCGACGTGCTGGAGCGCGAGCGGGCGATCTTCCACGACCAGGCCCTCGCCTCGGGCAAGCCGGCCAACGTGGTGGAGAGGATCGTCACCGGCAAGATGGAGAAGTACTACTCCGAGTTCGTGCTGCTCGAGCAGCCGTTCGTCAAGAACCCCGACCAGACCGTCGGCCAGCTCATCGCCGAGAAGGTGGGCAAGATCGGCGAGAACATCCAGGTGCGCCGCTTCGTCCGCTTCAAGCTGGGCGAGGGGATCGAGAAGCGTCAGGACGATTTCGCCGCGGAAGTCGCAGCCCAGGCGGGGCACTGATGGCGGACGGGACGTCCGGGGAGGCCGCAGCCGCAGCCAGATACGGCCGGGTCCTCCTCAAGGTCTCCGGCGAGGCCCTGATGGGCTCGCAGCCCTTCGGCATCGACGAGGCGGTGGTGGCTCGCATCGCCGACGAGATCCGGGACATCCACGCCCTCAAGGTCGAGGTGGCGGTGGTGGTCGGCGGCGGCAACATCATCCGTGGGCTCGCCGCCAGCCACCGCGGCATCGACCGCGTCATCGGCGACTACATGGGGATGCTGGCCACGGTGATCAACGCCCTGGCGCTGCAGGACGCCCTGGAGAAGCGCGGTGTGGCGACGCGGGTGCAGACGGCGATCGACATCCGCGAGGTGGCGGAGCCCTTCATCCGCCGCCGCGCCATCCGCCATCTCGAAAAGGGCCGGGTGGTGCTCTTCGCGGCCGGCACGGGCAACCCGTTCTTCACCACCGATACGGCCGCAGCCCTGCGGGCCAACGAGATCCACGCCGACGTCCTGCTCAAGGCGACGAAGGTGGACGGCCTGTACGACTCCGATCCGGAGAAGAACCCCGACGCCGTCCTGCTGCCCGAGGTCACCTACCAGGAGGTCCTGGAGAAGAACCTGCAGGTGATGGACACGGCGGCGATCAGCCTCTGCCGCGACAACGGCATCCCCATCGTGATCTTCGATCTCATGACCTCGGGCAACGTCCGGCGGGTGGTCTGCGGCGAGCGGATCGGCTCGCTCGTCCGGACCTGACCCTTGGATTGACAGCTCTCGGCCGGCCGGGTGAAGATTTTCCCCGGCGGCTTGAGGAGGGAACCCGATGAAAGAACTGTTCCGCGAAGTCGAGAGCCACATGAAGCACGCCTTGGAGCACTTCCAAAGCGAGCTGAAGCACCTGCGCACCGGGCGCGCCTCGCTGTCGCTGCTGGAGGGGATCACGGTCGATTACTACGGCAGCCCCGTCCCCCTCAACCAGGTGGCGAACCTGTCGGTGGCCGACGCCACCCTGATCGTGGCCCAGCCCTACGATCCGAGCCAGAGCTCGGCCATCGAGCGGGCGATCATGCGGTCCGACCTGGGGCTCAACCCCTCGTCCGACGGCAAGGTCATCCGCATCCCCGTGCCGTCGCTCACCGAGGAGCGGCGCAGGGAGATCGTCAAGAAAGCCCACGATTACGCCGAGCACGCCCGCAACGCCGTGCGCCAGTCGCGACGCGAGGGGAACGAGAAGCTCAAGAAGATGGAGAAGGACAAGACGATCGGCCAAGACGACGAGCGCCGCGGCCTCGACGAAGTCCAGAAGCTCCACGATCACTACATCGCCGAGGTCAGCACCGCTTTGCAGAAGAAGGAGCAGCAGATCCTGGAGATTTAGCCTGCTTGCCCTGCGCGCCCACTCCAGCCCCTCTCCTGAAGGGAGGGGCTTTCCTGCCCCCAATCCAAAATCCAAAATCCCCAATCCAAAATCCGTTGTTCCTCTACGGCTACCATCCCGTCCGCGAAGCCCTGCGGCACCGTCCCCACGAGGTGGTGCGGGTCCTCGTCTCGGCGGCGCGCACGGGCCGGCGGCGGGAGGAGATCGCCGAGGCGTGCGAACGCCACCAGGTGCCCTTCGAGGTGGTGCCGGAGCGGGTCCTGGCGCAGCTCGCCGGCCCTGCCCACAACGGCATGGCGGCCGAGGTGCGGCAGGAGGCGGCGGCGCAGGCCGTGGGCGACCCGGAGCTGGTGGTGCTCCTGGAGGACGTGCAGGACCCGCGCAACCTGGGCGCTCTGCTGCGGGTCTGCGAGGGAGCGGGGGTGGGCCGGGTGCTGATCCGCGACCGCGGCTCGGCGCCGGTCTCGCCGACGGTGGCGAAGACCTCGGCGGGGGCCACCGAGTGGCTGGAGGTCGAGCGCATCACCAATTCGGCCCTGGAGCTGGAGCGCCTGAAGGCGGCGGGGTACTGGGTCTACGGCACCGATCCGGCGGGCGATCCACCCTGGGACGTCGATCTCACGGGTCCGGTCGTGCTCTGCCTGGGCGGCGAGGAGAAAGGGCTGCGGGCTCGCACCCGCCAGATCTGCGACCGCATGATCGGCCTGCCCATGCGGGGGCGGGTGGACTCGCTGAACATCGCCACGGCGGCGGCGGCGGTCCTCTACGAGGCGGTGCGGCAGCGGAGCCGGCCGCCGGCCTAGGCATGGAGCTCGCAACCGGCTTTCCGCATGGAGCAGCCGGCCGAGCTCAGCGCCCGGGCGACCTCGGAGTCCGCCCGCAAGAACATCGAAGCCATCGTCAGGCTCGAAGAGGAGGCGGTCCGCCAGCGGAGCCTGGGGGAGAAGGTCAGCGACGCCTTCACCCGAATCATGGGCAGCATGAGCTTCGTCGTCGCCCACCTCTTCCTGTTCGGGGTCTGGTGTCTGGTGAACGTGGGGCTCACGCCGCTGCGCCCCTTCGACCCGTTCCCGTTCGGCATCCTCACCCTCATCGTCTCGGCCGAGGGCGTGCTCCTCGCCATCTTCGTCCTCGTCAGCCAGAATCGGATGAGCCGGCAGGCGAACCAGCGGGCTCATCTCAATCTGCAGATCAGCCTGCTGGCCGAGCAGGAGTCGACCAAGCTGCTGCAGAAGGTCCAGAGCGTCCTGGACCACCTCGGCGTCGAGCCGACGGCGAAGGATCAGGAGGTGGAGCGCCTCAGCCAGGAGACCCACGTGGAGACCCTGGTCAGCGAGCTGCAGCGGAGCCTGCCCGAGGAGTAGCGCGCTTGCATCCCGGGACGGGGAGAGGCTACACTCTCCCGGCTCCTGGAATACGGGGTGACCCGGACGGGTTTGGGAGCCTCGACCCGCCGGCATAGCTCAGGGGTAGAGCTACAGTCTTGTAAACTGTAGGTCCCCGGTTCAAATCCGGGTGCCGGCTCCACCCCGATCCGGCGAGCAGAGTTCTTTGGAGGTGTGGCCGAGTGGACAATGGCAGCAGACTGTAAATCTGCCGGGCTTCGCCCTACGGAGGTTCGAATCCTCCCGCCTCCACCATGTTTTCCAGCGCAGGCGGGAGTAACTCAGGGGTAGAGTCACAGCCTTCCAAGCTGTTGGTCGCGGGTTCGAATCCCGTCTCCCGCTCCATTTTGTCTCTCTTACATCTCGCCTCCCATTGCCGCAGGCGATCGAAGAGTATCGGTGGCCAGGGGAGCGGCGCGGCCCGCTTCGGCGGCCGGCTCCGGCAGGGCTCCCCGCAGGTCCATGATCTCGCGCGTGAAATAGGCGTGGAGCGGCACGATGTGGAGGTGCTCGTCTCGCCACTCGCCGTAGAGGTTCTCGAGCACGTGGTGCTCCGAGAGCAGCCGGTCGCCGCTGTAATGGCGGATCACCGGATGGAGGAAGACGCTGCGGTCTGCCTTCTCCGGTACCGGTTCGCGCTTGATGCTGAACGGGTCGCCCTGCACCTTGCCGAACTCCAGGGTGAGGACGTAGTAGTCCGCGCTTTGCCCGAAGTCCGAGTCGTGCAGGAAGGCCACGGGCAGCTCCGGATAGTAGCGCGCGCTCCGGCCGTCGCCGTCCACCACGATCAGGTCGCCCAGGAAGCCGAACTGCTGCCAGAGCGCCGAGGTCTGGTTGATCCTCGCCAGCGAGGCGTCGGCGAGGCCGGCGGGGTCGGCGGCGATGACCCGGCTCGGCCAGGGGACGCCGTGATACCGGCTGTCGAGAATCCGGTGCAGGGCCTGGGCGTTGTAGCGGAAGCCATGGATGAAGCCGGACGTCGCCTTCTTGAAATCCCGCATCTGCGACAGGGTGCCGGCGAAGTAGAGGTCCTTGACGTTGACCGACTCCCAGGCGCTGGTCTGGTCCGGGAAGCGGTCGTTGAGGGTGAGGGCGGGGCGCGCGGACTCGTCGAAGATGGCGGCGTCGAAGCGGAACCCCGTGCAGGCGATGACCCGGTCGTAGATCAGCTCCTCGCACTCCTCGCTGGCGTGGGTATAGCTGACCGCGACGGTATAACGGCCGTCCTCGCGCCGGGCGATCCGCACGATGGAGGCGTCCAGAACGGCGTTCTGGGTCTTGAGCTGGTAGGTGTCCAGGAAGTTGTTGTTCACCGCCCGCAGGTGGCCGACGTAGTGCGTCTTCCAGGCGAAGCTGACGGGCTGGGGACTGGCGACGTGGATCACCGCCGCCGTGCTGATGAGGTTGTCGGCCGTCTCGAAGCCGGAGTTGCCCTTGCCGATGACCAGCACCTTCTGATCAACGAAGTCCGCGGGGTCCACCGACACCTCGGTGTAGCTCTCGGCCAGCTCGATCCCCGCGATGGGCGGCAGGTAGGGCTTGTAAAGGCCGGTGGCGACGATGAGCCGGTCGCAGGTGAGGACCTCGCCGTTCGCCGTTTCGACTCGGAACCGGCCGTCCCTGCCGATCCGCTCGGCACGGGCGCCGCAGCGGACCTTGAGCCCGAAGTGGCGGGCGAAGGCCTGCAGGTACTCGACCAGCACGTCCGCGGGCGGAAAGTATTGCTGCGAGAAGTCCTTGAACAGCACCCCGTAGTCGTCGCTCAGCAGGGAGTTCCAATCGAACCGCATCCGGACTTCCGGATCGTCGTAGCCGGTGTGCACCTTGTTGCTGGAGATCAGGGTACGGTGGCGGGGGAAGCGCTTGAAGAAGGTCCCCGGCGTATCGCCGGCCTCGAGGATCAGGTAGTCCCGTCCGGTCTGATGCAGGTAATAGCCGAGCTGCAGGCCTGCGGGCCCCGCTCCGAGGATCAGGTATTGGTGATGGTGCGAAACAGGCTTGTCGTCGCTCAAGGCGACCTCCTTTCAACCGGATCAGGAACGGCGTTTCATGGCGATGGGGGGTGGCGGGGGCGGGACGAAGTCGCCCCGGCGCTTGGCTTCCACGAGGTAGGAGTTGGAAAGGCTCTTGAAGACGGCCTCGTCCCGCCCCTTGAGCTCCAGGGATTCCTCGATCTCGGCGGCGACCGGCGCACGGCCCTGGACCTGGAATTTTTCGACCCGGCTCTTCAGGGTCAGGGTCTGGCCCGAGACCGCATAGCTGGTCACCGGCCGCACGGACTTTTCGGTCCGGGTGGTGCCGTCGTCGTTCTTCCGGTAGCGGTACCAGGTCTCCACGATGGAGCCGCCGGGCCGGATCTCGAGGTCGAGGGCGCGGAGCTTCCCGTTGCTGCCGGGGCCGGGGTTCCAGTTGCCGGTCCAGGTGCCCACGAAGGGCTTGAGGTCGCCGGTGCCCTGGACGGAGAGGGCCGGCGCCGCCAGCAGCGCCAGGACTGCCCCGAGCAGGAAGAGCGCGCGGCGCGCGCCCTGCCGTGGACCGGTGGTCTTCGACCTCATCATCCTCGCCGTCGTGCCCTCCAAGAGCTGGGTGGGATGATAATCTCGGCCCGGTGACATGTCCATCCATCGCCCAGGAGACGACCAGTGCAGGAGGCTCGGCTCCGCCGCCGCCGCGCTCTGGGTGCTGCCGCTCTGGGTGGCGCCGTTCCCGCCGATGGTGGACTATCCGCAGCAGCTCGCCTTGGCGGCGATCCTGCGCTGGTACGGCGATCCGGCGCGGCGGTTCCGGGAGACCTACGAGCTCGCCCTGTGGGCTCCGCACGGCCTGTTCAAGCTGCTGGTGGCGGGGCTCGCGTGGGTGCTGCCCATCAACGTCGCGGGCCGGCTGGTGGTCTCCCTGTCGCTGGTGGCGGTGGGAGTCGCGGCCCTGGCCCTCTGCAGGCGAGCGGGCCGGCCCCCGGCGTACGCTTTGCTGGCCCTGTCCCTCACCTACAACTACGCCTTTTTCTGGGGGTTCGTGGACAACCTCCTCGCCTATCCCCTGGCGCTGGGCGGAGTGGCGCTGGCGGATGGGCTCTTCGACCGGCCGTTCACGGCCCGCTCTTGGCTGGCGCTCGCGGCGGTGGGTGTCCTCTTCTATACGGTCCATCTGCAGTTCCTGCTGCTCTTCGCCGGCGCGGTGGGGTGGATCGCGGTCTGCCGGCTGCCGGGCTGGCGCCGGCTCGCGCTCTGGCTCTCGGCCCTGGTGCCGGGGCTGGCGGCGGGGCTGGCCGCCATGGCCTATGGCGTCCTGCGCTCGCCCGCGGGGGTGATCACCGCCTACGAGCGCCGGATGCGGCAGGCACCCCCCGTGCGCCTGCCGGTGCCAGTGAAGCTCGTCCGCGTTCCCGACCTCCTCTTCGGTCCGACGGGAGATTGGCGGGCCTGGACAGCCCTTGCGCTGCTGATGGCGGTGGTCGCGCTGGCGGCCGTGGCGAGCCGGGAGAGGAGGGACTCCAGGGACAGCAGGGACATGAAGGAGGATGGGGCTCCGTCCCTGCTGTCCCTGAAGTCCCTGATGTCCCTCCTCTTCCGCACCCGCTTCGCCACCCTGGCGGGCTGGCTCGCCGTCCTCTACCTGGCCCTTCCCGAGTTTCGGGGCGGCTACCTCATCGCCCAGCGGATCGCCCCCTTCGCCGCCATGGTGGCAGTGACGGCGCTGCCGGTGCCGCGGCCGGACCGCCGGCGGTTGGTGGCCTGGGCGGCGGCGGCGCTGGTGGTCTTCCAGCTCGGCCAGACCCTCGAGGGCTTCCTCCGTTTCCGGACCGAGAGCGAGGGCCTCGCCGCGCTGCTGGCCGAGACCGAGCCGGGGCAGAGCCTGGCCGGCCTGACGTTCGAGCGCAGCTCGGCGAGCTGGCCGGGGATGCCGGTCTACCTCCACTTCCCGGCCTACTACCAGGTCTACAAGGGGGGAAGGATCCTCTTCTCCTTCGCCGAGCTGTTCCAGACCTCGGCCCGCTTCCGCCCCGGCCAGAGCTGGGACGACCTCCTGGCCGAGTGGAACGAGTGGAGCCCGCAGCTCTTCGACTGGGACCGCCACGCCGGGCGTTTCCGCTACTTCCTGGTGCGGGGCGACCTGAATGACGTGGCAGTGGCCTTCGGACGTGAGCCGGCCGAGCTGGGGCTGAGCCTGCGGCGGGCGGGGCGATGGTGGCTGTTCGAGCGGCAGGCGCCGGGAGCGGACCTTCCACCGCCAGACCCCTAGACAAGCCGGCGCGCCTCTGGCACAATACCCGTCCTTCTCCTCGGGGCGTCCTTCCCTGGACGCCTTCGCCGGGCTCCCAGCAGGGCCTCACCAGCGAATGAGCGAACGAAGGGGCTTTACACCAGGTGGGGGAGGATATAGGATCGCACGGTTTGACCGTCGGGGACGCCCAGGCACCGGCTTCGGGCGAATCCACGGGTGTCTCAAGCCCACGTGGCTCAGGGGTAGAGCACTTCCTTGGTAAGGAAGGGGTCACCGGTTCAAATCCGGTCGTGGGCTCCATGAACCTCCGGCTCGCCCGGGGATGGACTGAAACGACAACAAACGACAGCAGCTCTTAGGAGGCATCTGACAGCGCCATGGGCAAGGAGAAGTTCAATCGTTCGAAGCCGCACGTCAACATCGGGACGATCGGTCACGTCGACCACGGCAAGACGACGCTGACGGCGGCGATCACGAAGGTGCTGGCGTCGAAGGGCCTGGCGAGCTTCGTGGCCTTCGACCAGATCGACAAG
>DATARR010000167.1:0-25102 GCA_036264085.1 Thermoanaerobaculia bacterium | reverse complement strand
CCCCCTGCGTGTAAGGCAGGTGCTCTGACCGCTGAGCTAACCTCCCCTGCCGCCAAGGAGCGCCAATGATAGGCAAGGGCGCCGGGGTTGTCAACGGGGGACCGCAGGGCTTGCTCCAGGTTCCTCGATCCTGTATAAAGGAGCCCCTTTCCGTGCCGGGCGCCGTCCCTGCCGCCACCGCCCTCTCCTTTCCCTGCGAGGAGAGAGGGCCATGCCCCTATCGAAGAAGAAGCGCCGCCGGGAGAGGCGGCGAGAGGATCTCTTCCAGGCCGCCTGGGAAGATCTGGTGGGCCGCTACGGCCATCAGCTTCGCGGCCAGGTCCGCTGGTGGCTCCTGCGCGCCGGTCTGCGGCCCGAGCCCGACCAGGTGGAGGACCGGGTGCAGGAGGTCTACTGCCGGCTGCTCCTGGGCGGTACGCTCCTGCTGCGGCAGCTCCGGCGGTGGAGCGAGCCGCAGGTGGTCCACTACCTGGCGCGCACGGCCCAGCGGGTGATCTGCGACGAGCGGCGGGCCGCCATGGCCGCCAAGCGCGGCGCCGGCTTCCAGATCGCCCTCGCCGGACGGCTGGCGGAGCTGGCCGACCGGGTGGCGGACTCCCGCGGCACGCCCGAGGAGCTCGCCATCCTCGCCGACGCCCGCCGGGTGCTGCTCGCGCGCTGCCGCCTGCTGGCCGCGACCGCCATGCACCCCGAGGATCGCCAGCGCAACCTGCGGGTCCTGCGCTGGGCCCTGCTCGAAGGGTGGAGCAGCCGGGAGATCGTGCGCGCCGAGGGCGGCCGCCTGGCCGTCAGCACCGTCGACACCCTCGTGCACCGCGCCCGGCGCCGCATGGAGGATGGAGCCGGTCTGCCGAGCCGGACGGGAGGGTGCCTGCGGGCGGCTCGCGCGGCTCGCGGTTGACTGGTGATTGATATGCTGGGTCAGCCATGCTCCGCATCTTCACCCGCGCCGCCTGCCTCGATCACCGCACGCCCCCCGGCTATCCGGAGAAGCCCGAGCGGCTCGCCGGCGTCCTGGGCCGCCTGCGGGAGAGCGGCTGGGAGATCGCGGAGAAGAAGGAGGAAGGGGAGGGAGAGTCCGCCGCCGCCCGCGAGGCCGTGCTGGCCGTCCACGACGAGCGGTACGTGGCCCGCTTCGAGCACGCCAGCCGGCGCGGCGACTCCCTCCTCGACTCGGCGGACAACCCGCTGTCCGCCGGCACCTGGACGGCCGCCTGGGCGGCGGTCGCGGCGACGCTGGCAGCGGCGGACTGGGTGGCGGGCGGCAACGACCGCACAGCCCTCGCGGCGGTGCGCCCGCCCGGTCACCACGCCGAGCGCTCGACGGCCATGGGCTTCTGCTTCTTCAACAACGTCGCGGTGGCCGCCGAGCACCTGCGCCGCCACCACGGCGCCGCGCGAGTGGCGATCTTCGACTTCGACGTCCACCACGGCAACGGCACGCAGCACAGTTTCGAGTCCCGCGCCGACGTCTTCTACGCCAGCACCCACCAGTACCCGTTCTACCCCGGCACCGGCGCCGCGGACGAGACGGGCTCAGGCGCCGGCGAGGGCTTCACCTTGAACGTCCCCCTGCCCGCCGGCACCGGCGACGACGGGTACGCCGAGGCGATCCGGGAGAGGGTCCTCCCCGCGCTGCGGCGCTTCGCCCCCGACGTCCTCCTCCTCTCCGCCGGCTTCGACGCCTGGCAGGCCGACCCCCTGGGCGGCATGCGCGTCACCCGCGACGGCTTCCGCGCCTGGGGCGACTGGTGCGCCGGGCTGGCCGCCGAGCTCTGCGGCGGCCGCGTCCTCGCGCTGCTCGAAGGCGGCTACGACCTGCGCAACCTCCCCCTTCTCGTCGACGATCACCTCGCGGGGCTGGCCGGCGGGCGGCCCACCCTATAGAAGAACGCCAATGCGCGAATGATTGACTTTCCGGCAGCATCCCCATAAAATCCCTCAAAGCTCACGTAATACTTGAAGGGTGACCGTACAGGTCCGCGTCTTTCGGCTGTTTCCGACGATTCACACCGGGGTTGCAGGGCGGAGAGGTTGTGGAGGAGGTAGGAGCGATGAAGCGCAACGTCATCCTGTTCGTGCTCGTTCTGGCCGCGCTGGCCGCGGCTCCGGCTTTGGCGGCGCCGCCGTTCGGCTGGTTCGGCGGCATCCTGGGCGCGGTCGACACCGCCGGGTCGGGGGTGATCCCGGTGGCCGGCTGGGCGCTCGACGACAACGGCGTCCAGAACGTCGACATCCTGGTGGATGGCAACGTCGTGGGCCGGGCCGTCTACGGCATGGCCTGGGAGGGGGTGGCCGCGAGGTATCCCAACTTCCCGGACTCGGCGCTGCCCGGCTTCGGTTACCTGCTCGACTCCACCCACTTCCTGAACGGCCACCACACCGTGCAGCCCAGGGTGCGCAGCCGCGCCGGCGAGGTGACCCTCCTGGAGCCGAAGGTGATCCAGTTCACCAACAACGAGGCCATCCTGCTGCCCTTCGGCACCCTCGAATTCCCCAAGGAGCACGCCGAGCTGCGCGGCAACTGCGACCTGACGTCGCCGCGGCGCCGCTTCAGCGTCATCTCCGGCTACGCCCTGGACGCCGGCGTCACCGACCTGGACACCGGCGTCGCCTACGTCCAGCTCTACATCGACCGCGCCCTGGTGGCCGACACCGACCTCGACTGCGGCTCCTTCGACATCACGGGCGGCCTCACCGACTGCTACGGCCTGCGGCGGCAGGACGTCGAGCGCCAGTATCCGGGCCTCAAGGACAGCCCCCACAGCGGCTTCCGCTTCGTCCTCGACATCGGCGCGCTGGTGGCCAGCCCGCAGCCCGGCGTGGTCGACGCGCCGTTCAGCCAGGGCGCGCACGTCCTGACCATCCGCGCCGGCGACCATGCCGACCAGGTGCGCAACATCGCCGAGATCCCGGTCACCTTCTCCTGCGACCAGGACACCAACAACGAGAATTCGTTCGGCGACATCGACGCGCCGGCCCGCGGGTTCATCTACAGCGGCGTGATCCAGGCCACCGGCTGGGCCCTGGACTGGGAAGGGGTGAAGAACGTCTTCATCCTCGTGGACGGCAATTTCGTGGGCGCCGCCAACTACGGCATTCCGCGGCCGGACGTGGGCGACCTGAGCTTCTATCCCGGCTATCCGAACGTCTTCGCCCCCGGCTGGCGGTTCGCCCTCGACACCCGGCAATTCTCGGACGGCGAGCACTTCCTCGACGCGGTGGTGCTCGACACCGCCGGCGTCCACACCTACATCGGCCGGCGCCGGTTCGTCATCGGCAACGGCCAGTAGACCCGCGGCGCTCGCCCGCGCTCCTCGAACGCCCCGTCGCACGACGGGGCGTTTCATGCTCTCAGGCCATGTTTTTTCCCCGGTGCTATCCTTCGCGCGGAGGTCTGCGATCGACCGGATCGTCTTCTTCGGTACACCTGAATTCGCGGTTCCCACCCTGGCGGCGCTGGTCGCGGCGGGGCGGGCTCCCGTGCGCGTCGTCACTCAGCCGGCGCGGCCCGCGGGGCGCGGCCAGAAGCCGCAGGAGCCGCCGGTGGCCCGCTGGGCGCGCGAGCACGGCCTGCCGGTGATGCAGCCCGAGCGCGTGCGCGATCCCGCGTTCCTGGAAGAGATCGCGGCGCTGGCCCCCGACGTGGCCGTGGTGGTGGCCTTCGGCCAGATCTTCCCCCGCGCCCTGCTCGACCTGCCGCGGCACGGCTGCGTCAACCTCCACGCCTCGCTCCTGCCGCGCTGGCGCGGCGCCGCGCCCATCCAGGCCGCGGTGGCGGCCGGCGACGCGCGGACGGGGGTCTCCACGATGCTCATGGAGGCAGGGCTCGACACCGGCCCCATCCTCCTCGCAGAGGCGACGGAGATCGGGCCGCGGGAGACGGCCGGCGAGCTCGCCCGGCGGCTGGCCGAGGCCGGCGGCGGGCTGATGGTGCGGACCCTGCAAGAGCTGGAGCGGGGGACTCTCGCGCCCCGCCCCCAGCCGCCGGAAGGGGTGACCTACGCGCCGCGCCTGACCCGCGACTGCGGCCGGATCGACTGGTCGCTCCCCGCGCTCGCCATCCACCACCGGCTGCGCGCGTACACCCCCTGGCCCGGATCGACCGCCGAGCTGCGGGGCGCGCCGGTGAAGATCGTGGCGGCCGAGGTGCTGGACGGCGACGCCGGTGACGCTGGCCCGGGGACGTACCTGGGTCTGCGGCAAGGTCTGCTCGCCGTGGCCTGCGGCGGCCGCACCATCCTCGGCGTTGCGGAGCTGCAACGCCCGGGCAAGCGGGCCCTCCGTGCCCCCGACTTCGCCAACGGCGAGCGCCTGCAGGCGGGAGAGAGGTTTTCCTGAGCGGCCAGAACAAAATGTCGAAGCGCCACTTCGCTCCACCCCCCCAGGCCCAGACCGACGCGGGCCGCGGCCGGGCGCCGCGGCGGACGCCGCAGGACAACGTGCGCGCCGCCGCCGCCTGGGTGCTCGAGCGGACCCTGCAGTCGCTGGCCCCGGCCGACTCGTTCCTCGACAGCGCCCTGCCGCGCTTCGACGAGCGCGACCAGGGGCTGCTGCGCGAGTTGGTGATGGGGAGCCTGCGCTGGCTGCGCCGCCTCGACCACATCATCGCCGTGGCGAGCAACCGCTCCTTCTCCCAGATCGAGACGCCGCTGCATGCGCCGCTGCGCGTGGCGATCTATCAACTCCTGTTCCTCGACCGCGTGCCGGCCCACGCCGCCGTGCACGAGGCGGTGGAGCAGGCGCACCAGGTCACCCATCGCGGCGGCGCCAGCTTCGTCAACGGCGTGCTGCGCCGCATCGCCCGCGCGCCGCGGCTGGAGGACTGGCCGGTCGAGGACGCCGATCCGGTGCGCCGGCTGGCCATCGAGAAGAGCCATCCAGACTTCCTGGTGGCGCGCTGGCTGGAGCGCTTCGGCACCGCCCGCACCCTCGACCTGCTCGACGCCAACAACCGTGCCAAGCCCATGCAGGTCCTCGCCTTCCGCGACCGCGGCGGGCGCGAGCTGCTGGCCGAGGCGCTGATCGACGAAGGGCTGGAGGTGGAGCCCGCCGTGCTCTCGCCCCTGGGGCTGATCGTCCGCCGCGGCAACCCCCTGACCTCGGCCGCCTTCCAGCGCGGCGAGCTCTACGTGCAGGACGAGGCGAGCCAGGCCGCCGCCCTCATCCCGCCGCCGCTGCCGGGCGAGACCGTCCTCGATGCCGCCGCGGCGCCGGGCGGCAAGAGCTTCTCCCTCCTCGCCGCGGAGCCGCGGGTGCGGCTCACCCTGGCCGACGTCTCCCTGGGGCGCGCCCGCGGGCTGCGCGCCAACCTGCGGCGGCTGCGCCGGCCCCTGCCGCTGGCCATGGCCGACGCCGGCACCCCGCCCTTCCGGCGGCCGTTCGACCGCATCGTGCTCGACCTCCCCTGCACCGGCACGGGGACGCTGCGCCGGCATCCGGAGATCAAGTGGCGGATCAGCGAGGGGGAGATCGGCCGCCTCTCGCAGCAGGCCCTGCGGCTGCTGGAGGGCGCCGCGCCCCTGGTGGCCCCCGGCGGCCGGCTGGTGGCCATCACCTGCTCGCTGGAGCGCGAGGAGAACGAGGACGTGATGACACGCTTTTTAGCAACTCATCCGGAATTCGCTCCCCTGCCGCTCGCCGGCCTGCTGGAAAAGCCCGTGGCGGCTGGCGTCACGGGGCCGGGGGCCTGGCGTATCCTCACCGGCGCGGACCACGACGGCTTCTCGGTCCACGTGCTCGCGAAAGCCCGCATCTAGGCGGCTCCGGAGCCCGCCGACCGTATTGACAGCCCCCCCGTGTTGCCTTATCGTTTCCGGCAGTCACTTTCGTTCAAAAAAACGACTGAAGGAGGAGAGAGATGGCTGGCAAGGCTGACCTGGTGAATAGCATTGTGGACGCCGTCGAGGGCATTTCCCGCCGGCAGGCCACCGCGGCATTCGAAGCAGTGTTCTCGGCGATCACGGATGCGTTGAAGGCGGGCGAGTCCGCCAAGGTTCCCGCTTTCGGCAGCTTCGGCGTGGCGGAGCGCGGCGCGCGCAAGGGGCGCAATCCCGCCACCGGCGAGGCCATCACGATCAAGGCCAGCAAGACCGTGCGCTTCAAGGCCGGCAAGGAGCTCAAGGAGAGCGTCAACGTCAAGAAGCGGGGCCGGAAAGGGTAATCCGAGACGCCTCGTTCTCCCTGGAAGCCCCGTATGCGCGCCGGCGATGCGGGGCTTCGGCGTCTCTGGGAGGGGCTGAGGGCTCTACCGGATCTGCCGGTACAGCCGCGCCAGCCGGTGCGGCGAGACGCCGCAGAAGAACAGCAGCCAGATCAGCCAGTTGATCGCCACCGTGCGCACCGAGCCCAGCTCGAGGAAGCGGCGGGCGCCGGTGGTGACGGGCTCTTCGATGATCGCGAAGCCCGGCAGCCGCCGCAGGCGCCGCATGAAGTCGACGTCCTCGAGCAGCGGCCAGTCGGGGAAGCCGCCCAGCCGCTCGAAGGTCTCCCGCGTGGCCCATTGCGCCTGGTCGCCGAGCGGCACGCGCAGCCACCGCGTGCGGCGGTTGACGAGCCACGAGCCCAGCCGCTGCATCGGGCGGTCCGCATCGAAGCGCAGGAAGAAGGCGCCTCCCGGCGCGCCGCCGGCAGCGGCGGCGCGCACCGCCACGGCGCCTCCCGGCGGCAGCGTGGTGTCGGCGTGGAGGAAGAGGAGGATTTCCGCCTGCGCCGCGGCGGCGCCGCGGTTGAGCTGGCCGCCGCGCCCCGGCGGCCCGGTGACGACGCGGGCCCCCAGCGACCGCGCCACTTCCACCGTGCCGTCCCGGCTGCCGCCGTCCGAGACGACGACCTCGTCGGCGACCGCCAGCGCGGCGGGCAGAAAGCGGCGCACGGTGTCCTCTTCTTCGAGAGTGGGCACCACGATCGCCAGTCGCATGGGGTCCAAGATGGCGAAATGCTAGCATGCCGGGGCTGGTTCGACCGTTGGGAGACGCCGCCTCATGAGCACGCAAGGTTCCTTCAGCCATCTCGATCCCCAGGGCAGCGCCCACATGGTGGACGTATCCGAGAAGCCCGTCACCCGGCGCGTGGCCCAGGCCTCCTGCCGCGTGCTGCTCTCCGCCCAGACCCTGATCCGGCTGGCCAACCTCCCCAAGGGGGACGCCTTCGCCGTCGCCCGCCTCGCCGGCATCCAGGCGGCCAAGCGCACCTCCGAGCTGATCCCCCTGGCTCACCAGATCCCTCTCGACCAGGTGGAGATCGAGGTCGCGCCCATCCCCGAAGGCGTCGTCATCCACAGCCACGTCGTGGTCAACGCCCGCACCGGCGCCGAGATGGAGGCCCTGGTCGCCTGCTCGACCGCGGCCCTGGCCCTCTACGACATGGTCAAGGCCCTGGAGAAGGGAGCCGTGATCACCGACCTGCGCCTCGACGCCAAGAGCGGCGGGCGGACGGGCGTGTTCCGGCGGGACGGATGACCCTATGATCCGCACCGGCCTCGACCGTCTCCTCGCCCAGGCGGCGGACCGTCTCGCAGGGCGCCGCTACGGCGTTCTGGCTCACGGCGCGTCGATCACCGCGGCCGGCGTGCCCATCCACCTGGCCCTGGCGGCCAGCCCGGCGGGCCCGCCGCGGGCGCTGTTCGGACCCGAGCACGGCTACTACGGCGTCGAGCAGGACATGATCGCCGCCGAGGGGGGCCGCGATCCGTGGACAGGCGCGCCCATCGTCTCCCTCTACGGCGACTCGGAGAAGACCCTGCGGCCCTGTCCCACGGTGTTCCAGGGGCTCGACCTGCTGCTCGTCGACCTTCAGGACGTGGGCTCCCGTTACTACACCTATGCGGCGACCGGCGTCTGGGCCGCGGAGGCGGCCATGGCCGCGGGTTGCGAGGTCTGGGTGCTCGACCGGCCCAACCCGCTGGGCGGCGTGGTGATCGAGGGCAATCTCCTGCAACCTGGCTTCGAGTCGTTCGTGGGCGCCTTCCGCCTGCCGGTGCGCCACGGCCTCACCCTGGGCGAGCTGTTCCGCCTGGAGGCCCGCCGCCGGAGCTGGGCCGGCTCGCTCGTCCACTTCGCCGTCTGGTACATGGAGGGCTGGCAGCGCGCCATGTCCTGGGAGGAGACCGGCCTCCCCTGGGTGGCGCCATCGCCCAACATGCCGACCCCGGCGACGGCCCTGGTCTACCCGGGCGGCTGCCTCGTCGAGGCCACCGAGCTCTCCGAAGGGCGGGGCACCACGCGGCCGTTCCAGCTCACGGGCGCGCCGTTCATCGATCCCAAGCGCCTGAGCGATCATCTCAACGGGCGCCGCCTGCCGGGCGTGGTCTTCATCCCCACCTATTACCGGCCGCAGTTCCAGAAGCACCGGGGAGCCGTCTGCGGCGGCGTCGAGCTGCTGGTGACTGACCGCGCGGCCTTCCGCTCCTACCGCACCGGCGTCGAGCTGCTGGACGCCGTCCACCGCCTCTGGCCCGCGGAATTCGCCTGGCGCGCGGCCCCCTATGAGTTCGTCTCCGAGATCCCGGCCATCGACCTCCTCACCGGCGGTCCCGAATGCCGCGCGGCAATTGAGCGGGGGGCCGGCCTCGACGACTGGCTCGCCACCTGGGGAGCGGACGAGCGGGCGTTTCGCGCCGAGCGCCGGGAGGTGCTGCTCTATCCCGAGGAGGAGCCGTGAAGTCCCCCCACCTCCTGCGGGTGACCACCCCGCCGGACCGCTTCGCCCCCCTGATCGCCGCCGCCCGCACCCTGGACCTGCGCGTCGGCTGGCTCGATCTGGGCCCTGGACCCGCTCCCATCCCTCCGACTCTGCCGGCCCTGGACATGGCGGCGGACCTGGGAGTCCTCCGCGCCGTGGCGGTGGGGGAGGGGAGAGCCGTATCCGTGAAGCCGCTGCGCGGCCAGCCCGTCCTCAAGGACCTCCTGCGCGAGCACTTCCTCGGCTGCGCCCTCGTCCTGGTGCGGGGGGAGGTGGACGCGCCCGCCCTGGAGCCCGAGGAAGATGGCTGGCGCCTCCTCCTCGCCGGCAACGCGAGCCGCCGCCTCACCACGGCCGATCTCGCGGAGTCCCTGCGCAAGCCCCATCCCTGGGGCGTCGTGGTTGCCCCCTAGAGCTGCTGCTCGGTCGGGCGGATGAGGATCTCGTTGACGGCCATGCGGCGCGGTCGCGTCACGATGTAGGCGATGGCCTCCGCGACGTCGCCGGATTCGAGCTTCTCGAGGTTGCCGAACCGCTTCGCCACCTGCTCGACGACCTCTGGCCGCAGGTGGGTGATCAGCTCGGTGTCCACCGCGCCCGGCTCGACGAGCGAGACGCGCACGTGCCGGCCCGTGACCTCCTGCCGCAGCGACTCGCTGAACGCGCCGACGCCGAACTTCGTGAGGTTGTAGACCCCCGATCCCTCGCGTGCCACGCGTCCGGCGACGGAGCTGACGTTGACCAGGTCCGCCACGCGCCGCGGCGAGTCCTCGGCCGCCTTGAGCAGGTGGGGGAGCGCGGCGTGCGCGGTGTAGAGCAGCCCGAGCACGTTGAGTCGCACCATCCGTTCCCACTCCTCGACCGGTGCCCCCGAGATGGGGCCGAGCAGCATCACGCCGGCGTTGTTGATCACGGTGTCGAGCCGCCCGAGCTCGGCCACGCTGCGCTCCACCGCGGCCGTTGCTTGCTCCGGGTCGGTGACGTCCGTCTCGAGAACGACCGCGCGCCCGCCTTTCGACGTGATCTCTGCTGCCAGCCGCTCCAGCCTCTCCTTGCGCCGTGCAGCGAGAGCGACCGCGGCGCCGAGCTCGGCAAGAGAGCGCGCCGTGGCCTCGCCGATGCCGCTGCTGGCCCCCGTCACCAGCGCCACCGTTCCGTCAAGGGGTCGTGCCATGATGATCTTCCTCCTCCCTGGTTTGCGGATCCGCGGCGCCCTGCCGCTTCCCGCATCCTATTCTCTCTTGGGTGGCCTCCCTGGGGTTGACACCTCAGGCTGAACAGATTTGCCCCTCCCGGGCGGGCGGTGTTGGAGGCGCGCGGGGTTGGACCTTCAGGATGAGGGCTGGGGGATTGGATCGCCAGATCCGTTGGCCGTCCCGAAGGGACGAAATCTGCTCAGCCTGGGGTGTCAACCCCAGGAAGGTGTCACCCGATTCCCCGAGTCCCGGAGGGCCGGCAGAGTGGGCGTTGAAGCGGACCTGCCGCCCCTGCCGGGGCTTGGGATGTGTGGTGGGTGGCCTCCCTAGGATTGACACCCCAGGCTGAACAGATTTTGCCCCTCCAGGGCGGGCGGTGTTGGGGCGCCCGAGGTTGGATCTTCGGGATGGGGCTGGGGATTGGATCGCCAATGCCGGTCGTAAGGCGATGGAACTCGATTTGGTCGGTAAGTTCCGTGGACTCCGAGTAGGTGCCAGGCACTTCTTGCGCGGTTCTCAGAAACCTCCACAAAGATTCTCAGACAAGCTTATGAGTTATTTGGGTGGGTGACGCAGAACCCGAACGCGCGGCGATTAAACAAGGCAGTGCCAGTACCGCTCCCCACTACCAGTAATCATCCACGTACCCGGACGAAGTAGTGCACGGTACGGCCGTTCACGGTGATTGCTTGGCTCAGGTCGCGCTCGAAGGCCGGGCGCGATGCGTTGGAGATGTGGCGATGCGGGTCCGAGATGAAAGCGACTATCGTGTCGATGTAAGGATGCTCATGGTAGGTTGCTTCGTCGATTAGGATCTCCTCGCGCACGGTTGCAGCGTGGCGAATGCTCTTTACGTGTTTTATCTCGAAGCCAATGCGTGTTGCCTTCGAGGTGAAGTCGAGACGACTCCACTTACCGGCAAGCTTCGGCGTTGTATCCTCAGGAACGAGATCCGGCACACCGGGGCGCACGAGGGCGTGGAAGAGATCTTGCACGTCGTACTCGTCATTAATCACGAATGGAGGCCGTTCACGCCCCCTCGCTGCCAGGATGTCGGCGCACGTTGGGAAAGTGTCGATGACGCCGAGAACGTATTCGAGCGCCGTGCGGCGTGCGAGCGAGGCTGATGGAGACCATGTAAGTGCGTCGAGGAACATTGCGGCATCGAGCGGCGGGAGCATTCCGGCTGCTTCGTGCGTAAGCGCTGCACGGCGTCCCTCAGCAATGACCGACTCGAGAGCGCGCAAATCTTCATCGGTGGGCTGCCACACCGCTTCCGACAGTCGCGTGGCAAGCCAGTACAGGGCCACTCTGTCGTCGTCGGTTACGGCGGGCCGTGGGCCGCCCGCTGGCCTTTTGAGGATTCGCATCGCGCGGTCCGCAAGCGAGGGCGTCAACCGCGCCGACCCGAGCGCAAGTGCCTCCGCCCATAGATCAAGGCACATACCTCGGTAGGTGATGATGTGCTCGCGGCATTGCAACATGTTGATAAGCGTTGGGGCGATTGTAGGAGCGGCGGCTCCGACGCCGGCGGCGAGACCGAGGAGGAGCCGTTCGTCTTCGTGCACGCGAACCGCAGGGGAGAGAGCTTCTCGGGCGAGCTCACGAGCAGCCAGCGCAGGATAGCCTTCCACCCGGTGGAGGTCGCCCCCAAGCGCGATCCGAATGCCAATGGTCGCCACGTCCTGCGTCCTCAATGAACCTGCCGGGATTGGGTCGGATGCTAGGAGATCGCGCACGTGGGCTACCCACCGTGAATCGCTGGCGGGGCCGCTAATATCCCCCTGCGACGTCCTAAGCACAAGCGCGGCGAGATGACCCTCAAGGCCGCCCCTCCGGATCGCGTCGTCCACGGCCGCAAGTGGAGGCGCGAGCAACCACTCGGACCCTACCTGTGGTGTCATCGTTGTCGTTCCTTGTATTGCCGACACTCGGATCATCACGGGAACCACAGCTTCCGTCCAAGTTTTTCCTGGACTAACTCCACCGCCCATTGGCTGACCGAGCGCAAGTGGCCGGTGATGTGAGCGAGGCGTTCGGCGTACGAGATGGTCACTGGTGCGACGCCTGGTGTCAGCGAGCGCACACTCATGAACGATAGCGAAAACATCTGCTGCGTCAGGTAGTCGATATCGGTGAATGTGCTACGCTTGTCAAGCGTAACGCGAACAGGGGAGGGAGAGCCGTTTCCTTTGTACTGATCTTGGCCCACGAAGGTGACGAGTCGCTCGCGTGGCCCGACCGCGACGGACCACCCGCGAGCCGGAAGCAGGGCGGCCTCCGGTCGTAACTGGCCGCCCCGCGTGCGGGGATCGGTATTTGCCATGTCGAACACCTGCAGGTGGTGGTCGTCGTTGACATGCACGAGCGCGAAATCGATATCGAATCGCGGCAGCTTCCCGACTGCGTTGATGATAGCTCGCTCCTCCCGCTTCCCCGGCTGCCGTGGCAGATGAAAAATGAGTCTCACCTTGGCTCTGTCCTCGAGTTGTTCGAACGCGGCGACGCGCTCGACCGTCCGACGGATCGTTGCTTCAAGAGCCTTTTCGTACTCGGAGCCGGCGCAGTAGGGCGTACAGTCGTTGTAGAGGTATTCACCGTTCGCCCGGAATACAGTGGCGAAGCCGATGGTCTCCTCACCTTGGTCGAACCTCGACGTCTTTCGGATATCGCGGCCCATGCCGAATATAAGCTCAGTGCGGGCATCCTCACCGCCGGCATCTAGTGCAACCTTGAGCACGTGGGACGTGCCGCCTAGTTTCGCATAAATTGCTACAGCCATCGTATTTAGGATATATTGCAGGTCGTAGTCACGCTGGCGAAGTTTCTCGACGAATATTGCCTGCGTCGGCACGTGCTCGCGCACTAGCGCGAGTCCCTTCATCTGAAAGTAGGGATTCTCGCTGTCAGGTAGCAGGCGGTGAGATTCCCGAATGACCGTGAGCAGCAGGTGGAACTTTGGCTCCCCTGGCGGGGTGGGTGGAGCCTCGTCCAATGCGCGTCGGACAGCTTCCGAATACCCCTGCATCGAGGCACCGAAGCGCGGCTCGACAATCGCGTGGGTCACTTGGAGGTGTTCAAGCCGGTACATCTGCTTTAGGCCCGCGAAGACGTTTTGCTTCGTCTTCAAGCCGCCGAGTAGCTTCTGCACAGCCACCCTTGCTTCCCCCTCGTGCTCCGCCGGCGCCACGACCAAGACCCGAAACTGCCGTCGCCGCATCTGTGGGGCATCGTACGGGCCGTGGCGCTGCAACCCCTCATCCACGCGTCTAGCGAACTTCTCGCCCGCCGGGTCAAAGCTGTACTCGGGGGTATTGAGCCGGCGCGCCGGAAACATCTCGGGTCCGATCCGCGCCATGGCGCCAAAGCGAACGGTCACGCCCGGCATGAGAGAAAGCCCTGGCCACGAGGTCACAGCGTTTTGAACACGCTTAAGTACCAACGCTTGCGCGAACCGGTGACGCGTATGTGGTCGAACCAGATGGCGGAGCTTAATAATAAGGTCCTTCTCGCCCAAACGGTACGCGTTCTCATGTCGGGCGAGCAGATACGTTGTCAGGTTTGCTCGTGTTGGCTCCGGTGCGACAGAGGTGAGCGGCATCTCGGCGAGCGCTGGGTCACGCACGTCATTAAGCACGCATCGGTCGCCACGAATCCCGACGACCCTGCCGACTGCCGTGCCCTCGAATTGCGGAAAACGTGCCGCTTCGGCGGACCCGCGCACGAGCTTCACATAAACCCCGGAGAGCGTATCTCCGACACCTGAGGCCACCCACTCGGCCGCGCTGACGTCCATCTGTGTCGTGTAGAGCACGTCAACGATGACACCTGAGATTAGGGCATTCGCGCCGGTCTTGGTGAAGAAGCCCTCGACCACGACCTTCGCGTAGATCCCGATGGAATCGCCCACCAAGCTCGACAGCGCGGGGATCTCTCCGAGAAGGTTCTTACCGCCATAGTTCACGAACCCGCCGCCCTTCTCCACGAACCCAAGCTCAATGAGGCGGGCATGAACCGCGTCGAGCATAAGACGTTGAAAGAGTCGCGGTGACTCCCGGTGAGAGACCGTGACAGGCTTGAATCCGGGCGGCGGGGCGGTGCCAGGATGACCTGTGTCCCAGGAGTACACCCGACTCGTATCGTCGGGATCGCGCCAAGTGGCGAGGCCAGCATGAGCCGCCTCAAGAGCGTCAATGTCTTCGCGCGAGGTCCATCTACCAGCCCAGACGGTGACGCTGTCGGCGCTAAACTCAGCGGGGAAAAAGTTTATGACCAGCGTGTCACCAGGGGCTGGCGAGGGATGTGCCTCGCGGTAAGGCAGAGATATCTCCTGAACCGTCGAATGGATCGAGGAAGCAGGGGTATTCATCTTATAGAGAGCCTCCCGCGGCCACCAGGGCTGGACACCCCAAGGGACGCGCGCAACTGTCCGATCCGGAAGCCGGAGTCAGTCCGGCCAACCACCCCGTGAACGGTGCCGGTTTGGGTCTGCAATCGCCTGAGGCGCGGCTTGCCTGGCTTCTGCGTGTTCTCATGGCACTCTCCTATGAGGGTTCCACAACAGCAGGCGTAAGCGTAGCATAAATCAGCAGTCGAGGGAGAGGAGTGCCAAAATGGAGAGCCCCTCTGGGCCAGACGATGACTCGTCGATCCTGTCGCCCCTGCCGGGGCTTGGGATGGTTGTTGGGTGGCCTCCCTGGGGTTGACACCCCAGGCTGGTCAGATTTTGCCCCTCCGGGGTGGGCGGTGTTGGGGGCGCTGTCGAGAGTGCCAGGCACTTCTTGGGGCTGGCCTTGTGCACGCCGTCGCGGAACTTGCCCTCGAAGCGGTCGCCGTCGAGGAGCGCCATGAAAAGCTGGAAGTCCTCCTCCTTGCCGTTGTGCGGCGTCGCGGTCATCAGGAGGAAGTGCCGGGTGAGGCTGGAGAGGAGCTGGCCGAGCCGGTAGCGCTTGGTGTACTTGATCTCGCCGCCGAAGTAGGTGGCCGGACATCTTGTGGGCCTCGTCGCAGACGACGAGATCCCACCGGCCGTCGGGCGCTGCCAGCTTGGCCTGCACGTCCTCGTTGCGGGAGAGCTTGTCGAGCCGGGCGATGACGAGGTCGTGCTCCAGGAACCAGTTGCCGGTGCGGGCGGCTTCGAGCTTATCGTTGGTGAGAATCTCGAAGGGGAGCTGGAAGCGGTGGAAGAGCTCGTCCTGCCACTGGTCGGCGAGGCTGCCCGGGCAGACCACAAGGCAGCGCTGAAGGTCGCCGCGCGCGATGAGCTCCTTCATGAGCAGGCCGGCCATGATGGTCTTGCCGGCGCCCGGATCGTCGGCCAGCAGGAAACGCAGGGGCTGGCGCGGCAGCATCTCCTCGTAGACGGCGGTAATCTGGTGCGGCAGGGGCACCACCAGAGAGGTATGAACGGCGAGCACCGGATCGAAGAGGTGCGCGAGGCGGATGCGGTTCGCCTCGGAGACGAGACGGAAGAGATGGCCGTCACCGTCGAAGCTCCATGGGCGCCCCTGCTCGGCGACCTCGAGTCGCGGCTCGTCGTGCCGGTACAGCAGCTCGCTGCCGAGCTTCCCGCCCGGGTCTTTGTAGGTCAGCTCCAAGGCTTCCGAGCCGAACCACTGCACGCTGACGACCGTCACCAGGGCATCCGGAAGGACGCCACGGAGAGAGGCGTTGGGCTGGAGGTCTTCGAGGTTGCTCATTGGGATTCTCCGATTACATCATGAGAACGGCACTGGGCGCGACTCCTCCGCCGCCTGCCGGATACGCCTGCCACGGGCTGAAACAGCTTGATTCCCGCCCTTCCACTCTGCGGAGCCGTTATCCAGCTTGCAAGCGGCTCGAATCCCCGGAGTTCCCGTGGCATCCCCTCTTTTCCCCGCTTTCACGCCACGGCCGCCTGAAACGGCTTTTCTTCGCCTCAAACAATGGAAAAGCCGGGGAAACAATGTTTCACGCCGTGGAGCCGTGTTTCTCGGCGTTTACCATTGTTGGCGGGCGCGTGCACCTGGAATAGGCGGTGGAACATTGAAAAAGCAGGAAATAGGACAAAAAAGTCGGAGAAACATTGAAAAAGCAGGAATCTGGTCGTTCTTCCGGGCCGTTTCGGCCCTGGAGCCCGGAAGGCCAGATCTTGAGGTGAGTATATGGAATCCATCTTGACAAAGGCAAGAGACATGCTCTACGCTCTTCGCCGTCGTCACACAGAAGTATACAGGCTGCGGGCCTGGAAGGCCAGGAGGTCTTCCAGTACAGGTCGAGCTGGAAAGGAGAGGAGAAAGTGAGAAAGGCAGTCACGTTTGCGCGACGAACCGGCCAGTGGGAGCTGCTGGGTAGTCAGATTGCGCCCCTGCTGGCGGAGATGCCCTTCCTGCGGGAGATCGCCATGGAGCTGGACTCCCTGCTCGTCGAGGCGAAGGCGCTGGACATCGAGCAGGAGGTGGTGCGCGGCTGGTTGCAGGACGTCATCCACCGGCGCCAGGGCGTGGAGGCGCGGGGGGAGCGCCTGCGGCGGCGGGCGGCCTCCCATCTGCGGGGGTTCTTCGGCTTTGCCAGCGAGGAACTCGTGAGGTTCGGAGTCCACCCACGCCCGACCGGTCCCCGGGGGCCGCGCCGGAAGCCGCTGGCCGAGGCTCCTCCCGTCACCGCGGAGTAGCCCGCGCCGGAGCTTCTCGGAAGGGCGGGCTCTCAGTTCGCGATCTCCGGGGGCCCGTCCCCGTCGTCGAGCTCGTCGAGCAGGCGATGCAGGTCGCCGATCAGGAGGTCGACGTTGCGCAGCGTCATCTCGATCGAGAAGCGCAGGCCGGACAGGTTCTCGTTCAGGCTCGCCAGCATGGCCGGATCGGACGGCAGGCTTGCGTTGAGCTTCTGGAGCCGTGCACAGAGGTCCGTGAGCTGCCCCGCCGTTTTCTGGGCCCGCTCGCGGAAGTGCGGAGGCATGGGCTCCCGGTCGGCTACCTTGAGCAGATGATCGCGCGAGATGGGCACCGCCCAGGCCAGTTGCCGTAGCTGCTCAACGACATCCTCGTCGTCCATTTCAGCGTCTCCTGTCTCGTTTCAATGCCGGATGGGGCCCGAGACCGGGGGAATCTTAAGCCAAAACTTCGGTGCAGGGGGCGCTCACGCCGCCTGCCCGCCTTGCGATACCATGCCGCGAGACGGGACCGGACGAGCCCGCCCGCCAGCTCCGCTGGACGTCCAGACGTCCCCAGGAGGAGGATCGAGATGAGCAGGTCCCCGCTTCTCTTCGCCCTCGCCGGTCTCGCCGCCGTGGTCCTCCTCGCCATGGCGGCCTCCCCGTCTGCCAGGGGTCTAATCCAGGCATAGTCAGCCTGGCGACGGCCGCTCCGACTGGGCGACGGGCGTCGCCATGTCGATTTCCACATCTTGTTTTCTCATTGCAGGCTTGGCTCTCTTGATCGATGCCCATCCCGACGACGATCAAAATAGATGAGCGATGAGAGCGAGTTTTTCCGTTTCTAGAGAGCATGAGAAAACTTCGCTACGTACCCAAGCCCAAGACCCTCGTCCACATCACCTGCCGGACCATTCAGGGGCGCTACCTGTTCCGCCCCGGCCCGGAATTCAACGACCTCTTTCTGGGCGTCCTCGGGAAGGCCCAGCGGGACTGCGAGGTCGACCTCTGCGCGGTCTCGGTACTGTCGAGTCACTTCCACCTGCTCACAGTCGTCGACGACGTGAAGCAGGCGTCCGACTTCATGCGGAATTTCAAATCGAAGCTGGCCCTGGAGACCAACCGCCTGACAGGTTGGAGCGGGACGGTCTTCGACCGCCGCTACGAAATGGCCGTCGTCACCGACGAGGAGGCTGCCCAGGTAGAGGTTTTCAAGTATATTTTGGCGCAAGGGGTCAAAGAGCAACTTGTGGAACGGATTCAGGATTGGCCCGGGGTCCACTCCTTTGGAGCCCTGCTCGAAGGCACGCCGCTGACCGGCCACTGGTTCGACCGCAGCCAGGAGCATGCAGCCCGAGCTCGCGGAGAGGAGTATGGCCGCCTTCAATACGCGACGACCGAGACGGTAATCCTCTCCCCGCTCCCCTGCTGGGCTCATCTCTCGGCGGAAGCCTATCGCCAGCGCGTCGCCTCCCTGGGAGAGGACATTGAAGCCGAAGCCGCCGTCGCCAGAGAAGCGGCGGGGACCCAGGTCGCAGGAATCGCCGCCATCCTGGCCCGAGATCCTCTCTACCGTCCCGAAAAGCTCGCCCGTTCGCCGGCACCGCGGGTGCATGCCGCCACCAAGGCAGCGCGCAAGGCGTTCTACGAGGCTTACTCCTGGTTCGTGGGAGCCTTCCGCGATGCCGCCGCGAAGCTGCGACGAGGGGATCGCGCCGCCCCCTTCCCCGCCGGCAGCTTCCCGCCGGCCTTGCCCTTCGTCGCCGGATAGCCCAACCAGGACACGATCTTTGACAGATGCGCCGCCCGCCGAGGGCCAGTTCGTGAGCGTACTCGCCCGCATCGGTCGAGGTGTGCCCGAAGCTTTCCGAAAGTGAGGTTCAGAAGGCTGCGAGCCTTGGAATCAAGGCCTCAGTAGCGAGTAAAGGCAAGGTCAGCCCTATCGAGGCGATCTTCCTTTTATAAACCTCTGACGCTTATTGTCGCTCCACGGCTCGCCGAAAATATACTATTCGACGTATTCAGAGGAATTCATCGCGGCCCTCGCCTCGCGCATCCAAGCAGACGCAGAGACCGGGAGGCAAGTCTGGTGCATCTTCGACAACACCACGCTCGGCGCGGCGACGCGGAATGCGGCGGAGCTGGGGGATCTCTATGCGCTCCGCCGCGCCGCCGGCAGCACGTTGGCGTAAGTTGGTGCAGATATTGCAAAACGAGCATGGTTCTCAGGAGGTACACTCATGAGAACCACAACTCTGACCCGGCTCCTGACCCCCCTTGCCATCGCGATTCTGACCCTTGCCGCGATACCGGCCCAGGCCGTCGTCCCGACGCAGTGGATCGCCAAGATGTACACCGAGGCGCTCGGCCGTATCCCCGACCAGAGCGGCTGGGAGAGTGGCGTCAACAACTTCACCTCGGCGGGTTGCACCGCGGCCACCTTGAAATCCCACGGCCGCGCCTTCTATCTGTCGACCGAGTACACCAACCTCGGCTATGACAACGCCGCCAGGCTCCTCACCCTCTATCGCGGCGTCCTCAACCGCGAGCCGGACTCCTCCGGCTTCAACACCAACCTCAACGCCCTGAACGCCGGCACCGCCTGGTCCACCATCGTCGATCAGTTTTTCGACAGCAGCGAATTCGCCACCCTGGCCACCACCATCTGCAGCTCCTCGGGGACCGGCAGCTACTCGTTCAACTCGCGGGCCGCCATGGCCCTGCCCGTCACCACGACCGGCTTCACGGGCACCCAGGCCCAGCTCCAGAGCGCCCTCAACAGCGCCGGATCGGGGGGCACCGTGACCCTGGCGCAAAAGGCGCTGGTGACGCTCACCTCAACGCTGAACATTCCGGCCGGCGTGACGCTGACGACCTTCGGCAGCCCGGCCCATGCCAAGTATGCTCTGATGGGCCGGCTGGTGCGCGCCGGCACCTTCGCCACCCCCATGCTGACCGTCCAGTCCGGCGCGAAGCTCCTCAGCGTCTGGGTGGACGGCGCGCGCACGAACGTCGGCTATGGCGACAACGAGATCAACGTCGAGGTCGAGGGCGGCACGGGGACGACGGTGTCCAACTGCCTGATCTCGAACTCGGCCGGCTGGTCGAGCTTCCACGCCCTCGGCACGGCGGAGGGGCACCCCTGCGGCAGCAACACCATCACCAACAACCTGGTGACCGCCTACTCGAGCACCCATTTCAAGCAGACCGGCGCCGCCGATATCAGCCAGTGGACGGACGGCCTGAGCATCGCCTGCGAGAACGCCGACGCCGAGAACAATCAGATCGTCGATGCGACCGACGTCGGGATCGTGCTCTTCCGTGCTTACTCGGCGGTGCAGAAATCCCTGGTCCGTAACAATACGATCCTCTCGGCCGGCAACCCGGCCTACGGCGGCATCACCCTTGACCCGCTCTCGGGCTCGACACTGGCCCAGGCCGATTACACCGGCTCGTCGGTCCAGGACAACGTGATGTGGACCGGTCCCCGCACCCATTTCGACATCGCCCTCTCCGTCGGCACCCGGCCCTGGTTCGGCACCAACACCAGAAAGGGTTTCGGAGCCGCGGTGACGGGGAACAACACCGGCACCCTCACGGTGATCGCCGACAGCGGCATCGCGGTCTCGGGAATGTTGAACGCCAACGTCACGGGCAACACGATCACTGCCAATCTCCAGAACACCTGTGGCTGCCCCAACGACCCCGCGCACCCGACGATCACGACCGTGAACGTGGGCGCCTCGGTCTCCTCGGGCTGGGCCTCGGGCACCATCCAGCCGTACACGGACGTGCTCTACGCGCAGTGCGTCGGGCATTGAGGCGTCGGGCAATCACGCCGATGGCGCCTGGAGCCGTTGACAACCCTCAGCGCCAGAGAGTACGATGACTACAGATGTAGCCAGGTGTCACTCAAGGAGCTGAGAGATGCATCCGCTCGTCGCCATTCTCGTCGGCCTCCTTCTCTCCGTCGCCGCCACGGCGCAAGAGCTCTCCCGGCCCGAGGATGTCGGGATTTCCTCCAGCCGTCTGGAGCGCGCACGCGGGGTCCTGCAGACCGCCATCGACGCCAAGGTTGCGGGTAGCGCGGTGGGCCTGATCGCGCGCGATGGCAAGCTCGTCTTCTTCGAAGCGTTCGGAGAGATGGAACCGGGAGTGCCGATGACCCGGGACGCGATCTCCCGGATGTCGTCGATCGGTAAGACCATCACCGCGGTCGCAGTGTTGATGTTGTACGAGGAGGGGCGGCTCCGCCTCTCCGATCCAGTCTCCCGCTTCATTCCGGAGCTCGGGAAGGTCCAGGTGGAAACCAAGAGGACCGCGGCCGGTGGCAGCTCTCTCGCCGCTCTCGACCGGCCGATCACCATTCACGACCTGCTCACCCATGAGGCCGGTTTGGCCGCCGACGGCGCGGCCCTCGACAAGCTTTGGGAGAAAGCGCGAACGGTCGGCGAATTCGCACAGGGCCTCGCGCAAATCCCTCTACGGTTTCAACCGGGAACGCGGTACGAGTACGGTCCCTCCTATGAAGTCCTCGCCGCGGTCGTCGAGCGCGCCAGCGGCATGTCGTTCAAAGACTTCCTCGAACGGCGAATCCTCTCGCCATTGGGCATGCGGGATACCACCTTCTTCGTGCCCGAGGAGAAGCGGAGCCGCTACGCAGGTATCTATCAGAAGGACGCCAACGGGAAGCTCTCCATGTTTCGGCGGCGAGGCCAGGAAGAGGCGCCCACGCAGTTCACCCCGGGGGGCGGTGGGCTGCGCGGCACCGTTTACGACTACTACCGCTTCGCGCAAATGCTCCTCAATGGAGGCGAGCTCAACGGCCAGCGACTTCTCAGTCCGAAGACCGTCGAGCTGATGACCAGCGACCACATCGGCGAGCATGCTGTCAGCAGCTCCGGGGATTTCGGTTGGGGCCTCGGGACCAGCGTGCGCACCCGTGTGCGCGGTGCCGGGATCGGCAGTGTGGGCTCCTATGGCTGGAACGGAGGCACCGGCACGCTCTACCTGGTGGACCCGCGAGAGCGCTTGATCGTCGTCGTGTTCGTACCATCCCAGCCGCGAACACCCGGGATCTGGGGACAGACCAACGTGCGAGATGATTTCGTGACCGCTGCCTATCAAGCGATCATCGAGTCGCACCGTATGCGCCCATAGTCCAGAGCGACTGAGACGCGCTCCGGGCCCACTCTTGCGGTACCATTCCGCGAGGCGGTCCGGACGAGCCCGCCATCCAGCTCCGCAGAACGTCCAGACGCCCCTGGAGGAGGATCGAGATGAGCAAGCCCCCGCTTCTCAACGCCCTCGCCGGTCTCGCCGCCGTGGTTCTCATCGCCATGGCGGCCTCCCCATCGAAGCCCGCCCCCGTCTCGCTCTGGCAGGTCTATGAGCAGTCGTTGAAAGGGGCCAAATACGTCGACTTGACCCACGCGATCAACCCTGCCATTCCCGTCTGGGCCGGCTTCGGCCGCTCGACGTTCGGTCCGGCGCTCGATCCCAAGACCGGCAAGCCCTTCACCTATGAAAAAGACGGCTTCGCGGCCACCCGGTACGATCTCGGCACCGACCAGCTCGGCACCCAGCTCGACCCGCCGGCCCATTGGGATCCCAACTACCCGGCGATCGACGAGCTGCCGGCCACCTACGCCGTCCGCCCGTTGGTGGTGATTCCGATCGTCGATCAAGTCAAGAAAAATCCCGGGTATCACCTCACGATCGCGGACATTCAGGCCTGGGAGCGGCGGCACGGCCGCATCCCCGAGGGCTCCGTGGTCTTCGTCCGCTCCGACTGGTCGAAGGAATGGCCGAATCCGGAGCTGGCCACCCGCAAGACGTTCCCCGGCGTGAAGCTGGACGCGCTCCAGTTCCTGCACCTGCAGCGCCACATCCTCTTCCACGGCCACGAGCCCCTCGACACCGACACCACGCCGACGCTCGAAGGAGAGTCGTGGCTGATGCATCACGGCTACACCCAGGCCGAGGGAGTCGCCAACCTGGATCAGGTCCCGGAGGCCGGCGCCCTGGTCGCCATCGGCTATCCCAAGCTCCAGGGCGGCACCGGTGGCTATGCGCGCTACATTGCCATCTGCCCGCCGGACTGGAAGTACGGAATCGCCGTCGGCGCGGTCCCCGAGGCGCCGCTCGCCCGCATCGCGAAGCCGCTCCACTGGGATACGAAGCGCGGCATCCGGGTGCGGTGAATCCTTCGGCTACTCGCACAAATCGACGGTTCCCCAGATCGTGGCTTCGATCTGGTAAGACATGACGGTGGTGAGACCGTTGACGACTTCACCGGTGACCTCGACACAGTCGTCAACGGCAACCCCCGTGCAACTGTCGCCAGTGCCCACCCCGATGTGCACGACGATAGGATCGCTCCCCGTCGTAATCGACAGGAAGCATCCATGCGGCTGGGTGAGGTTGCAGGTGGTGCAGTCCTGAGTGTTGTCCACCACCGTGCCCCGAAGGGTGGCGGTGTTGACGGTCCCGGCAAACGCAGCGGAAGCACAAAGCAACGCGAACACGGCGACGAAGACGGCGCTTTTCATCGTGAACCTCCAGTGACGAGCAAGGCCAAGGCCTGACCCCGGCCACTTTCCAGAAGGGGGATTCCTCCTACCTTTACAGGTGCAAGAAGGCATCACAGACGAGCCGGCGCGGCGTGGGCAAGCGTTCACCCAAGTACATGAGGCTAGCCCGCTCGGCTCGTTGCGACCGGGCGTTTCGGCATGAGAGCGGACCGCTGGGGATCGCCTTCAGCGGATTCGTCGTCGTCCTCGCCGCCCTGAACCTGGTGATCGACTTCGACTTCATCCAGCAGGCCGCCGCCTGGGGAGCGCCCAAGTACATGGAGTGGTACGGCGCCTTCGGCCTCATGGTGACCCTCATCTGGCTCTACATGGAGGTGCTGCGGCTGCTATCGAAGCTGCGCCGGCGGTAAATAGGGTATTCTCTCCGAGACCACAGAGAGTCGAATCAACCTTCAAGCCCAGGGAGCCTGCCATGAACAAGAAGAAGACCAAGAAGCTGACCCTGTCCGGCGAGACCATCAGGAATCTCACCGAGCCCGATCTCCAGCAGGCGGCCGGCGCCGCCACCACAAGGTGCAGCGCCCAAGTGTGCTCCGCCACGAACGGCTGCTCGAACTGCAGACCCTGCTTGTAGGATGCAATGGTCTCCGATCCTCGAAGGTGAGGATGCGGCACCGGTCCGCCATCGTCGGTGGCGACCGGTGCCAAACCAAGCTGCCTGCCCGCGGGACGGGCCCACGCCTTACTCTGGCGAGCTGCGGGTGAAGCTCTCAACAGTAGCACCAAGCCAAGACACCATTGCCAACATGCCATCGACTTCCATACGCCCGCCGTTACGCATGCGTGTGATCGTCGAGGCGCTGACTCCGACCTCGGCCGCAAGCTGCTGCCACGACATTCCACGGGCACGGCGTCGTTCATCGAGCGCGCGGTAAAGCGCCTTGGGATCGAAGCGCACCACCGATACAGGCCTCCTTTGATTGTTGCTGACAGTTCCGTCGAGAACCCGACGCGTTAAAAGAATCCGCGGAGGAACGCCTCGGCTTCATCTGAGATGCCGATGATCTTGTTCGTTGCCTGACGATAGAATTTGAAATTGAGCTCGGTCTCGGGTCGACCGTCGTTCCAGTCGGAAAAAAGTTTGAGCTCGCTCCGCCCCAGGCGCCGCTTCGCGAGCGCGGTGCGTCTGATGGTGATGCTCACGCGCGGCGTTTGCCGGGCGATCCCGCGTTTCTTTGCGATCGCTTTGGCCGAGGTGACGATGCCGCTCGCGATGAGACCTGGCGCGCCTTCGTTCTCGCTCGCGAAGACGAAGATTGTATCGCCTTTGGCGATGTGCTTGCCACCGTACATCGTCTTCTGCGCGCTGAACGCGAACGTCTCCTGGACCTGCCAGAGGAGGGGCTGGTCGAACCACCTCCGTCCTCCGCGACTAGGTGGGCGCCCAACGCCTGAATTAAGCCGCGCCGCGGAGCGGCGTCGGCTTGAATGAATTGTTAGGCTGCATTTTCTGCGCCATTTCAGTACCGCCCTCAGGACCGCGGGTCGAACCCAAAGACGCGTAACTCTTGCTCGCACCGGCAGGCCTTCGCAATGCGCGCGGCCCACGCGACGGCCTCCTCGCGCGAGGGCAGTTCGAGCACGGTGAAGCCGCCGTCAAGCGGGGGCGCCCACGGGTAGCCGCCCTCGGCGACCGAACCGTCGGCCGAGACGAGCACGGGCGGCACGCCTTCGTCGATGCCGCCGCCGAAGACGTAAACGCCGGCGGCCTTCGCCTCATCGATCACGGCGTGCGCGTCGCGGTCCACCGCCTCCCACTCGCCGTCGGGCACGACCATCGCCGCGCTGGGGAAGGAGATCAGGTACTTGGCCATAGTGCGCTTTCCCAAGAGATTGATGACGGTGCGAAGTGTGTGTGTGCGGCCGCCGAGTAGGCCAGGGGGCCTTACGGCCCCCCAGCCCCTCTAAGAACCGTACGTGCGAGTTTCCCCGCATACGGCTCAAGCACCTCAAAGGCCGATCGGAGATCGACCCGGCCGCCCTTACGGAACGACCTTTGC
>DATARR010000141.1:0-31063 GCA_036264085.1 Thermoanaerobaculia bacterium | reverse complement strand
GCCGCCGCCGAGGCCGGCGAGCCCTATGCGGAGTACCTCTGGGGCACCGTCCTGCTGCGCGGCATCGGCGTTCCCAAGCAGGCGACCGAGGGTGGCACCTGGCTGCACAAGGCCGCCGAGCGCAACGAGCCCTGGGCTCTCAACAACCTGGGCTGGATGGCGGAGAACGGCGACGGCGCGAGCCGCGACCTCGCAGAGGCTCTGCGCTGGTACCGGCGCGGCGCCGAGGCCGGCAACGTCCACTCCATGGAGAGCGTCGCCTCGTTGCGCCTCCTCCAGACCGAACAACCGGGTTTGCACCAGCCGGCCGAGGGCCTCCAGTGGTTGGCGAAGGCGGCGGAGCGGGGACTGCCGGAAGCCGTCGCCTGGTACGCCTCGGTCCTGCTCTACGGCCTGCCGGGAGCCGCGCCCGCCGATCCCGTCCGCGCCCGTCCGTGGCTGGAGAAGGCCGCGGCTCTCGGCGAGGGACGCGCCATCTACGACCTCGGCGCGGCGTTGCTCGCCGGCGCGGGCGGGCCGGCGGACGAGAAGCGCGGCGTCGTGCTCCTCGAGCAGGAAGCCGCGCACGGCAACGCGCGCGCCATGTGGCAGCTCGCCTGGCAGTCAGCCCTGGGTCAGGGCACGGCGCGCGACGGCAAACGCGCCGAGCAGTGGCTCGAGCGGGCCACCGCCCTGGGCTACGACGACCCTGGCCTGATCCTGGGCTCCCAGGCCGATCAAGGCGAGGTCTTCCGGCGCTCCTTCACCCGCGGCCTGAGCACGCTGGAGAAGCTCGCCGCGGCCGGGGACGCGTTCGCCGGCGGTCTGGCGGCGCGGCTTTACCAGCAGGACGGCACGGGGGTCAAGACGGACTACGCCCGGGCCGTGGCCCTCGCCCGTCCCGCGGCCGCGGTCGGCTCGACCGAGGCGATGCGGGTCCTCGGCTGGGCGTACCGGCTGGGTTGGGGGGTCGAGGCCGACCAGGCGAAGGCCGCCGAGTGGTGGCGCCGCGGCGCCGAGGCCGGCAACTCCTACTGCATGATGTGGTACTCCCAGATGCTCTTCCGCGGCGACGGCGGCAAGCAGGATGGCGCCGCGGCGATCACCTGGCTGGAGCGGTCCGGCGAGCGCGGCAACGCCTGGGCGATCCGGGACCTCGGCCGCTTCTACGACGAAGGCGCCCGCGGCCTCGCCCGCGATCCGAACAAAGCCGCCTATTGGAAGCGGAAGGCCCTCGCCTTCGACGACCAGGAGGCGAGAGGCTGGCTGATCGCGCACCACCTGCTGGAGTGAGGCCGCTTCGAGGTGTGGGGCTGCCACCCAGCGCGGACGACGCCCGATAAGTGCCTGCCGTTCAGTGTAGCTACCGAAGCCTGCCGAGGAGCCAGGACTTCAGGATGCCGGGGTGGGCGTTGTCGACGGCGAAGTATTCCTGAATCAGTTTCTCATAGAGCTCGCCGCGTTGCGAATCGTCCAGCGCCGAGCCGAAGGGCATCAAGCCACCTTTGACGTAAGAGCTGATGACGACCTGATCCATGGGCCAGTTGAGTGCCCCGAGGTCATCGCGCTCGTGGCAGGCGGCGCAGGCCATCGCGCGCCCGAGGGTCGAATTGACGAAATCCTCCCCGAAGCGGCCGTTGCGGTCTGCCAACGTCGCCGAGCCGAGCCCGGGACCGAGCTTCGCCTCGTCCAGGTACTTGTCGAAGCGGGGAGGGCCGTAACGTCGGAAACGGCGGTTGACCTCCTCGACCGCCTGGCGCTCGTCCGGGCTCACGCTACCCGCGACGGGGAAGATGGGAAGGATGCCGCTCTTGTGGCACTGCGCACAGTTGTCGTCGCCGTAGCCAAGCTCCCACCGCCCCTTGATGCTGATCGAGCCGTCCCGCCGATAGGTCCGGAAGAAGTCTTTGAAGTAGACGCTGGACGTTCCATCGGGACGGGCGATCGTCGACACGACCGAGAGATTTCGCACTCGCGCGCGCCGGGCATCCGGGACGCCGAACTGAACCCACTTCTCCGGGACGCCCTGCGCGGCGTTTCCGGGGACGACGACGAGGAGCCGCCCATAACTTTCGTCGCTGTCCGGCGTCCCCAGGTGCCGCGACTTGTAGCTGAAGAAGACGAGCTGTTCAGAAGGCCCTCGCTTCGTGTTGAGCTGCCGCAGGTAAGACTTCGCACGCGCGAGAGTTTCCTCGCGGCTCGCCGCGCGAAGGAAGCTCTGGGTGGTGAGGAAGTCGGGAATCTGCACCAGCCCGCGCGTCTCCGCGAAGTATTGCCGGTCCGGCACGACGAAGCCGAGCTCGTGGTCGGGGCGCTGGTCGAGCGCCGCTGCTTCGACGTACTCGGCGAGCTCACGGTAGCGGCTGACGAAGCCTTCGTCGCGCGAAAGCTCGCACCGCCTGATCGTGTCGCTGATCCCGCCGAGCACTCTCTCGTAAGCCGGAAGCGCCTCGTCATCCTCGTACGCCGCGTGCGCGGCCGCGACGAGCGCATCGACCCTCGACGCGACCCAGGCCTCAGGCTGCGACTTCACGCGTGCGCACGGGGAAGGGGAAGCTGAGGCGACATATCCGCCGATGAAGAGAGACAACGCGAGCGCGCAGAGACGGAGACTCATGGGCTCGGTGATTCTACCGCAACGCGATCTGCGCCTGGTCCTGGGTCTCGTTCGGCATGACGCTCTCCCGCCGGAAAGCGACTGGCACGACCGGCCCAACGGATCGATCCGGCCGGCCCAAAACCTATTCCGCTGGCGCTACGAGCACCGCTTTATCCATCGTCTGTCTGTACTTTTCGAATACCGCGTGGAAAGCGTGATCGCTGTCGGGGGCCCCCGTTAAATCCTCCGGAATTGCTCGAGCCACTTGGTTTGAAGGGATCGCCACGAAGGGAGGAATGTCCGTGAACGGCAGTAGGTGGACACGTCGACCGAAACGTTCCGCGGCAAAGCGGATGACTTCGAGGACCATGGAGAGAGTTGCAGGCTGAAAGGTCCCGGCTTGCCAAGCCTCGAAAAGCAGGCCTTTAGGCGGAACGCAGGCAGCGCAAAAATAGGCCTCGTCCATGTCCAGACCGCCGTTCTCACGGCCGACCACCCATTCAACCGTGGCTTTGGCCTCGGCGACTGCTTCATGACCATTGTAACCAGGTGCTGGCTTAAGCAGCACGTAGCCGCCGGAAGTCACTCCATGTTGCTGCATGCAGGCGCCAGCGGCAACGAGTTGCTCGACGCTTTGGCCCTTCGGCAGAACTTTGGTGCGCAGGTGGTGCTCTTTGGTTTCCACGCCGACCCTGATGGTGAGCGCAACCGGTCCGAGAAGCTCCAGGAACGGGTCCACGCGATCCGGGGTGATGAAGTTCGCCCGCGATTCGATGACCAGCCGGCGAACGCCGGCCATCTCGCGGACCGTACGGACGACCTGCTCCTGAAGCTCGAACGGCATATAGAGAAAGCTCCCGCCATTGAAGATGTTCAGGGTGTGTGTCTCCGGAGCGGACTCCAGGGCCGCTTGCAAAGCGAGGCGGAAGAGACGTGCATTTTCCTTGAGCGGGATCGGACCGCCGTAGAATTCCTGCTGGAAGTCAAGGGCCGCATCTGGCAGGTTGCAGAATGGACAGAGCTGCGGTTTTCGGACGCCTCCAGGCGCACCCCAATCAGGACAGCCGAAAGGGATGAATACCGTAGTTGCTGTCACGAATCTCTCCTCGTTGATATCGTACCAGCGCCGGGTTCCTCCCTGCAGCGCGTGGATCCGTTCGAGATCCGAGGACATCGTCATACCTCCTGTCAGCATTGACGAAGCGCGGCGCGCAAACCCATCGCGCTCCCTCGCTCATAGATGAGCGGCGCAATCGCGAGCAGTGCCGCTCGGGCGTCGGTCGGAGCAAAAAGCGCAGCGTGACCGCCTGACGATCGGTCGACCACATATCCGTCGCGCAAGAGCCGGACTGGATAGGCTCCGCCAAGCCAACGCCAATAGAGAAAGAGCAGCGGATCTCGAGGAGCACCGCTGCGACGGCGCAGCTTGATGTAGTCCTCGGGCGATATTCCCGTCTTGCGGTTCGTCGCTGAAAAACCCGGCATCCGAGAGCAGAAGATGAAGTGCTCCCGGCCGGCGATCCACCGGATATAGGCGGCGTGGAGCAGCATTTCCGTTGTGCCGGGCGGTGCCGTCGGCGGCACGGCCAACGAAACTCCATAGAGATTCCGTCCGTCCGGCTTGAAGGATCGCTGGAGCGTGCCGTTGTCGGTCGCCACGTCCCAACTGGTGCATTCATCGGGCTCAAGGTCGGTCGGCTGGAGCACCAGAGTGCCGACGATCGAGCCCGCGGCCACCGCAACGAGGAACCACGCCGGCTCGCCACCATTGAGGAGGCTGAGCCGGCGACGGATGATGGCCGGCGAAGCGACCGCATCCCGATCGACCCGGCCGAAGGTCGCCACTTCAACCTCTTCAATGCCCGCGAGGTCGGACCTTCGTGCAGCCCTCACGGCCAGCGACGGCATCCTTCGGTTCATGTGCGTCTTTCCAACGAAGCCTTTCCCTTCACCGGCTGCTCGGCGACCCGACCGGTCTCCGCGGGCTCGATCTGGCTCCGCCGCGACGCCGGTTGTCTACCAAGATAGGTGCATGAACGTAGGCAAAAGGGAGCTTCGGCGGGGGCACGTTTCCCCGCCTGGGCCGCACCACGCTCCACAGATCTGCCAAGCTGGGATAGTCTTCCTCTCCTATGGACTCGGCGGCCACCACGTTCACCTTTCGACCCATCGGCATCGTGCATTCTCCCTATACGGCGACGCACGAGATCCCCAAGGGATTGGGAGCGGAGCACCGCGAGGCAGGAACGATCGAGATCTTCCCGGAGTACGAGGCCGGTCTCCAGGACGTCGAGGGCTTCTCGCACCTCTACGTTCTCTGGGTTTTCGATCGGGCCGGCACCCTGCCGGAGACCTGGATGGGCACGCCGCCGGCGGACGACCGGCCGCACGGGGTCTTCGCCACCCGCTCGCCCCGCCGGCCGAATCCCCTGGCGCTCACCGTCGTCGAGCTCCTGCGGCGCGAGGGCAGGACCCTCCACGTCCGCGGCGTCGACATGCTGGACGGCACGCCGGTGCTCGATCTCAAACCCTACCTCTCGAACGTCCCGGCGGAGAAGCTGCGCCGCGGCTGGCTGGCGCAAGCCGAGGCGCGCCAAGAAGCTCGAACTTGAGGCGGGCGACGGGGAGGCGGCTACCCCGCCTCGTCAGGGCGCAGCTTCGCCGTGCCCGCCGAAGCGCCCAGCGCCGCACGGGCTGGGCGCGGGCGGAACGGCGGCGTCCTTGGGCTCGGAGGCCGCCGTCCCTTCTCAATTGTCTCAATTGTCAATGAACAAGCCTGCCACGCCAGAGCCCCCATCACCGCGGGCCAAGGCGGCGCTCTTGAGGATCGGAATCTCCTTCACTTCTCAGCGATGCGGTAGGTTGCCAGATCTGGAGCGGTAAGTCAATGGGGGATCTTGACAAGAACCATGCAAAGCATGCATCCTATGCGCACCACAGTGAGACGGCTTCAGTCGGCCAGGTCGCCGCGGGAGGAGAGGCCGAGACCCGAGATGCGATTTCCGGCGCCATGACGGCGCCGGGTGTTTGAGCCCGAAGTGGCTCAGAAAGGAGAAGCCAGTCATGGCAAGAGAGAGAAGGAACGCAGGGATCCTGGGCGACTTGCAGCGTCTGTCGGCGACGTTGGAGGCGAACAAGGATCAACTCCCGCAAGTGGAGCCTTTCCGGCTCAGGCTCGAGGGGGTCGTCAGCCAGGCGCTGGAAGCCGGCAAGCAACAGGCCGCGCTCAAGGCCAGCAAGCAGGAGAGCTCGAAGCAGTTCCGGCAGTTCCTCACCCAGGGGCAGGCGCTGGCCAACGTGATCCGCACGGTGGTGAAGGAGCACTTCGGCGCCCGGGAGGAGAAGGTCGCCGAATTCGGCCTGCCGGTCTTCCGCGGCCGGAAGGTGAAGCCGGCGGCCGAGACGCCCCATCCCACCATTCCGCCGGCGCCCGCCGGCGGCGCCGCACCGCCCGCCAAGCCCGGCGGGTAGTCGTCTCGCGGGGGGCGCGCGAGCGTCGCGTCCCCCGCTCTCCCCCGCCCTGGAGGGGCGCCCACAACGATCCGTTGCACACCAGCGCGGCTCCGCAGTCTCCAGGCAGTGCTTCGTCGTCCCCGTCCGCATGTCTGTCGTCACCAGACAGAGCTCCGCCGTCCGCAAGCGCGGTTCCCCGGTCTCCAGACAACGGCCCATCGCACGCGGACAGCGGTCCTCTGCACGCGGACAAGGCACCGTTGCACGCTGACAATCGTTCTCTGCACGCTGACAACGGACCGCTGCCACGCGGCGCATTTCCGTGGTCTCCATGCAAGGGTCCCTTGCAAGCAGACGATGGACCTTTGCACGCGGCGCAGCTTCATCGTCCGCGAACAACGGCCTGCCGCACGGGAACAGCGGACCGTTGCACGCAGACAAATTTCCGTCGTCGCCGTGCAATCTCCTACCGATCGGCGGCGTAAATCGGCCGGATGTCCACCGGCACCGTCGACAGCTTCGCAATGGCGTCCCGCAGGGCCTGCGAGGGCTTGCCGTAGGTGTCGAGGAACTTCCTGGTGCCGGCGTAGTCGCCGCGCGCCTGGAGCGTCAGCATGTCGTGCAGCAGATCGCGGATGCCGCCGGGGAATTTCTCGGAGACGGCGTGCACCCGGCCCTGGGCGTCGAACTGCAGCGCGCCCTTGGCCAGCAGGTAGTTGAACTGGGCCACCACCCCCTGGCCGTGCGCCTCGTCCACGCCGAAGCGGGCGGAGCGGAACAGGCCGGCGACGTAGGTGGGCTCCAGCGACTTGCGCAACGCGGCCGGCATGTCGCCCTTCTCGATGAGGGCGAGGATGTTGTAGACACCCATCACGTCCGCCTTGGCCTCCTCCAGGGTGGAGAAGAGCTCCTTGAGCTCAAGGCGCACTTCGGTCTTGCGGCCGTTCACGGTGATGGTGCCCGGCCCCAGGCCGTGGGACAGCTCGTGGTGGAGGACCTCGTTGAAGTAGGCGTCGAAGGAGACGTCCTTCACCTGGGCGGGGTCGAGCACCTTGCCGGCGATGGGGATGAGGATCTGATCGTACTTGGCGCGCATGGTGTTGCGCAGCAGGACCTTCTTCGACCCCTTGGCCTCCCGCACCCGCTCGTCGTTGGGCAGGTTGAAGGCCACGGTCTGCACTCCGGCCCGGGTGTCGCCGGCGCTGTAGACCGTGTCCACCACGCGGATGGGGCTCTCGGTGCCGCGGTTGAGGTTCTTGTCCGCGTCCGGGATGGGGAGGTTGCGCTCCAGCCACGGCAGCCTCTCTTTGTAGAGGGCGAGCGCGGCCGATTCCTTGGGCAGGTTCACGGTGACGAAGGCCTCGAAGGCCGCCTTGTAACCGTAGAGGTCGTCCTCGTAGGTCTCGTAGGGGCCGATGGTGACCTCCACCGGCGCGTCGAGGTCCATCCAGGCGAGGTCGGAGGCGTAGTAGTCGTCGCTCTCGAAGGCGGCGGCCCGCAGCTCCAGGAACTTCTTGAGCGAGGCGTTCTTCGTGATCGCCGCCGCCTCCCGCAGGAGCTTCGCCGCCGGCTTCAGCCACTGAGCGTACTCCTGGGAGTAGGGCACGGCCGCGAGGCCGCCGTTCTGGCGGCGGATCACGGCCACGGTCGAGGTGAGCTTGTCCTTGTCGCCCGGGTGCTGGGCGATCCAGGCGTCGAATTCCTGCTTGGTGAGGTCCTCCGGGTAGTAACCGGCTCCCGGCGGATGGGGCCGGGTGCCGAGGAAGGGCTGGCGCTCGGCCAGACGGTCCCAGGGGCCGAAGTTGATGGTGAAGTACTCGCGGGCGGCTTTGGCGTGCGGACCGTTGAGGGCTTTGAGCTCCTCGCGCAGGGCGGGATTGCCCGTCCACGCCTGGCGCAGGAAGATCTCGTTCATCAGCTTCGCGGCCTCGACCAGCTTGTCGAGCACCTGGCGGTCCTCGGCGCTGAGCGGCGCGAGGTCCGCCGAGAACGGGGTGGGAGCGAACTGGGCGACGCGCTTCTCGATGTCAGGCACGATTCGCAGCTCCTCTCCGGGCTTCTTCGCAGTCGTGGGCGACGCGGCCTGGAGGGAGGTCGCGGCACCGAGAGCCGCGAGCCCCGCCAGGCAGGCCAATGCTCTGCGCATGGCTTCTCCTTTCGGTGTCGATCTTCGGGGGCGTGTTCATCCGGCGTAGGATGGCACACCCCTCGCATCCGGGCCAAGCGGGAGGAGCCATCATGGCCGAACGAGTCAAGCCCTATAAGTCTGGCGTCAACTACTGGCTGTTCGCCACCGATCCGGCCGAGTACAGCTTCGGCGACCTGGAGCGGGACACCGCCACGGTCTGGGACGGCGTCACCGACTACGTCGCCCTGAAGCACCTGCGCGACGTCGAGACCGGCGAGGAGGCGCTCATCTTCCACGCCGGCACCGAGCTCGCCATCGTCGGCATCGCCCGCATCACCTCCGATCCCTACCCGGACCCCCGCGGCATGGGCGAGGACCAGGTGGCGGTGGACGTCGTCCCCGAGCGCCGCCTGGAGCGCCCCGTGCCGCTGGCCGAGATCGAAGACCTCCCCGAGTTCCAGGACTGGGACCTGATCGACGACCCGGACCTGTCGGTGGTGCCGGTGACGCCGGAGCTCTGGCAGCGCATCCAGGAAGTCAGCGCCGCCCCCCTGGTCTTCTCCACCCAGGAAGATCAGGAGTGACGCGAGCAGTGATTACAGAGCCTGCGCCCAAAGAGTTCTATCCTTTCGGCATTTGGAGGTGCCCGGCCATAATTTGACTGTCTAGCCCGTTATGCTAGGATGTGCAACTGGAGGTGCTCATGGTTGAACCCCTTACGATTCGGGCCGTGGTGTTCGAGGATCAGGGATGGTGGGTGGCTCAGTGCTTGGAGTACGACCTCTGCACTGCCACCAGAAACCGCGACGACTTGCCTCGCCAGTTCCTTTCCCAGGTACAGCTCCAGATCATCGCCGATCTCTCGAGGAGTAGGGAACCCTTCCAGGACCTCCCGCAGGCTCCTCAGAAGTTTTGGGATCTCTACTCCTCTGTGGGCATGCCCATAGAGATGAAGTGGAAGGAGTCGTTGTTTCACCGCCTTGCCAGGTTCTGGCGGCGGGTTCCGCGGCTTCAAGCAGAAGTGGCTTTCGCCTAAAGCCTAGTCTTCCACGGGCGGGCGCAGGCCTAGCAGGACCTGCCAGTGCTCGCGATATAAGCCGCGGCAGATACTCTCCTGCACGTAAGGTGAGAGAACCGTCTTCTTGTGGATACTTCCCAGGCTGTATTCATTCAAAGTCTCGGTGTCCTGGAGCGTGAGCCCACAGATCGGGTACCAGCGGAGCCTGATCCTTACTCCGGTGATGTGCTCAACCTCCCTCACGAACTGTTCCACAGTACGCTCATGGCTCATCCGGGGTCTCCATTAACCGCGCCAAAGCTCTCTCCATTATGGAGTAAGGACCCGTGCAGACGATACCTCAATGAGCACCCCGGCACCTAGGCCGAGAAATTCTCAGCCGTGAACGTCTCTGGCTCCGGGAAGGGGAAGAGTGAGAGGGAGATAGGGCGAGATTCGGAGTCAGGACACGACCCGCCCGCATTGGGCAAGCGTTCGCCCGTGCCGGGCTGCGGCATGTCTCAGAAAGGCGAAACCCTGCCGCCGGGCAGGGTCTCGACACTCTCTGGAGAACGAGAGGATGCTAGCTGTTGCTGGTCGTCGTCGCGGCCTCGGCCGGCTCGGCGTGCTTGATCTCGATGGGCTCGTAGACCGGGATCTCGAAGGCGAGCTGCTCGTGGCAGAACTTCTTCCACTCATCCGTGACGTTGTCGAAGATGATGTTCTGGTCCTTGAAGATACCATCGGTGACGATGTAGTTCTCCTGGAGGTAGAGGATGGAGTCGTCGGTGAGCTGCCGGTCCACCTCGACCTCTTTGCCGTCCACTTCCTTCTTCTCCTTGCGCACGTTGGCGGCGTTCTCCGTCCAGCCCGGATACTCCCGGAACTGCTTGGCCAGGTACGCTTTGCAATACTTTCCCATTTCTGCCATGGGTGAATCCTCCTCACTTCCTTATCGAATCAATTTCTGTCAGCACCTTTGAAGCAGCGAGCTCAGGCCCACGTAGTATCCGCCATGGGACGGCGTGGCGGAAGACGAAAGGGTACCACTGTACAAGTGCGCCAGAGTCGCCAGGCGTGACACCGCTGATAAACTGGCCGCCTTGGGCTTGGGGCCGCGGGCTCGCCGGGCGGCTTGAGAGGGAGAGATGATGACAGACCTGTTGACCCTGGACGATCTCGATCTGGCGCACCTGCAGGGCCGGCGCGTGTTCCTGCGCGTCGACTTCAACGTCCCCCTTTCGGAGGCGCACCAGGTGCTGGACGCGACCCGGCTGGAGGAGGCGATCCCCACGATCCGGGAGCTCACCGCGGCCGGCGGCATCCTCCTCCTCGCTTCCCATCTCGGGCGGCCCAAGGGCAAGCGCGACCCCCGCTACAGCCTGCGGCCGGTGGCCGGCAAGCTCGCGGAGCTCCTGGGGCAGGCCGTGCGCTTCGCCGAGGACTGCGTGGGCGACGAAGTGGAAAAGGTGGTGCGGGAGATGGGTCCCGGCGACGTGGTGCTGCTCGAGAATCTCCGTTTCCATTCCGGGGAGGAGAAGAACGAGCCGGCCTTCGCCGGGCAGCTCGCCGCCCTCGCCGAGGTCTACGTGGACGACGCCTTCGGCGCCGCCCACCGCGCCCACGCCTCGGTGGTGGGAGTGCCCGAGCGCCTGCGCGCCAAGGCCGCCGGCCGGCTGCTGGAGCGGGAGGTGAAGGCCCTGGGCCGCCTCCTGGGCGAGCCGGAGCGGCCGTTCGCGGCCCTGCTGGGCGGCGCCAAGATCGAGGGCAAGATCGACACCCTGGAGAACCTCCTGCCGCGCCTGGACGTCCTCCTCCTGGGCGGCGGCATGGCCAACACCTTCCTGGCCGCTCAGGGCTGCGAGCTGGGCGACTCGCTCTTCGAGCCCGAGCGGGTGGAGCTGGCGAAGGAGATCCTGGAACGGGCCGAGGGGCGGGGGATCGAGGTCCTCCTCCCCCGCGACCTGGTGGTGACCGACGATCTCGCCAATCCCCAGCGGATCGAGACCGTGCCGGCCGGCCGGATCCCGGCGGGGACGAAGGCGGTGGACGTCGGGCCCGAGACCCGCGCCGCCTTCGCGGCGGCCATCGGCCGCGCCCGCACGCTGTTCTGGAACGGTCCGCTGGGGGTGTTCGAGAAACCGCCCTTCGACGCGGGCACCCGCGCCGTGGCCCAGGCGCTGGCGAGCTGCCCGGGGTTCTCGGTGATCGGCGGCGGCGAGACCGTGGCGGCCGTTCGTCAGGCCGGGGTCGCCGGCCGCATCGGCCACGTCTCCACGGGGGGCGGGGCCTCCCTGGAGTTCCTGGCCGGCAAAACCCTGCCCGGCGTCGCCGTGCTGGAGAAGAGAGCGGAGGAGAAGGCGTGACCCGGCGTCCCCTGGTGGCGGCCAACTGGAAGATGAACCACCTGCGGGCGGACGCGGTGGCGTGCTGCCGCGCCCTGAGGCAGGCCCTCGCGGAGCGCCCCGCGGCGGCCCGGGTGGCGATCTTTCCTTCCTTCCCGCTCATCCCGGCGGTGGCGGCCGAGCTCGCGGGCTCCGAGCTGGCGGTGGGAGGGCAGGACCTCCACCCCGACGACAAGGGGGCCCATACCGGCGACGTTTCGGGGGCGCAGCTTGCCGACGCCGGCTGTGCCTGGGTGCTCTGCGGCCACAGCGAGCGGCGGCAGGACCACGGCGAGAGCGACTCTCTGGTGGCGCGCAAGGTGGCGGCGGCCGTGCGCCACCGCCTGGCGCCCCTGATCTGCGTCGGCGAGACCCGGGACGAGCGCCTGGCCGGCCGCACCTTCGGCGTGCTGGAGCGGCAGCTCCGGTCGGCCGTCGCGGCGATTGCGGGGATTGCCGGGATCGCCGGCGGCGGCGGCGAGCCGTTCGCCGTGGCCTACGAGCCGGTCTGGGCCATCGGCACGGGCGAGACGGCAACGCCGGAGACGGCGCAGGAGGTCCACGCCTTCCTGCGCCTGCTGCTGGGCGAGCTGATGGAGGGCGCCGCCGCGGCCCTGCCGATCCTCTACGGCGGCTCGGCCACGCCGGAGAACGCGGCCGGTCTTTTCGCCCAGCCGGACGTCGACGGCTTCCTGGTGGGCGGCGCCAGTCTTGACCCACAGAAATTCCTTGCTATCATTCGGCATTCCGGCTGACCCCCTGCTGGGGTCCGGCAGCATCGCGCCCGTTGGGAGGCTTCGCCTGTGATTTACGTGTTGGAAGCGGTTCACGTCCTGGTCTGCGTCTTCCTGATCCTCGTCGTGCTGTTGCAGCAGGGCAAGGGCGCGGACCTTTCAGTCTTCGGCGGCGGCAGCACGCAGACCGCCTTCGGTGCCCGCAGCGCCACCACGCTGCTGCACAAGCTCACGGTGGCCTCCTTCGTGATCTTCATCGTCACCACGGTGTCGATCGCCCTGGCCAAGGGCACGGTGAGCACGGTGATGTCGGGTGCGGTGCCGGCCAAGAAGGCGGCGACCAAGACCGTGCCGCCGGCGAAGCCGGCTCCCCCCGTGCAGACCGCTCCGGCATCGCCGGCGCCGAGCAGCACCCCGCGGTAACCTGGAATAGCCTTTCCGGAGCCGCGGTTGGTAGAGGAGTTCTTTGAGCCCAAGTGGCGGAATTGGTAGACGCGCACGTTTGAGGGGCGTGTGGGGCAACCCGTGCCGGTTCGAGTCCGGCCTTGGGCACCATCCTTTCTGAACTGGATTTTCCGGCCATGACCGAACCGACCGCCGAGCCCACCGAAGTCAGCTTCCAACCGGAGGCGCCCCCCGAGCCGCCCCGGCCCGACAAGTCTCCCGGCAAGCCCGCTGCGCCGGCGGCCGCGCCCGCGCCGGCCCGCGCGCTGCCGGCGCCCGAGGAGATCGGCGAGTGGATCCACGGCGCGGACCTGCCGGCCCTCGGCGCCCTGTTCGAGGGCCTGCCGGTGGCCAAGTTCGACGTCCTGGTGATGCAGGTGCGCAAGGAGGAGCTGGTCCCCCAGCACTGGCAGGCCCTCTCCGACCACACGCCGCCGGACGACCTCACCTTCGAGCGCCTGCCGGAGGTGGGGCGGCTGCGGGTGCGCTACAAGAACCAGGAGCTGTCGCGCCGCCGGGTGGAGCAGCTCCGCTACGGCTGGCGGGAGCTGGGAGGCCTGCGGCCGGCGATGTGGACGGTGGCCGACCTGCTCGCCGCCATGCGCCGGCTGATCGACAAGAAGCGCCCCGTGAGCTGGAACGACTTCCTCACCGCCCAGCGGGACGTCTGGCGGGACCTCGACCTGCCCCACGGCAAGGAGCAGCTCGAGGTCCTCTGGAACTGCCTGGTGCAGATGCGCAAGAGCACCAAGAAGTAACGGCTCTCTACTTCTTGGCGTGGACGATCGTCGCCTTCTTGATGACGACCGGCTGCGCGGGGACGTTCTCGTAGCTCCCCTTGCGGCCGGTCGGCACCTGGGCGATGGCATCCACCACGTCCAGGCCCTCCACCACCTTGCCGAACACCGTGTAGCCCCAGCCCGAGGCGGTCTTGCCCGTGAAGTTGAGGAAGCCGTTGTTCTTCAGGTTGATGAAGAACTGGGCCGTGGCGCTGTTCGGATCGCCGGTGCGCGCCATGGCGACGGTGCCCCGCTCGTTGAGGACGCGGTTGTCGGCCTCGTTCTGGATCGGCGCCTTGGTGGGCTTCTGCGTCATTTCGGAGGTGAAGCCGCCACCCTGGATCATGAAGTCGGGGATCACGCGATGGAAGATGGTGCCGTCATAGAAGCCCGATTTGACGTACTGGAGGAAGTTCTCCACCGTCTTGGGGGCCTTGTCGGGATAGAGCTCGAGGACGATGTTCCCCTTGCTGGTCTCCAGCCGGACCTGGGGGTGGGCGGGGGCTGCCGGGGCCTTCTCCGGCTCGGCTCCGGAGGCGGACCCCACGATGGCGAGCAGACAGGCGAGGCAAACGAGGCTCAAGTTCATGCCGGATTCTCCTTCGGGTTGAATTCAGGCCGGGATCGTAACACGGAGTGGGCGGCAGGATGATCGGCCTGGTCCTCGCGGGCGGCGAGTCGCGCCGCCTGGGGCACGACAAGGCGCGCCTGGACGACGCGGCCCTGCCGCGGCTGGCGGCGGAGCGCCTGGCGGCCGTCTGCGCCGAGGTGGCGGTGGCGGACCGCGGCCGGGGGCTGGTGCCCGGCCGCCCCTCGCTCCCCGACGCCGCCGGACGGGGACCCGCCGCCGGCATCCTGGCCGGGGCGGCGGCCTACCCCGGCCGGCCGCTGCTGGTGCTGGCCTGCGACCTCCCCCGGGTGCCGGCCGGCCTGCTGGCGGAGCTCGCCCGGTGCGGCGGCGACTGGGCGGTCCCCCGCTGGGCGGGCGGCCTCGAACCCCTCTGCGCCCGCTACGGACCGGCGGCCCTCAGGCTGCTGGCAGAGCGGGTGGCGGCCGGCCGGTTCGACCTCCACGGCCTGGCCGGCGCAGGCGGGCTCGCGGTCCGCTACCTGGAGGGGGACGACCTCCGTCGCTTCGGCGACCCTGGAGAGATCTTCCTCAACCTCAACACCCCGGACGACCTGGAGAGGTGGCTGCAGCCCTAGCCGTCGAGCTCGGCCGGCGGCTCGCCATGCTGGCCGCAGGGGCAGATCTCGCGCAGGAACTCGAAGCGGTAGATGCCGGTGCCATGGCCGTCGGAGAAGCCGATGGAGATGGCGTAGTTGCCCACCGGCTTGATCGACTCGGCGGTCACCGGCCGGGCCGGCGGCAGGTAGCGGACCTTGAAGCCGGAGTGACCCTGGCAGCCGGCGCAGGGGCACCATCCGCGCAGATAGTCGTAGTCGTACTCGCCGACGTGACCGTCGCTCCAGGTCAGCCGCACGCGCCGCTCTTCCGGCAACCGGCGGACTTCGGTGAGGACGGGGGCGGCCATGGCCGGATGGTAGCACCCCGCGACCTCTGCTAGGATCTCGGGCCGCCATGCCACGCCACCCCGGCTTCTCCCCCGCCGTCCAGGACATCGCGGGCGCCGTCTACTCGGCCCTCGCGCACCGGCTCGCCACCCACCGGGGCGAGGTCTATCCACTCCACGTCGGCGACACCTGGATGGAACCCGCCGCGGGCTGCCGCATGGAGGACCTGACGGTGGCCGAGCACCCCGGGATGCACCGCTATGCGGCTCCCCAGGGGATGCCGGCGCTGATCGACGCCGTGGCCGAGCGGGTGGGGCAGCGCACGGGCGTGCCCACCGGGCGGGAGAACGTCCTGGTGGCCACCGGGGCGACCGGCGCCCTGGGGGCGGTGGCGGGGGCGATCGTGGCCCCGGGCGACGAGGTGCTGCTCCTGGCTCCCCACTGGCCGCTGATCACGGGCATCGTCCAGTCGTTCAACGGCGTGCCGGTGGACGTCCCCTTCTTCGGCGTGGCCGATTCGCCGGCGACCGCCGTCGAGGCCGTGCGCGAGCGGCGGACGGCGCGCACCATCGCCCTCTACCTCAACACGCCGAGCAATCCCACCGGGCAGGTGATCCCGCGCTCCTGGATCGAGGCGCTGGCCGAGTGGGCGCGGCGCGAGGACCTGTGGCTCATCGCCGACGAGGTCTACGAGGACTACGTCTACGCGGGGGAGCACACCTACACCCGGCCGCTGGCGCCGGAGCGCACCTTCGCGGTCCACTCCTTCTCCAAGTCCTACGGCATGGCCGGCAACCGGTGCGGCTACGTGATCGGCCCCGCCGCGGCCATCGCCGAGCTGCGCAAGATCGGCCTGCACAGCTTCTACAGCACGCCCACGGCGGCGCAGCTCGCCGCCCTCCGGGCCCTGGGCCCGGCGGGCGATGCCTGGGTGGCGCGGGCGCGGGAGCTCTACCAGCGGGCCGGGGAGCGGACGGCGGCGCGCCTGGGCCTGCCGGCACCCCGGGGCAGCGCCTTCCTCTTCTTCGACGTCGCCGCCCACCTGGACGCGACCGGCCTCGCCGGCTTCCTCGAGCGCTGCGTCGACCGCGGGCTCCTCCTGGCGCCGGGAGCGAGCTTCGGCCCCTATCCCACCCACGTCCGCCTCTGCTTCACGGCCGCGGCGCCGGACGTCGTCGCGCGCGGCGTCGAGGCCCTGGCGCCCCTGCTGGGACGGTAGCCCCCTCCCCGGACCAGCTAGTGGCAGTACCGCGCCAGCTCTCGCTGGTTGTGGACGTGGATGCGGTGGCGGGGGTCCACCGAGATCAACCCGCGCCGCTTGAGCTCCACGATCACCTGATTGACCCGCTCCCGCGACGCCCCCACGATCTCCCCGAGGTCGCTCTGGGTGAGGCGAAGGGGGATGCGCACCTCGCCGCCCGCCTCCGGGCTGCCGTAGCGTTCGGCCATGGCCAGGATCTGGCGGGCCACCCGGCCGGGGACGTCCAGGGTGCAGAGGGCCTGGATCTGCTCGTTGGCGAACCGCAGGCGGTGGGAGAGCAGGCGCACCAGGTTGTCGGCCAGGGGGGTGAGGGTGCGCACGCAGGTCGAGAAGGTCGGCCGGTCCATCCACAGCAGGCGCGACCGCTCGGTGGTGACGACGTTGGCGGAGCGGCCAGCGCTGTCCACCAGGCTCATCTCGCCCACCGTGTCACCGCGGCCGAGGAAGGCGAGGATGACCTCCCGGCCGTCGGAGAGGGTGACGTAGATCTTCACCGTCCCCTCGAGCAGCACGTAGACGACCTCGCCCGGCTGCTCCGCGGTGATGAAGTGGGTGCCGGCCTGCACCGTCGAGCCCCGCAGCAGGCCGTTGAGCGTCGCGAGCTGCGACGGCGCGAGACCCCGGAACAGCTCCAGCTCGCCCAGCAGGGTCGGATCGTCTACGGCACCCATAGATATATTTCATTTTATCTCTTTCTCTCCCACCTGGCTTGCCGCCGGTAAGAAGTAAGGAGAAGGAAGAGGCAGGCCGCCAGCGAGAGCCCGAAGACGCCGCAGCCGGCCGCGAAGCCCGGGGGCAGGAAACGCAGCTCGACGCGGGAGACCCCGGCGGGGAGGCGCACCCCGAGGAAGGCGCCGTCGACGTGGAGCGTGGGGAGCGCCCGGCCGCCGGCGCGTGCCGACCAGCCGGAGGAGAACGGGACGGAGGACGCGAGCAGCGTCTCGCCTCCCCGGGGCACCTCCAGGACGACGTGGCCGGGGACGGCGGACACGATCCGCGGGTCGGCGGGGGGCGCCGCCGGTCCTGCCGCGGCTGTCCGCCAGGTCCGCCAGGCCCCGGCCTCCTCCCGGAAGACGGCCACCCGGCGAGCCTCGGTCATCGCCGCGATCCAGCGCTCCAGGTCGCCGCGCCCGATGGCCGTCACCTCGCGCGGGAAGAACCAGCGCGGCAGGGCGTCCGGGTTGCGCAGCAGGGTGAAGGGCGCGAACCGGCCCTCGTCGATCCGCAGCAGGGTGCGGGAGGGGGGGACGGCGGGGCTCCCCACCACGCCCCGGACGCCCAGGAAGTCGAGGAGCGGATGGTCGAGGTTGGCGACCGGAGAGAAGTACTGCTCCATCGAGGGGTGGAAGCCGAAGGCCACGTGCAGCACCCGCAGGTAGTCCGCGGGAGCCAGGGGGTCGTGGGGGCGGAAGTCGGCCACGCCGTAGACGGCGAGGAGGCCGGGGTAGACGAGGTAGTCGGCGCCGGCGGCGCGGCCGGCCGCCGGGTCCCCGGCCTCCCGGGCGAGGCGGTCGAGGAGCGCGGTGCGCGGGTAGAAGAGCTCCGGGTGTCCCTACGGCAGGAGGCCGTGGGACCAGGGGACGAGATCGAGGAGGAGCACCGTGGCGAGGGCCACGGCACCCCGGCGCGGCCACCGGTGGGCCACCGCCGCCGCCGCCGCGAGCAGGACCCAGAGGGCGATCGTCCAGGGGTCCGCCGCCACCGCCAGGCTGATCAGGGCCGCCAGGGCGAGGGCGCCCCAGGTCGCAGCCCCCCGCCAGGAGAGGTCGCGACCCCGGCGCAGCAGGAGGTCGGTGCCGAACGCCCCGGCCACACAGAGCGCCACCGCGACCACCGGCAGCAGGCGGGGGTAGGCGGGGATGCGCAGCGGCGGCACCGTGTACACCAGGCGGGCAAGGGGGAGGAACCGCGCGACCACGAGCAGCGCGAGGCCGGCGAACCCCAGGAACGGCCAGGCACGGCGGTCGCGGGCGGCGACGAGCGCCAGCCAGGCGCCGGCGAATGCCACCAGCCCGGTATAGCCGGCCTCGGACTCCGCCCAGTTGAAGGGACCCCGGAACGGCTCCCGGTACGGACGGCCGAAGGCGTGCGGACTGGCCGGGGCGAGCAGGAAACCGCCATAGCCCGTCTGGAACCAGGAGACCGGGTGGAGGGTCATCCGGCCCTCCGGCCGCGCCCGGTCGAGGGTGTCGTGGGCGCGCTGCGACTCCGGCACGCTCGCCAGGAACGGCAGGAGCAGCGGGGCGGCGAGGCCGAAGCCCAGGGTCGCGGCCAGGGCCGCCGCGGCGAGGCCGCGCCCGAGGCCGGCCGCCCGCCGCCGCAGGCCGAGGCCGCAGACGCCGGCGAGCAGTCCGCCGAAGGCGGCGGTCTCGGGGTGGCCGGAGAGCAGGATGGCGGCGGTGATCGCCGCCACGGCGGCGACCGCCCGCCGGCCGGGGTGGCGGCAGAGGCGGACCGTGCCGGCCGCGAGCCATGGCACCCAGGCCGCCGTCGCCGTCACCGGGAAGAGCGCCCAGGAGAAGAGGCCGCCCCCCAAGGCGAAGCCGGCCGCCGCCAGCAGCGACGAGGCGCGGCTGCGGCCGGCGAGGCGGGCGAGCAGCCACATCCCCTGGAACCCCACCAGCAGCTTGAGGATCAGGGCTCCCAGCAGGTGATGCTGGAGGGGGAGGGGGCGCACGGCCATCTGCAGCGGCGAGAGGGCCCCGGCCTGGGGATTGGACCAGGGCGAGCTGCCGCCGCCGAGGCCGTCCGACCAGAGGGGGAGGCGCCCCTGGGAGAGCGCATGCCGCACCTCCAGCTCCCAGGGCAGGATCTGATAGACGACGTCGTTCAGCAGGTCGTAGCGGCGGTCGGCCGCGAGGTACGGCGCCCCGGGCGCCCCTTCCTGCAGCAGGTTGCAGGGCACCAGCAGGGAGTGACCGGCCAGCCAGGGGGCCAGCACCACCAGGGGCGCGATCCAGCCGCCGAGCACGGCTCTCCTCTCCAGCCGCAGCCTCAAGCCCCGGGCGAGCAGCCAGCACAGGGCCTGCGTCGCCAGCATGGCCGCCAGCAGCGCCACCAGGACCTGGAAATTGAGGAAACGCATTCACGGAGCTTCCGACCGGCATTCTAATCTACGGGCCAGCGGGCGCTGCCGTCGACGTAACGATCACAGAGAACGAGCATCTCAAAAATTTTCCCGAAGATTGTCCCACTTTTTCCGGCTACCGATACATAGTGGGAATAGAGCGGGTTCCTGGAGCACCAATCCTGCCACAGGATACCCGTATAACGGAAAAGGAGAGATGCATGTTCTCAAAAAGCGTATTCCGCGGCGTCGTGGTGGTCCTGATCGTGGCTCTCTTCCTCATTCCTGCCGTGGCGCAGGCCGGCGGCCGAAGCACTCTGAGGAGCGGATCCAAGCCCGCCGCCTCCCGGGTCCAGGAGCCGGGCGGCGTCCTCCAGGCCCTTTGGCATGGGCTGGTGAGCCTGTTCGAGAAGGAAGGGGCTTCGATCGATCCCAGCGGCCAGCCTGTGACAGGAACGGCGACTCCTACACCGGGAGCCGGAACCGGAGACGAAGGAGCCTCGATCGATCCTAATGGCACACATTAGAGTAGGTGGAGAAACCTGATGACATAGAAGGCGGGGGCTGGACGACCGGCCCCGAATTTCTCTTTTCCGCTCGTGCCACGATTTCCCGGCTTCCTGATACTTCTCTTGATGGGGGCAGCCTCAATCTGAGATAGTTTCGTGTCCCCATATCCCATTGGGGAGAGGAGAGAGCTTGGAAAAAAATCACCTGTCACTCGAAATGATGGCGAAGCTGTTGGCGGGCGATCTGAGTCACGACGAGCTCATGACTCAGGTGATCCCTCATTTCCTCGATCGGTGCCCAAAATGCCGTCAGCGGCACCGGGAGGTTCGGGACCTCCAGGAAGAGGTCGGTCACTGGGACGAGAGGGTGGCCGTCTTCGAAGGGTTGGAAGCGAGGGAGCTCTTTGCCACCCTGAAGGACCTGTCGTTCGACGAGCAGCTCGCCCTGGTGCTGGACGACGAGAGCTTCCAGACCTGGGGCCTCTGCCAGCTCCTGCTGCGGCAGAGCCTGGAGGCGGGTTTCGAGGACGCCGCCAGGGCCATCAACTATGCCGAGCTGGCGGTGAAGATCTCCCTGCACCTCGAGGACACCTACGACCCGCATTGGGTGCTGGACCTCCGGGCTCGGGCTCAGGCCCACCTCGGGAACGCCCGGCGAATCCTCGGCGAGCTGTGGAGCGCAGAGAAGGCGTTCCGCGAGGCCGAGCGGTTCCTGGCCAAGAGCATGACGGGCAACGAGCTCGTCCACGCCGACGTCCTCCAGCTTAAGGCCTCCCTGCGGCGAGCCCAGCGGCGCTTCCCGGAGGCCCTGGCTCTGGTCGACCAGGCCCTGGCGATCTACCGTGATCACGACGATTCCCATGGCTCCGGCTTCTCCCTCCTCAAGAAGGCCAAGATCCTGGAGGACGGCGAAGATCTCGAGGGCGCCATCCAGATCCTCAAGGGGCTGCTGAGAGAGCTGGACCCGGAGCAGGAGCCCCTGTTGTCGGCCTATGGCTGGCACAACCTGGTGCTCTGCCTGGCCACGGCGGGACGCTTTCGGGAGGCCGAGCCCCTGCTGCCGGAGGTCCGCGCGCAGCTCGCCGCCCAGGGCAAGGCGCTGAACCTCGTCCGGCTCCGCTGGACGGAGGGCAGGATCGCCTTGGGCTTGAGCCGGACCGCCGCGGCCGAGGAGATGTTCCGGGAGGTCCAGCGGGATTTCCTGGGACGGGGCATGGGCTACGACGGGGCCCTCGTCTCCCTGGATCTCGCCATCCTCTACGCGCGCGAGCGCCGCACCTCCGAGCTGAAGCGGCTGGCCGCCGAGATGGCCCCCATCTTCGAGTCCCGCGACGTCCATCGCGAGGCCATGGCCGCCCTGCTCATGTTCCGTCAGGCCTGCGAGGAGGAGCGGGTGACGGTCGAGCTGGCGACGGAGCTCGCCCTCCAGCTCCGCCGCCAGCGCCGGCCCCTCCTCACGTAAGGGGACCGGTCAATCGTCGACGTGGGTGACCGGTCCGCGGCTGCCCACGGTCGATCCGCCCTTCTCCTTCTGCCAGAAGAATGGCTCGCGCCGGTGTGGGTCGGGCGCGATCTGGTCGAGGGTCATGCTGTCGTAGACGCGACCGTTCTGCACCACCAGTCCGATGCGGGCGGTGTTGTGGATGTCCTCCAGCGGGTTGGCGTCGAGCACCACTACGTCGGCGAGCTTGCCGGGCTCGAGCGAGCCCAAGTCCCTGTCCAGGCCCAGGTATTGGGCGCCGTTGAGGGTGGCGGAGCGCAGGACTTCCAGAGGCTTCATGCCGCCCTGCGCCAGCATCCACATCTCCCAGTGGGCGCCCAGACCCTCGCGCTGGCCGTGGGCGCCGACGTTCACCTTCACCCCCTCGTGACCGAGGCCGGCGGCGATGCGGGCGATGTTGAAGTGGTTGTACTCCTCGTCCGGAGCCGTGAATGGCCGGCGGGCGCGCTCGTCGACGATCTCCCGCGGCACGAAGGAGAGCAGGCGCTTGTCCTCCCAGACGTGGGTCTTGGCGTACCAGTAGTTCTCGCCCCAGATGCCGCCGTAGCCCACGAGGAGCGTGGGGGTGTAGCCCACCTGGGTCCCCTTCCAGAGCTGGCGGACGTCCTTGTAGACGTTGGCCACGGGGAGCGTGTGCTCGACGCCGGTGTGGCCGTCGACCACCTGGGTCATGTTGTGCTCGAAGAGGGAGCCCCCCTCGGGCACCACCATCATTTGCAGCTCGCGGGCGGCGGCGATCACCTGCTGGCGCTGGTCGCGGCGGGGCTGGTTGTAGCTCTTGACGCTGAAGGCACCCACCGCCTTCATGCGACGCAGGTGGCCGCGGGCGTCCTCCAGGTTGTCGATGAGGGCGGTGACCGGCAGGTTGGCGCCGTAGAGGATGGTGCCGGTCGAGAAGATGCGCGGCGCCGTGATCAGCCCGGCGCGGGCCAGCTCGGCGGCGGCGAAGACGGTGTCCGTATCGTTCGACGGGTCGTGGAGCGTCGTCACGCCGTAGGTCAGGGTGGCGTAGGTGACCCAGTTGCGCTGCGGTACGATGCCGTCGGTGCCGAAGGTGCCGTGCCAGTGCACGTCGATGAAGCCGGGGATCAGGGTCTTGCCCTTGACGTCCACGACGCGGGCGCCGGCCGGCACGGCGACGCTCGCCCGCGGGCCCACGGCCTGGATGCGGTTGCCGGCGAGGACGATCGTGCCATCCTCGATCAGCTCGTCCCCCTTCATCGTGACGATCCGGCCGCCGACCAGGGCGACCGTCCCCTGGGGGGCGTCGCTCTCGGCCTTGAAGCCGATGTTCACGCCGTGGGCCGGCGGATCGGGGAGCGTCGAGGGTGCGCCGTCGAGGAACGAGAAGGCATTCTTGAGCTCCAGGGTGTAGAGCTCGGGGCCGAGCGACCAGTGGAGGCGCCGGGAGTCGCCCGACCAGTGGAGGTTCTCGCCGGCGTCGCGGGTGACCTTGCGCAGCGGCAACGCCCTCGCCTTGGGGCCGGCGTCCACCGCCTTGCCGGTCGCCACGAAGGGCGTGAGGTAGACGTTGAAGCGCTCGGTGAAGGCTACCCACCGGCCGTCCGGCGAGACCTGGAACTCGGTGGCGTTGTCGCTGTTGAGGTGGATGCGCTCGTCCTTGCCGTCGAGGCCCACGGAGACCAGCTCACGCTTCCCCTCGCCCGCGTAGCGGAGGAGGTAGACGCGGTCGCTCTCGGCGCCGAAGCGCGGCCGCTCTCCATCCTCGGTGATGAGCGCCGGCTCGCCGCCGGCCGCCGCCACGCGGTAGACGCCCGGCTCCAGGGACCAGTCCGGCGTGCGGATATACCCGCCCTCGATCTTGCGGTAGACGATCTGCCTGCCGTCGGGCGTGAAGGCCGGCTCCACGTAGTGCCCGGGCTGGCCCACCATCACCCGCCCCTCGCCACCGTCGGCGGAGACCACGCGGACGGTGCCCAGCTTGTCGTCGTCCCAGGTGGTGTAGACCACGGAGCGGCCGTCGCGGGAGAACGATGGGTAGAGCTCCCAGTGGTCGCTCTGCTTCGTCAGGCGGCGCGGCGTGCCGTCGGGGAGGTTGCGGATCCAGAGGTGCCCGAGGGTCTGGTAGACCACCCGGTCGCCCTTGGGCGAGACGTCCACCCAGCGCAGCATCTTGGTCTCGAACGTCCGCGGCGCCACCTCCTGCGGATAGCGCAGGGCCGCTGTGACCCTGCGGGTGGTGTGCACGTGGAAGGGGATGTCGTCGTCCTGTCGAGAGGCGACGTCGAGGCGGTGGATCTTGCCGCCGGCCCAGAAGATGAGCGACTTCGAGTCCGGGGTCCAGGCCATGGACGGGTAGACTCCGTGGATCGACCAGGTCTCCTGCATGTCGCGGTCGAGACCGTCGTAGAGCGGCCGGATGGTGCCGGAGCGCAGGTCCATCACGTGGAGCACGCTCTTGCCGCGCACCCGGCGGATGAAGGCGAGCGACTTGCCGTCCGGCGACGGGGTCGGCCGGACGGAGCCCCCCTGGCCGGTGACGAAGCGCTGGGTCTTGCCCGTCCGCCGGTCGAGGCGCTGGATGACGAAGATCTCGCCGTTGGGGTCCTTGTTGTACTGGAAGATCGGGCCGGGGGTGACGTCCTGGCTGTAGTAGAGGTAGCGGCCGTCGGGTGAGAAGGCGGGCTCGCCGGCGTCCTTCTGGTCGTTGGGCTTCTTGGTGAGCTGCAGGCCGTCGCCGCCGCTGCGGTGATAGAGCCACATCTCGCCGGCGCCGAGCGAGCGCTGGGCGGTGAAGTGCTTGCGGGCCACGAGGTACTCGCCGTCCGGCGACCATGCCGGGCTGTTGAGCAGGCGGAAGGTCTCCTTGGTGACGGCGCGGGGGTTCTTGCCGTCGCGGTCGCAGAGCCAGACGTTGTCGCCGCCCCCCTGATCGCTGGTGAAGGCGATGGTCTTGCCGTCCGGGCTGTAGCGCGGCTGCATCTGCCAGGCGACGTCGTGGGTGAGGGCGCGGGCCTCGCCGCCGGCGATGGGGATGGTGTAGAGGTCGCCCAGCAGGTCGAAGGCGATCTCCCTGCCGTCGGGGCTGACGTCGAGACTCAGCCAGGTCCCCTCGTCAGTGTCGATGGTGACCTCGGAGGAGGGGCCTGGCGGGTCGTTGACGTCCCACTTCTCATCCTTCTTCGTCTCCTCCGCCTCCTTGGGCGCCGCGCCCTTGCCGCCCTCCTGCTTCTCCTTCTGGAGCTCGGTGGCGTTCTCTTCCGGCTCCTTCTCCTTCCTCACCTTCTCCTTGATCTCCGGCTCCGGCGGCGTCTGCTCTGGGGCCGGAGTTGGCGCCGGAGCCTGGACGCTGGGCAGGTCGGCGTGACGGGGCCCCGCGAGCACGGGCAGGAGCCCGAGGGAGGCGAGCAGGGCAAGGAAGAGCAGGAGACGGATCGATTTCATGGTAATTCCTCTCGGAGGGGGCTCGGCAAAGCCGCGAAAGGTACGCGCCGCCGGCCCCGAAGTTTCAAGGCCGGCGGGAGCGCGGCTACGACTTGTGGGCGTCTCGGAACGATCGAAGCACCGCGTTCATCCGCGTCTGGTAGCCGGCGCCCTGCGCCCTAAACCAGGCCAGGACGCCGTTGAGCTCACCAGGACCTATTGTAGATGCAATCGTATATACAGGCAGCCCCGCCTCACGCGGCCTATCTTGCGGGCGACGCCAAGGAGACGCCGGCGCCACGGCAGAAAGAAAGTCGGCAGGCTCGCGCTATCAGTGCCTCCGCAGCCAGCCGATCACCGTCTCGGCATAGCCGGGGGCCTTCTTGGCCCAGACCCAGTAGCCCTCGGGCCAGCTCCAGGTGCCGGTGCGCAGGTCGCCGAACCATTCGAGGTTGTGGCTGGCCCGGGGGAAGATGCGGATGGTGACGTCCCGGTTCCCCGCCGCTTCGAGATAGCGGCGCATGAGGTCGGCGTTCTCGGCGGGCGGCACCAGGGTGTCGCTGGCGCCGTAGAGGACGAGCACGGGGACGGTCGTCCGCTTCAGGACGGCGGCGGGATCGTAGCGCTGCCGCCGCCACCCCTCCAGGTCCGCAGGGGCGTCGACGAGCTGCAACTGCCCGGCCCATTTCGTCCCCTTCGCCTTCTCCGTGGCGGCGGCGAGACCGGCCCAGTCCGCCCCGCGGTAGGCGGCGTCGAACACCTTCCGGGTGTAGGCGACGGCGTGGGCGACATCCTCTTCGGAGAACCCGTCCGCGGCCATCCCGTACCGTATGCGCTGGAGCTCCTGCTCCTCGACGCTCACCGCGGGCGCCACGTGGAGGACGAGGAAGGCGACCCCGTCCACGCGGCTCGCGGCGAGGGGCGCGAGCCAGCCGCCCTGGCTGTAGCCGGCGAGGCCGAGGTGGCGGGCGTCCACGTCCCTGCGGGTCTTGAGATACCGCACGGCCGCTGCCGCGTCGTCCGCGAGGTCGCCGAAGGTGGCGGCCTCGAAGCCGGGCCGCTTGTCGTAGATCAGCGCCGCGAAGCCGTGGCGGGCGAAGAAGATGGCCTGGGAACGGTACCGGGGCTCGGTGCGCGTGTTCCAGGCCGAGCCCTGGACCAGCACCAGGGCCGGATGGGCACCCGGCGCCAGCGGCTCGACCAGGGTGCCGGCGAGCGACAGGGAGCCGCTGGGGAAGCGGACCTCCTCTTCCCGGAAGTCCGGCGCCGGGGCCTCGGCCCGCTTGAGGTGGACCCGCACCTCGGGCTGCCAGGCCGGGATGACGCCCGTCATCTCCTCCGTCTCGGCGTCCACCCGCAGGGTGGCGTCGCCGTAGAGGAATTTCAGCCGCAGCGTGGGAGGGTTGTACTCGACCGTCTCGGCCGGAATGCCCACGAGGCCCCGCTCCGGGACGTCCACCGTCGCGCCGAGCTTCCCGTCCTGCTCGCGGAAGTCGACCTGGATGGGTTGCACGGACCCCAGCCGCACCACGGCGCCCTCCCAGTACCCGGCGAGGGGATAGGGCTCGGCGGCGACCACGCTCCGCGGGAGCCCGAAGAGCAGCGCGAGAAGCAGAGTCTTCTTCATGGCCTTCATGGGACCTCCCTCCTCCAGGCGCAGGGTCAGGACTGGGGTACGGCGGTGAGGAGGACCACCAGGGCCTCGTCCGCGCCGTCGACCTTGGAGGAGCCGACGACGATGGTCTCCCCCCTCTTGAGCGAGAAGGTGGTGGAGATCAGCTCGCGTGGGGCATGAGGAGCGATCCCGGCCTCGCCCTTCTTCGCCTCGGAAGCCGGCCGTGGCATCGAGGGCTCTTCCGTCAGCTCGAAGGAGTCCACGAACATCTGATCGTTGCCGGTGATGCGGAACCGCAGCCTCACGCGATAGGCCTCGTCCTGCCGTCCCACCACCCGGCCGTTGGTGACCCGGTCCTGGGTGGCGCGCAGCCAGCTCGCGTCGAGGAGCTGATAGCTCTTGTAGGGAAGGAAGCCGCGCAGGTCGGCGAGAGCTTTCTGAGCGCTTGGCGGCACTTCCGGCTCACCGGCTGTCTTGTGCGTGCTGGCGGCGAGCAGGAGGAGTTGGAAGCTTTGAGTGAGCGGAGCGGCGTCGGCCTTGGCCAGGGCGCGGGCGATCCGTTCGTGGGTGGCCGAATCGCACCTCACCTCGAGAAAGCCCTTCAGGGCGGAGTCCCCCACCCACTTTGCCGAGGCGTCGCCGAGGAAGGCCGAGGCGGAGATCTGGCAGCGCTCTTTGTCCGGGCACTGGTCCCAGGCGAGTTGCTCGGCCGCGTGGAGGTCCAGGTAGCGGATCTCGACCCGGCTCGTGGTGAGGGACGCCGGTGGGGATGGAGTCTCCTGGGCCGGCCTGGCCAGCAGCGGAACCGCGGACAGCGCGAGCAGCAGGGTCAGGACGATCGGGCGGACACACGGGTTCTTCATGATCTTCATCTCCTTGAGGCCGCCGGGAAGGCAGCCGGGTCACGTCTACCGAGAATCTTTCGCGGCCAGCTCCCAGATGACACGGGTGCCGCCCGGCGTCGAGAACCGGATCTCCCGCACCGGGAGCGAAGCCACGAGCACCGGGGCGGCGGCCGGAGGCGCCGGCAAGACCCTGGCCGCCCGCACCGGAGGATGGCGGCGCGCCGGCCGGGAGCTCTTCACGGGCACCTGGCTCGGAGTCACCGGGATCACCGTCACAGAAGGCACGACCGGCGCAACCGGAGGGGTCGGGACGGCGGCCACCCGCACCGGCGCGGCAGGAGGAGCCGCCGGCGTCCAGTGCCAGGGCCCATGGGTAACGGCGAGAGCCAGGACGAGCATCGCCGCCGCTGCCGTGGCCAGGGCGGGGAGCCAGCCGCGCCGGCGCCGCGGCTCCGGCACCGCCGTCAGCACCGTCCGGCGCATGGCCCGGGCTTCGTCCGCGGACAACGCGGCGTCCTGGGCGGCGGGATCTCCCTGCCGCAGGATCTGATGCAGGCGATCGTCGTTCATTTCCAGTCCTCCTTCAGCAACAGGCTCGCGAGGTCGCGCCGGGCGGCCAGCAGATGCCAGCGCACCGTCACCTCGGCGACTCCCAGCAGCCGGGCCACCTCGCGCACGGCGATACCCTCGAGCTCATGCAGCACCACCACGGCCCGGCGCCGGGGAGAGAGGCGGGCCAGGGCCGCCGTCACCGTGGCCCGGGCCACGGCCGCCGCCTCGGGATGCCGGGAGGCGGGCTCCCGCTCCTGCCGCTGGATCTCCGCCGCCGCCCGCGACCTCACGCCGAGCCGCCGGAAGCGGTCGCGGCAGAGGTTGACGAGCGTCCGCACCAGCCAGGCCTCCTCGGGCTGCTCCCCCTCCGGCACAGCCCCAGGGCTGCGGGCGGCACGGAGGAAAGCTTCCTGCACCAGGTCCCGGGCCTCCTCGCGATCGCACGACAGCCGCAGGGCGAGCCGGAACAGGCGCTGGTGGTGAGCGTCGAAGAGGCGGGCCAGGCGGTCCGTGGCGGTCTGGGGTCGGGGCCTGTCCAAGATCGCGCTCGTGGTCATGGGCATGTTCACGACCAGGTAAACGCACGCCAGGGAAAAAGTGTTGGGTCCCCGCCGCAGGGCTCGCCGAGCCTGTGCAGGGCCTCGCGAAGGAAACCGGTCGTCTACCGAAGAGCGGGGAGGGAGACGGGTTCCTTTTTGCCCGCTCCGGCCATCGCCTCCCGCGCCTCGTCCAGGAGCGCCCGGGCCGAGATGGGCCGGCCGACGGCGCCGCGTACCCAGAGGTCCGGAGTGATACGCCCCTGGCGGGCGATGCGCTCGATCTCGGCCCCGAAGTCCCGTCCGCGGAGCTCGCGGGCGATCTGGAAGGCGATGACGTGGCCGAGGGCGTAGTCCGGAAGGTAGAGGCCGTAGACGATCATGTGGGAGTAGATGGCCAGGATCTCCGAGTCGCGCACCCCGAAGACGGGGGCGAAGTAGCGGTTCCAGACCTGCCGGGCGATCCCCAGGGTCGCCTGCCGCAGCTCGGCCGGGGTGGCGCCGGGGTGCTGGTAGAGCCAGCTCCACACCCCCATGTCCACCAGCGAGACGCCGGCGATCTCGTAGGTGTTCCAGAGGACGGCCAGCGTCTCGTTGTGCCAGGCGTCCGCGGCGTCCACGCCATGGGGCTGCAGTCCCAGCATCTCCAGGTCGCGGTGCTGGAAGAGGAAGGCGAAGGCCTCGGTGCAGGCGTTGTTGGGCACGCTCGCCAGCGGCCAGCGGTCGATGCCGTTCAGCGAGAAGACCTGCTCGACGTTGTGGCCGAGCTCGTGCATGGCCACGTTGTACCCCTTGTAGTCCATGCCGCCCTGGGGGACCCGCGTCCGCAGGTGCGACCTGTCCTCCCGCCGCAGAGCTTGCACGGCATGGCCGGCGCCCCGCGCCGGATCGACCACGATGCGCTCGGCGAGCCAGCGCGCCCGCTCCGGCGCGAAGCCCAGCCGCGCCAGCAGGTCGGGCAGGGTGGCCGCGAAGGCGGCGAGGTCGGGGTAGCGCGCCCGCACGGCGCGGTCGAGCTCCGCCTCGGAGAGGCCGGCCCGCGACTTGAAGCCGGAGTACCAGATGTCGAACGGCTCGAGCGGACGGCCGAGCCGGCGCGAAATCAGCCGCGCCAGGTCCGCCACCTCCGGCGCCGCGAGGACGGAGACGAGGAGCGCCTCGACCTCCCGCTCGGGGATCTGGCGGTCGCGCTCGAAACGGCGGGCGATGAAGGTCGGCTCGTTGGGGTTGTAGGGATCCAGCTTGCGGACCGCCCGGAAGACTCCGAGCAGGGTGGCGTAGCGGGTGTCCGGCTCGCGCGCGGCGAGGTCCCGGTCTCCTTCCCGTCCGGCTGCCGCCTCTTCCACTGGCCGTACCTCGTTCGTCTCCGGGTCCCAGAGGAGGCCGGGGTTGTCGATCACCGCCGCCGGGATCTCCTGGCGCACGATGCGCTCCATGACCCTGAGGATGAGCCGCTGCTTCGCGAGGCCTGCCGGGCTCGCATCCGCGTAGTGGGAGGCGAGCTCGTCCCGCAGCCCCCAGTGGGAGATGAGCCGCAGGCCCTCGGGGAACGGCCGCTCGCCCGCCCCTGTGACCAGCCGGTCGAGGCGGAGGTTGTAGGCGGCGATGTACTGGTCCGCCGCGGTGAAGGTCTGCGTCGCCTCCTGCTGGATCACCGCCGGCACCCGCGCGGCGAAGCGGTCCATCAGCCGCGACCGCGCCCAGGTCTCCCGGTCCCACGAGGGTCCCTGCTCCAGGCGCTCCGCCAGGGTGTGCACGGGGAAGTTGAGGAGGGCCAGGAAGGCCACCCGGGCGCGGAAGAGGTCCTCCTCCACGTGCGCCGCCAGGTCGAGGCCGGCGAGCAGGCGGTCGACGGTGGTGATGGGGCCGGTGTCGAGCTCCAGCGGCGTGGTCAGCTCGCGGCGCACCTCGTGCAGATGCCCGTCCACCTGCTCCAGCACCCGCTCCAGGCGGTGGAAGGTGGCGGCGAGCTCGCCGGGACCGGCGAGAAAGTTGGCCTCGCAGAATGCGGCGAGCGCCGCCTCGTCCCCGTCCTCCGGCCACCAGCGCCGGGCGACCTGCGCCACTCCGCGGCGTATGCGGCCGGCGTGCTCCGCGCCGTGGCGGGCGATGAGCCGGTCGACGGTCTGGGCTGCGGTCTGCTCCATGGGCTCTCTCCCTATCCAGGCACGCTCTAGACCATCGGCCGCAGGGCCTCGGTCACCAGCTTGTCGTCAATGACCAGGCGATGGGGACCGCCGCCGCCGTTGACCGGCACCACCTCCTCACGGGAGAAGGGATCGAACTCGAACGGCTTGATGATCCTGCCGTAGACCGACTTCAAGGCCCGGGCGCCGATGCGGCTGCTCTTGGCGGCCTCCTCGGCGATCTTGTGCACGGCGTCGTCCGTGATCTCCAGCTCGATGTCGTACTTGCGGAAGAAGTTCTGCGATGTCTGGAGCACCCCCTCCCGCGGCTCCTTGAAGATGCGGGCGAGCGTCTGGGAGGTCAGGTCCTCGAGGATCACGGCGTTGTCGAAGCGCGACAGGAACTGCGGCTGCATGCCGTACTCGAAGAGATCCTCCGGCCGGAAGTGGTGGCGCAGGGTGAAGTACTCGCGGATGGTGATCTTGCCGTTGACGTAGGTCGTGGTGGTGGGGAGCTTGATGCCGCTCTTCGGCGAGGTGACCCGCTGGAAGATCTGGTCGTAGAGGGTCTCGAAGGCGCCGGCGCAGAGGAAGAGCATCTTGCCGGTGTCGATCCAGACGGTGGTCGACTCCAGGATCCACTCGCTGTTGGGAG
>DATARR010000041.1:0-41223 GCA_036264085.1 Thermoanaerobaculia bacterium | reverse complement strand
GCGCGATATCCCGGTGGATCACCCGCGCCGGCCAGCCCCGTTCCTCCAGCACACAGCGCAACCGCTCGCAGATTGCCACCGATCGATGGCGGCCGCCGGTGCAGCCGATCGCCACCGACAGGTAGCTACGGTTCTCGCGCCGGTAGCGCGGCAGGAGGTACGCCAGCAGGTCGGTCAACCGTATCACCAGTTCCTGGAAGTCCGGCTGCCGCTCCAGATACTCGAGCACCTCGGCGTCCTGGCCCGTGCGCTCGCGCAAACCGGGCACGAAGTGCGGATTGGGCAGGAAGCGCACGTCGAAGAGGAGGTCTGTGCCCTGGGGAATGCCGTGTTTGAAGCCGAAGGAGACCAGCGACACCACCATCCCCGGCTCCTCGCCGGGGCTGGTCGCGAACTCGCGGTAGACCTGGTTGCGGATCTCGTGGATCGACCAGGCGCTGGTGTCGAAGACCATGTCCGCCCGCGCCCGCAGCTCGGCCAGCATCTCGCGTTCGCGCTGGATGCCCTCCACCACGTGGCGATCCGGCGCCAGGGGGTGGGGGCGGCGGGTCTCGGAGAAGCGCCGCACCAGGACCTCGTCCGAAGCCTCGAGGAAGAGCAGCGTGGGCTCGATCCGCTCGCGATCGATCTCGGCGAAGAGGCGCGGAAACTGCTCGGCGAAGCCGGGGGCGCGCACGTCGGTGACCACGGCGATGCGGTCGTGCCCCTGCACCAGCTCCAGGGGGTTGTCGAGGAAACTGCGCAGCAGCGGCAGGGGGAGGTTGTCGACCGTGTAGTACGAGAGGTCCTCGAAGCACTTGGCGACGATGCTCTTGCCCGAGCCCGAAAGGCCGGTGATAACCGCAAGCCGTGCGAGCCGGGCCTTACCGGAGGGGGGTCTTGCGGGTGCGCTCAAGCTGGGCCTCGAGTTTGCGGGCGAACTCCCGGGCCGAGTGGTGGCCCTGGAGCTTCAAGACGTGGTTGCGCGCCGCGATCTCCACCAGGATGCTGATGTTGCGCCCCAGGGCCACCGGCATGCGGATGTAGGGGCAGGGGGTGTCGAGGATATGGTACAGCGACTCGTCGAGCCCCAGCCGGTCATAGGTCTGACCGTCGCGCCAGTGCTCCAGCTCGATCACCAGGTCGATGGTCGTCCGCTCGCGCACCGAGGCGAGGCCGAAGAGGTCCTGGACGTTGATGATGCCGATCCCCCTCAGCTCCATATGGTGCCGCAGAGGACCCTCGCTGTAGCCCACCAGCTCGCCGTTGGGATAGCGCTTGGCCATCACCTTGTCGTCCGCCACCAGGCTGTGGCCGCGGGTGATCAGGTCGAGGGCCGACTCGCTCTTGCCCACTCCGCTCTCGCCGATGAGCAGCACGCCGAGGCCGTAGATCTCCAGCAGCACGCCGTGCAGCGAGGTCGAGGGGACCAGGTGGTCCTCCAGGAAGTAGCTCAGCCCCTTGATCACCGTCGAGGAGAGGGCGGTCGAGGAGAGCACCGGCAGCTCGCGGCTCTGGCACAGGGTGAGGAAGCCCGGCAGCGGCTCGATCCCCTTGGTGATGACGAACACCGGTACCGGCAGGGCCGTGATCTGCTCCAGCCGCTCCTGGCGCTCCTCCTCCCCCAGGGTTTTCAGGTACTCCGTCTCGCTCTCGCCGATGATCTGGACGCGGCCCGGCTTGATGTAGGCGTAGTAGCCGGCAAAGGCGAGCCCCGGCTTCTGCACCCGCGGATGGGTGATGGGGTTGTCCAGGTGCTTCTCGCCCGAGAGCACCTTGAGGCGCAGGTAGGCCAGCTCCTCGCCCAGGAGCTCCGCCACGCGCACGGCGCCGGCCTGCTCGTTGCCCAACTTTTCCCCCGGCTCCATCATCAGCCACCCTCCTCTTGGAGGAAGTCGTAGACCGCGTCCGCGTCGTGCAAGCCGAGGACCCTCTCCGCATGGCGGTCGGCCTTGACCCAGCGCGAGATCGCCGCCAGCACCTGGAGGTGCTCGGCCGGCGAGTCGCTGGGCGAGACGACGAGAAAGAAAACGTTGACCGGCTGGCCGTCGACGGCCCCGAAATCCACCCCCTGCGGCATCAAGCCGATCGCCACCACTCCCCTCTGCAGCCCCGGCAGCTTGCAGTGCGGGATGGCGATCCCGGCGCCGATCCCCGTCGAGCCGAGCTGCTCCCGCTCGAGGAGCTTCTGATAGAGGTCGACGGCATTGGGCACCGCTCCCCGCCCGGCGATACGTTCCGCCAGGGCGTGCAGCACCCCCGCGCGGTCCGTGGCCGGCAGGTCGGGGAAGATCAGCTCCGGCCGAGTGAGCGACCCGAGGCGCACCCTGGATTCCCCATTTCCCGGCTCAGAAGATCTGCTTGCGGTCCGTGGACGAAGGGATGCTCAGCTCGTCGCGGTACTTCGCCACTGTCCGGCGGGCGATCTGGATGCCCTCGCGGTTCAGGATCCGCATCAGCTCGCTGTCCGACAGCGGGCGCTTGGGATCCTCGGCCTGGATGAGCTGCTCGATTTTGCGCTTGACGGTCAGCGAGGAGATGTTGTCGCCGTACTCCCGGTCGATGCCGCTGTGGAAGAAGAACTTCATCGGGAAGAGGCCGCGGTGGGTGTGGATGTACTTGTTGGACACCACCCGGCTGACCGTCGACTCGTGCATGCCGATGTCCTCGGCCACGTCGCGCAGCACCATCGGCCGCAGGTTCTCGATCCCCTTGTCCAGGAACTCGCGCTGCTGGCGAACGATCGAGGCCGCCACCTTGTAGATCGTGCGCTGGCGCTGGTCGAGGCTCTTGATCAGCCAGACCGCCGAGCGGATTTTGTCCTTGATGAACTGCTGCGCCTCATTCTCCCGGCCGGCGCTGCGCATGGTCTGCAGCATGCGCCGATAGGCGCGGCTGACCCTCAGCCGGGGGAGGCCGTCGTCGTTGAGCTGGATGACGTACTCCTCCCCCACCCGGCGGACGAAAACGTCCGGTTCGATGTAGTGGGGACGGTCGGTGCTGAACCGCCGGCCGGGCTTGGTTTCGAGAGTGCGGATCAACTCCAGGGCCTCCTCCAGCTCGGCGAGCTCGACCCCCAGCTTCTTGGCCACAGCCGGGAACTGCCGGCGCAGGAAGAGGTCCCAGGCCTCGGAGACCATGCGCCGGGCGAGGTCGTCCGGCCCCACCTCCTGGATATCCATCTGCAGCAGCAGGCTCTCCTGAAGGTTGGCGCAGGCGATGCCCGGCGGATCGAGGGCGCGGACGAGGGCGAGGCCCGCCAGCACCTCCTCCAGGGAGTAGTCGCCCCCGGTCTGGTCGCCCATGGCCCGGATCTCCTCCGGTGAGGCGACGAGGAAGCCGTCGGGGTCGAGGTTGCCGATGATCAGCTCGGCGATCTCCCGCTGGCGGGGCTCGACGTCCGCCATGTGGAGCTGCCAGAGGAGGTGGTCGTAGAGGTCGGGCTCGCGGGTGAGGCTGTTCTCGATCGGGGGCTCGTCGCGCTCCTCCATCATCGACGAGGTGCCCGAGCCCTCCCAGTAGTCGCCGAAGTAGGCGTCGAGGTCGATGTTCTCCATTGACTCGGTGTGATCGAGGCTCTCGCCGTTGGCCGGCGGCTCCGGCGGCGTCTCCTCGCGCGGCGCCTCCTCCTCCGCGCTCTCGGCCTCCGCGGACTCTTCGAGGACCGGATTCTCTACCAGCTCCTGGGTGAGGAGCGTGTCGAGCTCCATGCGCGTCATCTGCAGCAGCTTGATCGCCTGCTGCAAAGAAGGCGTCATCACCAGCTTCTGCGCCAGCTTCAGGGAAAGTTTCTGCTCTAACGCCATTCAGGAACCAGTCCTACAGAGTGAAGTCTTCTCCGAGATAGATTTTTCGGACCTGCGGATCCGTGGAAAGCTCCAGCGGAGTGCCGGAGCGCAGGATTTCGCCGTTGTTGATGATATAGGCCCGGTCGGTTATTTTCAATGTTTCCCGCACGTTATGGTCGGTAATGAGGATGCCGATGCCCATGGACTTGAGGTGCCGGACGATACCCTGGATGTCGAGCACCGCAATCGGGTCGATGCCCGCGAACGGCTCGTCCAGGAGGATATACCACGGGTTGATGACCAGCGCGCGGGCGATCTCGACCCGCCGGCGCTCGCCGCCGGAGAGCAGGGCGCCGCGGGTCTTCCTCACTTTCACCAGTCCGAGGTCGGCGATGAGCTGGTCGATGCGCCGTTCCTGCTCGGCGTGGGAGAGGTCCAGGGTCTCGAAGATGGCCCGCAGGTTGTCCTCCACCGACAGGCGGCGGAACACCGACGGCTCCTGGGGGAGATAGCTGATCCCCCGCTGCGCCCGCAGGTACATGGGCAGCTCGGTGATGTCCTCCTCGCCCAGCACCACGGTCCCCGAGTCGGGGGGGGTGAGCCCCACGACCATGTAGAACGTGGTCGTCTTGCCGGCGCCGTTGGGCCCCAGCAGGCCCACGATCTCGCCGGGACCGACCTCGATCGAGACGTCCTGCACCACCGCGCGCCCGCGATAAACCTTGCGCAGATTGTGCGTCGAAAGCTTCTGGGCCTCCTCCACTTCCACCTCTTCGTCTCTCATCCACCGCTCCCAGGGGGCGGGGCCGGGGCCGGAGTCTTCGCCGGCGTGATGGCGGGGGTAACCGCGGGGGTGACTGCCGGCGTCGGCGCCGGCGCGTTCGGATCCACCCCCTTGACCTCCACCTTGCCCGTGTCCATGGCGTAGACCGCGCGTTTGCCGCGGATCTGGTTGCCGTCCTTGTCCTTCATCGTCACCGGATCGCCGAACACCTCCACCTGCTTCTCAGGCACATGGTAGACCGCCCGCTGGCCCGTGACGGTGCGGCCCACCTGCGGATCGCTGATCCTGGTGTTGTCGCCGGTGCAGACCATCGACCTCGCCTGGCGCTTCTGGTCGAGGTCCACCTGCATCCTCTGGCAGCTCAGGGTCTTGCCCTGCTGGTCGACGCGCACGTTGCCGGTGTAGACGAGCACGCCCGTCTTCTGCTGATAGGTCATCGCGCTCGCCACCACCTGCACGGGAGTGCGCTGGGCCGGCCCCGTGGTCGCCGCAGCCGGCTTGGCCGTCACTTGGGCGCTCTGCTCGTCGCTCGGGTACCAGATCGTCTTGACGCCACCGGTCGCCGTGAGCTGGTCCGCCGCCTTGTCCCCCCGCATCTCAGGGGCCAGCAGGACGTTGTCCCCCCGCCAGGCGCGGACGTCGCCGCGGAAGACGAACGACGACGGTTGCTGCCGCCAGAAGGCCTCCTGGGAGACGACGTTGACCGGCCCCTCCCCCTGCCCCAGCGGGCTGCCGGCGAGCGCCGTCTCCTCCACCTTCTGGAGCTTGGCCTTGACGCCGTCGCGAGCGCTGACGATCTGCGTATCGGTGTTGTACACCATGCGCGGCGACTCCAGTTGGCCGCGGTCGCTCGCGACCACCACGGGCGAGCCCGTGAACTCGCCCCGCCCCTGGTCCATGTCGAGGACGCCGCGGTTGCCATTGGCCGTCACGTCGCCATCCTTGTAGACGACGTTGGAATTCAGCTCCACCGTCGCGAGCTGGCCGTCGGGGCGGAAGCTGGCCCGCGCCGTCTGGCCCGCGGCGTTGCGCTGGGTGGGCGGCTTGCCCGGCAGGTGGGCGTTCTCCTGGATCTCGACGCTGCCGAAGGCCTGGGCCTCGTTGAGCACGCCGTTGTCGAGCGTCCCCTCGATGTGCCGCTTGGCCGTCAGCGTGCGCACGACGGCCGGGCTGGTGGACTCCAGGCTGGCCCGGCCGTCCGCCGGCGCTTCGAGCGCCACGAAGCGGGGCTGGTTGCCCTGGGGCTGGAGGACGACGGAGAGCTCCTTGCCGCTGAACTTGACCCGTGTATGCTCCGGGGCTGCCTTGGCCGGTTTGACTCCAGCTTGCAGGGTGGCCCGGGTCTCGCCGCTGACATCCCACATCGCGTGCACGAAGGTCAGCCCGCTCTCGTCGTCGGCGACGTTGCCGTAGATGCGCTGGGCCGTGAGCCAGTCCGCGCCGCGTTGCAGGCGGGAGCCCCCCTCGCAGCGGATCCAGTGCTTGGTGCGCTCGTAGACGAAGCGCTGAGCGCTGAGCTGCAGGGATGGCTCGATGCCGGCGATGCTGCGCACCTGCGAGCCGCCCATCAGCGAGTACGTCTCCGCCCCGAGGTCGAGCTGCATACGGCCGGCGTTGGCGACGTACTTGCCCAGATAGCGGATCTCCACCGCTCCCGGGGTGGTCACCACGTTCCCCTTCTGCTGCAGGTCGAGGTGGTCGGTGCGCAGCTCCAGCTCGTCAGGGCCCTTGAGGAAGACCTCGCCCTGGAGCTGCCCCTCGTTGGACTCGCGATTGAAGCTCGCGTTCTTGCTCTCGACGTGGAAGACCCTCCCCTGCTTGTCGTAGAGCGTCACCGCCACGTTGTCGAGATAGATGACGCCCTGGCGGTCCGCCTTGATGCTGGTGCCGCGGATGCGGAAGATCGGCTTCTCCCGCTCGGTGAAGGTGTAGTCGAAGTCCTCGCCGATGAGGCTCATCCCCTTCTCGTTCTGCGCGCTCCTCGCGTCCATCGCCGGCGGCTTCTCCGGCTTCTGGCCCGCCCGTCCGAAGAGGAAGAGCCCGCCGAGGACGGCTACCAGCAGGGTGAGGGCCACCAGCAGCAGTTTGCGCAGTCCGCCCACGGACGATTTGGCTTTGCGTGCCATGGCCGCTTGCATTCTACGGGGTTGGAGGCGAATTCTTCACGCGCGCCGGGAATCGACCAGGCGCAGCACCGGGCCGCCACGGTAAGCATCGCTCTCGACGCAGGCCAGAACTTCGAAGCTGCCGCGGAGATTTCCCAGCCGCTCCTGCCAGCGCCACCCCACGAGCTCCACGGCGGCGCCGTCCTCCCCCCGCGCCCGGGCCGAGAGATGGCCGTTGCCGAACAGCCGCGGCTCGCCCTGGAGGCGCAGCGGCCCCGTGCGCACCAGCGGCCGGGCGTTGCCCTGGCCGAAGGGCTCCAGGGCCGCGAGCTGCGCCAGGAGCGCGCCCGAGACCTCCCGCGGCGCGAGATGCAGCTCGTACTCGTAGCGGCGGGCGAGGAGCTCGGCAGGCCACGCCGCCCCCGCCTCTTCCCACTCCCGCCGCAGCTCCTCCAATCGCGCCACCTCCGCCGTCAACCCCACGGCCTGGGAATGGCCGCCGAAACGCATCATCCGCTCCTTCCAGGGGGAGAGGAAGCCGTGCAGCTCGATCCCCGGCAGACTGCGGCCGGACCCCGTGGCCGACTCTCCCTCGACCGCCAGCAGCACCACGGGGCGATGAAAATCCTTCGCCACCCGGCCGGCCGCCACCCCCACCACCCCCTTGTGCCATTCCGCGCTCCACTCCACGAGGATGGGCGGCAGGGGCGACCGCTCCGCGAACCGCCGCCGCGCCTCCTCCACCACCCGCGTCTCGGTGGTCTGCCGTTCTCGGTTCCAGCCGTCGAGCTCCAAGGCCAGCTCGCAAGCCCGCCCGGCGTCGCGGCTCATCAGCAATTCCAGGGCCCGCTCCGGATCGTGCAGCCGCCCCGCGGCGTTGATCCGCGGGCCGATGCGAAAACCGACGTCCGCGGCCGTGAACGGCGGCTTCATCCCCGACTGCTGGATGAGCGCCTTGAGGCCGTGGGACCGGGTGTCCACCAGGGCCGCCAGCCCCAGGGCCGCGATCACCCGGTTCTCACCCTGCAACGGCACGAGGTCCGCGATGGTGCCGAGACAGGCGATGCGCAGCAGCACCGAGGGATCGACCGCCTTGCCGCAGCGCCCGGCGAGGGCCAGGCAGAGCTTGAGCGCGAGCCCCGCCGCCGCCAGATCGGGGAATGGATAGCTGCACCGCGCCTGCCGGGGGTTGACGTGCAGCGCGCCCGCCGGCAGCTCGCAGCCAGGAAGATGATGATCCGTGATCACCACCCCGATCCCGGCCGCCAGCGCCGCCTCCACCGCGGACGCGGACGAGCTGCCGCAGTCCGCCGTCACGATCAATCGGCAGCCCAGGGCCTTCGCCCGCTCCACGTGCACGGGCTGGAAGCCGTACCCTTCGCGCAGCCGGTGCGGCAGGATGGCCTTCGCCTCCACGCCGCAGCGGGCGAAGACGGCCAGGAGCTGGGCCGTGGCCGAAATGCCGTCGACGTCGTAATCGCCCACGATCGCCACCCTCTCGCCGCGGTTGCGGGCGTCCACCAGCCGGCAGACAGCCTCCTCCATACCGGCGAGGAGGAAGGGATCGTGGAGCTGATCGAGCGACGGCTTGAGGAAACGGTCGGCACCTGCGGCGTCGGTGACACCGCGCCGGGCCAGCAGGATGGCCAGCCAGGAGGGCAGTCCCCCCCGTTCCAGGCCGGCAGCGGTCTCAGGAACCGGCGCGGCCACCCACTCCACCGCGGAGGTCAGGGCTATCCCTCGCTACCCTTCGTCATAGGCCCCGAGGGCGCGGAACTTCTGATAGCGGCGGGCGATGAGATCGGACGGGCTGAGGCGCTCCAGCTCCCTGAGCGCACCCTCGACCGCGTCACCCACCCGCTGGCAGGTGGCGGCGGGATCGGTGTGGGCGCCGCCCGGCGGCTCGGGGATGATGGCGTCCACGACCCCCAGTTGCAGCAGATCGGGAGCCGTGAGCTTCATGGCGTCCGCGGCCTCGGCCTTCTTGTTCTGGTCCTTCCAGAGGATGGCGGCGCACCCCTCGGGCGAGATCACCGAGTAGGTTGCGTATTCCAGGATGAACACCCGGTCGCCCACGCCGAGTGCCAGGGCGCCGCCGCTCCCCCCTTCGCCCGTGATGGTCACCACGATCGGCACCTCCAGCACGGCCATCTCGATCAGGTTGTGAGCGATGGCCTCGGCCTGGCCTCTCTCCTCGGCGTCGAGGCCCGGATAGGCGCCGGCCGTGTCGATGAAGGTGAGGACGGGCAGGCGGAACCTCTCCGCCATCTTCATCACCCGCAACGCCTTGCGATACCCCTCGGGCCGCGGCTGGCCGAAGTTGCGCCAGATCCGCTCCTTGGTGTCGCGCCCCTTCTGGTGGCCGATGACGGCGACGCTCCGGCCGCGGAACTCGGCCAGGCCGGAGACGATGGCCGCGTCGTCCGCAAAGGCGCGGTCGCCATGGATCTCCACCCAGTCGCTCATCAGGGCCTCGACGTAGTCGAGCGTGTACGGCCGGTCCTGGTGACGGGCGACGAGGGTCTTCTCCCAGCGGCCGAGATTGCCGAAGATGTCCGACGTGTTCTTGCGCAGGGCGGTGCGAAGGTGCTCGAGCTCCTTCTCGTGGCCGCCCCCCGCCGGATAGCCTTCCAGCTCTTCGATCCGGCGCCGAAGCTCGATGAGCGGCTCTTCAAAGGATGGGTCGGAGCTTTGCATAGCGCCCGCCAACCTAGCAAAGCCAGGACCCCAGGTCAACGCATTCTTTACCTCAAGTAATACCTCAAGCTCGTCGCCTTGAGGCCGAAGCCCGCAAAGTCGCTGAAGAGCGAGCTTCCCGGGAGGCCGAATCGCGTCGCCTTGAGGCCGAAGCCCGTAAAGCCGCCGAGGAACGGGTCAAGACCGCCGAGGCCGAGATCGCCAAGCTCCACGCCGAGTTGGAGAAGGCCCGGAAGAACGATCGCTAGCTCCCCCTGCTGTCGAGCCGTCTCGTGGTTCCACCACACCTTCGACCAACGGCTTGAGAAACTCGGAAACCCTGAGGTCTCCAACTCCAAAGTGGCGTTATTCCGCAGGTAGGCCAGAGCGTAGCGCCAGCTTGCCCCCCCGCCGTCTGGGCCGCGGCGTCGACCTATAAGCCGACCGGCGCGCTGAGAGATCCGGCTGGCTCTCTCCGACGTTTCAGTCACCCGTGAAACACCCCGAAAAGTGCCGCGCAAACCCGCGTTCTTCCTGGGGTTGCAAGATCGGCGCGGGTTTTTCCGTCTCTAGGGGACATGCTAGCCAGAGCCACTGCAGCCACGCCGTGGGGCATTGAGGCACGCCCCGTCCAGATCGAAGTCGACGTCCACAACGGACTCCCGCAGGTGCAGATCGTGGGACTTGCCGATGCCGCGGTTCGCGAGAGCCGTGAGCGGGTGCGCGCCGCGATCAAGAACTGCGGCTTCGACCTGGAACCCAAGTCCATCATCATCAATCTCGCTCCCGCCGACCTGCGCAAGGAAGGCAACCACCTCGACCTCGCCATTGCCCTGGCGATGCTGGTGGCCCACGAACAACTCCCCCAGGAGACCCTCGACGGCCGGCTGATCTGCGGCGAGTTGGGTCTCGACGGCGCCATCCGCACCGTCCGCGGCGGTCTCGCCATCGCCGACCTCGGCCGGCGTCTCGCCGCGCGCGAGGTGCTGCTGCCGGCGCCCAACGCGCCGGAGGCGGCGGCTCTCGACGCCGTGCCGGTGATCGGCCTGCGCGGCCTAGCCGAGGCCGTTCACCACCTGACCGGGGTGGACCCGATCGCGGCGGTCACGGCGCCGCCGCTCGCCGGCCTCGTCTGGGGGCACGGCCCCGACCTCTCGGAGGTGCGGGGCCAGGAGACCGCCAAGCGGGCCCTCGAAGTGGCCGCCGCGGGCGGCCACAACCTCCTCTTCCTGGGGCCTCCCGGCTCGGGCAAGACGATGCTCGCCCGCCGCCTGCCCGGCCTGCTGCCACCCCTCACCCTGCGGGAGTCGATCGCCGTCACCAAGATCCATTCCCTGGTGGCCGAGGAGCCGCCCGCGGGGCTGCTCCACCAGCGGCCGTTCCGCAGCCCGCACACCGGCACCAGCACGGCGGGAATGATCGGCGGCGGCAGCAATCCCCGTCCCGGCGAGGCGAGCCTGGCCCACAACGGCGTCCTCTTCCTGGACGAGCTGCCGGAGTTCCGGCGCGACACGCTCGAAGCTCTGCGCCAGCCCTTGGAGGAGGGCTTCGTCACCGTGGTACGCGCCCGCGCCCGACTCGCCTTTCCGGCACGTTTTTCGCTTCTTGCCGCTATGAATCCCTGCCCGTGCGGCCACCTGGGGGATCCGAGATACGTCTGCCGCTGCCCTCCCCCGCTCATCGAGCGCTACCGTGGGAGGGTCTCGGGACCGCTCCTCGATCGCATCGACCTGCACGTCGAGGTGCCGGCCGTGAGCCTGAAGGAGCTGCGCTCGGGGCCGGGTGAGACCACGGCCGGCGTGGCCCGCCGGGTGGCCGCCGCGCGCGCCCTCCAGACCGCACGCTTCGGCCCCGAGGCGCCGACCCCCAACAACGCCGCCATGGGCCCGGAGCAGCTCCGCCGCTTCTGCATTCTCGACCCCGCGGGCCGCAGCCTCCTCGACGCCGCCTTCGAGAAGCTCGGGCTCTCCGCCCGCGCTCTCGACCGCGTCCTCAAAGTGGCCCGCACCATCGCCGACCTCGCCGGCAGCGACGCCATCCGCGCCGCTCACCTGGCCGAGGCGATCCAGTACCGCAGCCTGGACCGGAGGGTCGTGGGATGAGGCTCCTGCGCATCGCCAAAGGGAGATGGGAGGTGCTGGCCGAGGTGGAGCCAGGCGGGAGCTGCCCGGTGCTGGACCGCCTCGACCAGGCCGGCAGCCGGCGGGAGACGCAGGTGTTCCTCAGCCGCTTCCTGCGTGTCTATCTGCCGCTCGAAGGACCCCCGACGTCGAGCCTGCCGCGGTGCCGGCCGCTCGCGGACGGGGTTTTCGAGCTGCGTGGCCAGGCCAGCGGCCAGGAGCCGCCCCTCCTTTTCTTCTCGGACGCGGGCCAGAGGATCGTCTGCACGAGCGCCCCGGATTCCAGGCAGCGCTATTTCGAGGCGAAGGCCGCCCGCGGCCTCCAGATCTCCGAGGAGGCTCTATGAAGCCGGGACCCCGCCGCCAACGCTCCCGCAAGTCGAAAGGTCAGGGCCGGGAGGCTCGATCCACTCCGGCCCTGCTGGCACCCGGCTCCCGGTCCGGTCTATACTGGCCGGGAACTTTTCACAAGACCGGCGGGATGCCGAAGGGGGGCTGGTCCAGTGCAATCGGCGCCACCCGGAAGAGAGCTCGCGGGGAGCGTCGCGCGGCGGATCTCCTCCTGGTTGCATGCCGGGCTCGATCCGGGGACGGCCGAGCCGCGGCGGCTGCGCGCCGTCCGCTACTCCGGAGTCGTCACCCTGGGGGTGCTCGGCCTGGGGGCATTCCTGCTCCTGCGCGCCCTTGTTGCGGGAGATCTCGCGCAGGTGGTGATCGCGTTGGCGGCGATCCTCACGGGCGCGGTCCTCCGGCCGCTCGCCAATGCTTTCCAGCCCCCGCGGCGCGCCGCGCACGTCCCGCCGCTCCTGCTCTTCTCTCTGATCGTCGCCTCCCATTTCGCCGGTGGAGCCGCGGCTCTCGGCCTCGCCTGGCTCGACCTCGTGCCGCCGGCTGCGGCGGCGTCCACCGGCGCCGCGGGCTGCTGGCTGTGGTCCGTCCTCGGACTGGCCGCCGTACTGGCGGCCGGTCCGCGGGCACCCGACGCCGTCGACCGTCTGGGTGCGCTCGTCGCGCTGGCCGCGCTGAGCTCAGGCTTCGTGCGTCACGGCCTGGGCTCCGAGCGGGCGCTGGCGCAGGAGATCGCGTTGCGCAGGAGGACCGAGCAGGAGGCGCGCGCCGCCGATCTCGCGAAGAGCGAGTTCCTCGCCAACATGAGCCATGAGATCCGCACGCCGATGAACGGCGTGATCGGCATGACCGAGCTGCTGCTGCGCTCCGAGCTCGCCCCGGCGCAGCGCGAGCGGGCGGAGGCGATCAGCACCTCGGCCGCAGCCCTGCTCACCCTGGTGGACGACATCCTCGACCTCTCGAAGATCGAAGCCGGCCGGCTGCAACTCCAGGAAGCCGAGGTCGACCTGGACGACCTGGCGGGCGGGATGGTGCGCCTCCTGCGGCCGAAGGCGAGGGAGAAAGGGGTGGCGCTGCGGTTGGAGATCGCGGAGGGGGTGCCGCGGCGGCTCCGCGGCGATCCGGCGCGGCTGCGCCAGGTGCTCCTGAACCTGGTCGGCAACGCGGTGAAGTTCACCCCCGCGGGCTCGGTGACCGTGCGCTTCGAGGTCGAAGCGCCGGCCTCCCTGCGCGTCCTCGTGCGCGACACCGGGATCGGCATCTCGCCGCAGGACCAGGTCCGCCTCTTCGCCCCCTTCTCACAGGCCGACAGCACCGCGGCCCGGGGCTTCGGCGGCAGCGGCCTGGGGCTGGCCATCTCCCGCCGGCTAGTGGAGATGATGGACGGACAGATCGGCGTCGAGAGCGCGCGCGGGGAGGGCTCGACCTTCTGGTTCCGCCTCCCCCTGCGCCCCGTGGCGACCGCCGGCGACGCGGCGATCCCGGCGGCCACGGTGCCGGAGAACGGCGTTGCGCCCGGCTCGCTCGCGGGCGTCCGCCTCCTCGCCGTCGAGGACAACCCGGTCAATCAACAGGTCCTCCTCGCCCAACTCGCCGCGCTCGGCCTCGCCGCCGATCTGGCGGCGGACGGCCAGGCGGCGCTCGACGCCCTGGAGCGGCAGACCTACGACCTGGTCCTCATGGACTGCCAGCTCCCCGGGCTCGACGGCTACGAGACCACGCGCCGCTGGCGCCAGCGGGAGGCGGGCGGCCGGAGCATCCCGATCATCGCCGTCACCGCCCATGCCATGCGGGGCGAACGGGAGAAGTGCCTGGCCGCCGGCATGGACGACCATATCGCCAAGCCCTTCCGGCTGGACGAGCTGGCGGCGATCGTCGGGCGCTGGCTGCCTTCCCCGCGCTGGCCGGACGCCGATCCTTAGCGCTGCGGGCGGAGAGCGGGCGCCGGAGGCCGGGCTGAGCCGCTGGCGAGCTCCATCGGCGCCGGAACGGCCGCGGCGCGCTTCTCCAACTCCACGGCCTCTCGCTCCCGGCCCGTCGCCCGAAGCAGGCGGGCATAGTCGCGCAAAGGCACCGCGATCTTCTCGGACCCTGGCGGGAAGGCTCGCTCGTCGATCGCCACGGCGCGGCGATACAGCCCCTCGGCCTCGGCATAGCGCTTCCGGTTGCGATAGAAGTTGGCCAGGTTGAGCAGCGAGAACGCGACGTCGGGGTGATCGGTCCCCAGGGTCTTCTCGTGCAGGGCGATGGCCCGCCGGTACGCCGCCTCGGCTTCGCGGTCCCGCCCCAGCCCGTCGTAGCAACTGGCGAGGTTGGTGGTCACCAGGCCGATGCGGGGATGGTCGGGGCCGAGAGCCTTCTCCCAGATTCCCAGCGCGCGGGCATGGAGGGGGAGGGCCTCGGCGTAGCGATGCTGGTTCTGCGCCAGGAGGACGGCCAGCGACTCGAGGCTGGCGGCGAGGTCGGGGTGGTCCGGGGGGAGGGCTCGCTCGCGGATGGCGAGGGCACGCCGGAACAGCGCGCCGGCCTCGGCATACCGCTGCTGCTGGGCGCGGACGATGGCCAGATTGTTGAGCGTCACCGCCACGTCGGGATGCCCGGGGCCGAGGGCGGCCTGGCGGATCTTCAGGGCGCGCTGGAGGATCGGCTCCGCCTTCGCGAGCTCTCCCCGGTACCCGTAATAGACGCCGAGGTCGTTCAGGGTCTGACCGACCTCGGCATCGCCGGGTCCGAGCCGCTTCTCCTGGATCGCCAGCGCCTCCCGCAGGAGCGCCTCCGTCTCCGGCCGGTGCTGCGTCTGAGACACCTGTCCGAGGTGCTGCAGGCTCGCCGCCAGCTCGACGGCGGCGCCGGGGAGCCGGCGCCGGATCGCCACCGCCTCTTCGAGCAGCGGGCGCGCCTGCCCGTAGAGACCGAGCTTGTGATCGATCAGTCCGATCGTGTCCAGCAGCCGGGCGCGGCTCGCCGGCTGGTCGCGCAGCTCATGACGGATCCGCTCCGCTCCGCGGTCGAGGAGCTCGCGGGCGGTGATCGTGCCGCCGCGCGCCTCCCCAGGGTCCGAGACCTTGAAAACGTCGGCCAGGAACGCGGACACCCCCTCGGCCTCGCGGCGCGCCTGCTCGGCGTCGGCGCGCGCCCGCAGCGCGGCGTCGCGCTCGCGCCGCAGGTCGAGGGTGTACTTGACGCCGGCGAAGACCAGCAGCAGCACGGCGGCGGCCACCGCCAGCGCCCGCAGCCGGCGCTGCGGCTTGTCGCGGATCCACCGCAGACGCCGCAACGCCGCCGCGGCAGTGGGGCGCAACTCGGGAGCGAGAGACTTCAGCCTCTCGATGAGCTCCGTGAGGTCCGGAGCGAGCCCGAGGACGGGCAGCGTGTCGGCCTCCCGCGCCTTGACCAGCAGCAGGTGCGGCGGCAGGCCCCGCTCATAGCCCGGCTGGCCGGTGAGCAGCTCCTGGAGGAAAAGGCCGAAGGCGTACATGTCGCTCGCCGTGGTGACCTTCTCGCCGCGCGCCTGTTCCGGGCTCATGCACGCGACCGTGCCCACCAGGCTGCCGAGCTCGGTCCGCACGTAACCGGTGGCTTCGACGGAGCCAGGCTCCCCCACCGGCGCGTGGCTCGGCGCGTCCGCGGCACCCGCGGCCTGGGCGAGGCCGAAGTCGAGCACCTTGACCGCTCCGCCGTCGGTGAGCATGACGTTGGCGAGCTTGAGGTCGCGGTGGACGATCCCCTGGGAGTGGGCGGCTCCGAGGGCCTCGGCGACCTGCTCGGCGATCCGCAGCCGGGCCGCGGGATCGAGATCTCCGGCGTCGAGGGCCTGCCGCAGGTTGCGGCCGCGGATCCGCTCGAGGACCAGGAAGTCGCCGCCGGAGGTCTCCAGGTAGTCGTGGATGGCGCAGATTCCTGGGTGATCGAGCTGCGACAGGGCCCGCGCCTCGCGCAGGAAGCGCGCCTTGGCCACGGCGTCGAGGCGGTCGCCGCGGATCGCCTTGAGCGCCACCTCGCGGTGAAGCTTCTCATCGAAGCCGACGTAGACGGCGCCCATGCCGCCTTCGGCCACCAGCTCGACGACGCGGATGTTGCCGATCTTTTCGCCGGCGAGAGGAGCGCGGGACGAGGCCCCGGGCTCGGGACGCGGTGAGGGGAGGTCCGCCGGCGCGCTCATGGTCGATCCAGGAAGAGAAGAGCCGGTCGATTATATACCTGCCCTGATTCCTTACCTTTTTACACACACGGGAGCTCCTTTTCATGCTGATTTGCCATATCGTATCCACCCCTTGACATCCCCGATCCCCGACATACAATGCTCAGGCAAAGTCGGTTGGCTTAACGCATTCAGGTTTCGGTGTCCAGCTTGTCTGGCTCCCCTGTAAGACAATCCATGGCGAAACGGCACCACACGATCATCGTCATCCCCCACGCCCACGCCAAGCTGCGCAAGTGGCGGGTGACGAACCTGCAGATCGGCCTGCTGACGGCCGCCTTCCTGCTCCTCACCTTCGCCGTCGCCTTCTTCACCTGGTCCCACTTCAGCACCCGGGTCAACCCCGTCGAGATCGCCCGCCTCAAGACCGAGAACGACCGGCTCCGCAGGACGAACCAGACGTTCGAGTCGGGCGTCAAGCGCCTCCAGCAGCAGCTCACGGACTACGAGGAGCGCACCCGGCAGCTCGCCATCGTGGCCGGCGTGGACAGCCTGGGGAGCGGTGCGGCCGAGGCCGGCATCGGCGGCGGCACCCCGGCCGACGAGGTCGAGCCCGGGGACCTGCCGGCGATGGAGAGGCGGGCCGGCGTGCTGGCCGGGACCCTGAGCGCCGTCGAGGCCAAGCTGGCGGAGCGGGTGCGCTGGATCTCCTCGACGCCCGCCATCGCTCCGGTCCGCGGCATCCTGACCAGCGGCTTCGGCTACCGCGCCGACCCGCTCACCCACGGCCGCGGCGTCCACCAGGGGGTCGACATCGCGGCGGCGCCCGGCCAGCCGGTGCGGGCGAGCGCCGACGGCATCGTCGTCGAGGCCGGCGAGGTCACGGGCCTGGGCCAGGCGGTCTACGTCGCCCACGGTTTCGGAGTCACGACCCGCTACGGCCACATGTCCCGCATCGAGGTCCGCCCGGGTCAGCGGATCAAGCGTGGCGACGTCGTGGGCCGGGTCGGCAACACCGGCCGCTCGACCGGGTATCATCTCCATTACGAGGTGCGGGTGGACGGCGATCCCGTCAATCCGCTCGCCTACATCCTCGACGACGCCGCGGCCGGCGCTTCGTAGGCCCCTCACCCTGGTCCCCTGAGGAGGGGAATCTTTCTGTTAGACTGCGGGTTGTAGGCGCTTGCCGCGCCGCTTCGAGCCGTTCCTGACGAGCTGTTCCCTGACCCCAAGCGAGAGACCTCGATGATCAATACGATTCTGACCAAGATCTTCGGCAGCCAGCACGAGCGTGAAGTCAAGAAGCTGCTGCCGGCCGTGGCGGCCATCAACGATCTGGAGCCGCAGATCAAGGCCCTCTCGGATGCCGAGCTGCGGGCCAAGACCGCCGAATTCAAGACCCGGATCGAGGCCGGCGCGACCACCGACGACCTGCTGGTGCCCGCTTTCGCCGTGGCCCGCGAGGCCGCTTGGCGGTCCGTGCACATGCGCCCCTTCGACGTCCAGCTCATGGGCGGCATCATCCTCCACCGCGGCCGCATTGCCGAGATGAAGACCGGCGAAGGCAAGACGCTGGTGGCCACCCTCCCCGTCTACCTCAACGCGCTGGAGGGCAAGGGCGTCCACGTCGTCACCGTCAACGACTACCTGGCGCGCCGCGACTCGGAGTGGATGGGCCAGATCTATCGTTTCCTGGGCCTCTCGGTGGGGGTCATCCAGCACGACATGCCGGACGCCGACCGCCAGATCGCCTACGGCTCCGACGTCACCTACGGCACCAACAACGAGTTCGGCTTCGACTACCTGCGCGACAACATGAAGTTCGAGCTGGAGTCGATGGTGCAGCGCGGCCACCACTACGCCATCGTCGACGAGGTGGACTCGATCCTCATCGACGAGGCGCGGACGCCGCTGATCATCTCCGGCCCCTCCGAGGAGTCGGTCGACAAGTACTACCGCATCGACCGCATCATCCCCCGCCTGGTCAAGGGCGAGGAGATCGATGAAGGGGACGGCAAGAAGAGCACCACCGGCGACTACGTGGTGGACGAGAAGGCGCACCAGGTGAGCCTCACCGACGAGGGCGTCGAGAAGGTCGAGCAGCTCCTGGGCGTGCGCAACCTCTACGAGCCGGAGAACATGGAGATCCTCCACGGCGTCAACCAGGCGGTGCGCGCCCATGCCCTCTACAAGAAGGACGTGGACTACCTGATCAAGGACGGCAAGGTGGTGATCGTCGACGAGTTCACCGGCCGCATGATGACCGGCCGCCGGTGGTCCGACGGCCTGCACCAGGCGGTGGAGGCCAAGGAGGGGGTGAAGATCGAGCGCGAGAACCAGACCCTCGCCACCATCACCTTCCAGAACTACTTCCGCATGTACAAGAAGCTCTCGGGCATGACCGGCACGGCCGACACCGAAGCGGCCGAGTTCGGCGAGATCTACAAGCTCGACGTCAACGTCATCCCCACCAACCGCGACATGATCCGCGACGACCGCGGCGACCTCGTCTACCGCACCGCCCAGGAGAAGTGGAACGCCGTGGTCGAGGAGATCCGCGAGTGCCAGCAGCGGGGCCAGCCGGTGCTGGTGGGCACCGTCTCGATCGAGAAGAGCGAGATGTTGTCGAAGCTGCTCAACCGGCCGCCCAAGGTGCCGCACGTCGTGCTCAACGCCAAGTACCACGAGCGCGAGGCGTCGATCGTCGCGCAGGCCGGGCGCAAGGGCGCCATCACCATCGCCACCAACATGGCCGGCCGCGGGACCGACATCGTCCTCGGCGGCAGCCCCGAGGGGCTCGCCAGGGCCGAGGCCGATCCGGAGACCGAGCCGGAGGCGTACCAGGCCGCGCTCGCGCGCTACACCGAGAGCTGCGTCCAGGAGCGGGAGGAGGTGCTCGCCCTCGGCGGCCTGCACATCCTGGGCACCGAGCGGCACGAGTCGCGGCGCGTCGACAACCAGCTCCGCGGCCGCTCCGGCCGCCAGGGCGACCCCGGCTCGTCGCGCTTCTACCTCTCGCTCGAAGACGACCTGATGCGGATCTTCGGCTCCGACCGCATCCAGGGCCTGATGGGCAAGCTGGGCATGGAAGAGGGCGAGGCCATCGAGCACCGCATGGTCTCCAAGGCCATTCAGCGCGCCCAGACCCAGGTCGAGGGGCGGAACTTCGAGATCCGCAAGCACCTTCTCGAATACGACGACGTGATGAACAAGCAGCGGGAGGCGATCTACAAGCTGCGCCTCAACATCCTCGAGGGCAACGAGGGGCGCGACTACGTCCTCGGCCTCGCCGAGGAGATCCTCGACGGCATGCTCGAAGCCCACTGCTCGGAGAAGATCGACCCCTCGGAGTGGGACCTGACCGGCCTGCGCACCGAGATGCTGGCCTACTTCAACATCAACGCCGGCGGCATGAAGCTCGACGAGCTCGGCATCGACGAGCTGCGCGAGGCCCTGTGGAACACCATCGAGGAGCGCTACAAGGAGAAGGAGGCCCGCCACTCCGAGGAGGTCATCCGCGGCTTCGAGCGCGCCATCATGCTGCACGCCGTGGATACCTCGTGGAAGGACCACCTGCTGGCCCTCGACCACCTCAAGGAGGGCATCAGCCTGCGGGGATACGGCCAGCGCGATCCGCTGCAGGAGTACAAGAAGGAGAGCTTCGACCTGTTCGAGATGATGCGCGAGCGGGTGGAGGACGACATCGTCCAGAAGCTCTTCCGCTTCGAGCCGGTGACCGAGGAGCAGATGCTCGAGCAGCGCGTGCGCCAGCAGCGGGCGGCGCCCAGGATCGAGCTTTCGGCTCCCCCCAAGGTCGAGGGGCAGCGCCCGCAGCCGACCGTCAACCGGGACGCCAAGGTCGGCCGCAACGACCCCTGCCCCTGCGGCTCGGGCAAGAAGTACAAGAAGTGCCATGGCGCGCAGGTGACGGTGGGCTGAGCGCCGTCACCCGGACAAAAGCCAAGGGCGGCCCGGTCGGCCGCCCTTTTCATAGGCGGAGAAAGAGAATGATCGATCCTGAGCCGCGCCTCGCCCTCACTTTCGACGACGTCTCGATCGTCCCGGGCTTCTCCGAGACCCACCCGAACGACGTCGACCTCCGGACGCGGCTCTGCCGCGGCATCAGCCTCAACATCCCCATCCTCTCCGCCGCCATGGACACGGTGACCGAGTCCCGCCTGGCCATCGCCCTGGCCCAGGAGGGCGGCATCGGCATCGTGCACAAGAACCTCCCCATCGAGGCCCAGGCCGAGGAGGTGGACAAGGTGAAGCGCAGCGAGGCCGGGATGATCGTCGATCCGGTCACCATGCGGCCCGACCAGAGCATCCGCGAGGCCCTGGGTGTGATGGCCCGCTACAAGATCTCCGGCGTCCCCGTCACCGACGCCGAGGGGCACCTGGCGGGCATCCTCACCAACCGCGACCTGCGCTTCGAGGAGAACCCGGACAAGAAGATCGGCGACCTGATGACCAAGGAGGACCTCGTCACGGTGCCCGAAGGAACCACCCTGGAGCAGGCCAAGGCCCTGCTCCACCAGCACCGCATCGAGAAGGTGCTGGTGGTCGACGGCGCGGGCAACCTCAAGGGGCTGATCACGGTCAAGGACATCCAGAAGATGATGCAATATCCCAGCGCCTGCAAGGACGAGCTCGGGCGGCTGCGGGTGGGGGGCGCCGTGGGGGCCTCCGGCGATTTCCTGGAGCGCGCCGCGGCGCTGGTCAAGGCCAAGGTGGACGTGCTGGTCCTCGACTCCTCGCACGCCCACAGCAAGGGCGTCCTCGACGCCGCCGCGAAGCTGCGGGAGACGTTCCCCGAGGTGCGGCTCATCGTGGGCAACGTGGCCACGGCCGAAGGGACGCTCGCCCTGATCGAGCGCGGCGCCGACGCCGTCAAGGTGGGGATCGGGCCGGGGAGCATCTGCACCACCCGCGTCGTCACCGGCGCCGGCGTCCCCCAGGTCACCGCCATCCTGGACTGCGCCCGCGCCGCAGCCGAGCACGACGTGCCGGTCATCGGCGACGGCGGCATCAAGTTCTCGGGCGACGTCACCAAGGCCCTGGTGGCCGGCGCCCACTCGGTGATGATCGGCTCGCTCCTCGCCGGCACCGAGGAGAGCCCCGGCGAGACCATCCTCTACCAGGGGCGCACCTTCAAGGCGTACCGGGGGATGGGCTCGCTCTCCGCCATGGCCCGCGGCAGCGCCGACCGCTACTTCCAGGACGCCGGCACGGGCGGCGGCATCGGCAACGGCGGCAGCCTGGCCAAGCTGGTGCCGGAGGGGATCGAGGGCATGGTCCCCCACAAGGGGAGCCTCCACCAGATGCTCCCCCAGCTCACCGGTGGCCTGCGTTCCGGCATGGGGCTCGCCGGCTGCGCCGCCATCGAAGAGCTGCGGACCCAGGCCCGCCTGGTGCGCATCTCCCCCGCCGGCCTCAAGGAAGGCCACGCCCACGACGTGGTCATCACCAAGGAGTCGCCGAATTACTGGGTGGAGCGGTAGGACCTCTCAGCGCGTAGACTCTCGGGGCCATGAAGCCCCTCTTCCATCCCCGGCTGGTCAACGACCCGTTCGGCGATCCGGGGCTGTACGTGGACTTCCTCTTCGAGCGCCAGGCCCTGCTCTTCGACCTCGGGGACCTCTCGCCGCTCTCGGCGCGTCAGCTCCTGCGGGTGGGCCACGCCTTCGTCTCCCACGCCCACATGGACCACTTCGCGGGCTTCGACACCCTGCTGCGCATCCTGCTCGGCCGGCCCAAGGTGCTCCACCTCTTCGGACCTCCCGGCTTCGTCGAGCGGGTGGAGCACAAACTGGCGGCGTACACCTGGAACCTGGTGACGAGTTATGAGAGCGACCTCGTCGTGCGGGCCATCGAGATCCACCCCGGCGGCCGGGCCCTCGCCGCCGAGCTCCGCAGCCGCACCGGTTTCCGCCGCGAGCCGTTCGACGCGCCGCCGCTCGCCGCGGGGGTGCTGCTCGACGAGGAGGCCTTCCGGGTCCGCGTCGCCTTCCTCGATCACCAGATCCCCTGTCTCGCCTTTGCCTTGGAGGAGAAGCTCCACGTCAACGTCTGGAAGAGCGGCCTCGCGGAACTGGGGCTGCCGACCGGCCCGTGGCTGCGCCCTCTGAAGTCGGCCGTGCTCCGCGGCGAGCCGGACGACACGCCGGTGACCGTGCGCTGGAGCGCGGACGGCGCCTCCCGCGAGCGCGTCGTCTCCCTCGGAGAGCTGCGGCAGAAGGTGCTGCGGATTGTGCCCGGCCAGAAAATCGCCTACGTCACCGACGCGGTCTACAGCCCGGCCAACGCGGACGCCATCGTGGACCTCGCCCGCGGGGCCGACATCCTTTATATAGAGACCGCGTTCACGCACGAGGAGGAGCGGCGGGCGGCCGAGAAGCACCACCTGACGGCCCGGCAGGCGGGATGGCTCGCCCGCGCGGCCGGCGCCAGGAGGCTGATCCCCTTCCACTTCTCCCCCAAGCACTCCGAGGAGGCGGACCGGCTGCTGCGCGAGGCCATCGAGGCGTTCCAAGGAATCGGAGACTGACGGCCGCCTACCAACTGCTCGACGAGCCGCCGCCGCCAAAGCTGCCGCCCCCGCCGGAGAACCCGCCCCCGCCGCCTCCCCCGCTGCTCCAGCCGCCGCCGCCCCCTCCCCCACCGCCCCAGCCCGGCCCCATGAACCAGCCGCCGGGCCCGCCGCGGCCTATCCTGCCAGCCGACCTGGGCAGGACCGCCCGCAGGATGGGGAACAGCACGGCCCACACACCCAGCGCGACGAGACCGACCGTGACGCCGAAGAGACTGCCCAGGAAGAAGTAGATCGGCATGAGGATCAGATAGAGGAACCAGCTCCGGCTGCGGGCCGCGTTCAGGGAGAACGGCAGGAGGATGAACAGCGCGAAGAGCAGGAAGCCGAAGTCGGGTCCGCCCTTGCCCCGGGCGGGCTGGCCGGCCGGCTCGGGCGCGGGCTGGAAAGGCTTGCCCTGGAGGGTGCTCAGGATGGCGTCCACTCCGGCCTCGATGCCGCCGCCGAAATCCCCCTTCTTGAAGTAGGGGATGATGACCTCCTCCTGGATGACCTTGGTCTGCAGGTCGGTGAGCACGGGCTCCAGGCCGTAGCCCACCTCGATGCGCATCTTCCGGTCCTGCTGGGCCACCAGGAGGAGGACGCCGTTGTCCTTCCCCTTCTGTCCCAAGGCCCAGGCGCGGCCCACCTTGTTGGCGTAGTCCTCGATGGCCTCGCCGTCCAGGCTGTCGACGGTGAGCACGGCCACCTGATCGCCGGTCTGCTGCTCGAACTGGGCCAGCTTGGACTCGAGCCGCTGCCGCTGGTCGGCCGTGAGCAGGTTGGCCTGATCGACGATCCGGCCGGTGAGGGAAGGGATCTCCTTGGCGGCGGCGCCGAAGGGGAGAAGAAGGAAAAGGACTACAAGGACGGCAAGGACCGCAGGGACCTGGGAGAGAGCAGGACTGGAGGGACGGGGTTTCATCTCAGTCCCTCTCCCGGCGCAGCTCGTCGCTCAGCTCGTTGCGGTCGCCGGCCTGGATCTCGACGTGGTGCCGGGCCAGCACCTCGCCGCACTCCCGGATGGCCTCCACCAGGGCCGGGCCCGGCCGGTCGTGACCGATCTCCCGGGCCAGCCGGCGGGTGATGCTCTCCCACTGCCCCTCCTCGACCTTCTGATGAATGCCGGAGTCGGCCAGCAGCACCACCCGCCGCTCGAAGAGGGAGACGAAGAGGAGGATGCCCGTCCGGTTCTCGGTGCGGAAGACCTCCTGATCGAGGAAGGCCACGGCGGCCCGGCTGCGCGTCCGCGCCTCCAGCACGTGCCCGCCCGTCAGCCAGCGCCGGACGGGAGGGAGGAAGGCCGCGGCGAGGTAGGCCACCGCGCCGCCGGCCAACCCCGGCAACGCGATCCAGTACGCCAGCGGGATCCCCCAGATGCTGGTCGAGCGATAGATGGCGAGGGCCACCAGCGGCGCCAGCAGCGCTCCCAGGGCCGCCCCCTTCCAGGCGGCCGAGGCGTACTCGTCGCTGCGGTCCACCACGTAGGGGACGATCTCGCCGGACGTCCGCGACTCCGCCTCCCGCACGGCGGCCCGGATGGCCTCGCGGTCGGCCTCGCTGAAAAAGCGGTCGGATTCCATGTCGGCGCGCGCCCCCAGGGGAAGCTTATATCAGGCGGTCAGTCGTGGGGGATCGGTGCGCTCCGCTCCCGCTTCCTTCCAGAGCGTCGCCGCTTCTCGTCCAGGCGCCGGGCCTTCGCCGCTCGTGACGGCCGGGTCTTCTTGCGCGGGACCTCCTCGCGCAGCGCCTCCCCCACCAGCTCGGCGAAGCGCTCCACGGCCGCATCCCGATTCGCCGCCTGGCTGCGATGGCGCTGGGAGGTGACCTGCAGCACGCCGTCCCTGGTGATGCGCGTCGCCAGCCGCTCCCGCAGCCGGGCTCGCTGCTCCTCCGAGAGGACGGCCGAGGCCCCGACGTCGAAGCGGAGCGTCACCCGCGTCTCCAGCTTGTTGACGTTCTGCCCTCCCGGTCCGCCGCTGCGCGAGGTCGTGAAGGCGACCTCCTCGTCGGAGATGGCGAGGTCTGGGGTGATCTGGATCATGGCGGGGTCTACGATAGCGCGATCCAGGTGCCAGGGCTTCATTTGAAGTCGTGGCCCGATCTCGCTATCCTCATCCTCGCAAAGAGGAGCGAACCATGACCCAGCTCTTGGAGCGTGCATTCAAGGAAGCGCAGAATTTGCCGGAAACCGATCAGGACGCCATTGCCTCGATGATCCTGGCCGAGATCGCCGACGAAAAACTCTGGGACGAGACGTTTGCGCGCTCCCAGGACAAGCTCAGCCGAATGGCCGAGAAAGTGCGGGCGGATATCCGGGCCGGCAAGGTGAAAGACGTCTCGGTGGAAGATCTTTGAGGTCCCGGGTCAATGAGGACTTCCTGGCCTGCTTTTACAAGCTCCCCGAGGAGGTCCGGGAAAAGGCCCGGAAGAGCTACAAGCTGTGGAAACAGGATTCTCGCCATCCCAGTCTCCACTTCAAGCGAATTCACGGGCACGACAATCTTTACGCGATCCGGGTGGGTTTAGACTGGCGAGCGCTGGGCTTGATCGAGGGTGATGTGGTGACTTGGTTCTGGATTGGTTCGCATTCAGAGTACGACAAGATCCTTTAGGGGATGAGAGCCAGGCATGACTCCTGAAAGCAATTTCCCCCTCAGACTGACAGGAGCTCCAACATGCAGCGCAACCGACTCTCTGGCCTCGTCATCCTCGCCCTCCTGATCCCGCTCGCCGCGCGGGCCGCCGACAGCTTCCTCCCGGACCCCCTCCCCTCCAAGGGACCCTTCACCGTCTCCGGCACGGTGCGGGAGGTCAACCTCAATCCCCTGGCCAAGGGCCTCGACACGGTGACCTCCGTCACCCACGCGGGCGACGACCGGCTCTTCCTGACTCTACGCTCGGGCCGGATCGCCATCTTCACGGGCGGCGTCGTACGGCCTCAGCCGTTCCTCGACATCCGCAGCCTCGTCAATACGGTCGGCGAGGGCGGCCTGCTCTCCGTGGCGTTCCACCCCCGGTATGCCCAGAACGGATTTTTCTTCGTCAACTACACGAACGGCAACGACTCGACCGTGGTGGCCCGCTATCAGGTCTCCGCCGATCCGAACGTCGCCGATCCGGCGAGCGGCCGCATCCTGCTGACCATCCCGCAACCGTTCGACAACCACAAGGGCGGCCAGCTCCAGTTCGGCCCCGACGGCTTCCTCTACATCGGCATGGGCGACGGCGGCTCGGGCTTCGATCCCGCCTGCCGCGCCCAGCGCATGGACAACCTGCTGGGCAAGATGCTGCGGATCGACGTCGATCAGAACGTCTCGACGCCCCCCTTCTACGGCATCCCGGCGGACAACCCGTTCCGCGGCACCGCCGCGCCGCCGGAGATCTGGGCCAACGGCCTGCGCAACCCCTGGCGCTTCTCCTTCGATCGCGCAACCGGCGACCTGTGGATCGGCGACGTGGGTCAGAACCTGCGCGAGGAGATCGACCTCCAGCCGGCCGCGAGCCGCGGTGGCGAGAACTACGGTTGGAAGGTGATGGAGGGGACCCTCTGCTCCACCACCGACGCCTGTCCGGCGTCGACGCCGCCCTGCAACTCGTCCGCCTATACCCTTCCCATCCTTGAATACGACCACAACCCGCACTGCGCCGTCATCGGCGGCTACGTCTACCGTGGCACCGGCGTGCCCCAACTCCAGGGTGCGTACCTCTTTGGAGACCTCTGCTCCGGCGCGATCTGGGCCGCCTCCCGGCAAGGGGATGGCTTCACCGTCCGCATCCTCGCCAACACGCTCCCCAACCTCATCGCCTTCGGCCAGGACAAGAATGGCGAGCTCTACCTCACCACCCTGGACGGCGCCCTCTACCGCTTGAGCGGCAGCGGCGGCATCCAAACGGCGGACACCGTGGGACTCTACGATCCTCAAGCCTCCCTCTTCCAGCTCAAGGCGGCCAACCGCCAGGGGGGCGACGTGACCGTCGTCCGCTTCGGCCCTCGCCGCAACAAGTGGATCCCCCTCGCCGGGGATTGGGATGGCGACGGCAAGACCACGCCCGGCTTCTACGACCCGGCCTCCTCCACCTTCCGGCTCAAGAATTCGCTTCAGGGGAGCGGCACCGACATCCTGCTGACCGTGAACGCCCCCTCCAGGAACGTGCTCCCCGTGGCCGGCGACTGGGACGGCGATGGCAAGGACACCGTCGGCCTCTACGACGTCAACACCGGCAAGTTCTTCCTCAAGAATTCCCTCACCGGCTCAGGGTTCGACGTCACCGTCGCCTTCGGTCCGCCGGGCCAGCCGCGCATCCCCGTGGCCGGCGACTGGGACGGCAACGGCACCGACGGCATCGGCCTCTACGATCCGGCGACCTCGACCTTCACCCTCGCCAATTCGCTCTCCGGTGCTGCGGACTTCCAGTTCCAGTTCGGCCCCCGCAACCGCGGCGCCCTCCCGGTGGTGGGAGACTGGGACGGCGACGGCATCGACGGCATCGGCGTCTACGATCCGGTCGCGGGCACGTTCCTCCTGCGCAATGCGCTCTCGGCGGGGAGCGCGGATTTACAGTTCCGGTACGGGCTCAAGCGTGGAGGGTGGAAGCCGATCGCGGGGACTTGGTAACGCTTTTTCGTAGCTCTCCAAGCCGCCCGCGCCGGGCTGGACGTCTCCGGCACCGAGCGCGACGTCGTCAGCACCGAGCTGGACGTCTCCGGTACCTCGGTCCCCGCGTCCCGTACCTCGGTCGCAGCCTTTGGTACCGAGGTCCGCGTTCCCGGCACCGCGGTCGCCGGGATCGCGACCGAGGGGAAGACCCCTCGCCCCTCGGTCGCCGTCCCCGCGACCCCGGTCGATGGGGTCGCGACCCTGGTCTAAGTCCCTGCGACCGCGGTCGCCGTCCCTGCGACCTCGGTCCACGTCTCCGCGACCTCGGTGCGCGCCGTATTTTCAGTGGCGCAAACCCTTTCAGGATCAGCGAAGATCCTTTTGAGCCAAGTCTGAATCGCCTCCAGTCTGATTCCATCTTCTTACCGCCCCGGACGGGATATCCGCCCGGGTGATGAGGGTACAATCCCCCAGCCCCAAGGAGACCCGATGAAACCGATCGCCGCCTTCGTCCTCCTGCTCGCCTTCGCCATGGCCTCCTTCGCCGCCGCGCCGAAGACCTACGACCTCATCCTCCGCGGCGGCACGATCTACGACGGCTCCGGCGCCAGGCCCATCGTGGGCGACGTGGCCATCGACGGCGATCGCATCGTCGCCGTGGGCTCGCTCGGCAACGCCAGGGGGAAGACCGAGATCGACGCCAAGGGGCTCGCCGTCTCCCCCGGCTTCGTCAACATGCTGAGCTGGGCCACCGAGTCGCTCCTCGTGGACGGCCGCGCCCAGAGCGACCTGCGCCAGGGGGTGACCCTGGAGGTCATGGGCGAGGGGGGATCCATGGGCCCCCTCAACGACGCCATGAAGAAGGAGGCCGTCGAGCAGCAAGGGGATATCAAGTACCCCATCACCTGGACCACCCTCGGCGAGTATCTCGACCAGCTCGCGGCCAAGGGGATCGCCCCCAACGTCGCCTCCTTCGTGGGCGCCACCACCGTCCGCGTTCACGAGGTGGGCTACGCCGACCGGCCGCCCAATCCCGAGGAGCTGGCCCGCATGCGCAGGCTGGTGGACCAGGCCATGGAGGAAGGGGCCCTGGGCGTGGGCTCGTCCCTCATCTACGCCCCCGCCTTCTACGCCAAGACGGACGAGCTGGTGGCCCTCTGCGAAGAGGCCGCCAAGTACGGCGGCATGTACATCTCCCACATGCGCAGCGAGGGCAATCGCCTGCTGGAGGCCATCGACGAGCTGATCGACATCTCCCGCCGCGCCAAGCTGCCGGCCGAGATCTACCATTTCAAGGCCGCCGGCAAGCCGAACTGGGGCAAGCTCGACGCCGCCATCAAGAAGGTCGAGGACGCCCGCGCCTCCGGCCTCAAGATCACGGCCGACATGTACACCTACACCGCCGGCGCCACCGGTCTCGACGCCGCCATGCCCCCCTGGGTGCAGGAGGGCGGGCTCGAAGCCTGGATCGGCCGCCTGAAGGACCCGGCCACGCGCGAGAAGGTCAGGAAGGAGATGGACACCCCCACCGACGCCTGGGAGAACCTCTTCCTCGCCGCCGGCGCGGACAAGATCCTCCTCGTCGCCTTCAAGAACGACAAGCTGAAGCCGCTCACCGGCAAGAGCCTGGCCGAGATCGCGAAGCTGCGCGGCAAGTCCCCCGAAGAGACGGCCATGGACCTGGTGATCGAGGACGACAGCCGGGTGGGCACCATCTACTTCCTGATGTCCGAGGACAACGTCCGCCGCGAGGTCGCCCTCCCCTGGGTGAGCTTCGGCTCGGACGCCGAGGCGCCGTCGATCGAGGGGGTCTTCCTGAAGTCCAACCCTCATCCGCGCACCTACGGCAACTTCGTCCGCGTCCTGGGCGAGTACGCGCGCGACGAGAAGGTGCTCTCCCTCGAAGAGGCCATCCGCAAGCTGACCTCCCTGCCCGCCGGCAACCTCAAGATCCGTGATCGCGGCCTCCTGAAGCCCGGTTACTTCGCCGACGTCGTGCTCTTCGATCCCGCCAGGGTCAAGGACCACGCCACCTACGAGAAGCCGCACCAGTACGCGACGGGTGTCAAGCACGTCTTCGTCAACGGCGTCCAGGTGCTCAAGGACGGCGAGCCCACGGGAGCCCGGGCCGGCCGGGTGGTGCGGGGACCGGGGTGGACGGGGTGGAAGTGAGGTGAGAGACCGGCGGCCCGGCGAGACCCGGGCCGCCGAGAGGGGCTACGGGCTGGGCGAGTTGGGATTCGCCTCCATGATCGTCACGGAACAGGGCGGGCAGGGCTGGGCGCAGTGCTGTGCCTGCTCTGCTTCGGGATGGCATTGCGGGTCGGGACCCGCATTGCACTGGTAGGACCCGTAACCGTCGTAGCTGTACGTGGTGTCGGTAGTGCAAGCCTGAACCGGTTGTTCTGGAGAGGTCGAAGTCCCTGAGGCTGTCATCTTGTTCAGGCCCTGCCTCTGCCGGGCGGCCTTGAGCCACGCTGCGTTCAAGCCGGGGAAGAAGTTGCCGCTCGACCTGGGGAGATAGGTGTCCGGGATCTGATCGCCATCGGTGTCCACCAGCACGGTGGCCTGACGCGAGAAGGACTTGTTCGGCACGACCGCCCCCCAGGTGGCATTGGTGGCCGGCGCCAGAGTGAAGCTGCGAACGAGCTCCAGCCGCTTCGTCGAAACGCCTTGGACCGGGAAGAAGGTGACCCTGAACTTGACCTGAATCGGGGCCTCGAAGCGCCCCCCGACCTCGGTCTCCCGGATGATCTTCATCTGGCTGACCGGCTGCGGGCCACCGAGGGAGACCCGGGCGTGGAACGCGCCACAGGCCGTCTTCAGAGGGGCCACGCTCTCCAACTGCAGGGCCCGGAGTTGGATGCGAGTCGTGGCGACGCCGCTGCCGTCGAAGGTGGCGTCGTCGAGGCGCTGGACGATCGTATCCGCGCCGCCGAGCTCGCCGGGGGTCCCCGTCGAGAGGGGGCGCCCCTGAAGGACGACGCGACCGGTGAAAGACTCCGACTTGGAGCAGAAGAAGCCCTTCGGGATCGGGTTCTTGGAGAAATCGACGAACGTCGTACCGTCACCCGCGGTATGCCAGACGTCGATGCCGTTCTGGATGGTGCGCACGCCGGCGGCGACGGCGGGCAGGGCGGCAAGGAACGTGAGAGCCAAGAGGCAGACGAAAGCTCTTTTCACGAAACACCTCCGAAGCTGGTTCAGTTAAGGGAGAGGGGCTGTTCCCTGCGCAGAGGTTCGCGCTTCGGCAGCGGAGGGCCGCGGGGCGGCTTCGACAGCTCGCACAGCTCGTCCGTCGTCCACGACAGGAACACGGCGCCACCTCTTCCTGAGCCCTGGGGCATTCAGAAACGGCTCACCCTCTACTTTGTTCGGTACAGCTCAGGGGGAGAAGCGGGACACCCCCCAAAAGACGAAGGCCGCTCGGGAGAGCGGCCTTCCAGGAGAGCTCCAGGGTCTGAAGCGTCTAGCTGGCAGCTTTCCGCTGCCGCTTCTCCAGGCTGCTGTTGAGAGCCTGCTCTACCAGCATCTCCGCCTCACGCTCGTTGATCCCCTTGACGTGGGCGACCTCGCTGACGATGAAGTACTTGGCCCGCTCGTACATCTTCTTCTCGCGGAAGGAGAGGCTCTTGCGCTGTGAGACGAGCCGCAGGTTCTTGAGCACTTCGGCGACGTCGGTGAGACGACCGGTCTTCATCTTGTCGAGGTTCTGCTTGTACCGTCCCTTCCAGTCCTTGTACGTGTCGATATTACCGTCCTCGAGGATGTCCAGGAGAGCGCGGACGTCGCGCGTGTGGCACAACGGGCGCAGGCCGACCAGCTCGAGGTTGGACTTCGGCACCATCACTTTGGAGTTGTTGGCAAGGAGACGGAGATGAAAGTAGAGCTGCTCCACCCCGTCCATGTGGCCTGGCTCGATCTTCTCGACCAGGCTCACGCCGTGGTTGGGGTATACCACCTTCTGACCGACTCTGAATGTCACGTCGAGACCCCCTAAATTGATGCAGATGATGGAGCTGCGGTAAGTAAGTCTCTGAGGGACTTCCGCTTACGTCGCTTGTTATACACCGGAACAAGCATCCTCGTCAACCCCGGGGACGGCGGCGGAAGCCGTAACAGAGGCGTCACACGGGTTGACACCTCGGGACGCAGCCCCTACGATTCGCTTGGCCTTCACTCGCCGGAGTGGCGGAATGGCAGACGCAGCGGACTCAAAATCCGCCGCCCCTTGCGGGCGTGTGGGTTCGACTCCCATCTCCGGCACCAGGGCCGCGACGAGACTCTCACACCTTTTCATCTCCGGAAGTGCCTTGACGGGAAAACCGGACGGGGGCGGCTCGCCCCCCGCCCGGAGTGTTCGCGGGTCAGGATCTCGACTCGGGCGCTACATCTTCTTCTTGGTGTGAGCCACGTCGACCCGGGCGGCCGTCTTGGTCGTGCCGTCCTCGGTGAAGGAGACCCGCACGTCGTCGCCGACCTGGAGGTCCGCGAAGGTGATCTCCTTGCCCGCGCCGCGGAACTTGGTCGAGTCGTCAACCCCGAAGGTCGAGGTGTCGTTGCCGTGCTTGACGGTGAACGTCTTGCCGGCGGTATCGATCGAGGTGATGTCGCCGTGCGTGCGATGGTACTGCTTGGTGCTGGCGCTCGACTTGTCGGCCGCGCCGGCGGCGAGGGCCGTGGCGAGGATCACCAGCAGCGTCAGGCTCAGAATAGTGTGTTTGCGCATAACCCTTTTGCCTCCTAAGAGCGAAAGCATCGCCATGATGCCTTCTTGGGTTCTTCGTGGAGCTGTAATGCAAAGCACAGGCCAGAGCGCCGAGCCGCCCGTCTCAGGCGTGGGATTTCTTGCCGTGTAGCACATCGACCCGGGCCGCGGTCTTGTCCGTACCGTTGTCGGTGTAGGACACCCGCACGTTGTCGCCGACCTTGAGGCTCGCAAAGTCGATGTCCTTGCCCAGGCCCTTGATCTTGGTCGAGCTGTCGGTCTTGAAGGTCCAGCTATCCTTGCCATGCTTGATGGTGAACGTCTGGGCCGCGGTGTCGGTCGCGGTGATGTCGCCGGTGGCGCGGTGGTACTTCTGCTTGGTGCTGGTGGCGCTCGTGCTCGTCGTGGTCTTGGTTTTGGTTTTGGAGCTGCTCGTGTTGCTGTTGGTCTGTGCGCCGGCGGCGACGGCGAGGACCAGGAGCAGAGTCAGACTCAATACGACGTGTTTGCGCATAGCCCTTTGCCTCCTAGGATCGAAGGCATCGTCATGATGCCTTCCGATGGGATCTTCGGGAGGGAATCAGTGCAAAGCGCGGGCCAGCGGCTGGGCTTCGCTATTCAGGAATTGTTGGTGAGCAGGACAGGCGAGGCCCAGGTGTCGTCGTCCCAGCCCTTCTTGCCGGTCGCGATGGCTCGGCGCGCCGCAGCCCCCGGCCGATCCGGCAGATCCCTTGCAGCACGTGAGACAGGCCGTCCCGCTGAAAGATTTCGCCCGAAAGCAGCGCGATGAGACTTCTCGTTGCCTCAAGCGCAGAGACATTCATCTCTTATTTCCCGCCTACTCGTACCGCAGCGCGTCGATGGGATCCAGCCGCGAGGCCTTGGCCGCCGGGTAGATGCCGAAGAAGATGCCGACAATGGCCGAGAAGCCGAAGGCGAGGGCCACCGCCCAGAGGGGGACGTGGGCCGGCGGGAAGTTGGGGATGAGCTTGGCGGTCAACACCCCCATGCCGTAGCCGAGCAGCAGGCCGATGCCGCCGCCCACCAGGGAGAGGGTCACGGCCTCGATGAGGAACTGGATCAGCACGTCCTGCCGGCGCGCCCCCACCGCCTTGCGCACGCCGATCTCCCGCGTCCGCTCGGTGACCGACACCAGCATGATGTTCATGATGCCGATGCCGCCCACCAGCAGGGCGATCCCCACCACACCGCCCACCACGGCGGTGATGCTCCCCAGGATGGAGTTGATGGTGTCCAGGATCTCGTCCTGGGTCTGGATCTGGAAGTCGTCCGGCTCGGCGGCCGGCAGCCGGTGGCGCTGGCGCAGCAGGCGGGTGATGTTGTCCTTGACCGGCTCCACCATCTCGGCGCTGTCGGCCTGGAGACGGAGTTGCACCTGGTCGCCGGCGTTGCGGCCGAAGAGGTTGAGGGCCGAGTCGAAGGGGACGAAGGCGAGGTCGTCGGTGTCCAATCCCAGGCTCTGCCCCTTGTGCTCCATGATGCCGATGACGGTGGCCGGGTAGTTGCCGACGTAGATCTCCTTGCCCAGGGCGTCGGGCCCCAGGCTCAGCTCGTCGACCACCTTGGTGCCCACCACCACCACCTTGTGGCGGTTCTCGAGGTCCAGCTTGGAGAAGAAGCGCCCCTGGTCCACGGTGTGATTGTTGACGTCCTGCCAGTTCTCGTTGACGCCGATGATGGCGGCGGGGGTGTGCTTGCGGTCCTTGTACTTGAGGGTGGCGCGGCCGAAGATCGCGGGCGTCAGCATCTTGACGCCGGCGACCTTCTGCTCGACGGCGTGGCCGTCCTCGTAGGTGAGCTTCACCTGGCGAGCCACCATGCCGGGGAAGCTGCGCTCGGTCTTGGCCTGGATGATCATGAAGGTGGCGCCCACCCCCTGGAGCTGCTGGGTGATGGTGTACTGCAGCCCCTGGACGATGGAGACCACCGCGATCACCGCCGCGACGCCGATGATGATGCCGAGCGTCGTCAGGATCGAGCGCATCAGGTTGGCGCGTAGAGCCGCCAGGGCGATGCGGAAGTTTTCGAGGAAGACCACGGGGCGTCCTTTCGTCCTTCAGGAGACCGGCGCCGCCGCGGCGACGTTCCCGGCGCGGGCCGTGGGCTGGTCGGAGATGACCTTGCCGTCCTTGAGCATCACCTTGCGCCAGGCGTGCTCGGCGATGTCCGGCTCGTGGGTGACCAGCACCACCGTGTTGCCGGCCTGGTGGAGCTCGTCGAACAGGGCCATGATCTCCTCCGAGGTGGTGGAGTCGAGGTTGCCCGTGGGCTCGTCGGCGAGGAGGATCGACGGATCGTTGACCAGGGCGCGGGCGATGGCCACCCGCTGGCGCTGGCCGCCGGAGAGCTCGTTGGGCTGGTGGTGCATGCGCGCGCCCAGGCCCACCTTCTCCAGGGCCTTGCGCGCCCGCTCCCGGCGCTCGGCGCGCGACAGGCCGGCGTAGATCAGCGGCAGCTCGACGTTGTGCAGGGCGTCGGTCCTGGCCAGCAGGTTGAAGGTCTGGAAGACGAAGCCGATCTCCTTGTTGCGGATGCCGGCGAGCTGCGAGTCGTCGAGCTCCTCTACGGCGACACCGTTCAGGACGTAGCTGCCGGAGCTCGGGGTGTCGAGGCAGCCGACGAGGTTCATCAGCGTCGACTTGCCGCTGCCCGACGAGCCCATGATGGCCACGTACTCGCCGCGCTCCACCGTGAGGTCGACGCCGTTGAGGGCGCGCACTTTCTCCGCCCCCATGTCGTAGACCTTGTGGATGTCCTTGAGATCGATCAGCCCCATCTCGAATCCCTACCCTTTCTTGGCCGCGCCGGTGGCGGTGCCGCTCTTGCGATCCTCGTCCTCGGAGGTCTTGCTCTCGATGACGGCGTCGCCATCCTTCAGGTCCTTGAGCGTCCGGTAGGGACCGGTGACGACCTTGTCGTGGAGCGTGGCGCCGGAGGTCAGCTCGACGTGCGTCTCGTCGGAGATGCCGGTGGTGACCCGCCGCTGATGGGCCTTGCCCTGGTCCACCACGAAGACGACTTTGACCGTGTCCTCCTTCTTGCTGGAGGCGGCCTTGTCCGCACCCTCGGACACCGGCTCGCGCTCCACCACGGCGGCGATGGGCGCCACCAGCGCGAGAGGGTGGGCGTCGGTGTGGATCTCGGCCCGCACCGACATGCTGGCCCGCAGGTCCGGGTCCGGATCATCGAGCAGGATCTTGACCTTGAAGAAGGTCACGTCCGGCTGGTTCGCCCGGTTGAATCCGGAGCTGCCCACCTCCACCACCTTGCCGTGATACTCCTTGGCTGGGATGGCGTCGACCTTGAGCACGGCGGGCTCGCCCACCTTGACGTTGACGATCTCCGTCTCGTCCACGTCGACCGTGGCCAGGATCTCCGACATGTCGGCGATGACGCCAATGACCGACGCCGGATTGTTCATGGTGCCGGAGACGACCACCTCCCCCTCCTTGGCGTTGAGGGTGATGACGCGGCCGGTCAGGGGGGCGTAGATGGTGGTCTTGGTCAGCGCGTCCTGAGCGTTGACGAGGTTGGCCTGGTTGCTCTGCACCTGCTCGCGGGCGGAGTCGAGCTGCAGGCGGGCCGAGGCCTCGGCGAGTTGGGCCGCCTCGAGCTGCTCCTTGGTGGCGATGCCGTCGGCGGAGAGCTTCTGGGCGCGGTTGAGCTTGTTGCGCGCGTCGGCGAGGGAGACCTCGGCCTGCTGCACGGCGGTCTGGGCGCTCCGGAGCTGCGCCGCCCACTGGTCGCGCTGGGCGAGGAAGGCCTGCTGCTCCAGGCGCAGGAACGGCTTGCCCTTCTCGATCCGGTCCCCCTCCTGCACCCACAGCTTGTCGATCTTGCCGATGACGTGAGCCGAGATGTTGACCTTGACGCGCGGCTCCAGCCCGCCGCTCGCCTTGACGACCTGCGACACGTCGCGCCGGGCCACCTCCTCGGTGTAGACCTTGGTGCCCTTGTCATGGCTCCCGGCCCGTATGCTGGCGAAGACGATGGCCGCCAGCAGCAGCGCGACCACGACTCCGATCACGATCTTTTTCACGCAGGCTCCTTTACCCGAAGAGGGCCCCGAGCCCCACCTTGATGACGATCCAGAGCAGCCAGAGCAGGAGGACGGTGGCAGCGGCGGCGGTCGTCGAGGACTTGGTCGCAGCACGATAGCCCAGGATCAGCAGCACGGCCGCCCAGAGGGAGAAGAAGTCGAGGCTGGACAGCAGGGCCTTGAGCGCGCCACCCGCGCCTTCCGGCGCCAGCACCGCGAGGTTGGAGGCCAGCATCCCCTGCTGGGCCTCTTGCACCCCGACGTGCTGCCGGCTGAGGGCCACCGGGATGACGAGCAGCGAGTAGATCAGCCATGGCATGAAGGCGTGGAGCAGCACGGAGAAGCTCGTCCTGTAGGAGAAATCGCTGCCCGCCACGAAGCGGAAAGCCAGCCAGAAGAGCAGAGCGATGAGCAGGTAGGCCAGCGCGAGGCCCACGGGGGCCAGCCAGACTGCGACGGAGCTCACCTTCATCCCCATCTCCATACCGCGGTCGACCTGCTCCTGGCTGGGCTTTTGGCCCAACTGCTTCTCCATCCGCTTTTCGACGGTCTGCCGCATGTCGTCGGGGTCGATCCGCCGGTTCACCAGCACGCCGGAAGCGGTCCCCACCACCATCAGCGCGGCCAGGGCCACGGCCCAGGTCGGGCGCTCGGCGATCGAGCGGAACGTCTTGACGGGTGAGACGAGGGCGCCGATCAGGCGCCCAACGCTGGAGTCTTCCAAGGCCATGGCTTAGTTCTCCCCGGGAAGCTTGTCCCGATGCAGACTGAAGCGGCTGTAGTTGGGATCCTCCGGATCGTCGATGGTGACCCCCTCCTGCGCCGGCAGCCGGCCGATCGCCCGGTAGTACTCGGCGAGCGAGGTGCGGTAAGTCACGATGGCGGAGACCAGGCTGCTGCGGGCCTGGGTGAGCTGGTCCTGGATCGAGGTGATGTTGAAGCTGGTGGACATGCCGTTCTCGTAGCGCTTGCGCTCGGCTTCCAGGTTCTTCTCCTGGTACTCCACGGCCTTGCGCGCCGCGTCGATCTGCTTGGCCGCGGTGACGACGCCGCGGGCGGCCTGCCGCACCTCGGTGGCGACGATCGACCTCTCCTGGTCGACCAGGAGGTTGAAGCGGTCGACGTCGAGATTGGCGATGGCGCTCTGCGCCCGCGCCGCGCGGTTCTGGATCGGGTAGGCGAACACGAGCTGGGCCTGCCAGGAGTTGAAGCTCAAGCCCGTGACCTGGCTGACGGTATCGTTGAAAGAGGTCGCGCCGCCGTTGAAGCCGTAGCTGACCTGGAGGCCGAGGGAGGGCTTCAACTGGTTGCGGAAGAACTGGGCATTGAGGCGCGCCAAGGCGAGCTGGAGGTCCTGGCTCCGCAGCTCGGGGCGCGATTCGTAGGCGGTGCGGATGGCCTCGTCGACGTTGATGGCGACGCGCTCGGTCTCCGGCGGCGTCGTCGGCTCGATGGGGGTCTCCCACAGCGTGCCCGAGGGTACGTTGAGCAGCCGGCGCAGCACGTCCTCGGCGTTGCCGACGGCCGCCGTGGCGCCGATGATCCCCTCCTCGCGGGTGGCGATGGCCGCTTCGCTCTGCACCAGCTCCAGCGGCGCCAGGGTGCCGACCTCGACCTGGATGCGGTTGCGCTCGTGCAGCTCCTTGGCCAGCCCGAGGCTCTGCTGCGCCACGTCGAGCTGCTCGCGGGCCTGGACCAGGTTCCAGTAGGCGTTCTCCACCGACTGGATGGTCGCCGTCACCTGCAGGTTGAACTGCTGGCGGCCGACGTCGCTGTTGTTGCGGGCGATGAGGATCCCCCGCTCGGTGGCCAGCCGGCCGTAGTTCTGCAGCAGCGGCTGGTTGTAGCTGAAGGTGAAGCCGGAATTGAACAGGGTGGCGGCGGCCCGGAAGGGGCTGTTGTTCACCGACCGCTGGTTGGTGAACCCCAGGGTCAGGTCGCCGCCCGTGGGCACCCGCTGGGTGAAGCTGAAGTTGAGGTTCTGAATGTCGTTCTTCGAGCCCTGCACCTGGGAGATGGCCGGCGACGTGGAGGAGAGGTCCGACAGCGTGGCATTGGGCAGCAGGTCGTAGATCCCCAGGCTCTGGACGATGCTCAGCCGTTGCTGGGTGCGGACGTAGCGCTCGACGACCAAGCCGAGGTTCTGGCGCAGGGCGATCTCGACCGCCTGATCGAGGGAGAGCTGCACTTTGCCGGCCTTGACGTCCAGGACGGGCGGCTCGACCGGCGGCCGGACCGCCTGGGTGTTGACGCGGACCTCCGCAGCCCGCGCGGGGCCGCCGACCGTCAGCAGCCCCAGCAGGAGGACGAGGACCGTCCCCCGGTTTTTCGCTGAATTGAATCGCAAACGCGTTGTCCTCATTGAGTGGCCCCTCACCTTATCTGGATGACTTGCTTGCACGAATCGCGGCGTGCCCCCTCCGCGGAGATACGGCCCTGCCGCGCAAAAGTTCACGACTCCCGTCCGCTTTACGACGAGCCCGGTCCGTTCCTTACACCTCTCGGCGGCAGCTCCCCGGGGTAGAAGCATGCTACCATTCGCCGGCCTTCCCCCAACCCCTCTCCTATCGGCGCCAGCGGCGGCGGCTCGGCGGCGCAACGCGGCCGGGCGCTGGGACAGCGCGGGTGGAACGGGCAGCCGGGCGGCGGCGCCAGCGGGCTCGGCGGCTCGCCGGGGAGCACGATGCGGTCCCGCCGGCGGCCGGGGTCCGGCACCGGCACGGCGGAGAGCAGGCTCGCCGTGTAGGGGTGCAGCGGCCGCCGGAACAGCTCGGCCCTCCGGGTGAGCTCCACGATCCGCCCCAGGTACATCACCGCCACCCGGTCCGAGAGCTGCTCCACCGCCGCCAGGTCGTGGGCGATGAGCAGCAGCGTCAGCCCCAGCCGCTGCCGCAGGTCCGCCAGCAGGTCCAGGATCTGGGCCCGCATCGAGACGTCGAGCGACGATACCGGCTCGTCCGCCACCAGCAGCTCCGGCTCCGGCGCCAGGGCGCGGGCGATCCCCACCCGCTGCCGCTGCCCGCCCGACAGCTCGTGGGGGTGGCGGTCCGCCAGCTCCGGCGCCAACCCCACCATCGCCAGCAGCTCGGCCACCCGGGCCGCGCGGCCCGCCCGGTCGAGACGGGTGTGGATGGCCAGCGGCTCGGCGACGATCGACGCCACCCGCTGCCGCGGGTCGAGCGAGCCGTAGGGGTCCTGGAACACCATCTGGAACCACCGCCGCCGGGCCCGCAGCTCCCGCCCGGCGAGCTCGCGCAAGTCCTCGCCGGCGAAGACGATGCGGCCGGCCGTGGGCTCGATCAACCGCACGGCACAGCGGCCGAGCGTCGTCTTGCCGCTCCCGGACTCGCCCACCAGGGCCACGCATTCGCCCGCCGCCAGCTCCAGGTCGACCCCGTCCAGGGCGCGCAGGGTGCCGGCTCGGCGACGCAGGGGGCCGCGCCGCACCGCATACTCCTTGCGCAGGCCCGCGATCTCCAGCAGCGGCGGCGTCATCCCCTCTCCTCCATCGCCCCGAGCCGCGGCACCGCCGCCAGCAGGGCGCGGGTGTAGGGGTGGGCCGGAGACCGGAACAGCGCCTCGACTGCCGCCGCCTCCACGATCTCGCCGGCGTGCATCACCGCCACCCGGTCGCAGGTCTCGGCCACCACCCCCAGGTCGTGGGTGATGAGCAGCACCGCCAGCCCCAGGTCCCGGCGCAGGTCCTCCAGCAGCTCGAGGATCTGGGCCTGGAGCGTCACGTCGAGCGCCGTCGTCGGCTCGTCGGCCAGCAGCAGGTCCGGTCCGCCGGCGAGCGCCACGGCGATCATCACCCGCTGCCGCTGCCCGCCCGAGAGCTGGTGCGGGTAGTCGGCCAGCCGCCGGCGGGCGTCCGGCAGCGCCACCCGGTCGAGCAGGCGGACGGCCTCCTCCCGCGCTTCGCGGCGCGACAGCGCGCGGTGGGCTCGCACCGCCTCGACGACCTGGAAGCCGATGGTGTAGGCCGGGTTCAGCGCCGTCGCCGGCTCCTGGAACACGAGGCCGATGCGGCCGCCGCGCACCCGCCGCAGCTCGCGGGGACCCAGCGTCAGCAGGTCCATCGTCTCCACCGTCGCGCCGGCCCCGGGCCCCTGGAGCTCGATGCGGCCAGCCGTCACCCGCGCGTTCGGCGGCAGCAGCCCCAGGATGGCGAGGGCGGTCAGCGTCTTGCCCGAGCCGGACTCCCCCACCAGTCCGAAGATCTCGCCGCGCTCGACCGCCAGCGAGACGCCGCGCACCACCGGCCGCCACCCCCCCGCTCCGGGGAAGGCGATGGTGAGCCCCCGCACGGCGAGAAGGGTCACCGGCGCAGCCAGCTCACCAGCGACGCCACGCCGAAGCCGGTGGCGCCGGCCGCCGGCGCTCCCTGGTCCAGCCTGACGTTGGCCACGCCGGCGATGTCGAGGTGGGCCCAGCGCTTCACGTCGCCGGCGAACTGCGAGAGGAAGGCGGCCGCCAGGCTCGCCCCGCCCCAGCGGCTCGCCGAGTTACGGAGGTCGGCGTGCATGCCCTTCATCTCCTCCAGGTACTCCGGGAACAGGGGGAGCCGCCACAGGCGCTCTCCCCCCTCGGCGGCAGCGGCGGCCAGCTCGCCCGCCAAGCCGTCGTCCGGCGTGAACAGCCCCGCCGCCAGGTGCCCGAGCGCCACCACGCAGGCGCCGGTCAGGGTCGACAGCTCGACCAGGGCGTCCGGCTTCTCCTCGGCGGCCCAGCCCAGGGCGTCGGCGAGGATCATCCGCCCTTCGGCGTCGGTGTTGGTGATCTCCACCGTCTTGCCGTTGTAGCAGCGGACGATGTCGCTCGGCCGGTAGGCGTTGGCGGAGAGCATGTTCTCGGCCAGCGGGGCGTAGACGGAGAGCCTGACCGGCAGCGCCAGCTCCGCCACGGCGCGGGCCGTCGCCAGCACGGCGCAGGCGCCGCACTTGTCATATTTCATCTCGTCCATGTCGGCGGCGGGCTTGATGGAGATGCCGCCGGTGTCGAAGGTGATCCCCTTGCCCACCAGGGCGATGTGCGGGCCGCGGTCGCCCCACTGCAGGCGTACCAGCCGGGGCGGATGGGCGGAGCCGGCGCCCACCGCCAGCAGGCCGCCCATCCCGCGGGCGCGCAGCTCGTCGGCGTCCAGCACGGTCACCTTCAGGCCGCGGCTGCCGGCCAGCTCGCGGGCGCGCTCCTCCATCCAGGCGGGGGTGGCCTCGTTGGCCGGCGAGTTGGCGAGGTCGCGGGCGAAGGCGACCGCTCCGGCCACGGTCTCCACCTCCGGCAGGGCGGCGCGGAAGGCGTCCTCCTCCCCGGCCGGCGGGACCACGGCGAGCCGGTCCACCCGG
>DATARR010000029.1:0-53749 GCA_036264085.1 Thermoanaerobaculia bacterium | reverse complement strand
CCCCGAGCGGGGGGTGGTGGAGGTCCACCGCCTCGTCCCCGGCCTGCGCCTGGACGGTCCCGGCGCGGCCACCTCGACCCCTTCGGCGACCTGGGAGGACCTGGAGCGGGCGGGGCTCCTCGTCCCCCTGCCGGCGGCGCTCGGGCTCGCCGGCGCCTGCACGGCGCCGGCGCCGGAGGCGCAGGCGGCCCACGTCCTCGTCCACGGCCTCGGCCAGCACGGCTTCTTTCCCTCCTCCTACTCGCTGCTGAAGATGGTGGCCGACCTGCTGGACCTCGGGGAGGCGGCCCTCACTCCCCGCGCCCTCGGCTGGGTGGCCCGCGACGTGCCGCCGGCCGAGGCCGAGGCTGTCCGCCGGCTCTGCGCGCGGCTGGCGGCGGGGGAGGACCCCGACGCCTGGAGCGGCCCGGAGGAGACGTTGCTGCGGCACGTCCTGGCCGGCCGCCTGGACGCGGACTACGCGCAGGCCCTGCGCCTCGGGCTGTTCCGGCCGCAGCCGAGCGACCGCCGGCCCGCCGTGCGCCTGGCCCGTGCCGTCTGGGACGCCGTCGCCCTCTCCGACGCCCGGATCGACGCCATCTATCGCCGCCCGCCTGACCGCCCGCGCACCCGCCTGGGCTACCTCGGCCGCCGCCTCGCCCGTCCTTTCGACCTCCTCCTGCGGCTCGGGACCTACGGCACCCGCTGGCTCAAGCTGCGAGCCAGGAGCCAAAGTCCAAAATCCAAAATCCAAAATCCATCTCCCCGCTATACTCCTCCGCCGTGAAGCCCGCGAACCGCTCGCCCAAGGCGCCGTCGAAACCGCCGCTGGACTTCCGGCTGGGGGTCTTCTTCGTTTGGCTCCTGGTGCTGGTGCCGCCGTTCCTGTGGGCGCCGGCGGCCCGGGAGGCGTTCCGGCAACCGAAGCTGCTGACCAGCGAATGGCTGGCCCTGGCCTCCCTCGTCGGCTTCGGCTGGGGGCTGCGGCGGGTGGAGGAGGTGAGCCTCGCCGGCGTCTGGCGGCTGCCGGCCGTGCGCCTGGCCGTCCCCTGCCTGGCAGTGGCCACGGCGGGGCTCGCCACCACCGGGCACCCGCTCCACGTCCGCGAGGCGTTGATCGACCTCTGGATCGGCGCCGCCGCCCTGGTGGGATGGAGCGCGGCCCTGCCGTCGTCCCGCCTGGAGCGCCTGCTGCGGGGCCTGCTCTGGCCGGCCTGCGCCCTGGCGCTCCTCGGCATCGCCCAGTACCTCGGCATCTGGCAGCCGTTCAATTTCGAGACGCTCAAACCGGGCACGCGGCTGGCCATCACCTCGCTGGCCGGCAACCCCGGAGACCTTGCGGCCTATCTGGTGCTCCCGTGTCTGGTGGCCCAGGACGTCCTCCGGCGGCGGTCGCGGTCGGGGGAGGGCTGGGGGAGCCCCGGGGTGCTGGCGGCGGCGCTCGCTCTGGCGGTCTCGGTCTGCGCCATCCTGTGGACCCAGACCCTCGCCGCCGTGGCCGCCCTGGTGGCCGGCAGCCTGCTGCTCTGGGGGGCCTCCCTGCCGCGCCGCCAAGCGGTGGGCCTCCTCGCCGGCGGGGCGGTGGCGGTCGCCCTGCTGACGGCTGTGGTGCCCCCCCTGCGCCAGCGGGTGGTGGAGAAGGGGCGGGCGGCGGCGGCGGGAGACTGGAACGCCGTGCTCACCGGCCGGCTCGACGGCTGGCGCACGGCCGCCTGGATGCTGCGCCGGCACCCCGTCACCGGCGTCGGGCATGGCGCCTACGAGGCGGAGTTCGTGCCCGCCAAGCTGGCGCTGCTGGACCAGGGCGTCCGCTTCTTCCCCGACGAGAGTCTGGTCCTCTTCGGCAATGCCCATGACGAGCTCCTGGAGGCGGGCGCCGAGTGGGGCATCCCCGGCCTGCTCGCCCTGGCCTGGGGACTTTGGGTGCTGGTGAAGGCCCTGCGCCGCCGGCCCCCGGAGGAGCGGAGCCTGGCCCTGGCGGGTGTCGCGGCGCTCGCGGTGCTCGCGCTCGTGGACTTCCCCTTCCGGGTGGCCCTGGTGGCCTTCCCGGCCCTCCTGTTCCTGAGCTGGGTCCTGCACGGCCCGGAGGCGGCGGCATGAGGGGCCGGACGCTGGCGGTGCTCCTGACGCTGCTCCTCGCCGTGGCGCTGGCGGGCCAGTCGGTCCGCTGGCGCGACCGCCTGACGGCCAGCCGGCTGCTGGGCGAGGCCGAGGCGCTCAGCCTGTCCGCGGTCCGCTCCGGGCGGGTGCCGGCGGGGATGGTCGCCGCCAACCTGCAGACCCTGCACCGGGCCGCTCTCCTCGACCCGGTCGAGGTGGGCATTCCCAACGCCCTGGGCAACCAGTATCTCTTCCTTTCCCGCTTCGACCTGGCGATTCAGTCTTTCGCGCAGGCCCAGGCGCTGGAGCCCCGGCCGGAGGGTTACTTCAACCTCGGCAAGGCGCTGTGGTCCACCGGCCGCACCGAGGAGGCGCAGCGCGACTTCGACCTCGCCGTGCGCATCGATCCCTGGCTCGCGGGCAAGGTCGCGCTGGTGACGCGATGATCCCGCGCGCTGACGCCGCCGCGGTCGCGGACCGGATCTTCGCGGCATTGCGCGAGCTCGCCCGCGAGGCTCCGGTCGAGGTGCAGGTGCGGGGGGACTGCATGGCCCCCCTCCTCGCCGACGGCGAGCGGGTGCGGGTCGCCGCCGCCCGCCTCTACTGGCCCGGCGACGTGGTGGTCTTCCGCGCCCCGGACGGCCGCCTCCTCGCCCACCGGCTGCTGGGCTATCGCCTCCACGGCGGCGGCCTCGCCCTGGTGACCCGCGGCGACGCCTGCGCCGTGCACGACGCGCCGGTGCCCCTCGCCCGCGTGCTGGGGCGGGTGGCCGCCGCCGCTCCCGGCCCGGCCGGCCGCACGGCGGCGCTCCGGCGCTTCCTCACGTTGGCCCTGCCGCGCCCGGGGTGACTACGGTGAGCTTCGGCGGCGGCTTCCTGCGCCACCCCGACCTCTTCCCGGGGCGTCGCAGCGGCGAGCCCTGGGGAGATCGCAGCGTGACTCTGGACGTGCCGGGCGGCCCCTACCGCTTCTCCGGCCTCGCCGCCGCCCAGGAGGAGGCCCTGCGCCGCCGCTTCGGCGGCCTCTGCCGGCCGCCGATGAAGAAGGAAGAGGAGGAGGGGACCGCGACCGCCGTCTTCCGCGCCGCGCGCGCCGATTTCCTGGAGATCGACACCCGCGGCTGGGAGTACGCCCTGGACCTCGACCACGCCCCCCATTCCGTGCGCGTCGCCGGGCTGCGCCTGATGGCGCGCCTGGACTGGGCGCCCAAGCTGGCGGGCGACCTCGCCGGCGGCCTCTGGACCCCGGAGGCGGCGGGAGAGGAGTGGACGTCCGTCTGCGAGAACTACCTCCGCCTGCTCGCCGCCTACCGTCTGCTGGCGGCGGGGGGCCTGGTGCTGCACAGCGCCGGGGTGACCGACGGCGCCGCGGCCTGGCTCCTCCTGGGCCCCTCCGGCGCCGGCAAGACCACCGCCTCCCGGCTCTGCCTCGCCGCCGGAGCCGAGGTCCTGTCGGACGACCTGAACGCCGTGATTTTCCGAGAAGGGCGGGCGGGCGGCGCCCCCTTCGTGGCCCGCCTCCCCTTCACCGGTGACCTCGGCGAGCGGCAGGGCGGAGCGGGGAGCTGGCCGCTCCGGGGCGTGCTGCGGCTGCGCCAGGGCTCCCGCGAGGAGTGGTCCCCCCTCTCGCCGGCCGCGGCCCTGGCCGCGCTCGCCGCCGCCGCGCCCTATGTCAATCGCGACCCGTTCCGGCGCCAGGCCCTGCTCGCCGTGCTCGAGCGCCTGGCGCGCGCGGTGCCGGCCTGGGAGCTGACGTTCGCGCTGGGGGCCGACCTCTGGTCTATACTGAAAGCACTTTCAAAATGATCGACATCACGCCATCGACCATCCTGCGCCGGCGGCCGGACGTGCGCTACCGCCGGATCGAAGGCGAGGCCGTGGCGCTGCGCCAGTCGGCGGCCGAGGTGCTGGTGCTCAACGGCGTGGGCGCCGACGTGCTCGATCTGGCGGACGGCCGGCGGCCGGTGGGCGAGTGGATCGACGCCCTCGCGCGGGAGTACGGCGCCATTCGTGAGACGGTAGAACGCGACGTCCTGGAGTTCGCCGTCGAGGCCGCGGCGGCGGGGCTGCTGGAGCCGGTGCCCGTGGCGGCGGCCGGCGAGGACGGCGGATGAGCCTGGCGCGCCTGATGGCCACGGCCTGGCGGCAGAACCTCCTGGTCTCCGTTTTGGTGGAGCTGACCTACCGCTGCAATCTCGACTGCTTCTTCTGCTACAACGACCTCGGCCTTCAGGGGCAGCCGCTCAGCCGCGAGCAGTACTTCCGGCTCTTCGACGAGCTGCGCGACCTGGAGGTGCTGCACCTCGCCCTCTCCGGCGGCGAGCCGCTGGCCCATCCGGACTTCCTGGTCCTGGGCGCGCGGGCGCGGGAGCTGGGCTTCGCGGTGCGCGTCAAGTCCAACGGCCACGCCCTGCGCGGCGAGCTGGCCCGGCGCCTCCGCGACGAGGTCGATCCCTTCCTGATCGAGGTCAGCCTGCACGGCGCCACCGCCGCCGTTCACGACCGGCAGACCCGGGTGCCGGGCAGCTTCGAGCGCCTGCTCGCCAACCTCGCCGAGGTGCGGACCTTGAGGCTGCGGGTGAAGCTCAACTCGACGCTGACGGCCTGGAACGAGGGGGAGGTCGAGGCGATGTTCGCCCTCGCCGATTCCCTCGGCCTGCCGCTCCAGGTCGATCCCGAGGTGACGCCGCGCGACGACGGCGGCCGCGAGCCGCTGGCGGTGGCGCCATCGCGCGACGGGGTGCTGCGGCTCTTCCGCCTGCAGACCGAGCGGGGCCGGGCGAACGACGGCGCAACCTCTCCGGCGCCGGCGCGCAGCGCCGACGAGCACGTCCCGGTGCCCCTCGACAAGCACTGCGGCGCCGGCTCCTCGGGGCTGGCCGTCGATCCCTTCGGCAACGTCTATCCCTGCGTGCAGTGGCGGCGGCCGGTGGGCAACCTCCACTCGCAGAGCCTGCGGCAGATCTGGCAGGGCTCGGCGGGGCTCGCGGAAGTGCGGGAGCTGACGACCCGGGCGAAGGGCGTGGTGGAAAGCCATGGACCGCGGGGCTTCCTCCTCAACTTCTGCCCCGGCGCGGCCGCCGCCCACACCGGCGATCCGCTCGCCGTCTATCCCGCGGCCCGGCAACGCAAGGAGCTGCTGGAGCAGGTGCTGGACGAGGAGGCCCGGCGCCCCCTCCTGCCCGTGGTGCGCTGAAAAGACCGCTTACGACGAGATGGGGCCCGCGGGGCACACCCCGGGGTTGCCTTTGGCGGGCGGGTGCGGCGCGCAGACGGCCGCCACCGCTTCGAGAGGCTCGCGGGAGAGGATCCGCGGCCTCTCCCAATGCCGGGCCGGCTCGGGCCCAGCTCTCTCCTCGGCGACCGGCGCTCGTTTCAAATTTTCCACTCCAAGTCTCAGGGTAAGCCTCTGGCCGAGCCCTGTCAAGGTGGCCCTGTCGTCCGCTAAGTGCTTGTTTGCATTCAACTTTCCCGCAAGGAAGCCGGCGGCGGGAGGGTGCGCGCTCGCCGCGCGGCCGGCATTGGCCCGGCGCTTGCAGTAGGTTTCGACCGGCTTGGATCAAGGCACACCCGCCGCGAGGCGGGGCCGCAAAGCCAGGGGTCTCCCGCCGAGATCGCCCGGTCGCCGAAAAGCCCTCCAGACAGATACGTCGTCGCGCGTAGCTTCAACCGAGGGGGCCGAATCGATGTTTCCGGGTCTCGCACACGTTTCCTTTCTTCCCTGCAGTCGGGCGCCATAGTCCGTCCGGACCTGCCGTCCCCGGACTTGTTGAACATATGTTGATACATCGTTGGATAACCGATAGGAACCGACCGACACAAAGGAGATCTGCCATGACATTCCATCGGAGATTGACCCTGTTGATTCTGGCAGGGCTGCTGGCCTGCGCGGTGGCCGGCAACGCCACGGCCCTGGCGCCGTTCATCGACTTGCAGGAGCAGGGTCTCAGCGCCGTCGCCTCTGGCCAGGGGCTGTTCAACTGGGACCACACCTCGCCGGTGAGCCTCAACGTCACCGTCGGGGGCAACGTGCGCTTCGCCCTGCTGTACTGGGCGGGCCGCGAGCGTCCCTGCGACTGGAACGGCAGCACCTGCACCTTCACCCAGCCCTACAAAGACCAGCAGATGATCTTCAACGGCAATCCGCTCACCGGCACCGTCATCGGCACCGAGAGCCAGCCGACGTCGGCTGGCGGCCCGATCCTCAACATCGGCTACTTCTCCGACGTCACCGCGCAGGTGGCCGCGGCGGGCCCCGGCAGCCACAGCTTCACCTTCGCGGACGGCAACACGGCGAGCAACCTCTGGCGCCTCGACGGCGTCAGCCTGTTCGTCGCCTACACGGACGGCTCGGACGCGACCTTCTATCGCCTGCAGGTCTGGGACGACCTGGACTTCGCATACGGCGACGATCCAACGCCCGGCGAGAACCGCGTCACCAGCCCGGTCACCTTCGGCCACGGGGCGTTTGCGTCGGCTCGCACGGCGCAGCTCTGGCTGATCGCGGGCGACGGTGAGCCGACCCGCCCGGACAACACCACGGTGAGCAACAACCCCACCCTGTTCAACATCCTCAACAGTGCGGACGGACCGGAATGGGATACGTACATGACCACGATCAACGTCCCGGCCAACGTCAGCAGCACCGTCGTGCAGATGAACTCGGCGCCTCCGGGCCAGAACCCCGACTCCCTGCTCTGGGAGGTGGCCGCCCTGCGGGTGCCGCTGCCAGGTGGAGTCGTTCAGGAGACCCCACCGGCGCCGCCGGTCTGCACGACGACCATCTCCTCCGGTCCGCCGACCCAGGCCATCACCACCATCCAGGACGGCGGCTCAGGGCTGGCCTCGATCGTCGTGACGCAGTCGGACAACGCCGACACGCCGGTGCCGCCCTTCACGCCCGGCACCACCCAGCCGGTGGTGGTGACCGCCACCAAGATCAATCAGAGCCAGAGCGCGCACGTCACCATCCAGGCGACGGACGGCGCCGGCAACGTGGCGGTCTGCGACCCGATCCTCCTCCTCTTCGCGCGCGGCAGCGGCCAGCCGCCGAAGGACGTCCTCGCCGACGTGGCGCGGAACGAGAACAAGGTCACGATCCACAACGGCAGGCCGGGGTTTGCCAGCCTGGAGCTGCGCGTCAACGGCACCCGGTACAAGGTGACCGGCCTGCGCAAGGGCGAGACGCGGACGGTCGACATCTCCAAGCTCATGACCCTCGACAAGAACACGATCAGCCTGCTGGGCCGCGGTCCGGCGGGGAGTTGGGCCGAGGTGACCGTCTGGGATGGCGGCGGGAGATAAGTAAACGGGCACGAATCTTGAACCCCTTGCCCGGCGTTGTCTCCCGGAGACGCCGGGCGCCTTTCAACCAGGAGGAGGAACTCCCATGAAGAAGACGTACAGGAAGCCGTCCCTGCGACGTCTCGGTCTGCTGCGGCAGATCACCCGGTTCAGCTTCTAGTCGCGCTTGACTGGTGACCGCCGGCGGTGTCCCTTCCAGGGTCTCGCCGGCTTCTGCTTATCAGAGAGATCGAATTCGGAGGGCTCGATGATCGGAGACGACAGCCGCCTCCGGCACCGCGACCGTGTGCTGATCCAGCGCGCGGCCGGCACGCTGGTCCTGCTGGACCTGGAAGGCGGCCAGTACTTCGCCCTCGACGAGGTGAGCGCCCGCGTCTGGGAGCTGTGCGACGGCGAGCACGGCATCGGCGCGATCGTCGAGGCCATCGGCTCCGAGTACGACGCGCCGGCGGAGACGATCCGCGAGGACGTGATGGCGTTCCTCCAGGAGATGCTGGATGAGAAGCTCCTGGTGGTCCAGGAATCCTGAGGCCCCGGCCGGGGTCTCCACTGTCCTCTTCGCGGCGGCCGTGCCGCTGCTGCTGCGCTGGTGCGCTCTCGACCGTCTGCACGCCGTCCTGGAGCCGCGCGGCCCGCTGCCCCCTGCTCCCGCTCCCGGCGAGGTCGCGGCCCTGGTGGCCCGCGTCGACCGCCTGCTCGCGGCCGGCCGGCCGCTGGTGCGCTCCGGCTGCCTGGTGCGCGGCCTGACCCTTTACCGCGTGCTACGCCGCGCCGGAGCCGAGGTCTCCCTGCGCTTCGGGGTGGGTGAGATGGGGGGCCGGATGGCGGCCCACTGCTGGCTCGTCTACCAGGGCGAGCCGCTGGCCGAGCCGCGCGACCCGCGGCCCCTGTTCGCGGAGACCTGGAGCATTCCATGACCGCTTCCGGCGATCAGCATCAGCAGCTCCACGGCTTGCGCCTGGCGGTGACGGGATCGGAGCCGGCCGCGGCAGGGATTCGCGCCCGGCTGGCCGGCCTGCCGCCGGGAGACGGCGGCCCGCCGGACGTGACCTTCGAGATCATCGCGGGAGTCACTGGGAATGCCGGGGGCCACCCGTTCGGCCGGCCGGACGGAGCGCGGCCGGTCTACGATCCGCCCTTCGGCGAGGTGGTCTACGACGACGCCTCGGACCTCCTGTACATCGGCCACGGGCCACGACTTGCGGTGCTCTGCGAAGCGGGCCGGGGGCGGACCCGGGCGTCGGTCGACGCCCTGGAGGAGGGGGACCTCTGGATCCTCTCCCACCCGCTGTTCACTCTTCCCTTGGTGGAGATGCTGAAGCGGCGGGGATTGTACGGATTGCACGCCGGCGGCGTCTGCCGGGACGGCCGGGCCCTGCTCCTGCCCGGCACCAGCGGCTCCGGCAAGACCACCCTCACCCTCGCCCTGGCCCGCGCCGGCCTCGGCTTCCTGGGGGACGACACCCTGTTCCTGCGCTTCCTGCGCGATGAGCCGGAGGGGCTCGCGGTGCTGGCCTTCCCCGACGAATTCGACCTGACGGACGAGACCGTCGCCTTCTTCCCCGAGCTGCGGGGGCTCCTCGACGCCGGCCGGCCCGAGGGCTGGCGCAAGCGGCAGGTGCGGCCGGAGCGGGCCTGGGGGGCCGGCGTCGTCTGGCGGGCGGCGCCGTCGCTGCTGGTTTTCCCCCGGGTGGCGGGCACACCGGAGAGCACGCTCGTCCCCATGGATCGCGGCGAGGCGCTGCTGGAGCTGGCGCCCAACGTCCTCCTCACCGAGCCCCGCTCCTCCCAGGCCCACCTCGACGCCCTCGCCGGGCTGGTGGAGCGCAGCGAGTGCTGGCGGCTGGCCACGGGCACGGACCTCGACGGGGCGGTGCGGGCGCTGGCGGAGCTGATGGGCGACGAGGAGACCGGGCCATGACCGCCGAGGATCGTCTCCTCCTCCTCTGCGCCCGGCAGGACTTCACGCCGGAGCACCAGGCGGCCGCCGCGGCGCTCTGTGCCGGCGGGGCCCCCGGGGCCATCCGCTGGGATCGCCTGCTCGCCACGGCGGAGCGGCATGGCGTGCTGCCCATCGCCGGCGCGAACCTGCAACGGTGTGGCGCCCCGCTGCCGGCGGCGGTGGCGGGCCGGCTGGAGCTCGCGATCTTCGAGAACGCCGCCGTGAAGGAGCGGGACGCCGACCGCCTCGCCGCCGGCCTCGCGGCGCTGCGCGAGGTGGAGCTCGAAGCCCTGCTGCTCAAGGGCACGGCCCTCGACGTCCTGGTCTATGCCGAGCCCTGGGTGGCCGTGTCGAAGGACATCGACCTGTCGCTGCGGCCCACCGGGCCCGGCTGGGCGAAGGGGAAGGGTCGGGAGAAAGAGGTCCGCCGCGCCCTCTACACCCACGGCGTCGAGTGCGACCTCGAGGGGCACCACGACGTCACCCTGAACGGCCTGCTCCCTCTGGACTTCGAGCGGATCTGGCGTCAGGCCCGGCCCGTGGCCTTCCGTGGCCAGGCGGCCTGGGTGATGTCGCCCGAGGACCTCCTGGTCTCGCTCTGCGTCAATGCCTGCCGCAAGCGCTTCTTTCGCCTGAAGGGGCTGTTCGACGTGGCCGAGACCGTGCGCCGCGGCGGTCCGTTCGACAGCGCCCGGCTGGCCGCCATCGCCCGCGAGGGGCGTTGCGGCGGCGTGGTCTGGGCGGCCCTGGCCGCTGCCCGCGGCACTCTCGGCGTCGAATTGCCGGAAATGCCGGCGCCGGCGGCCCTGGGAATTTCCCGTCCGCGGGCCGCGCTGGTGCACCTGCTGGTGGCGGCCTTCCGCCGCTGCGGCTCGTTCGCGGGCCGCTCGACGCGCCTCTTCGGCCTCGCCTTGGTGGCGGCTGGCCTGCGGCCGGCGGACCTCGTCCGTTTCTTCGTCTACGGCGTCACCCGCCGGCCGCAGCGGCGGGCTATTCCCCCGGCCCCGCCGGCGCCGGCGGCGGCGCGACCGGCGCCTTGAGCCGCAGCGCGGGGTCCCCCAGCAGGACGTAGACCCGCGGCAGGTCCGGGTCGCCCCCCAGGGTCCGGAGCTCGGCGATGGCCCGGCGTACGCGGTCGCCCAGCCGCTCGTCGGCGGCGTGGTAGAAGCGGGTGGCCAGGAGCCGCGCGTCGCCGTGGGCCGAGAGCCCCGAGGGTCCCCACACCGCGGCGGCGCCGCCGGCTCCGCGCTTCACCAGCAGCTCGCCCAGAGCGGGGATGCCGGGCAGCTCGAAGCGGTTGATGGTGCACGTCATGGCCGTGAGCACCGGCAGCCGCTCGCCGTTGGTCAACCCGGGCACGTCGTCGCTGGTGAGCAGGCCGTTCGCGGACAGCCGGTCGAGGGCGCCGTGCCCCAGGTAGTCGACGAAGGCGACGCCGCTCGCGAAGTCGGCCAGCACCTGCGAGCGGGCGGCGGCGAGCGGCGTGGAGGTGAGGTCGAGCCGCTCCACCGCGTAGCCGGCCGGGAGCTGGGCGGCCACCCCGGCGCTGTCCGCCGCGAAATCGGCGGCGCGGTCGGCGGCGTCGGCGAGGAACAGGGCGTTGCCGTTCCAGCCCGCCGGAGCGGCGGCTTCGAAGGCGGCGACCTTGGCCGTGTAGGCGTCCAGCTCCGCCGCCGAGAGCACGGGCAGGCGACCCACGGCCATCTCCGGGAGCCCGTCGCCGTCCACGTCACCCAGCAGGTTGTCCGACGGGAAAAGTCCGCTCGGCGTGCGGATCATCAGCGGCGGCACCAGGTCGTCCCCGAAGCCGAGGAGGTTGCGGTAGTCGAGCGTGCCGGCGCCGGCCAGCACCACGTAGCGGGGCCGCAGGCTCCAGCTCTGCCAGGCGAAGGCGAGGAAGTCGTGGATGGCGTGCGGCGTCGGCGCGCCGAAGGCGAATTCGTCGAAGATCGCCTCGAGGTCCACCACCCGCGCTTCCAAGCCCTGGGTGCGCCGCAGGGTCGCCAGCCGCTCGGCGGCCGCGTGAAGGCCGGCCGGCGCGATTACCAGCCAGGCGGCGCGGTTGGCGGTCGACCGCAGAGACGGCACGCTCCACGCTCTGGGGGACGTGGGCACCTGGAACGCCGCGGGGGCCGCGGCCAGGAAGGGGCCGGGGCCGGCCGGCGCGAAGGTCAGCCGGAAGCCGCCGGCGCCGTCCGCCTCCACCGTCGCGCCGGAGATCCAGCGCGGGTGGAGCGGATCGCCGACGTCGAGCAGGCGGATCGCAGGGCTGGTGAAGCCGGTCACCGTCACCTTGGAAGCTCCCTCCGCCGAGAAGGCCAGGACATCGCCCGCGGCTCGGAACGTCCGCGGGTAGGAGAGGTCGAAGCCGTTCAGGTAGTAGATGCTGTAGGGCGCGCCGGCGCCGGTGTGCGCCGTGACCTCCACCTGGTTGCCCGTGGCCTGGAGGACGCCTGCGGGAATGGCGAACGCCGCCTGCCGGGGCGCGACCCTCTGCCAGCTCGTCTCGCCCAGGACGGTGCCATTGACGGCCACCACCGCCTGGTGCTCGCCGGCCACGCCGCTGTCCGTGGCGCCGTAGAGCGAGACTCCCAGAGTGCCGGCCTGGCCGGCGGCGAGGCCCGGCGCGTCGAGGGAGAACGTGCGGTGGCCGCCGGTGGGGTCGTCCCCCTGGAGAAAATCCCAGAACCAGTAGTCCGACTCGGGGTCCGGCGAGATCAGGGTGGCCGCGAACACGTCGTGCTCGACGTGCAGGGTCTCCGGGAAGGCGGCCGCTGGAGCGCCGGCCGGCGCCGGTCCGGCCGCCGTCACCGCCATCAGCAGGCCGGGCTTGCGCTCGAGACGGTAGATTGCGTCGGAGCTGTAGAGGCTGTCGGAGGCCTGGCCGTAGAAGAAGAGGCCCTGAGCCTGCTTCAGCGGCCCGGAACCCGCCGTGAAGTCGGGCATCCAGGCCACGGGCTGGCCGCCGCGGCTCAGGGCGAGCCCCCCCTGGCCGATCATCACCTCGGCCAGGGGCTGCGGCATGCCGAACCAGGCGGCCACGTCCGCGCTGCGCAGGTAGTGGAGGCCCGCGGTGCGCACCGAGAGGTGAACCCCCGCGGCGCTCGCGCCCGGCTTGCCCGGAGGGTTGGCCGGGGTCGTCGGGACGAGGTCCTTGCGGCCCGCGCTGCGGAGAGGCGCGGGATGAGGCGTGCGTTCATAGATCCCGTCACCGGCCATCTCCCGGGTGCGGTTCCAGTCCACCTGCACGGCGAAGGGGCCGTGGGTCCGCCGCCGGCCGCCCGCCTCCACCTCTTCCAGCAGGTAGATCTGGGGCTCGCGGGGCGAGGCGCCGCCGTCCAGGTAGCGGTAGACGCCGCCCTGGGGCTCGTGGATCAGGCCCGCCAGCAGCTCGCGGTGGACCGGCTGCCACCCCTCGCCGTTCCAGCGGTGGAGATAGAAGCCCGCCGTCCCCGCCTCCGACGCCGTGCGCCACTCCACGAGCACGCCGCCGCCCGCGGCGGCCGAGGCATGGAACGAGGAGATCACCGCCTCGGTCAGCAGGCCCTGCGTCACCGCCAGCTCGCACAGCGGCCCGAAGAGGAAGGTCGCCCGGGCCTGCGTGGTGTTCCCCGTCGTGTCCACGTACTGCGCCCGCGTGCCGTTGCCCGAGGCGGGAGTGGCCGTCAGGGGGAGCCGCTGCCCGGCCGATGCCGGCGTCACCTTCACCCGATAGGCCAGGAGAGCCGTGGTACCCGCTGCCACCGTGCCCGGGTTCCAGGTGACGTTGCCCGTGCCGCCCACGGCGGGCTGAGCGATGATCGAGCCCTGGCTCACCTGGCCGAGGCCGGCATAGACGGTGCCGCCGCCCGGGACGTTGGTCGTCACCAGGTTCGCGTTCGAGAAGGTGATGGCCTGCGCCGCCGGATTGACCACCTGGACGGTGACGGTGTAGCAGCTCGTCTGGCCCACCACTGGCGGGTTCGGCCCGTCGTTGTTGCCGCCGCAGCCGCTGAACGTCGCGAGCTGCTCGACGTAGGGTTTGGCAGGGGCCGTCCCGGCATCGGTCGGCAGATAGACCCGGAAGGCGTTGGGCGTCGGATTGGCCGCCGGCGGGTTGGCGGCTGCCTGGAAGTTGCTGAAGTAGACGTTGGCGTAGTTGCCGTTGACGACGTTGTTGACCGTATAGGTGTTGATCGTCAAGGCGGCGGACCAGATCCCGTAGTCCGTCGACCTGGTGTCGGAGGTCCAGCCGCTGAACGTGTCCCGCCGCCAGGTGTTGGTGGTGGAGAGGGAGGTGCTGGCGTAGCTCTGGGTGAAGGCGCCCGTGCGGCTGGTGAGGGTGATCGCGCCGGTGTTGCCGTTGTTGCTGTCGTAATCGAAATCGTTCTTGGCCGCCGAGCAGCCGGAGGTGACGTAGGGATAGATCGCATAGCTCCGCGTGCCGGCGCCGTTGGCGGGCGGATTCACCCCGAACTGATTCTGTGAATCGTAGTAGACGTTCAGCTCCGTGCCGCCCGCCCCGGAGGTGCCGTCGTGTGCCCGGATGCCGATGGCGTTGATGTTGGTCGAGCCGCTCATGGCGACCCGCAGCTCCCAGTGGCCGGCGGCGGTGTTCTGTGCCGTCGTGCTGTCGAGGAGGGCCTGCCAGCCGTTGTCGGTGCAGGTGGCGGCGGCGGTGCAATTGAGGGTCACGGCCGTGGTCCCATCGGGCCGCAGGAGCGTGTAGGTCACCGTGGTGTTGAAGCCGTTGCCGTCCCGGTCGCGGTCGCGTCCGGCCGTTTCCTCGGCCGCGCCGCCGTGGCCGACGTCCGCGTCGAAGATCTCGACCACCAGATGCCCCAGGCCCGACGGTACCTCGATGAAGTAGCGGTAGAAGGTGTTGAGTCCGGCGGTGGCGGTGACGTAGTCGCCGTTGCCCGTGCCCGCGGCGCTCCCCTGCGGCGTGTAGAGCGCCGTCTGGCCGGTCGAGGCGCCGCGCAGGGGAGGCGTCCCCGGAAGCAGCGCCAGCGCCAGGAGGGACAGGACGGCGGAGGTTCGACTCAACGGTCGTGGCAGCGAGGAGAGGGCGGGCCAGAGCATCGGGCACCTCGGGATCTGGAATCCGGTCGACGGGAGACCTCCCCAAGATAGACCCGAGCGGGCGTAAGGTCAAGAATTCAAAGAGCGGTCGCGTTGTTTCTGTTCCTCAGGGCCCCGCCAGCAGCCGGCCGGCCACAAGGCCTGCCATTCTATCCTCCCGCTCCCGCCAGCCGTGGTAACCTCACCCGCCGCGTGTTCCTGTTGATGAAACCCTCTCCGCAGCTCGTCGAGAGGTTCCTCGCGCAGCAGAGGAGCCGCACCTTCTCTTATCGCGCGGTGGGTCACTCCCGCCGCGGCGCGCCGGCCGGCTTCAGGGCCGATCACCATCGCCTCCGCCTCGGCGAGGGGCGGGCCACCTTCGCCCGTGCCGTCGAGGCCCTGCGGAGCTGGCGGATGTTCGACCTCGGCTGGGTCTCCACCTACCCGCCGGCGGCGCCGCAGGAGCCCGGCACCACGGTGGCGGTGCGGGTCCGGCACTTCGGCTTCTGGTCCCTCAACGCCTGCCGGGTCGTCTACCGCGTCGACGACGAGGGACCGATCGTGCGCTACGGGTTCGCCTACGGCACGCTGCCGGACCACGGCGAGCGGGGCGAGGAGCGCTTCACCGTCGAGTGGCATCACGAGGACAACTCGGTGTGGTACGAGATCTTCGCCTTCTCCCGGCCGAACCTGCCGCTGGCGCGGCTCGGGTTTCCCCTCACCCGCCTGCTCCAGAAGCGGTTCGCCCGCGACTCCAAGCGTGCCATGGCGCTGGCCGCGGCGGCCCCCTGGCCCGGCTCGCCAGCGCTGAAAGAGCCGGAGTGAGCCTCCTCTATCAGACCTGGGAGGGCAATCCCCTCGTCACCGCTCTCGGCTTCGCCTCCGGGCGCCTCGCCGCGGCCAACCTCGACGTCCACGCCGAGGACGAGATGCTCCTCCACTACCTCAACCTCCACGGCAACGACCGGGACCGGGCCCTCGTCCTCTACTTCGACTCCGGCCGCCGCATCTGGGAGACGCTGGCCACCGTCCTGCGCTGGCGCTTCGGCGAGATGCCCCCCGGTTTCCAGCTCCTGGACTTCGCCAGCGGCTACGGCCGGGTGACGCGCTGGGCCGTGCTCGACGTCCCCCCGGAGCGCTTCTGGGTGTCGGACGTCTACGCCGGCGGCGTCCGCTTCCAGGAGGCGGCCTTCGGCGTCCACGGCCTCGTCTCCCACGCCGACCCGGAGCAGCTCGTCTGCGCCGAGACGTTCGACGCCATCCTCGTCTCCTCCCTCTTCACCCACCTGCCGGAGGCCACGTTCCTCTCCTGGCTGCGCCGGCTGTGGGGGCTGCTGCGGCCCGGCGGCGTGCTCGTCTTCAGCGTCCATGACCGCGACCTGCTGCCCACCGGCCGGGAGCTGCCCCCCGGAGGCATCCTCTTCGACGCCCAGAGCGAGAGCGGCTCGCTCTCCGCCGAGCAGTACGGCACCACCTGGGTGGACGAGCCCTTCGTCCGCCGCGTCGTGGGCGAGGTCGCCCCCGGCAGCTCGCTGCACCGCGTCCCCCGGGGGATGCTGCGCTTCCAGGACCTCTACGTGGTGGTCCCCGAGGCGGGCGCCGACTTCTCCGGCCTGGCGCTGCGGGTCGAGCCCGAGGGGTTCGTGGAGCACTGCTCGCTGACCCGGGGCCGCCTGCGCCTCGCCGGCTGGGTGGTGGATCGCGCGCGGCGCGCCGCCCCGCGGGAGCTGCGGCTGACGGTGGGCGGCGAGACCGTCCTCGTCCATCGCGACTTCGTGCCGCGGCCCGAGGTCGGCGTCCTCTTCCCCTACGAGCAGGTGACGCCGTGCGGCTGGGACCTCGCCGCCGAGCTGCCGCCCGGCGCCGAGGTGGCCGGCCCCCTCGTGGCGCTCGACGTGGTGGACGCGGCGGGCGGCGTCTCCCGCCTGTACGAGGACCCCCTCCCCGCCGCCCTCCTGCGCTCGGCCCGTCTCGACGGCTATACCCTGGACGTCCGGGCGCGGAAGCTGCGGGAGGAGGGCGACGCCCTGCGGGCCCGCCTCGCCGGCATGGAGGCGAGCCGCTTCTGGAAGCTGCGCAACGCCTGGTTCCGGGTGAAGCGCAGCCTCGGCCTGACGCGGGAGACGTGAGCCCGGCCTACCCTCGCCGCCGGTCCCCCGTCTCGATCAGCAGCCCGGCGATCCCCAGCACCAGCCCCACGACGATCAGCGACAGGCCGAGGAGCGACCGGCCGTGGTCCGCCGCGGCGGCGTTGCCCGCCTGGGCGATCAGCGTGCCGAGCCCCGCGTCATGGGGGATGGTGAACAGCCCGCCGGCGGTCAGCAGGAAGCCGAGGGAGGCGACCTTGAGAGTCCACGGGGTGATCCGCGGCCGGCCCAACTCCTGGCCGATGGTGCTGCGGGTGTAACCGTAGGCGCTGTAGATCGCGAAGCCCAGCACCAGCCAACCCACGAACCGCCACCACGAGGCGGGCGGCAGGTAGTACATGAGGAAGACGCAGGAGGCCGCTCCCAGGAGCGGCAGCAGGTAGGGGCCGAAGGGCACCCGGAACGGCCGTTGGGCGCTGGGGTTGGTATGACGCAGGATGGGCACGCCGACGCACACCAGCACGAAGGCGAAGAGGGTGCCGATGTTGGTCAGGTCGACCATCTCGACGATGCTGGCGAAGGCCGCCACCCCGCCCACCAGGACGCCGGTGAGGATGGTGGTGACGTGCGGCGTACGGAACCGCGGATGGACGCGGGCGAACGACTGGGGGAGCAGGCCGTCGCGGGCCATGGAGAAGAAGATGCGCGGCTGGCCGAGCTGGAAGACCAGCAGCACGGCCGTGTGGGCGATCACCGAGCCGAGGGCCACGAGGCCGATGACCCAGGGCTGCTTCCCCCCCATCACGTACTCGAGGGCCATGGTGAGGGGCTCGGCCTGCTCGGTGGCCAGCTTCTGCTTCAGCACGCCATAGGGCAGGATGCCGGTGAAGACCGCCGCCACCCCGATGTAGAGCACGGTGCAGATGATCAGCGAGGCGATGATGCCGATGGGCAGGTTGCGCCCCGGGTTGCGGGTCTCCTCGGCCACCGTCGAGACGGCGTCGAAGCCGATGTAGGCGAAGAAGACCACCGCCGCGCCGGCGAACGTCCCCTTCCAGCCGTTGGGTTGAAAGGGATGCCAGTTGGCCGTCACCGTCGCCGGGGTGACGTATTTCAGCGCCACCGCGACGAAGAACAGGAGGACCACGATCTTGATCATCACCATGATGGCATTGAAGCGGGCCGACTCGCGGATGCCGGCCACCAGGACGACGGTGATCAGGGCCACGATCAGGAAGGCCAGCAGGTTGAAGACGATGGGCACGCCCAGGACGTGGGGCGCGCTCGCCAGGACGTCAGGCATGTGGGCCGCCGTCCGGAAATCGGTGGTGAGCCATGGCGGAACGTGAATGCCCATGCTGTCGAGCAGAGTGCGGAAGTAGTTGGCCCAACTGATGGCCACGGCCACGTTGCCCACCGCGTACTCGATGATGAGGTCCCAGCCGATGATCCAGGCCACCAGCTCGCCGAGGGTGGCATAGGAATAGGTATAGGCTGAGCCGGAAATGGGCACCAGAGCGGCGAACTCGGCATAGCACAGAGCGGTGAAGGCGCAGACCACCGCCGTGATCACGAAGGAGAGCATCAGCGAGGGTCCCGCCCCGAGACGCTGCGCGTCGCCGGCCGCGGCGGTGCCGAGGGTGGCGAAGATGCCGGCGCCGACGATGGCGCCGATGCCCAGCAGCGTGACCTGGAAGGCTCCCAGGTCGCGGCGCAGCGAGGGTCCGCTCTCCGCCGACGCCATGATGTCGTCCAGCTTCTTGATCTGGAAGATGCCTCGGAGCAAGCAGGGCCTCCTTCGGGAGCTCCGGGCCTTCAGGGCCCCCGCTCCGGGGAATTGAAAGTGCGGCGCGGAGTCTGACATGGCGAGGGGCGGGGGCGCAATTTCCGCCCCACTTCCACCCCTTGATTCCTGCCATTTGGCATCCGCGAAGTTTTCCTCTAGGATTCCGACCCGTTTCATGATGGGGGAAGAGAAGGCCGCCGCTGCACACCCGCTCCTCCTTGAGACCCACCCTCTCGCAGCGGGGTGTACGACCCGGGGCGCCGATTGCCAGGCGCCGGCGGGGGAATAGCAGAAGCCGGTACGACTGTTGCATTGGCACCGCGAGCACGGGGGGTGTCAAACGAGGTGGCGAGCCCCTCCGAACCCTCCTGTCGTTCGGGCCGAGATCTTCCCGGGAACTCTTTTGGAGCTCCCTCCTTCTAAGTGGTGGAGAGGTGACTATGCAGAGAACTGTGATACTCCCCGTCGCAGCCCTTCTGATCCTGTTGCCGGCGCTCGGCTGCGGCAAGGTCCAGGCCCGGGCCGAGTTGAAGAAGGGCAACTCGTACTACCAGGCAGAGTCGTACACGAAGGCGATCAGCCAGTACAAGCGGGGCCTCCAGTTGGACCCCGACGCCACGTTCGCCTGGCGCTCCCTGGGGCTGTCCGCCCTCGCCCTCTACCGGCCTGGGGATGACAGCCCGCAGAACGTCGAGTACGCCGCCACCGCCATCAACGCTTTCGAGAAGTACCTCGCCGAGTACCCGAAGGACGAGAAGGTCGAAGAGTACCTGATGTCGACCCTGGTCAATGCCAAGAAGTACGACGAGGCTCTCGCCTTCATCGACCGGCGGATCAAGGAGATGCCTGCGGAGGCCTCGAAGCTCTCGAAGTACCGGGTCACCATCCTGACCCAGGCCGGGCGGCTGGACCAGGCGTTCCAACTCGCCTCGCAGCTTCAGGGGCAGGAGCGCGCCGAGGCGCTCTACTCGATCGGCGTCTCGGCCTGGGACAAGGCCTACCGCGACCCCTCCATCAATTTGGAGGAGCGGCAGAAGATCGTGGACATGGGGCTGCAGGCACTCAAGCAGGCCCTGGACGCCAAGCCGGACTATTTCGAGGCGATGGCCTATTACAGCCTCCTGTTCCGCGAGAAGGCGAAGGCGGAGATCGACGCCACCAAACGCCTGGACTACACGGCGCAGGCGGATCAGTGGCTGAAGAAGGCGATCGAGCTGCGCAAGAAATCGCAACAGCCCCAGCAGACCCCCGCTAAAACCTGACCACAGGTGGGAAGGAAGCCATGTTCGAGAACTCTCTGATCGATCTGGACACGGTTCACAAGCGCGGCGTGCGCTGGTGGCTGATGCCCGTGGCGCTGGTGCTCCACATTATCGCGGGCGGCGCGCTGTTGTTCGTGCAGTACTGGAACGTCCCCGAAGTGGCCGAGCCGCCGATCAACGTGGTGTTCATCAACGCCGCGCCGCCGCCGCCACCCCCGCCGCCGGCGCCGCCACCGCCGGCCGCCGCCACCCCGAAGCCGGTGCCGAAGGAAGTGCCAAGGATCGTCCCCACCACCCCGGTGCAGCCCGTCCAGATCCCGGACAAGGTGCCGGAGGCGAACACCAACCCGGAGCCCAGCGCCGTTGACACCGGCGTGCCGGGAGGCGTCGAGGGCGGCGTGCCCGGTGGCGTGGTCGGCGGCGTGGTCGGCGGCGTGGTCGGCGGCGTACCGGGTGGTGTGGTGGGCGGAACGCCGGGCGGCGTGCCGTCGGACGACGCTCCCCTGCGCGTCGGCGGCGCCGTCACCCGGCCGGAGATCATCAATCAGATCAAGCCGGTCTACACCGAGCTCGCCCGCCGGGCGCGCGTCACCGGCACGGTGATCGTCGAGGCGATCATCGACACCGGCGGCAACGTCACCAACGTCCGCGTGCTCAAGGGCCTGCCCATGGGCCTGGACCACGCCGCCGTGGAAGCGGTGCAGAAGTGGAAGTTCAAGCCGGCCACGCTCGAAGGCCGGCCGGTCAAGGTCTATTACGTGCTGACGGTCAATTTCCAGGTGCAGTGAGCGCCTAGGTCTTCAGAAAAGGGAAAAGGAGAAGCGCAATGGATCTGAGTCCTCTTACCTTGTGGCAACAGATGACCATCCTCAACAAGGGGGTCATCATCATCCTCATCCTCCTGTCGATCTGGTCGCTCTACGTCTCGGTCGAGAGGGTGATCATGTTCAACAAGGCGCGCAAGCAGTCGCTGCAGTTCGCCCGGCAGGCGACCGAGCACCTGAAGAACGATCGCCCCCAGGCCGCCATCGATGCGGCCAGCAAGTACCCCCAGAGCCACCTCGCCCGGGTCGTGTCAGCCGGCCTCCAGTCGTTCCAGTACGAGAGCCAGACCAGCCCGCTCTCCGAGCAGGAGATCGTGGAGGCCGCCACCCGCGCCGTCGAGCGCGCCACCCTGCTCACCACCTCGGACCTGAAGCGGGGCATCGGCTCGCTGGCCACCATCGCCACCATCACCCCCTTCATCGGCCTGTTCGGCACCGTGATCGGCATCATCAACGCCTTCCACGGCATCGCGCTCGCCGGCTCGGGTGGTATCGGCACCGTGTCGTCCGGTATCGCCGAAGCGCTCGTGGCCACCGCCTTCGGTCTCGGCGTCGCCATCCCGGCGGCCTGGATGTTCAACTACTTCACCAACAAGCTGGAGCGTCTGCAGATCGAAATGTCGAACTCGTCCTCGGAGCTGGTCGACTTCTTCATGAAGCGCCAGAAGAGCAAGCATGCTGCCTAAACATCAGAAGCTCAACCTCGTGCGCGGGGTGCGGAGCGACATCAACGTCACTCCCCTCGTCGACGTCTGCCTGGTGCTGCTGATCATCTTCATGGTCGTCACGCCGATGCTCCAGAAGGGAGTCGACGTGAAGCTGCCCGAGACCACGAAACCGGACAAGATGCCGGAGGGTCAGAAGCAGCTCAACGTGGCGATCAAGTCGGACGGCAGCGTCTTCGTGGAACAGAACTGGGTGCCCAACGACAACGTCAAGGCCGCGTTCACCGACATCCACACGCAGACCCCGGACAAGTCGGTGGTCATCAAGGCCGACAAGCGGCTGAAGTACAAAGAGGTCCGGAAGGTGATGCAGATCATCAACGAGGCGGGGTTCAGCCGCGTCGGACTGGTCACCGAGAAGGAAAAAAAGCAGGGCTCCGCCTAGGCGGGCGCCCGCAGGAGTGAAACGACTATGGCAATGAACGTGGGTGGCGGCGGTGGCGTCCGGAGCGATATCAACATCACGCCGCTGGTGGACGTGGTGCTCGTGCTGCTGATCATCTTCATGGTGGCGGTGCCCCTGCTGCAGATGGGATACCCCGTGCAGGTGCCGCCCAAAGTCGAGACGGCGGCCCCTCCTCCCCAGTCCGACGATCAGGTGATCGTGCGCATGGACGGGCAGGGCAACCGGTTCATCAACAAGACGATGTATCCCGAGAACGAGTTCGGGGCCAAGCTCCGCGAGGCCATGACCGGCCGTGCGAGCAAGGTGGTTTTCTTCGCCGCGGACGGCGAGCTGCCCTATGAGAAGGTGGCCCACTTCATGGACCTGTGCCGCAACAACGGCGCGGACAACCTGGGCATCGTCTTCGACGACCTGCGGGCCGGCGGCGGCGCCTCCCCCGCGGGCGCTCCGTAGGTCGCCGTCACTGGCGGCACTTCTCCCGGTCCCCCCTCGTCCCGGAAGGCGAGGGGGGATTTGCCTTGCCGGGAGGTGCCGACTCAGCCGGTACCGCGCAAGGTGTGGCGGAGACGGCCGAGGAGCTGGTTGAGGAAGTGCGCGCGGTCGAGAAAGGGGAGCACCGGCCGGCCGCGCACCCCGAGCTCCCGCTGCAGGACGAGGAGCCCCGCGTGGTGCGGATCGATCCTCAGCCCGTCGCGCACGGCACGGACGGCGCCGGAGCGGTGGCGCGCCAGCAGGCAGGTGCGGGCCAGGTTGAGGTAGTTGTCGGCTTGGTAGAACTCCACCTTGACCGAGTGGCGGCAGAGCTTGAGGCCCTCCCGCACCCGCTGCTCCCGCAACGCGATGCCGTAGCCCAGGTAGGAGTAGAAGAGCCCCGGCAGACCCGTGTCTCCCCGCTCGGCGATCTGCCCCAGGTAGCGGAGGCCCTCGTTCCAGTCCCCCCGCCGGCAGCAGTCGATCCCCCTCCGCATCGTCGTGAGAAGCTCGGCACTCGCGGCCATGGCGAAAACTCCTCTCCAGCCAAGATAATAGGTAAATGTACATAAACAAGGAGCAGCGTTCAAGCTCTCCATCGTGCTAGACTGGTCGTCCTTTGCTTCAACATGAGGATGGCGCGGTATGAGTGACCTGCAGAGTTCCCCTTCCAACCGCGAGGTCCAGGAGCTGACCGACCTGGCGCGGCGCTTCAGCGAGAGCGGACGCCACGAGGAGGCGGCCGACCTCCTGCTGCTCGCCCTGCGGCTGGACCCCAAGAACCTGAGCGTCAAGCTGGGGCTGGCCGAGGTGCGCAAGCGCCACCAGCAGCTTCAGGGAGGGAGCTCCCGCAGCCTGCGCGACCTGCTGCGGGAGGGGTACCGGCGCAACGCCATCGACGCCGCCCACTTCCTCGGTCTCGCTCACCTCTACGCCGACAAGGGGGAGAACGTCCGGGCCATCGACTGCATCGAGGTGGCCAAGGCCAAGGACCTGGCGAACCCGGCCAACCACAAGCTCCATGCCCGGCTCCTCTTCCGCCGCCGCGACTTCGACGGCGCCGCCGAGGAGTTCAGCCGTGCCCTGCGCTACAACCCGTTCGACCGCGAGACGGCCGAGAGCCTCGGCCGCTCCGAGTACGAGCGCAAGCAGTTCGAGGCCGCCCTGGGCGCCACCGTGCACGCCTTCCTGCTGCTCAACGACGGCGACGAAGAGGGGGTGCGGCGGCTGCGGCGGCGCATCCAGACGCTGAAGCAGATCCTCGGCTGGGGCAACCGCGAGCTCTCCCGCCTCTTCCGCGAGCGCCAGGAAATCGTGCACACCGCCTTCGACCGCCTGGAGTGGCACCGCGAGCGCTTCCTCGAGCAGGGTGGGCTGCCGGGGGCCAACCTCAGTCTCACGGCGGCGCCGCCGGCGCGCCGCGAGGCCGGCGGCCAGATCGAGCTGGCGGCCCGGCTGCGGCGGCTCAAGCCCCTGGCCCACTTCTCCGACGAGCAGATCTTCCGCCTCACCCAGGCGGTGCGTGAGGAGATCCACGACGTCGGCAACCTGATCTTCGCCCACCGCAGCCAGGGGCGCGACCTCTACGTGTTGGAGCGGGGGGAGGTCAACCTCCAGCGCACCACCACCTACGGCACCTTTGACCTCGGCGTGGTGGACTCGGGCGAGCTGTTCGGCGAGGCGGGCTTCCTCACCGCCCACGAGCGGAACTGCGACGCCCTGGTCGCCTCCGCCAGCCAGGTCCTGCGCCTCGAGGCCGCGGTGATGGACAACCTCGTCGAGACCTCGGCCGAGATGGGGGTCCAGGTCTACTGGACCCTCTGGCACAGCCTGGCGCGCAAGCTGCGGGCCACCAACGACCAGCTCAAGACGTTCTTCTCCGACGAGTCGCTGCCGGAGAGCTTCCTACGGCTGCGCAAGCAGCCGGCGGGAGCCGCGGCGAGCGTCAAGGTGGAGCCGTCGGACAAGATCCGCCTCTTCCGCGAGCAGGGGCTCTCCCGCCGCGAGCTGATGACGCTCGCCACCTTCTCCAAGGAGAAGCGCTTCGCGGCCGGCGCCTACCTCTTCCAGGAGGGGGACGAGGGCTCCGAGATGTACGTCGTGCTGGAAGGCCGGGTGGTGATCTCCAAGTTCATCCCCGGCGCCGGCGAGGAGGCCCTGGCCGTGCTGGAGCGGGGGGACTTCTTCGGCGAGATGTCGCTGATCGACGGCGAGCCCCGCTCGGCCGACGCCAAGGCCCACGGCGGCCCGCTGACCGTGCTGGCCCTGGACCAGGGGACGGTGCGGGAGATCCTGGCCATGGACCCCCACGCCGCCCTGGAGTTCCTCCAGCTCCTCTGCCGTCTGGTCGCCGGCCGCCTGCGGGAGATCGACGAGAAGGTCATCGGCTGGCGGATCATGTCGGGGGAGCGGAACGAGAGCGTGTCGGCGTAGAGGAAGAACACGGACGGACACGGACGAGCAAGGACTGTCAAGGACAGAAGGAACCCCGGTCGCGGGGTCCGTGTAAGTCCCTGCTCGTCCGTGTTCTTCACTCGTACCGCAGCGCCGACGACGGGTCCACCCGCGCCGCCCGCCAGGCCGGGGCGAAGCAGGCGAGGAGGGTGACGAGCAGGGCGAAGCCCACCACCGCCAGCAGGTCCCGCGGCGCGACCCGGAACGGCACCGAGCTGATGAAATAGATCGCCGCCACCTCGGCGTCGAAGCGCACCAGCTCGAAGGTGGTGAGCACCCAGCAGATCCCCCAGCCGGCCGCCACTCCCAGCAGCGTCCCCAGCGTCCCCAGGAACCCGCCGTAGATGAGGAAGACCAGGCGCAGCTTGCCTGGCCGCAGACCCAGGGCCCCCAGCAGGCCGATGTCCCGCATCCGCTCCCGCACCAGCACCACCAGGGTCGAGGCGACGTTGAAGGTGGAGACCAGGACGATCAGCCCCAGCACCAGGAAGAGGGCCACCTGCTGGAGCTTGAGGGCGGTGAACAGCTCGTGGTTGAGCTGCCGCCAGTCGGTGACGACGAAGTCGGGCTCCAGCACCTTGGTCGCCGCCGCCGAGATGCGCGGCGCCTCGTCGGCGTCGGCCACCGTGAGCTCCAGCAGGTCCACGGAGGCCGGGTCGCCCATCAGCGTCTCCACCAGGGGGCGGTCGAGGAGCACCCAGCTCCGGTCGAACTCGGCGAAGCCGGTCGCGAAGGTGCCGGAGACCCGCACGCTCTGGTAGCGGAAGCGCGGCCGGCCGTCGTGAAACCCCAGGGCCACCAGGCGCAGGACGTCCCCGCGGTGAGCCGCCAGCCGGTCGGCCAGGTCCTTCCCCAGCACGGCGCCGGGGATGCCGTCCGCCCCCGGCCGGAGCTGCTCGGCGCTGGCCGTGAGCTGGCCGCCGCCGGCGTCGACGCCGCGCAGCACGACCTCCAGGCCCGCGGGGCGGCCGGAGCTCGCGAGGGAGCCCTGGCCGTAGGCCACGCGGCCGATGCGCTGGACGCCGGGGAGGGCCAGCAGCGCCTGGCGTTTCGTCGCGGAGAGACTGGCGTCGCCTCCCACCGGATAGGCGATCACCGCCGCGTTGCCCCGTACCAGCTTGTTCTGCAGGTCCTGCCGGTAGCCGGTCATCAGGGCCATCGCGATGACCATGGCGGTGACCCCCAGGGCGGTCGAGAGCAGGGCCGCCCGCGCCGTGCCGTCCAGCAGACGGCTGCGCCGCCCGCGCAGGAATCGCCAGGCGATGAGCCAGGGGAGCGGACCCGAGAGGAGGGGCTCGCGCCCAGAGGTCGACGGCTTCACTTTCGCGTCGCGGCCCCCAGGAAGCGGTCGAAGAGGACCGCGGCCTCGTGCGGACCGGGAGCCGCCTCCGGGTGGTACTGCACCGAGTAGACGGGCCGGCCCTCGGCGGCGAAGCCCTCCACCGTGCCGTCGTTCAGGTTCACCTGGGTGACCTTGCAAAAGGCGGGCAGCGAGGCGGGATCGACGGCGAAGCCGTGGTTCTGGCTGGTGATGGCCACCTTGCCCGTGGGCAGGTCGCGCACCGGCTGATTGCCTCCGTGATGGCCGAACTTGAGCTTGAACGTCCGGCCGCCGAAGGCCAGGCCCAGGAGCTGGTGACCCAGACAGATACCGAAGATGGGCAGGTCCGCCGCCAGCAGCTCGCGGACGTTACCGACGATCCCGGTCAGCGGCTCGGGGTCGCCCGGGCCGTTGGAGAGCACCACGCCGTCCACTCCCAGGGCGAGCACGTCGCTCGCCGGCGTACGGGCGGGGAGCACCGTCAGCCGGGCGCCGCGCAGGTTGAGCGAACGCAGGATGTTGGCCTTCACCCCGAAGTCGTACACCGCGAGGTGCCGGCGCTCCTCTCCCGCCGCCGGCAGCTCGTAGGCGGCGTCGCAGGTGACCTCGTCCACCAGGGCGCGGCCGGCCATGGTGGGAAAGTCGGCCAGCTCGGCGGCGAGGCCGGCGGCGTCGGACCTTTCGGTGGTGAGCACGCCGCGCAGCGCTCCCCGCTCCCGCAGCCGCCGCACCAGCGCCCGTGTGTCGAGCCCCTGGAGGGCCGGCACGCCGTGGCGCCGCAGGTAGCCCACCAGGCTCTCCTCCGGTGCCGCGCCCGAGGGGCGGACGGTGAACTGGCGGGCGATGAACCCCTCCGCCCAGGGGTGGAGCGACTCCGCCACTTCCGCCGTGGTGCCGTAGTTGCCGATGTGCGGCTGGGTCATGACCACGATCTGGCCGCGGTAGGAGGGGTCGGTGAGCACCTCCTGGTAGCCGGTCATCGAGGTGTTGAACACCACCTCGCCGAAGCGGGTGCCCGGCGACACGGCCTCACCCTCGAAGACGGAGCCGTCTTCGAGCAGCAGCAGTCCGGGCTGGAGCGCGGGATTCTTCAAGGCGGTGGATCCAGATTCCTGAGGGCGGCCCCGTGTGGCCGCCAGGGTGCGCGACAGGGTATCATGGCAGCCCTGGATCGACCCCTGCATCGGGCTACTGAGGAGAAACGGCATGCGGACGTCGCGGACTCTGTGCTTCCTGGCGCTGGCTGGCCTGCTCGGCCTGCAAGGACTGGCCGTCCTGGCCGCCAGCGGCTACGTCGTCTACCTGAAGGACGGCCACACCATCGCCGCCAAGGAGAAGTACCGGGTCGACAGGGACAGGGCCATCATCACCCTGCTCAACGGCACGCAGTCCTTCATTCCGCTGGCCCAGATCGACGTCGCCAGGACCGATCAGGCCAACCGCGACGGCTACGGCAATGCCGTCGTCCTCCCCGGCGCTCCCCAGGACGTGACCCCCGCCGGCAAGGCGGTGAAGGACCGCACGCTGGCCGACCTCATCAAGTCCCGCGAGGCCGCGCCCCGGGAGCTGCCGGCCAGCCGCCGCGACAAGAACGCGCCCATGCCCGGCCGCCTGATGAAGACCCGGGCGGGCTTCAACGACCTCTCCACCCTGCCCCAGAAACCCTATCCCCAGGCCGACGTCTCGACCGAGCTGCAGCAGGCCTTCCACAGTCAGGGCTTCGAGGAGGTGGAGATCTACGAGGGCACCCAGAGCGACCGGCCGCTGCTCGCCATCACCACCAACTCCGAAGGCTCCGTCTTCAAGGCGCTGAGCACCGCCGCCAACGCCCTGCTGCGCGTCCGCGACCTCTATCCCAACAAGGTGGGCGCCCTCGAGCTGCTGATGACCATGCCCAGCCGCGAGCGGGCCGGCCAGTTCGTGCTGACTCCTGATCAGGCCTCCGAGCTGGCGGCCAAGAAGACCGACCTCTCCGCCTTCTTCATCCGCAACGTGCAGTTCTGATAGTCCTGTCACGATGGTATCGACCAGCGACACTCTTCTCCCAAAGGAGCGCCGGCGGCCCTGTCACGCTTGATACCTTCCGGCGCACCTTACATCCGACGTTCTGGAGATTTATTTGGGGGGATGACGCCCGGCTCGTTCCGGTCGCGGCGATCTCTCGCTCTCTTCAGGGGGAAGTCGGAATGAGTGGCTTGAAGAAGGTCGTCCTGAGCACCTTGCTCGCAGCCGGGGCCCTGGCATTGACGCATGCCTGGCTGAACCTCGGGTTCGATCCGTTGCAATTCGTGGGATTGAAGAAGAAGGCGGTGGTGGAGGAGGCCCGGTTCCGGGTCGGCTTCCTCCCCGTGACGTGACACCTCACGTGCCCTGTATCCGATTGGATTCGCACGAATCTGAGCGGAAAGGGGCTGTTTGAGCCCGTGAGGTTCAACGGCTGGCCCGAGCTCAAGGAAGCGCACATCTCCGGATCGACGCCGGCGACGTTCATGCTGGCGCCCATGGCCATGGCCCTGCGTCAGCAGGGAGTACCGGTGAAGATCGTGTACCTGGGGCATCGCGACGGCTCCGCCCTGATGGTGCGCAAGGACTCGGACATCCACGACTTCCGCGACCTCAGGGGGAAGCGGGTGGCGGTGCCGAACCGGTTCTCGAATCAGTACCTGCTGATCTTCAAGGCGTTGAAGGATCGCGGCATGACGATGCAGGACATCAATCTCGTCGAGATGCCGCCGCCGGACATGCCGGCCGCGCTCTATGCCAAGGCCGTGGACGCCATCATCTCGGGCGAGCCCTTCATGGGCCAGACGGAGCTCGACGGCTATGGCCGCGTGCTCTACCAGGCCAGGGAGCTGTGGCCCAACTTCATCTCCTGCGTCATGGTGGCCAACGAGACGTTCATCAAGCAGCATCCGGACAAGGTCCAGGACCTGGTCACGGGCATCGCCAAGAGCGGCCTCTGGCTCGAGGGCGGCATGGACCATCGCATGAAGGCGGCGGAAGTCGTGGCCACCCAGTACTACCACCAGAACCCGCGGCTGCTCCGCTTCGTGCTCAGCAAGCCGCCGGACCGGGTGACCTACGGCAACCTGCGCCTGGCCAAACAGGAGTTCCAGTACATCTCCGAGCTTGCGCTGGAGGCGGGCATCCTGAAAAAACCCATTGCCTACGAGGAGTATGCCGATCCTCGTTTCTCGGAAAATACCACTGGAGTCGGTCCTTATTCCTGGGAGGGGAAATGAGAGCCAGGCTGGAGTCCCTGCTGCTGCCGCTCGCCGTGGCCTTCGGGTTCGTGGCCTGCTGGCACTTCGCCGTCAAGTGGACGGGGAGCGACATCTTCCCCACGCCGCGCCAGGTGCTCACCGGCACCTGGGAGCTGGTCGAGAAGGGCGTGCTCTTCAAGTACGTCGTGGCCTCGCTGTTCCGGGTGGCGACCGGCTATCTGCTGGCCGTGTTCGTGGGCATCCCCCTGGGGCTGCTGATGGGCTGGTTCAGCCGCGTCCGCATGGCCCTGAACCCGGCCATCCAGGTGTTGCGCCCGATCTCGCCCATCGCCTGGATCCCGGTGGCCATCCTCTGGTTCGGGGTCAGCGACGTCGCTCCCATCTTCCTCATCTTCCTGGCCAGCCTGTTCCCCATCACCGTCGCGGCCATGGCCGCGGTGCAGAACATCCAACTCGTCTACATCCGGGCGGCCCGCAACTTCGGCATCGGCGGCCTCGAGCTGTTCAAGAAGGTGGTCCTGCCGGCCGCCCTGCCGCAGATCCTCACCGGCCTGCGCCTCGCCCTGGGCGTCGCCTGGCTGGTGGTGGTGGCCGCCGAGATGATCGCCGTCAATTCCGGCCTCGGCTACCTCATCATCGACGCCCGCAACGCCGGCAAGCGCTACGACCTCGTGGTCGCCGGCATGGCGATGATCGGCCTCATCGGTCTCGGGCTCGACTGGCTGGTGCGCCGCATGGAGACCCTCGACGAAGTGCGTTGGGGACTGAGCCGTTGACGAATCCGAGCCTGTGGATCGATTGCCTTGTTTGGAGTCTTACCTTGGAGGAGAAACTGAGTCATGATCACGCAGATGAATCCACATTCGACTGAGACCCGCAGCCCACGGGCCAAGATCGTTGCCCGCGACCTGTGGATGACGTTCAAAAGCCCGGACAAGGCGAAGCCGGACGTCCACGTCTTGGAGGACATCAACCTCGAGATCCGCGACGGCGAGTTCGTCTGCATCGTCGGCCCCTCGGGGTGCGGCAAGTCGACCCTGCTGAACATCGCGGGCGGCTTCCTCCAGGCGACGAGCGGCGAGGTCCGCATCGAAGGCAGGGTGGTGACCGCGCCGGACCCGCGGCACATCTTCATCTTCCAGGAGAACGGGGTCTTCCCCTGGCTCAACGTGGAGGACAACGTCGGCTTCGGCGTCAAGCGTCCCTCGGCGTCGGAGAGGAAGGCGCTCGTCGACCACTACGTCGAGATGGTGGGCCTCACCGGCTTCGGCAAGACCTACCCGCGGGAGCTCTCCGGCGGCATGCGGCAGCGGGTGGAGATCGCCCGCGCCCTGGCGGCGGAGCCCGACGTGCTGTTCATGGACGAGCCGTTCGGCGCTCTCGACTACCTGACCCGCCTGCGCCTGCGTGCCGAGGTGACCCAGATCTGGCAGCGCGAGCGCAAGACCGTGATGTTCGTCACCCACGACGTGGAGGAGGCCGTGCAACTCGCCGACCGCGTGGTGGTGATGGGCAAGCGGCCCTCCCGCATCCGCGACATCGTGAGCGTGGACGTTCCCCGGCCCCGCGACCTCGACGACCCGGCGTGCCGCCGCCTGCGCGACCATATCTTCGGCGTCATGGGTCTCGACCACTCGGGCCGCACCACGGAGATCCGCAGCGTGGGCGCCGCGGAAGAGGACGGGGAGACGGGAGCCAAGGTCGTCAACCTGGCCGACCGGCGGTAAGGCCTCCTCGCGAAGCCCTGACGAGATATCATCGGTCCGCCATGGACCGCTTTGCCCGCTACGCCTGGATCACCCTCTTCTGCAACGTCGCCGTCATCCTCTGGGGGGCGATCGTGCGGGCCACGGGCTCCGGCGCCGGATGCGGCAGCCATTGGCCGCTCTGCAACGGGGTGATGGTCCCGCGGGCGCCGAAGATCGCGACGATCATCGAATTCTCCCACCGCCTGACCAGCGGCGTCGCGCTGGTGCTGGTGGTGGGCCTCGCGGTGTGGGCGTTCCGGGCCCGGCCGCGGGGGCATGGGGCGCGGAAGGCGGCGCTGTTCTCGCTGGGGTTCATGCTCAGCGAGGCTGCCGTGGGAGCCGGCCTCGTCCTCTTCAAGCTGGTGGCGGACAACGAGTCCATGGCGCGGGCGATGTTCATGGCCACCCACCTGGTCAACACCTTCCTGCTCCTGGGCGCCCTGGCTCTCACCGCGCACTTCGCCGGCGGCGGGGCGCCGTTCCGGGTCCGCGGTCAGGGCGTTCTGGGGGGCGGGATCGCCCTGACTCTGCTCGGCATCCTGGTCTCCAGCGTCAGCGGCGCCGTGGCCGCCCTGGGGGACACGCTGTTCCCGGCGACCTCCCTCGCCCGCGCCCTGGAGGCGGACCTCTCGCCCACGGCCCACCTGCTCATCCGGCTGCGGCTGCTCCATCCGGGAATCGCCGTCGCCGTGGCGCTTCTCGCCTTCGTCCTCGCCCTGCGGATGCGCGATGCCGGCTCGTCCGCGGCGGACCGTCTCGCCCGCTGGACCTGCGGGCTCGTCTTCCTCCAGATCCTGGCAGGCTTGCTGAACGTCGGCCTGCTGGCGCCGGTGTGGCTCCAGGTCGTCCACCTGCTGCTGGCGGACCTGCTGTGGATCGCGTTCCTGCTGCTGGGATCGACGGCTCTGGCGGCATCCTACTCGAAGGCTCCGCCGCGCCCCCTGCCCATCTCGAAGGAACGGGCGCCTGCCGCGGCCTCGCCGCTCGCCAGGGTGTCGGCCCCGAGCCGGGCCTCCGCTTTGAGGCCCTCGGACAAGGAGAGCCCCAGCCCTTCGTAGACGGCCTGCCGGTCGTTGCGCAGCGCGCCTTGAGGGAACGCGGCCATGGCGTGGGCCAATTCGATCGCCCGGCGCAGGGTCTGCCCTTCCGGCACCACCTCGTTGACCAGCCCCATGGCTCGGGCCTCGTGGGTGCGGACGGGCCGGCCGGTGAGGATCATCTCCAGGGCCCGGCCGAGGCCCACGATGCGGGGGAGGCGCTGCGTGCCGCCGTCGACCAGGGGGACGCCGAAGCGCCGCTCGAAGCAGCCGAAGACGGCCGTCTCGTCGGCGATCCGCAGGTCGCACCAGCAGGCGAGCTCCAGTCCGCCGGCCACGCAGTAGCCGGCGACGGCGGCGATCGTGGGCTTGGAGACGGCGAGACGGGTGAAGCCGAGGGGGCCGTGCTCGCCGTTCACCTCAGCGGCCAAAGCCTCGAGGTCCTTGAGGTCGGCTCCGGCGCAGAAGACCTGGTCGCCGCCGGTGAGGACGCCGGCCCGTGCCCCGGGGTCCGCGTCGAAGGCGAGCCACAACTCGCGCAGCAGCCGGGCCGTCCGCGCGTCGATCGCGTTGCGCGCCGCCGGCCGGTTCAGCCGGAAGATACGGACCGGGCCGTCGGCGGAGATCAGGACGGGGAGGTCCAAGGGCGCCACGCCCCCCTACAGCACCGTCTCACGCACGACCTCGTCGAGCGTCGTCATGCCGTCGCGGATCTTCTGCAGGCCGCTGCCGCGCAGGGTCATCATGCCGTTCTGGACGGCCTTCTGACGCAGCTCGAAGGCGCTGGCGCCGGAGAGGATCATCTCTTTCATCTCGTCCTCGACCTCCAGCACCTCGTAGAGGCCGACGCGGCCCTTGTAGCCGGTGTTGCTGCACCGTTCGCAGCCGCGGCCCTTGAAGAGCTTGAGCGTGCGCGACTCGTGCTCGGAGAAGCCGGCCTGGACGAGCGCCGCCGGCGGCACGTCGAGCGGCTCCTTGCAGAAGGCGCAGATGCGGCGCACCAGCCGCTGGGCCACGATCATGTGCACCGAGGTGGCGACCAGGAAGGGCTCGATGCCCATGTTCATCAGGCGGCTGATGGAAGATGGCGCGTCGTTGGTATGGAGGGTCGAGAGCACCAGGTGGCCCGTCATGGCGGCCTTGATCGCCACCTCGGCCGTCTCGAAGTCGCGGACCTCGCCGACCAGGATGATGTTCGGGTCCTGGCGCAGGAACGAGCGCAGCGCCGCCGCGAAGTTGAGGCCGATCTGCTCGCGCGTCTGCACCTGGTTGATCCCCGAGAGGTTGAACTCGACCGGGTCATCGGCCGTCATGATGTTCACCTCGGGGGTGTTGATGCGCTGCAGGGCCGAGTAGAGGGTGTTCGTCTTCCCCGAGCCCGTGGGGCCGGTGACCAGCACCATGCCGTAGGGCTTGAGGATCGCCGTCTCGAATTTGCGCAGCGACTCCGGCTCGAAGCCCAGCTTCGACATGTCGAGCATGAGCTTGTCCTTGTCGAGCAGGCGCATGACGATCTTCTCGCCGAACAGCGTGGGGAGCACGGAGACGCGGTAGTCGAGGTCCTTGCTGCGGCCGGAGATCTTGGTCTTGATCTTGATGCGCCCGTCCTGGGGCAGCCGCTTCTCGGCGATGTCGAGCCGCGCCATGATCTTGCAGCGGCTGGTGATCGCCTCCTTGAGCTTGAGCGGCGGATGCATCATCTCGTAGAGGATGCCGTCGATCCGGTAGCGCACCCGGTATTCCTTTTCATAGGGCTCGATGTGGATGTCCGAGGCGCCGCGCTTGATGGCATCGGTCAGCACCAGGTTCACCAGCTTGACGACCGGCGCCTGCTCGGACTCCTCTTCGAGCGCCGCGAGGTCGAGGTCCTGGTCTTCGTCCAGGACTTCCAGGTCGGTGCCCGAGCCCTCCTCCGAGAGGTCCGACATCACCTTCTTCAGCTCGATGGCGTGGGTCGAGCCGTAGTAGCGGTCGATCGAGACCCGGATGGCCGTCTCCGAAGCCACCACCGGCTCCACCCGGTAGCCGGTCATGAACTTCACGTCGTCCATGGCGAAGACGTTGGTGGGATCGATCATCGCCACCGTCACCGTGGCACCGGACTTGGAGACGGGCAGAATGGTGTACTTGCGGGCGATGTCGGCGGGGATGATCTTGATCACCGCCTCGTCGATCTCCATGCCGTTGAGGTCGACCGAGGGGACCTTGAAATGTTGGGCGAGGGAATCGACGAGCTGTTTCTCGGTCAGGTACCCGAGCTTGACGAGGTTGGTCCCGACCCTCCCGCCCTGCTCTTTCTGCAGGCTGAGCGCCTCGTTGAGCTGCGTCTGGTTGATCTTGCCGGTGCGCATCAGCAGCTCTCCGAGCTTGTCGGGGACCTGCGAAACGGCTTGCGGCCGGCGTATCAGTTCCGGTTGTGCCATGCGCTACCCTTATCGAGCCCGCTGCGGGCCCTGCAGCCAGGTAGGGAGAGATATCCCTCTTGCCTGTGAGAAACCGCTTGCAGTCTACCAGCCGCCGGGAAAGGGGGTCAATGCGCGAGGATCTCCGCCGCCCGCTCCGCCACCCGTCGCGGGGGGACCTCCAGCAGGCAGGCCTTGGTCTCCCCGAAGCGCTTGTAGCAGAAGCTACAGGGCAGCCGGCGGTAGAGGGCGTGGTCCGGAGCGCCGTAGGGACCGCTGCGCTCGGGGTCCGTGGGACCCATCACCATGAGCACCGGGGTGCCCAGGGCGTGGGCGAGGTGAGTGGGGCCGGAGTCGCCGCCCAGCATCAGCCGCGCCCGCCGGATGAGCGCCGCCAGCGTACGGAGGTCCGGCGCCGGCACGGTGCGGACGGCCTCGCCGCCGGCGGCCTGGACCCCGGCGGCCAGCTCCTCCTCGCCGCGCGCCACCGCCACCCGGATGGGTACGCCCGCCGCCGCGTGGAGCCGCCGGGCCGCCTCCCCCCACCACGCCGGCGGGTAGCGCTTGTTCGCCCAGCCCGCCCCGGGGTGGAGCAGGACGAACGGCTCGCCGGCCGCGTCTCTCACCGCCGCCGGCTCCTCCCGGAAGAGCTTCTCCGGGCCGAAGTCCGCCGGCTCGGCCGGCAGGCCCAGGGCGTCGAGGAGCGAGAGCATCCGGTCCACGGCGTGGGCTCCCCGTGGGACCACCGGCTGGCTGATCCAGATCGCGCTCGACGGCTCGCGCCGGGCAGAGCGGGCAAAGCCGATCCGCCGGTCGGCGAGGGTGAGGGCGGAGATCACTCCCGCCTTGTGGTTGCCCATCAGGTCCAGCACCGCGTCCGGGGCGAAGCGGTCGAGAGCGGAGAGGAAGGCCCGCAGCTCGCGCAGGTTCTGAATGGCTGGTGATCGCAGCGACCGGCGCCATTGGCGCAGCCGCACCACCAGCAGCGCGTCGAGGTCGGGATGCCCCTCAAGGAGGGGAGCCATGGGCTCCTCCACCACCCAGCCGATCTTCGCCTCCGGAAGCTGCCGGCGCAGGGCCGTGAGCACCGGCAGGGCATGGACGACGTCCCCCAGGGCGCTGGTGCGGACGATGAGGATCCTCAAGGCAGGGCCTTCACCTTGGAGATCAGATCGCTCGTGGCATGGTCCTTGGGATCGCCCACCAGGGCCGTGCGGCCGCCGTAGGCGCGGACCACGCCGTGCTCGGGGACGCGCTCCGGCGTGCCGTAGTCCGTCCCCTTGCAGTGGACGTCCGGCTGGAGCTCGGCCAGCAGGGTAGCGGGGGAGTCGCCCGCGAAGATCACCACGAAGTCGACCGGCTCCAGGGCCGCCAGCAGCTCGGCCCGCTCCGCCGCCGGCACCACCGGCCGGCCCAGGCCCTTGAGGCGCGCCACCGAGGGGTCGTCGTTGAGGCCCACCACCAGGGCGTCCCCTTCGGCGCGGGCGGCCTGGAGGTAGCGCAGGTGCCCCACGTGGAGGAGGTCGAAATGGCCGTTGGCGAAGGCGACCTTCTTGCCCTGCGCCTTGAGGGCCGCGACCCTGCCTTTGAGCTCCGGGACGGTCAGGACAGTCCCCACCGCAGCTCCTTCAAAGGACGGGGATCGCTCGCGACCGCCCGCTTCAGCTCCTCGGGCGAGCAGGTGGCCGTCCCCATTTTCATCACCACCACGCCGCCGGCATAGTTGGCGAGCAGCGCCGCCTCCAGCGGGTCGGCGCCCGCGGCCAAGGCCAGGGCGAAGGTGCCGATCACCGTGTCGCCGGCGCCGGTGACGTCCGCCACCTGGTCCGTCCCCGAGACCGGCAGGTGGGCCGAGAGCTCGGGACGGAACAGGCTCATCCCCCGGCTGCCGCGGGTGATGAGGAGGAAGCGCGCCCGCAGCGTTTCGCGCAGCCGCCGGCCGGCCGCCTCCAGGCGATCGGGATCGTCGTTGATCGCGGCGCCGAGGAGCGCCTCGGCCTCCTCCTCGTTGGGCGTGGCCCCGTCCAGACCCAGAAACTCCCCCAGCCGGTAGCGGCTGTCGGCGACCAGGGTCGCCCGCTCGCCCAGGGCGGCGCGCACCTGCGGCAGCATCCCCGGCTCTACGGCGCCATAGCCGTAGTCCGAGAGGATGGCCACTCGCGCCGACTTGATCTCATGGGCCCAGCGGGCGAGGAGGTCCGCGAAGCGCCCGCGCTCCTCACTGTTGAGAGTCAACGTCTCCTCGACGTCGTAGCGCACGATCTGCTGCTTGATGGAATGCTTGCCACCGCCGAGGATGCGCACTTTGGTCGGCGTCCGGTAGCCGGGGCGGACGGCGATCCCCTCGACGGCAACCCCCCGGCGCTCCAGATCGCGGAGCAGGCTCTGACCGTGGGGATCGTCCCCCACCACGCCGAGGGGGAGGGGCCGGCCGCCGAGGGCCGCCACGTTGGCCACGGCGTTGGCCCCGCCGCCAGGAGTGAGGCGCTCGTCCTGATACGACAGGATGAGCACGGGCGCCTCCCGGCTGATCCGCTTGGGGATGCCCGTGATGAACACGTCCGCCACCAGGTCCGCCAGCAGCACGACCGGCTGGCCCGCCATGGCGTCCACCAGGCGCAGGAGGCGGTCGGTCGAGGGGAGGATCTGGACGTGGGGCATTTCGGGGGCGGATTGTAACAGCCCATGGGATCCCTTACCCGCGGTCCTGCTCCTGCGTGACCGGCTTGATGATGTTCATGCGCTCTTACCTCGAGATGGGTACTTCCAGATCCTTGCAGATCTTGCGTGCCAGAAAATCGTCTATCTCCCGGTGTCTTGGGATGGCGGAGCTTTTCCCAGCGTTTCGATTGACGTAGACAGAATGACTGCCGCCCTCGCGGAGCAACTGGCAGCCATGGCGCTCGAGGTGCCGGATGAGGTCGATCCTCTTCACGCCGTCAGCTTGAAAGGCTCACGGATCACGTCCGTTCCGTGGAGCTCCTCTTCCGCCAAAGTCCGGTTGGCCTCCAGCACGAGCTCTACGGCTTCTTGCAGGTTGGTCCGGGCCTCGTCAAGGGTCGCGCCCTGAGTGTTGGCCCCGGGCAACTCCTCCACGAAGGCGACATAGCCCCCGGGCACACGGCGGAAAACGGCTGTGAGCTGGATCTGCATCTCAGGCCTCCTGCCTGATGATATGCCACCTGGAGCGACAGGGCTATGATATGAGGTGGCCACCTCCTCACCCCATGTCCCCCACCCCCCGCCTCCAATTCCGCATCCGCGCCCAAGGTCCCATCCCCTTCGCCGCCTTCATGGAGGAGGCTCTCTACGGCGAGGGCGGCTACTACAGCCGGGAGGACGTCCCCATCGGGGAGGCGGGAGACTACGTCACCGGCGCCTCGCTGTCGCCTCTGTTCGGACGGGTCACCGCCCGGTTGCTGGGGCGGCTCGACGGAGCGCTGGGACAGCCGGCGGAGATGCTCGAAGCGGGGTTCGGGACCGGGGCTCATCTCCAGAACGTGGTGGCCGCGTCTGCCGGCCGGCGCATCCGGGCCTGGGACCGGGTGGCCCGGCGGGTGCCGGCGGGGGTGGAGAGGGTGAGGAGCCTGGAGGCGGTCGGGGAGGGGGAGGTCGCGGGGCTGATCTTCTCCTATGAGCTGTTCGACGCCCTGCCGGTCCACCGGCTCGTCGGCCGCGGGGACGGGGCGGTCGGGGAGATGTGGGTGGACTTGGAGAAGGATGGGACGTTCGTCTGGCGGGAGGGGGAGGTGTCCGATCCGGCTCTCCTGGATCTGCTGCGGAACCCCGACGTCCCCCTCCAGCCCGGGCAGGTGGCGGACGTGGCTCCGGGGTGGGGCCCCCTCTACGGCGAGCTGGCGCGGCGGCTGGGACGGGGGCTGCTGGTGACGTGCGACTACGGCTTCGAGCGCGAGCGCCTCTTCGATCCGCGGGTGCGGCGGCACGGCACCCTGGCCTGCTACACTCGCCAGCGGGTCCACAGGAATCCCTTCGTCCAGGTCGGAGAGCAGGACCTCACGGCCCACGTGGACTTCACCACCCTCAGCCGCGCCGGCGAGGCGGCCGGCCTCACCACCGTGGCCCTCACTCGCCAGGCCCTCTGGCTCACCGCCTGCGGTCTCTTCGAGGAAATCCAGGGCGCTGGCGTCGCCACCCGGCACGGCGCCATGGCCCTGCTGGACGGCGAGGGGATGGGCGAGGAGATCCGCGTCCTCGTCCAGGCGAAGGGGATCGATCCGGGAGAGGTGTTGGACCTGAAGGTGATCGGTGCCCGGCGCTCTTGAGACGCTATGGAACGTTCCAGAGACATTTCGGAGTTCTCCGGGAACATTCCGGAGCGTTGGTGAGACATTCCCCAACGTTCCTGAGACAATCGGGAACGTTCCGGCGACGCGGCGGAACGCTTCTCCTCGCCCGCGGAGCGCTCCGGAATGTCTCGCCAGCGTTCCGGAATGTCTCGCCGGCTCTCAGGAATGTTCCCTGAACGCTCTGGAATGTCTCGTCGACGCTCCGTAGCGTTCCGAGAGCGTTCCGGAATGTCTCGTCAACGCTCCCGAGGGGCGCGGGAGCGTTCAGGCGCGTCTCTCCGCGGTCCCGCAACGCTGCGCGGTCGGGGGGGAGCGTTATTTCTCCGCTCCGGGGGGCGTGAGGAGCTTACCGTAGACCGTCGGGCGCCTGCCCAGGCCGTAATCAGCGACTTCGAGAGTCCCGTTGAAGATCAGCTCCTGAAGGACGCGGTGCAGGGAGGCGCGTTGAGGCGTGTGCCCGATCGCGCGGCACAGGTCGTTCTTGTCGAACCTCTGCGGCACCTGGTCCAGCGCCGCGAGGACTTCCTCGTAGAGCGTCCAGGCCTCCCTGCGGACCCTGGAGCTGCGGGCCGGCGCGACCGGCGGAGCCGGCGCTTCGGGAGCGGAGGGAGCGGCCACCCCATCCGGGCTCGCCGGCTCGCCGCAGGACAGCCAGAGCGTCTCCAGGGCCCGGACTTCGGCCCGATGAGCGGCCTCCAGCAGCTCGATTCCGGCGCGCAGCCGTTCGTCCAGCTCGCGTTTGCGTTGCAGGATCTCGTCGCGTCTCATGCAGACACAAGTCGAACGCAAATCGGGTCCGTTGGCAAGGGGGGCGACGAGGGCTCAGGAGGGCACTTCCGACGACTCCTCGCCTCCCGTCGTCTCCTCTTCCAATCCCAGGTACCGCTCCACCGGCACGCCCACGCGGCTGTGGAAGCGCTGGCGATAGCTCTCCACCTCTCCGACCGCTTCGTCGAGGAAGATGCGCTCCACCCGGAACAGGGGGACGAACATGGTGGAGAGGCCCAGCGACTGATCGCCGCGCCGCGCCGCCTGAGCCATCCAGTCGTCGAAGCTGGAAACGTTGATCCCTCGCAGCATCACGCCCGCCACTCCGAGCTCCTGGAGGATCCCCCAGAACTTCTCCGTGGGATTCACCAGGTGGACGATGACCAGCGCGCCGGGGCCGATCACGAGCCGTGCTCTCTTTCCGACAGCTCGATCAGCACGCCCCCCCCGCTCCTGGGATGGACGAACTGCACCCAGCAACCGCCGGCGCCGCGGGTGGGCTCGGGGCGGAGCACCTGGTAGCCCGCCGCGCGCAGACGGGCATCGTCGGCGTGCACGTCGCCGCTCGCCAGGCACAGGTGGTGGAGGCCCGGGCCCCGCTTCGCCAGGAACTTGGCGATGGGCGAGTCGTCCGACAGCGGCTCCAGCAGTTCGATGTGCGACTCGCCGCAGGGGATGAGCGCCACCCGCACCCCCTCGTGGGGCACCTCTTCGATAGCCTCGACGTGCAGCCCCAGGGCCTCGTATACCCCGCGCGCCTCGGCGATGGAGCGCACCGCGATGCCCACGTGCTCGATGCGTTCGATCATGCCATGCGCTCCTCGGTCAGGCCGGCCGGACCGGCCTCCGCGGCCTCGGTTTCCACGGTTTCCGCGGCGGCCTCCTCCCGGGCCTCCTCGCGGGCGTCCTCCAGGACGCCGGAGAACAGCCGGTCGGCCACCCGGTAGGGGTCCAGCCGCTGCCGGTGCCCCCGCTCCACTTCGCGGTCCACTCCCAGCACCCGGTCCGCCGCCGTCACCACCCGCTCCTTGAGGATGGTCTCGACCCGCAGCCGCAGGTGGGAGAGGCGCCGGCGCTCGATCTCGCCGCTCGCCTGGAGGAATTCGCGGTGGCGCTCGATCGCCTCCAGCAGGCGGTCGATCCCCTCCTCGCGCGAGGCCACCGTCTTGAGGATGGGCGGCACCCAGGCGCCGTGCTCGCCGAGCGAGAGCATCATCTCCAGGTCGCGCACCGTGCGCTCGACGCCGTCGCGGTCGGCCTTGTTGATGACGAAGACGTCGGCGATCTCCAGGATCCCCGCCTTGATCGCCTGGATGTCGTCCCCCATGCCGGGGACGGTGACGACGGCGACCGTATCGACCGTGCGCACCACGTCCACCTCGTCCTGACCGACCCCCACCGTCTCCACCAGCACCCAGTCGAAACCGGCGGCGTCCAGCAGGTCGACGGCGTCGCGGGAGGCGCGGGCGAGGCCGCCCATGGCGCCGCGGGTGGCCATGGAGCGGATGAACACTCCGGGATCGGTGTACAGGCTCTGCATGCGGATGCGGTCGCCCAGGAGGGCGCCGCCGGTGAACGGGCTGGTGGGATCGACGGCGACGATCGCCACCGTCTGCCCGCGCCGGCGGCAGTGGCGGGCGAGGCGGTCCACCAGCGTGCTCTTGCCGGCGCCGGGCGGCCCGGTGACGCCCACCACCCGCGCCTGGCCCGTGCCGGCATAGACCCGGCGGATCAGCTCCCGCTGCCCGTCGCCGCCGTCCTCCAGGATGGAGATCGCCCGCCCCAGCGCCCGCGGCTGGCGCGCCAGGACCCGTGGCACCAACTCGTCGAGCGCGGCGCCAAGGTCGCCGGTGTGGCGGGCGCGCATCACTTCCCCTTCAGCAACTGCCGCGCGATGACCAGCCGCTGGATTTCGCTCGTCCCCTCGCCGATGGTGCAGATCTTGGCGTCGCGATAATACTTCTCCGCCCGGTAGTCCTTGATGAAGCCGTAGCCGCCGTGGATCTGGACGCCGCGCTCCGAGCAGAAGACCGCCGCCTCGCCGGCGTAGAGCTTGGCCTCGGAGGCCAGGCGGCTCACCCGCTGGCCGCGGTCCAGGGCCTCGGCCGCGGCGAAGGTCAGGGCCTCGGCCGCGGCGACGCGCACCGCCATCTCCGCCAGGGCGAACTGGATGGCCTGGAAGCTGGCGATGGGCTTGCCGAACTGCTCCCGCTCCTTGGCGTAGGCGAGCGAGACGTCGAGGGCGCCCATGGCCGTGCCCAGCCCCAGGGCCGCGATCGAGATGCGGCCGCCGTCCAGGATCTGCAGCGCCTGCACGAACCCTTCGCCCACCTCGCCCAGCAAGCGGTCCTCGGAGACGAAGCAGTTTTCCATCACCACCTCGGCCGTGTCCGAGGCGCGAATGCCGAGCTTGTTCTCCTTCTTGCCGGGACGGAACCCCTCCATCCCCTTGTCCAGGGCGAAGGCCGAGATGTTGTGGCCGCGCGTGCCGTCGGGATCGGTGACGGCGAAGACGACGCAGACGTCGCCGACGCTGCCATGGGTGGTGAAGGTCTTGGAGCCATTGAGGATCCAGCCGCCGTCCACCCTCTCCGCCCGGGTGCGGGTGCCGGCGGCGTCCGAGCCGGCGCCCGGCTCGGTGAGGCTCCAGGCGCCGATCTTCTCCCCCTTCGCCAGCGGCACCACCCAGCGGCGACGCTGCTCCTCGTTGCCGAACTTGAAAATATGGTTGGTGCACAGCGAGTTGTGCGCGGCGACGCTGATGCCGACCGAAGGGTCGACGCGCGACAGCTCGGTGACGACGATCACGTACTCGACGTAGCCGAGCCCCGCGCCGCCATACTCCTCGGGGAAGAGGATGCCGAGGAAGCCCAGCTCCCCCGCCTTCCTCATCAGCTCGCGGGGGTACTTCTGACTCTCGTCGATCTCATCGACGATGGGGTCGACCTCGCGGCGGGCGAACTCCCGCGCGGTCTCCTGGATGGCGCGCTGCTCGTCGGTCAGGGAAAAGTCCACGGTCTATCCTCTCCTCAAGGCTCCCAAAAGCCAGCGAGGCATGCTATCGCGGGGGGCGGAGGAATGGCAACGCGGGCCGGCCGCCGCCGATGATTCAGCGAGACCGCTGGCATCCAATCGGGCGGGAGGAGGGCCGGGGTGAGGGTCTGATAATCTTGCAGGCCGGTTCCGAGCCGAAGGACCCGAGGAGACCTGTATGTCCGCGCGATCCAAATTCCGTTCTCCCCGACCCGCCGTGTCGGCGATCGTCACCACCTTCAACGAGGAGGGGAACATCGCCGCCTGCATCGAGTCGCTCCTGTGGTGCGACGAGATCCTGGTGGTCGACTCCTTCTCGACCGACCGCACGCCGGAGATCTCCCGCGGCTACGACAAGGTCCGCTTCTTCCAGCGCACCTACTTCGGCTCGGCGTCGCAGAAGAACTGGGCCATGGACCAGGTGACCAACGACTGGATCCTGATCTTCGACGCCGACGAGCGCTGCACCCCCGCCCTGCAACGGGAGATCGAGGAGCTGCTGGCGCGCGGCCCCGAGCAGGAGGCCTACACCATCAAGCGGCGGGTCTACTTCCTCGACCGGGTCATCCGCTTCTCCGGCTGGCAGCACGACCAGGTGGTGCGGCTGGTGCGCAACGGCTCGGCCCGCTATCCCAACCGCCGGGTGCACGCCGACATGATCACCCGCGGGTCGGCGCCGGTGTTGCACAACTTCATGGAGCACTACATGGCCGACACGCTGGACGAGTACATCCGGCGCATCGAGAAGTACAGCTTCTGGGGGGCGGCCCAGAACTGGAAGGAGCGCAAGCGGTCCGGCTTCCTGGAGGTCTTCGGCCGCTCCATCTGGCGCTTCTTCCGCACCTACGTCTTCCAGCTCGGCGTCCTCGACGGCATGCACGGCCTGGTCTTCTGCATGCTCCAGTCCTACGGCACCTATCTCAAATGGGCCCTGCTCTGGGGCTGGCACATCAACTCCGCGCGCGGCCGCATGCCCTCGCTGCCGATCTTCGACGACAGCGAGGAGACCTGGCGCGGTCTCGACGACGATGCCGCGGGCCGTCCCGCGGCGTCGGGGGAGTAGGCGGGACGGTGACGGCGCAGGACCTCCGCTTCAGTCTCCGGCAACTGTTCCGCCACCCCGGCCACACCGTGACGGCGGTGCTGGCGCTCGGGCTCGGCATCGGCCTGGCCACGGCCATGTTGACGCGGACGGACCCGCTGATCGCCATCCGCTACGATTGACCCGTGACCGGCCACGCCCAGCAGATCCTCACTCATCTCCACGACAGGACACCGGAGATGACTGCTCTCCTCGTGGACCTCGCCCGCCTCGAATCGCCGTCGCTGGACGCGGCATCGCAGGAGCCGGTCTTCGCCCGCCTCGCGGCCGAGCTGGAAGGGGCGGGCTTCCGCGTCCGCCGGCTGCCGGGGCGGCAGACCGGGGGCCAGCTCTGGGCGGTGCCCCGGGATCGCCAGTATCGCCGGCGCGGCGCGCCGGTCCAGCTCCTCCTCGGCCACTGCGACACCGTGTGGCCGCGGGGGACGGTCGAGCGCATGCCGGTGGAGATCCGCGACGGCCGGCTCACCGGCCCCGGGGTCTATGACATGAAGGCGGGGCTGGTGCAGGGGATCTTCGCCCTGAGGGCCCTGCGCGACCTGGGGCTCGCACCCGCGGTCACGCCCGCCTTTTTCATCGATTCGGACGAGGAGATCGGCAGTCTCGAATCCATCCCCCGTCTCGAGCGCGTGGCGCGGCGCGTGCGGCGGGTCTTCGTGCTGGAGCCTTCCCTGGGGCCGGAGGGGAGGCTCAAGACGCGGCGCAAGGGATCGCTGCGTTTCACCATCAGGATTCAGGGCCGCGCGGCCCACTCCGGGCTCGATCCGGAGAAGGGGGCGAGCGCCATCCTGGAGCTCTCGCGGGTGATCCAGCGGCTCTACGAGCTGGCCGATCCCGCGCGGGGGATCACCGTCAACGTCGGCGTCGTCGCCGGCGGCCTGCGGGCCAACGTCGTCGCTCCCGAGGCCCGGGCCGAGCTGGACGTGCGGGTCCTGGCGACGGAGGATGCCCTGCGCCTGGAGCGGACCATCCTCGATCTCGCGCCCCTCACGCCGGGCACCGTCCTCGAAGTGATCGGGGGGATCGACCGGCCGCCCCTCGAAGCCACGCCCGGCAACCGGGTCCTGTGGGAAGCGGCCCGCCGGCGGGCGGAAGAGCTGGGGATTCCGCTCGCCGAAGGCACGGCCGGCGGCGCCTCCGACGGCAGCCTCACCAGCCGCTTCGTACCCACCCTGGACGGCCTCGGCGCCGTGGGCGACGGCGCCCATGCCCTCCACGAGCACGTGCTGGTAGACCGCATGCCCGAGCGGGCGGCGCTGCTGGCGCTGCTGTTGCTGGAGCCGGGGTAAGAGAGCACGGACGGACACGGACAGACAAGGACGAGCCAGGACTTGAGACCGCAGAGGTTGGCGTCTTCCTTGTCCTTGATGTCCGTGCTCGTCCGTGTCCGTCCGTGTTTCGCCTTCTCTGCCGCGGCAGGGGCTGGCCGAAAGGTTGCATCAGACCTGAGCCGGGTCCGAAGTAGACCGCCACCCGCTGCAGTCCGTATAGAGTGACGTGGTCCAGGGTGGAAGGGGGTTCCGATGTTGCCGAGCCGCCGTTTCGTCGTTCTCGTTGCGCTTCTCGCCGCCGTTGCCGTCCCGCTCCAGGCTGCCAGTCCCGCGAACAAGGGGAGCCTCACCAAGGCCGAGATCCGCCAGGCCGAGCAGCGGCTCGCCGATCTCGGCTACTGGACGGGGCCGATCGACGGCGTGTGGGACGGCGTGAGCCGCAACGCCCTCGTCGCCTTCCAGAAAGTCCAGCACGCGCGGGCCACGGGACAGCTCACCCGGGCGGAGTACAACGCCCTGGCGATGGCCGCTCCGCCCCGGCCGCGGGAGCTGGGAGGGGCGCACATCGAGGTGGACCTCGCCCGTCAGGTGCTCTTCCTGGTGGATTCCGAGGGGCGGGTGGGAAACATCCTCACCATCTCCTCCGGCAGCGGCAAGACGTTCCACGAAAAGGGCTACCCCGAGACGCACGCCGTCACGCCGTGCGGCCACTTGGAGGTCTTCGCCAAGGCTTCCGGCTGGAAGACCAGCCCGCTCGGCGAAATGTACAACCCGTTGTATATCGTGGGCGGCATCGCCATCCATGGCAGCCTGGACGTGCCGCCCCATCCGGCGAGCCACGGCTGCATCCGCGTCCCCATGTTCGCCTCCGAGCGCCTGCCGCGGATGGTGCCCAAGGGCACGCCCGTCTTCGTCTACGGCTGCAAGGACGACAAGCCGCAAGAGGAGATTGCGGCCTCCGTGGCGCCGGTGGCGGCGGCCGGGCAGGAGTGAGGTCTCCCCGGGAGGAAGTGGTCGAGGGTACAATTTACCCCGTCCATGCACACCTACACCCCGCCCCCACCCCTCTCCGACTTCGTGGAGACGTTCTGGCTGTGCGAGGGCGAGCCGCCGCCGCATCCCAAGGAGCGCATCCTGCCGTCGGGCATAATGCAACTGCTGATCAATCTGCGCGGCGAGCCGCTCTCGATGTACGAGGCGCAGGACGCCGGCCGGCTCGCGACGTTCCGCGGCCCCGTGATCGCCGGCCCCTACTCGGAGTCCTTCGTGATCGATACGGCCCAACAGCAGTCGATGATGGGCGTGGCCTTTAAAGCGGGCGGCGCCTTTCCGTTCTTCAAGCCGCCCGCCGGGGAGCTCCAGAACGCTCACGTGGCGCTGGACACGCTCTGGGGCGTGAGGGCCGCCGAGCTCCATGACCGGCTCCTCGCGGCGCCGGCGCCCGCGGCCAGGTTCCGCATCCTCGAAGAGGTCCTGCTGCGGCAGGCGGCCCGCAACCTGGCGCGCCATCCGGCCGTCTCCTTCGCCCTGCACGAGTTCCTCAGCGTACCCCAGGCGCCGGTCGCCGGCGTGACCGATCAGATCGGCCTCAGCGCGCGGCGGTTCATCCAGGTCTTCAGCGACGAGGTCGGGCTGACCCCCAAGCTGTTCTGCCGCATCCGCCGCTTCCAGGAGGTGCTCCGCCTCTGCGCCACGGGCCGGCGGGTGGACTGGACCGAGGTCGCCCTCTCCTGCGGCTACTTCGATCAGGCCCACTTCATCCACGACTTCCGGGCCTTCTCGGGATTCAGCCCGTCAGCCTTCCTGGCCTGCCGCACCGAGTTCCTCAACCACCTCAAGCTCGGTGACTGATCGCGGCGAGGGGTCAATTTTTTCCAATACGCCTCGCCGCCGCTCGGCCACAATCAGTCCGACCGAGAAAGGAGAGGATCGCAATGAGCACAGTCCCTTACAAGCCCGAAGGTTTTCACTCTCTCACCCCTTACCTGGTCGTCCAGGGGGCGGACCGTCTCATCGACTTCCTGAAGCAGGCCTTCGGAGCCGAGGAGATCTATCTCGGGAGGAATCCCGACGGCCAGGTCAACCACTCCCAATTCCGCATCGGCGACTCGATGATCGAGCTCGCGGAGGGGAACGAAAAGTGGCCGCCAATGCCCTGCGCCCTTCACCTCTACGTGGGTGACGCGGACGCCGTCTACCATCGCGCCCTCCAGGCGGGAGCGACCTCCCTCATGGAGCCCGCCGACCAGTTCTACGGCGACCGCTCCGGCGGCGTCGTGGACCCGTCCGGCAACCAGTGGTTCATCGCCACGCACCAGGAGAACCTCGCGGAGGAGGAGATGGAGCGCCGCGCCGCTGCCGCCGGCAAGCACGCCTGAGTCACTGATTCACCAAGAATCCACTGGGGCCTTGGGGGCTCCCCGCTCATGGAGGGAGGGAGGAGAGCCCCCATTTTATCTGGCGCTGATACCTACCCGGTGTAATCGAATTTCGTCGGCAGGTTCTGGCCGTGCACCGTTCTCGGCTCAGCCCCGCAACGCCAGCGCCAGGATCCCCGGCAGCTTCGCCGGCGAGGGCGCCGCTTCGAACTGGCTCAGCTTGGGGGCCAGGAGGTGGGCCGTCCTGTGGGTGGCGAACCAGACGGGCTTGGGGAAGACGCGGAAGGGCGCCCGCACCACCGTCTTCTGAATGCGATCGAACATCAGCGTGTTGTGCACCCAGCCGGTGCCGGACTGGATGTCCTGCGGCGTGTGGCCGGGGAAGCCGCCCCACGGCGTGACCACCAGGCCGTAGCCCACCGCCGCCCAGTGGTTGATGGAGACGGTGCCATAGCGCAGGTTGGCGATGGCGCGGTCGACGGCCCGGGCCACGTCCGGGTCCTTGAGCGACGCGGGGTGGACGATGAGGGTGACGTTGAGCGTCCCCCACAGGGTGCCGTTGCAGAAGGCCACGGCCTTGTCGACGTACTCCGGGACGGTGGTGGCCTCGAGGGCGGTCTCGCCGAAGACGCCGCAGAAGGCTTCGGTGGTGAAGCAGACGTCATCCTTCTGCGCCGGGTCGAGGCCGGGGATGAGCACCCAGGGGAGCTTGTCGCCGGCGCGGTTGCCGAAGGTCTCGGCGGTCTCCCGATGGGCGGCGAGAAAGGTTTCGAAACGGTCGGCGGCGCCGGGATAGTAGGCTTTGCGCACCGGCACCTGGGCGAGGACCTCGCGGGTCTTGGCCAGCAGGGCCTGGCGCTGCGGCCAGGCGGCGTGCTGCACGATCACCCGGCCGGCGTTGCAGTTGAAGCCGGCGTTGTTGGTGAGCATGGTGGCGAGGTTCTGGGCATGGTAGGCGAGGTCCCCCTCGCTCCACGGGCCGGGCACCACGATGACGCCGCTGACGTTGCCGAGCTCCGCCGTGAACCGCTTGGAGATCAGGGGCTCATTCGCGGCCTTGCGCCGCCTCCCCTCCTCGCCGGGGCCGAAGACGATGGCCTCGTAGGTCTTGTCCGAGCCGGTGATGTGGATCTCGTCCACTCCGGCATGGCGGCAGAGGTAGGCCCCCTCCTCGGCGCCGCCGTAGACGACGCGGAAGAAGCCGCGCTCGACGAGCGGCTGGAACGCCTCCTCCAGCAGCGGCCCCAGGAAGACGTTGACGGGGTGGGTCTTGAGCACCACCACCTGATCTTCGACGAAAAGCTTGTAGAGGGCGTCCATGGGGCCGATCGAGGAGACGTTGCCCGCCCCCAGCACCAGCGCGACTTTCCCTTGGCGGACGGGCGCGTGAAACGCCACGGCCTGGGTCTCGGGGAGGCTCTGCTCCGTCACGCCCGGCTCCATCCAGACGTCGGCGGTGAGCCGGCGTAGAAGATGCGGTCATAGAGGTCCTGAGGAAAGACGCGGGCGAAGACCTGGCCGTCCGGACGGGTGCGCACGGCCCCCGGGATGCGGGGCCGGCCGTGGGTTTCGACGTCGAGCAGCGACTCGCGCAGCAGGCGCAGGTTGCGGAGGATGAAGTAGGGCCCCACCAGGGCCTCCTCGCCGGAACCGGGGTGGTCGGGGTCGAGCCCCTCGGCCTCGACGCCCAGGGCGGCCCAGCGGTCCGCCACGGCGGCGAAGCGGCGGGAGAGCTCGGCGAGCAGCGCCAGCCGTTCCTGAGGGCTGACGGCCGTCCAGGCGCTCTTGCTCGCCTGCAGGGCGGCCACGGCCGCGTCCATCTCCGCGCGCGACGAAGCGCGGGCGGCGCCGGTAACGATCTGGGGGGTGACGGGGGCGGTGGTCATGAGAACCCTCCCGACGCCGCGATGCGGCATCCTTGAACCGTAGCACGGCGGCGTGAGGCAGTGAGCAACCGGTCGCTCATCTGTGGAGTCATGGGCTCCGCTCAGGCTTTGCTAGAAACAGGCCCAGTGTAAATCAGTGCACGAGCAGGCTCCGGCCCGGCCATCCGACCAGCGGCACCTCGCAAGGCTTCCCTCTGGGTAACAAGCACCACTTTGTAGCAGGTCACACGTGAGTATGGCATGAGCGGGTTGACTGCTCAGAGCGGTGAAACCGATGACTCCACTCAACGCGAGAAGGCGCAAAACTTTTTTCATAGGATCTCCTTTCGGCTGCATGATAGGCGGTCACGCTTGGCGCTTCTACCCCGGCGCTTTGGGCATCACGAGCCACAGCACGACGTAGGCGATGGTACCCGGGAACGCCGCCGAGGCGATGGAGACGACGACATAACCGATCCGCACCAGGTTGGGGTCCCAGCCCAGGTAGTCGGCGATGCCGCCGCAGACCCCGGCGATCAGCTTGTGTTGGCGCGAGCGATAGAGAGGCATGGCGTTTCCCTCCTTCAGGCGTCGCCCATCTGCGATGCAAGCTCCTGGCCCGCCCCGTGCCGCGCCGCCACGATGGCGGCGGTGAGCAGACCGCAGACGGCGCCGAAGATTACGATCCCCAGCAGGGTGAGCCAACCGCTGTTGCCCTGCGGCTGGCCGAGCGCGGCGAGCGGCGTCAGGACGTCGAAGGCGCCGCCCTTCTTCGCCGCTTCCAGGGCGCTCATCAGCGCCACCGTGAAGGCGGCGAAGGCGAGGCCGACGATGCCACCGGCGAGCCCCCGCAGGGCGAGACCGCCGGCCGTGAGGGGCTCGCGGAGGCGCGGCGGCTCGACTTTGAATTCCGGCTCGCGGGCGGTGAAGGGGACGAAGCGGGCGAGCAGGATCAGCCCCGGGATGCCGGTCGGCAGCGTCGACCAGAAGAACGCCTCCCAGCCGATGGCATGGACGAGGAAGCCGCAGATGGGGCCGGAGACGATGCGCGGCAACCCGAACAGACTGGAGAAGAGGGCGTACTGGGTGGCCGAGAAGCGCTTCTGGGTCATGCGCATCAGCAGCACCAGGAAGGCGCCGCTCGCGAGGCTGCTCGCCAGCGTCTCGAAGCCGAAGGCGGCCCACATCATGGGCCGGTTCGGCCCCGGCTGGTGGGCGAGGATGGCATAGCCGGCATTGGCGAAGATCTGGACGAAGCCGAAGACCCACAGCGCCCGCCCCAGCCCCAGCGGCGTGGTGAGCACGCCGCCGATGAACGTGCCCACGACGTTGACCACCAGGCCGATGACGAACAGCACGAAGCCGCGGTCGAAGTCGCTGTACCCCTTGTCGATCAGGAACGGCCGCTGCAGCGCCTGGACGAGGTTGTCCGCCAGCTTGTAGAGAAGGACGAAGGCGAGGATCTCGAGCGCGCGATGGCGGGAGAGGAAGCCGAGGAAGGGGTACCAGACGGCCTCCTTCAGGGTCCGGGGAGCGATGGCGGCATCCTGCGGATCGGGGGCCTTCCAGAGCACCACCAACATCGGCAGGTAGAGGCAGGCGAGCAAGATGTTGACCGTCTGCCATCCCCACAGCCCCGCGAGCCAGATGGAGATGCTGCCGGCGAGCTGGTAGCCGAGGCGCCAGAGCGCGTTGCGGGCCCCGGCCGCGACCGCCTGCTCGTCCGGCCGCAGGACGTCCACGGCGTAGGCATCGATGGCGATGTCCTGGGTGGCGCCGGCGAAGGCCATGGCGAGGGCGACGGCGCCGACCACCCAGGGGGTCTGCGGATGATTGCCGAGCCCGGCGAGGCAGAGGGCGCCGAAGAAGAGGGCGATCTGAGCGATGGCGGCCCAGCCGCGCCGCCGCCCGAGCGGCGGCACGAAGCGGTCCATCAGCGGCGACCAGAGGAACTTGAACGTCCACGGCGCCTGGGCCAGGGTGAACAGGCCCACCACCCGGATGTCCACCCCCGACTTGCGCATCCAGTCCGGGATGGCGACCCAGATCAACCCCAGGGGCATCCCCGAGGCGAAAGACATCAGCGTCACCGAGGCCGTCCGCCACGAGGTGAACGCCTGGCCCAGGCTCTGGAAGGTGCCGGGTCGCTTGGGAACTGGATTCGGCGTGGTCAAGCGTCGCTCTCCCTGGTACTGCGGACGGTTTGCGGTGGGGAGCTTATATCAGGGGCGTTGACGTACCTTGTGGTCGGATCGGACCGATCGGTCTGATCGGTCTGATCGGACGGATTGGACTTTGCCCAACCCCCGGCACGCCCCATGCTATGTTCCCAGCGGCGGGGGAGGGCGATCATGCTGCGGCGTATCCTCAACAAGAATCAGGACGAGCTCCTGGCGGAGAACCGCCGGCTGCTGGCCGATCTCCAGCAGGCCCTGGCGCGGTTCGACGCCGCGGCGGAGGACCAGGAGACCCTCAAGCGGTCGGCCCTGCAGCTCGACGAGCTGTTCCTCCTGGTCGTCGCCGGCGAGTTCAACGCCGGCAAGAGCGCCTTCATCAACGCCCTCCTGGGGAGCCGGGTGCTGGAGGAGGGAGTCACCCCCACCACCACCCGCGTCCACGTCGTCAAATTCGGTCCGGCCGTGGACCGCATCCCTCTGGAGGCGGCGCTCGACGTCATCACAGCGCCCGTGGAGCTGCTGCGCGACATCAACATCGTCGACACGCCGGGCACCAACGCCATCCACCGCGAGCACGAGGCGATCACGCGCGAGTTCGTCCCCCGCTCCGACATGGTCCTTTTCGTCACCTCCGCCGACCGCCCGTTCACCGAGAGCGAGCGCGCCTTCCTTCAGGGCATCCGCGACTGGGGGAAGAAGATTGTGGTGGTGATCAACAAGATCGACATCCTGGAGACGGAAGAGGACGTCACCCGCGTCGTGGAGTTCGTCTCCGAGAATGCCCGCACCCTGCTGGGCGCCGCTCCCGAGGTCTTCCCCGTGGCGGCCCGGCTGGCTCTGCGGGCCAAGGAGTCCGGCGACGACGCCCTCCTCACCCGCAGCCGCTTCGACGCCTTGGAGCGCTACGTCGTCGGCACCCTGGACGAGAAGGAGCGGGTGCGGCTGAAGCTCCTCAACCCCCTGGGCGTTGGCGAGCACCTGGCGGGCAAGTACCTGGGGGTCGCCGAGGGGCGGCTCGGCCTGCTCAAGGAGGACTTCACCGCCCTCGAGGACATCGAGCGCCAGATGGCCCTCTACAAGGAGGACATGCAGCGGGAGTTCCGTTTCCGCCTGGCCGACGTCGACGTCGTCCTCCACGAGTTCGAGAACCGCGGCATGAGCTTCTTCGACGACACCATGCGCATCACCCGCGTCTTTGACCTCATCAACAAATCGAAGATGAAGGCGGACTTCGAGCGCATGGTGGTGGCCGACCTGCCGCAGCGGGTCGAACGGCGGGTGACGGAGATCATCGACTGGCTGGTGAATGCCGACCTGCGGCAGTGGCAGGCGGTGACCGAGCACCTGGCCCGGCGACGGCAGGAGCACGCCGACCGCATCGTCGGCCAGGTGGGTCGCAGCTTCGACTTCGACCGCACGCGCCTGCTCGACAGCGTCGGCCGGGCCGCCCAGCGGTCGGTGGAGACCTTCGACCGCGAGCGGGAGTCGTCGCGGCTGGCCGACTCGGTGCAGGTGGCGGTGGCGGGCACGGCGCTGGCCGAGGTGGGGGCCCTGGGGCTGGGGGCCGTCCTCACCCACATCGCGGTCACCGCCGCGGCGGACTTCACCGGCATCCTCGCCGCCAGCGCCGTGGCCGTCCTCGGTCTGTTCATCATCCCCAACCGCCGCGCCGACGCCAAGCGGGACCTGCGCGAGAAGATCGCCGCCATGCGCGAGCAGCTCATGGGCTCCCTCACCGCCCAGTTCGACCGCGAGGTGGAAGGCAGCCTGCGGCGGATCGACGAAGCGATCGGCCCCTACACCCGTTTCGTGCGCGCCGAGAGGGACCGCCTGACCGCGGCCCGCGAGGAGCTCGGCGCGGCGTCCGAGGGGCTGGCCCGGCTGCGTTCGCGGGTGGAGGCGTAGTATGAAAAATACGGGGAGGCGGTAGAGGTCGAATTCATTACAGGACAGGGCGAGACGATAGCGGTCGAGACGCTCGAAGCAGGAGAGGTTCGCCATTGCAGGGCCGCGAAATCCTACATGCCCGCGAGTTGGCTGCTCAACCGTTGCATGGTGACGAAGAGAGGGTGAGACTTCCCTAGGCGCATAAAAACAGTGTAATCTCATCTTCATCTTAAGGAGGATGGAGATGAAAAGAAGACTGTCTTTTGGAATCGCACTCCTGACTCTGGCATTCTGCGCCCTGCCGGCCTTCGCCGCCGCGCCCGCGGATCCGGCGGCGGACGCCTTGGCTGCGATCTTCGCACCCGCGCCGGACCCTGGCGCCCCGTCGCAGCCCCAGGATGCCGCCAAGCGCCCGCACATTCCCACCAAGTCGACCTGTGTGGCCAACTGCTGGGACGGTTCGACCAGAACCTGCACCGGCGCCTCCTGCAGTGCGGTCAATTCCAACTGTTCGAGTGGTCAGGTAGGATCTTGCACCGGCGATAGCGGGACCAGCTCCTGCCCCCCTTGCCCCTGCAGCGCCTCGACGACCTGTTCGACCAGCAGCTCGGTGTTCTGCTCGGGGACCACTGAATGCTTCTCGGTCACCAACTGCTACGCCTATTGCGACGGCGTATACCATTGGTGCGCGCGCCACGGCGTCTGCCCGCTCTAGGAGCCCGTCGGCTTACTCGACCGCGCAGGGAAAATCCCTCCGGGGGATGGCTTCTGGAGGACTCCTTGCGAGTCCAGGACAGTCGATCTTGACCGAGGATCACGGGAGAGGGGGGCAGACCAATGATCGCCTGAAGG
>DATARR010000026.1:0-3241 GCA_036264085.1 Thermoanaerobaculia bacterium | reverse complement strand
CTTCGGATCCAAGTCCAGGTCGCGAACCACTTCCGAGAGCGGATGCCTCTCTTCCAGGACCAGACGCACCGCCTCGCGCTTGAAGTCCGCCGTGAATGTTCTTCTTGCCTTTCTCATGCAACACCTCGAACCCCATTATGGAGCTTTTTGGGGTGTCCACGAAACCGGGGGAAGCCCATTCGGGCCTTTCTCCCGATCGTCCGACCAGGACTTTCCAAATGCCCTCTCAGAGAAGAGCCTGCCCTAAACAAAAAACCTCGCCGCGTGTCCTCTGAAGACGGAGGAGGTCAACGCCATGGACAAGCTCTATGCGCTGCTCGTCGGGATCGACGCGTACCAGCCGCCTTTGCGAGCCCTGACCGGCTGCCTTAACGACGTGGCAGCCATGGAAGAGTTCCTGACCAAGCGCTTGAAGCCGAACCAGCTTGCCTTGAAGATCCTCAGGGACAAGGAAGCCACGCGGCAGGGAATCATCGATACCTTCCGCAGTCATCTGGGCCAGGCGAGACCCGGCGACACAGCCCTCTTCTACTACGCCGGCCACGGCTCCCGGGAATTGACGCCGGACCTGTACCGTCACCTCGAGCCCGACGGACGAGACGAGACGCTCGTGGCCTACGACAGCCGGCTGCCTGGGGGGTGGGACCTCGCCGACAAGGAGATGTCCGTGCTGGTGGCGGAGGTGGCGAAGAGCGGGCCCCAGAGCGGGCCCCAGAACGGGCCCCACGTGGTCGTCATCCTGGATAGCTGCCATTCGGGAGGTGCGACGCGGCTGGCTGAGGACCTGCCGGTACGCCGCGCTCAGGAAACCGCCCCGGTGCCGCGGCCCGCCGAGACCTTCTGGTTCTTCTCCGAGGACCGGAAGCCGCCAAAGGAGCTGGACAGCGCGGGCGGCTGGAAGATCCTGCCGCGGGGCAAGCACGTGCTGCTCTCCGCCTGCCATGACTTCCAGACGGCTCGCGAGTATGACGACCCGAAACGCGGGCGTCGCGGGGCTTTCTCCTATTTCCTCGTCCAGGCCCTGGAACAGCTCGGGGGGGACGTCCGCTACCTCGACCTCCACAAGCGCGTCCAGGCTCTCGTGGCCCACAGCGTAAACGATCAAGTCCCCCAGGCGGAGGGAGATCTGGAAGGCTCGCTCTTCGGAGGCGCTCTGCCGGCCCGGCCTCAAGTCTTCCACGTCCAGAACTGGGGAGACCGCGGCTGGCGGCTCGATGCCGGCCAGGTCCATGCGATCCAGCCGGGCACGGAGCTGGTGGTCCTGCGTGAGGGAGCGGCTGGCGAATCCGGAGCCCGCTCCCGTCTCCCCACGGTGGTGGTCTCTCAGGTCGAGGCCGCCGAGAGCGCCATCGAGGTGAAAAAGGGGAAGCTGCCCGATCGTGCTGGCGCTTTGCCCGCGATCGTCAGCAGGCTCCCCTTCCCCCTTTTGACCGTGACGCTGAAAGGCGAGTCGCTGCCGGAGGAGCTGCGAAGGTGGATCGCTGGCTCTGCCTACCTTGAGGTCCGGGACGATGCTGAATCCGGCGTCGTCGTCGAGGCCGTGCCCGAGGGAATCCGGCTGACGCGTCAGGGCTCCCCTCGCGATCTGGCGCACATCTACCCGGCTGAGTCGTGGGCAGCAGGGAAAGTGCGCGTGGCCTTGGAGAAGATCGCCCGCTGGGAGGCCATCTCGAAGCTCGCGAATCCGAGCGACCCCTTCGCCGGCGCCTTGCGGATGACGGTTTTCGAGTGGAAAGGAGCTCCCCCCAAGCCGGGCGCCGACCCGGTTACCGCGCCGTTGCCGGAGAAAGGAGAGATCCGGCTTCGCTATAAGGGAAAGAAGGAGGGGCGGTTCACGGTCCGCATCGAGAACCGGGGCTCACGCGATCTCTACTTCGCCCTGCTCGGGCTCGACGAGGCTTTCGGCATCAAGCGCATTGAGGATGCGTGGGGGCGCCTGCTGGCAGGGAACACGATCTGGGTGCGGGAGGTGGATGGCATCCCCGCCGCCGTCCCCGATCGCTATTACAACAAAGGCGTGACGCAGCGCCGCGACGTCCTCCTCCTCCTCGTCAGCGAGCAAGAGGCCGACTTCGGTCTCCTCGAGCAGACGAGCCTGTCCGCCGAGGACGTGGCCTGGCGTAGCGGCGAGTTCGACGTCATGGATCTGCTCGTATGGCAGCCCGGCTATCGTGAGGTCGATGAAGGGCCGAGGGGTGCCGCGTCCCGGTGGTCCGCCCAGGCGCAGGTGATCGTCGCCCAGCGCTCGACGGCAGAGGTGGAGGTGGAAGACGGACGGGGCGATGCCGAGTTGGCGCCCGGCGTCCGTCTCGTGACTCCCGACGGCTTCCGCGGCACTGCCCGCCTGTTGAACACCGCAGAGGCCGCGGAGCGGCTGGGAGAGCTCCTGGATCCGCCTCCCGTCGCTGGCGTGGATACCTATCCGCTGGCGCTCGCCGGCGGCTGGGGGAGCGACGGCGGCCTGAGCGTCCTGGAACTCACCGGCGGCGACGTGAGCACGGTGACAGCCAAAGATCCCTTGAAGGTCTTTGCCGATCCCCACCTGCCGGACGGAGAGGTTCCGGTCGTCCTCGCCTTCGACGGCCGCCGGCACTGGCGAGTCGGGGCTCCCGGCGCCGCGGGGTTCCCGTTGGAGATTCCCCAGTTGCCCCAGCCGGTGGATGGCAGCGTCTGGCTCCTCTTCCGCAGCGCCCGGCGGGAGAGTTTGGAGTTCCCAGACAAACAGGAGACTCTGCACTTGCTCGTGGCCTGAATCGTGGGAAAACGATAGGACTCTCTCGGTCGAAGGAAGATCTGGCTGTCCGGCTGCTCTGGGCGCGGATCTACTCAAATGGCAGGATAGCTGCTATCCTCTTAAGAGGACAGAGGAGATCAGCGTTCAAGGCCATGGACAAACTTTATGCCCTCCTCGTTGGGATCGACGCCTACCAGCCTCCACTGAGTGCTCTGGGAGGGTGTTGCAACGATGTGGCAGAAATGCAGCGGTTCCTTGCCAGGAGTTATGCGCCGGAGCGCTTGTCTCTGATGACCCTTCTAAATGAACAAGCTACGCGACAGGGAATCATCGATGCCTTCCGTACCCACTTGGGCCAAGCGGGCCCTAGGAGCCCGTCGGCTTACTCGACCGCGCAGGGAAAATCCCTCCGGGGGATGGCTTCTGGAGGACTCCTTGCGAGTCCAGGACAGTCGATCTTGACCGAGGATCACGGGAGAGGGGGGCAGACCAATGATCGCCTGAAGG
>DATARR010000181.1:0-100821 GCA_036264085.1 Thermoanaerobaculia bacterium | reverse complement strand
CGAGATCCTGGGGCTCACCGGCTGCGACGCCCTGGATCTCCCAGACGGCGCCCTGGAGCACCACCTGGACGCGGCCGCGGAGGGCATCCGCCGGGCGGTCCTGACCCAGCGGCCCGAGCTGCTGCTGGTCCCCTCGCCGCTCGAGATCTCGCGCGATCACCGCGCCGCCTTCGCCGCCCTCCACCGGCTGCTCGCCCCGCTGCGGGACGGCCATCCGGACCAGGAGCCGTTCCGCGGTCTGCGCGTCCTCCTCTACGAGGTCAACCATCCCGGCTATCCCGACCTGCTGGTGGACGTCGGGCCCGAGCGCGAGCGGCTGGAGCGGGCCATGGCCGCCTATGCCAGCCAGGAGGAGCGCCATCCCTATTGGAATGCGGGCCTGGGGCTGCGCCGCTTCCGCACCCTGAGCCTCGGCCCCGGCGTGGAGCTGGCCGAGGCCTATCGCCGTCTGCGCGTCGACGACTTCACCACCCGCAGCCCGGCCCAGCTCGTCCGTCATCTCGGCGGCCTGCCCGAGGCCGGCGAGGTGCGGGAGGGGCCGCGGATCTCGGTCGTCGTCCGCACTCGCGACCGGCCGGAGCTGCTGGCCGAAGCCCTGGCGAGCCTCGCCGCCGGCGAGTACCGCCGCGCCGAGGTGGTGCTGGTCAACGACGGCGGCGCGCCGCCGGCCGTCCCCGGCGGCTATCCCCTGCCGGTGGTGCGGGTGGACCTGACCCAAAGCCAAGGGCGCGCCGCCGCCGCCCAGGCCGGAGTGGCCGCCGCCACCGGCGAGTACGTGGCCTTCCTCGACGACGACGACCTCGCGGCCCCCGAGCATCTCTCCACCCTCGCCGGGCTGGTGAGCGCCGCCGGCGTGCGCGTCGCCTACACCGACGCCGCGGTGGCCGTCTACGAGCTGGAGCCCGGCGGTTGGGCCTGCCGCGAGCGGCGGCTCCCCTACAGCCGCGACTTCGATCCGGACGTCCTGCGGGTGGACAACTACATCCCCTTCAATACCCTGCTCGTCGAGCGCCGGCTGTTCGACGAGGCCGGCGCCTTCGACACCTCCCTGCCGTTCTTCGAGGACTGGGACTTCCTGATCCGCCTGTCGGCGATCACCCCGTTCCATCACCGGCCCCAGGTCACCTGCGAGTATCGTCATTTCCGCGGCGGCGGCCATCACGTCTTCGGCGAGCGCCCCCGGGAGCGGAGCGACTTCCTGGAGGTGAAGGCCCGAGTGCTGGCCAAGCATGCCGCGGAGCTGCGGCCGTACGTGCTGGCGCGGGCGGTGGACACTCTGCGCGCCGAGCTGGTGGCCGAGCGCGAGGGGGCCGCCGCCGTCCGCCGCGAGCTCGCCGCGCGTCAGGACGAGCTCGCCTGGCGCCAGGCCGAGCTGGCCGCCCGCCAGGCGGACTTCACCTCTCTCGAAAAGAGCCACGCAGCCCTCTCAGATGAATATCACGCCCTGATCGGCGAGCGCATCCGCCTGGAGGAGCGCTACCACGCCCTGAACGGCGAGCTGGCCGCCGTGCGCGACGAGCTGGCTGCCCTGCGGGACGGGCACGGCAGGGCCACCGCCGAGGCCCAGCGCCTCTACGACCAGGAAGCGAAGCTGCGGGCCGTGGTCGACGACCAGACAGCCCATCTCGGCCGCACCTACGCCGAGATCGAGCGCCTGAACGGGATGATCCGGGAGATGGAGTCCACCCGGGCGTGGCGGCTGCAGTCCTGGCTGCGGCGACGGCCATTATGAGGAAAGAGCCGACCCGCATCGTCCTGCTTTCCAGCGAGCCGGTTCGCGCCCGGATGGCCGGCATCGGCATCCGCTACCTGGAGCTCGCCCGGCGGCTGCCGCGGGCGGGGATCGACGTGGTCCTGGTCTCGCCCGCGGCGCCGGAGGAGACGGCGGCGCTGGGCGGGCTCGGGGGCGTCGAGGTCCGGCGCTTCGAGCGCGGGCGCCTCGCCGCCCTGCTCGGCGACTGCGACGGCGCCGTGGCCCAGGGACAGCTCGCCAACGACCTCCTCCTGGAGAGCCCCAACCTGCCGGTTGCCATCGACCTCTACGACCCCTGGCTGATCGAGAACTTTGCCTACTTCGAGACCCTGGGGCTCGACCCCTACCGCAACGACCACGCCACCTGGGCGCTCCAGACGTCCCGCGGCGACTTCTTCCTCTGCTCGTCGGAGGAACAGCGGACCTTCTATCTCGGCTTCCTCGCCGCCGCCGGCCGGGTCAACCCCGAGCGCATGGCCGGCGATCCGGACCTCGCGACGCTCATCGCTCCCGTCCCCTTCGGCGTTCCCGACGAGCTGCCGCCCCACCGGCCGGTGCTGCCCCCGCGGGTCCCCGGCGAGCGGCGACTCCTCTTCGGCGGCCTCTACGACTGGTACGACCCGTGGACGCTCCTCGACGCCCTCGCCTGCCTCGACCGGCCAGGTTGGACACTCCTCCTCATCCGCAACCCCAACCCGGAGAGCACGCCCCAGCGCCTCTTCGCCCGCGTCGAGGCCCGCTGCCGCGAGCTTGGCTGGTGGGGCGCCCGGGTGCAGGCCCTGGACTGGCTGCCCGCCGAGCGGCGCTACGACCTGCTGCGCGACGTGGACCTCCTGGTGGCGCCCCACCGGCCGAGCCTGGAGACCCGCCTCTCGCTGCGCACTCGCTTCCTCGACGCCCTCGCCGCCGGCTGCCCGGTGGTGACCAGCGACGGGGGTGCCATGAGCCGTCTCCTCGCCGAGCACAGCGCCGGCTGGGTGACGCCTCCGGGCGACGCGCCGGCCCTGGCCCAGGCTCTCGCCGAGGCGCTGGACGATCCCGCCGCGCGCCAGGACGGAGCCCGCAAGCTGGCGGCCCAGTTCCGCTGGGACCGCGTGCTCGCGCCGCTGGTGGCCTTCTGTCTCAACCCTCAGGTGGATGGGACCAAGGAGCGCTTCGCGCAGCGGCCGGTCACCGTGGCGCCCCCGGACCGGCTCGCCTTTCGCCTGCGCCGCAGGCTGCGCCGTCTCAGTCCACCGAGGGGGGAAGCATGACGGCCCTGCGCAAGGTCTCGGTGGCGGTCCTCTCGTGGAACGGCCGGGACCATCTGGAGACCTGCCTGGAGGCCCTGGCCGCCCAGCACGACCCGGGGGTGGAGTGGGAGATCCAAGTCCTCGACAACGGCTCGACGGACGGCACCATCCCCTGGATCCGCGAGCGCTGGGGCAATGATCGCCGGGTGCGGCTTCTCGAAAGCCCGGTCAACCTCGGCTTCTGCGGCGGCAACAACCGGCTGGTCGTGGCCTCGGACCCTGCCACCGATGCCGTCGCCCTGCTGAACAACGACACCCGTCCCGAGCCGGGGTGGCTGGGCGCGCTGGTCGAGGCTCTCGGCTCGGCGCCGCCCGACGTGGCCGCCGTCTCCGGCAAGATCGTGGACTGGTCCGGCGAGCGCCTGGACTTCGGCCGCGGCCTGATGACCTTCGACGGCCACGCCTTCCAGCTCGACTTCCGCCGCCCCCTGAAGCAGGCCCGGGTGCCGGCGGCGGGAGACGAGCTGGCCTTCGCCTGCGGCGGCAACCTGCTCGTCCGCCGCGCCTCGTTCCTCGCCGCCGGGGGTTTCGACGAGGACTACTTCGCCTACCTGGAGGATGTGGACTTAGGGTGGCGCCTGTGGTCCGGCGGCGAGCGCATCGTCTTCGCCCCCGAGGCCGTCGTCCACCACCGCTCCGGCGCCACCAGCGACCTGCTCGGCCTCTACAATCGGGGCTTCCTCTTCGAGCGCAACGCCTTCCTCACCGCCTACAAGAACTACGAGCCCGGCCTCTGGGAGCGCATCCTGCCGGCCGTGCTACTGACTCTCACCTCGCGCACCCAGGCGCTCCTCGAGAGCAACCCCGGGGCGGAGATCCTGCGCGTCGACCCCTACGACGGCCACATCGCCAACACCGGGGGGAAGGCTGCGGTATCCTCGGCATCGCCGCCGGCCCTGGAGCTCCCGCCGGCCACGACCTGGGAGGGGTTCAAGATCCGCTGGCGCGGCTACGGCCCGCGGGAATTCCTCCGCCGGGGTCTGGGCAAGCTGGGAGGCGGAGCGGCCCCGCCGCCGGCCGCCGTCTCCGGCACCGAGCCGCCGCGCCTAACGGACGAGCGCACGGTGGCCCAGCTCCGGGCGACCCACTGGCTGCTGGGCCACCTCGACGGCGCCGCCGTCCGCCGCGCCGCCATCCAGCAGCGCCGCCGCCGCTGCGACCGCGAGATCTTCGAGCGCTTCCCCGTCTACCTCGTCCCCACCTACCCCGGGGACCAGGCCCTCTTCGCCAGCCCGGGATTCCGCGCCTGGCTGCCGGCCGACCTACCCTTGGTCGAGACGCGGCTGGAGGAGATCATGGAGATGTGACCGACTCAGATCACGGCTTCCAGCCCCTTGCGATCCAGCAGGTTGAGCAACTTGAGCGAAGGCCCGCTCGGATGTTTTTCACCGATCTCCCACTGCCGAACCGTCGACACGCTGGTGTTGAGAATCGACGCCAGGACAGCCTGGCTGATCTTATATCGCTCTCGTAAGGCGCGAATCGTCTGGCTCGAATACTCGGGAACGGGGACAAGGCACAGGGCGTCATAGTCCTTCATCCGGCGCTTCGAGACGAAACCGGCCGCATGGAGGTCTCGGGCGGTCTCGTGGACCGCTTCCAGGATGCGGCTGCCTTTCTTAGTCTTAGTGGTCATGGCAAATCTCCTGTAAGGCGTCACAGGCAACCTGTCTCTTGAGCTCTGCCGAGGTGAGCTTCAGGAGATCGGCGGCAAGGGCTTTCAATGCCGCTAATTCTCTGAGGCTGACGTTGGCTCGCTCGTTCTTCTCGAAACCAAACACGAAGAACCAAAGGCTACCTTTGTTCGTTGCCAGCAAGGTCCGCGCACTGCCGCTCTTCCCGCGGCCGGGCAGAGGAACGCGCTTCTTGACTACGCCGCCTCCAAGCTCGACGTCGATGAGGCCTCTCTCCATCTCTGAGATGGCCAGGCAAAGAGCCTCCAAGGTCAGATCGGACTTGCGCATCCAGCGGCTGAAGTGGCGTGTCGTGAAGACTCTCCTCACCGGTAAAGTGTATCACCGAGTGGGGTAGTTTGCTAGATCAAGCGAGAGAACGACTAAGCCTCGCTCGCCGCTGACCGGGAGATCTTCGAGCGCTTCCCCGTCTACCTCGAGGCGCATACAAAACGTCGGGGGTTATGCACAACCCCCGACGCTTTGTCTTGCCCCCGAGGTCCCTACCCAGGTGGAGATGTGAATCTGTCTCGCCTCCTCTCCGGAATCTCCGAGCATTATCGCTTAAACTGCCAATAAGAACGAAATACGGTATGCTGCTTGACAAAGCCGGATTGGATGTGGACCATAGTCGCAGAGAGAAGATCCGCGACGGCCGCCAGGGTACATTGTCAGCAAGCTCCCCGGACTCTAACGGCATCCCTTGAAGGAAAACAGCGATGGAATCGAGGGGGACGACAAAAACGGGTTTACGGCGCCAATGAAGGCGCCTGACAACTGAGCCTCGAAAGGGCTCGAGAAAGGAGAAGGACGATGTCTAAGTCGGACCTGAACGCGAAGGACCTCAAGGAGTGGGGACAGATGTCGGGCGCCATCGCCGCCAATGCCCCGGACCTGCCGCAGACGGACATCCCGCGAGCAGCCCTGGAGAAGCTGACCGAGGAGCTGCGCAAGCTCGTCAGCGACCAGAAGCTCCACCAATCCGCCAAGCAGCAGATCTCGCAACGGATGAAGGTGATCCACAGCGAAGGGGCCAAGCTCGCCACGGTGCTGCGGTTCCTGGTCAAGCAGCACTACGGCAAACCGCAACGACAAGCTGGTGGAGCTCGGCGTCAAGCCGCTCCGGAGCCGCGCCCGCAAGGCGGCCGCCGCGGCGGCGCCTCCCCCGGCCACCGCGCCCACCCCGGCGGTCCCCACGACCCCCACCACACCCACTACCACTCCCAAGTAGTCCTGGTTGGAAGCTTCACGGGGCGTGCCGAGCGCACACCCCTTTTTTTGTCTCCGTTTCAGGTTTACGGCGCGGCGGGAAGGTTTTCCGCGCCGCCGGGAAGTTTTCCGCGGGACCGGGCAAGGTTTCTCAGCCGGCGGGAAACCTTTCCGGCGGCGGGAAAGGTTTCTGCGCGACGGGGAAAGTTTTCCCGGCGACGGAAAAACGTTTCCGCGTCCTGCGGAAAGGTTCGCGCGCTGCGGGGAAGGTTTCCGGGCGGCGGAAAAGGTTCTCCGCACGGCGAAGGAAGCTTTCCAGACCGCGAAGAAGGTTTGCGCGGAAGTCAATCTGGATGATTCGGCGCGGCTGCTGGCTTGAGGGCAGTGTTGGTGGCCTGCCGTCCGGGACATCAAGGACGAACAAGGACATCAAGGACAACACGGACGAGGAAGCCAGTCTATCGAGTCCTTGGAGTCCCTGATGTCCCTGATTGTCCTTGTTCAGTTCTGCCTGGAAGACCTCACTCCCACGCCGCGAACACCGCGCACGTGTTGTGGCCGCCGAAGCCGAAGGCGTCGTTGAGGGCCACGCGCACGGGCCGGCGGACCGCCTCGTTGGCGGCGACGTTGACGTCGCAGGCCGGGTCCTGCCGGGTGAGGTTGATGGTGGGGGGCACCACGCCGTGGACGATGCTGAGGACGGTGGCGATGGCCTCCACGGCGCCCGCGGCACCCAGCAGGTGGCCGGTCATGCTCTTGGTGGAGGTGGCCGTCAGCCGGTCCGCGTGGGCGCCGAAGAAGGTGCGCACGGCGCGGGCCTCGGACTCGTCCCCCAGCGGCGTCGAGGTGGCGTGCATGTTGATGCTGTCCACCGTCTCCGGCGCCAGTCCCGCCTCGGCGAGCGCCTTGCGCAGGGCGAGGACGATGCCGCGCCCCTCCGGGTGCGGGGCGCTCATGTGATAGGCGTCCGCCGAGGCGCCCACGGCCCGCAGCTCGGCGTAGATGCGGGCGCCCCGGCGCAGCGCGTGATCGGCCTCCTCCAGCACCAGCGCGCCGGCGCCGTCGCCCAGCACGAAGCCGTCCCGCTCCACGTCGAAGGGACGGCTCGCCGTCTCGGGCGCGTCGTTGCGCGTCGACAGGGCCTTCATGGCGTTGAAGCCGCCGATCCCCAGCTCGGAGACGGCCGCCTCGCTGCCGCCACAGAGGATCAGGTCGGCCTGGCCTTCGCGGATCAGCGACAGGCCCTCCGCCAAGGCGTGGTTGCCCGTGGCACAGGCGGAGACCACGGCGTGGTTGGGACCCTGGAAGCCGTAGCGGATGGAGAGGATCCCGCCAGCCATGTTGGGGATGATCATCGGGATGAAGTATGGCGAGATGCGGCGGGCGCCGTGCTCGAAGTACTCCCGGGCCTGAGCCTGCAAGGTGTGGAAGCCGCCGATGCCGCTGCCGAAGATGATGCCCGCCCGCTCCCGGTCGCCCGGCTCCATCGCCTCCGGGCTCAGGGCCGCGTCGCGCAGGGCCTCGTCCGAGGCGGCCACGGCGTAGTGGCAGAAGGGGTCCAGATGGCGCGCCTGCTTGCGGTCGAAGTAGACGAGGGGATCGAAGCCCCGGACCTCGCAGGCGAACCGGGTGGGGAAAGCCGAGGCGTCGAAGCTCGCAATGGGCCGGGCGCCGCTCTCCCCCCGCAGCAGGGCGTTCCAGAACGCCGCCACGGAAAGGCCCAGGGGAGTCACCGCCCCCAGGCCGGTCACCACCACCCGCCGGGTGGATGCATCGGGAGTGTGTTCGCTCATGTCAGGTCTCCAGGACGGGAAAGGGATGGGCGGACCGTAGACCGAGGACCGGGGGGCGGTCAAGAGGCGCTGATGACGACTTGAGCGGTCAATCTCCGATCCACCTCCTCTTTTCTTGTCCCGGTCCCGGCCTCCTGCCGCACTACTCCTGCAAGAGCATTACTTAGAGCATATTGCAGATAGCTTTCCATGCCATTTTGGAGAGAGTTATGTGTGTCTCTCTCTTCAAACATAGGCGGCACCCGCTCAGAGCCGCCAGGAGGGTCCGATGGAGTTACTCAAATCCGTACGTCTGCTGTCCAATGTGCTTTTCTACCGGTTCAAGTATGGCCATCCCGGAGAGGTCGACCGTCACTGGGAGAACTATTGGCGCCATATCGGCAAGACCGGGCAGGGCGGCGAGGTGCTGTGGGACAACGAGCCGGAGCGGGCGTCCGCGGAGGACCTGCCGCGCTTCCAGCCGCACATTGACCCTTCGCTGCCGCTGCTCGACTTCGGCTGCGGCAACGGCCGCCAGTCGCGCTATCTGGCCAGGCACTTCGACCGGGTGATCGCCACCGACGTCTCGCCGACGGCCATCGCCAAAGCGCGCGAGGAGACGCCGGCAGAGCTGAAGATCGACTACCGGGTGCTCGACGCCCTCAAGCCGGACCAGGCCCGGGCCTTCCACGACGAGTTCGGCGACGTCAACGTCTACATGCGCACGGTGATGCACGTGGTGCAGAAGGGGGACCGGCCGAAGTTCGTGGAGACCCTCTCGACCCTGATCGGCAAGCGGGGCACGCTGTACCAGATCGAGCTGTCGCTCTGCGCCCTCGACTACTTCCGGACGCTGCCCGGCAACAGCCCCTCCGGGCTGCCGTCGCACGTCCACAACGTAATCCGCACCGGCGCCACCTCCGTGGGCTTCGACCCCAAGGAGCGGTTCACCCTCTATCCGGAGAGCCGGTTCCAGGTGCTGGCCGAGGGGGACGACGTCACCATCAAGACCGTCACCCTCCACCATGGCGAGGAGGGGCGGGTGCCCGCCAACTACCTCATCGTGCGCAACCGCAACGGCCACGGAGCCTAGCGGCACACCCCGCCGGGCCCGGTCTGGAGTAATCTCTCCTCATGGGGCCCGAGGTCTCCGTCGTCATACCCACCCACAACCGCCTGGAGGTCCTCGCCGAGGTCCTCCAGGCGCTGGAGTTTCAGCAGGGGCCTCCTTCGTTCGAGGTGGTCGTCGTGGACGACGGCTCCACGGACGGCACCGCCGACTGGCTGCGCAGCCGCTCCTTCCGCATCGCGTTGCGCGTGCTGCTGCAGGAGAACCATGGACCGGCGGCGGCGCGCAACACGGGAGTGGTCGCCGCCGCGGGCCGCTGGGTGGCCTTTCTGGGGGACGATACCGTCCCCTCTCCAGGATGGCTGGCGACCCATCGGGAGGCCCATCGCCGGCGGGGGGACGACCCGCATCTGGCGGTGATCGGCTACACCGGCTGGCACCGGCGGATGCGGCTCAACCCGTTCCTGCGCTACGTCAACGAGCACGGTCTGCAGTTCGGCTATGCCCTGATCGGGGACAGGAAAGAAGACGTGCCGTTCAATTTCCTGTACACCTCCAATCTCTCGCTGCCGCGCGATCTGCTGCTGGCGGAACCTTTCGACCTGCGTTTTCCTTATGCAGCGTGGGAAGACATCGAGCTCGGCTACCGTCTCAAGCGGCGTGGCATGCGCCTCGTCTACGAGCCGGCGGCCACGGTGGCCCACGACCATCCCACGGACATCGACCGGTTCGCGGCGCGGCAGGAGAGGGCCGGCTATTGTGCCGTGGTCTTCTACCGCCTCCATCCGGAGCTGGGAGGCTTCCTGGGGATCGGTCCGGACGGGCCGCCCCCCCTGCCTTCGGAGGGGCCCCAGAAGCGGCGGGAAGGCCTGGTCCGCGCTTTGCAAAATTGGCCTCTCAGGATGCCAAAACTATGGGAAGATATCCTCAGGTACCACTACGTCAAAGGTCTTCACCGCGCCTGGTCTGAGCTCGGCGCGGAGCAGGAAAAGGAGAGCACCCATGAACACCCCCAGACCAGCCGGCAGACGGTTCCGGGCTGAGGCGTTTCCGCTCGCGCTCGCAGCGCTGCTGGCCGTGAGCCTGCCCGCCGAGGCCCGCGGCGGCCACGGCGGCGGCCACTCCGGTGGCGGGCACGGCGGCGGCCGGTCGGCCCATTCGACCGGCGGCTCGCACGGACCGTCCGGCAGCCGCGGCAGCAGCACGCCGCGCACCGCCCATCCCGTCCCCTCCACCCCGGGCGCCGGGCGGCAGCCGTCGTTCGACCGCAGCCACGGCGGCGGCCACTTCCGCGGCGGCCACCGCGTCTTCTTCGGCGGCGGCCTCTTCTACGACCCCTTCTTTTTCGACTTCTACTACCCCTATGGCTACTGGGGCTGGGGCGGCGCGTGGTGGGGCCCCGATTACGACCCGTACTACGCCGTCCGGCCCCGCTCCCGCTATTACGAGCGTAGCGAGATGGGCGCCCTGGACCTCGACGTCAGCCCCGGCAGGACGGAGGTCTGGGTCGACGGCGAGCGCCTCGGCATCGTCGACTCCTTCGACGGCTGGCCGGACTACCTGTGGCTGCCCAAGGGGACCTATGACGTGGTCTTCTACCTCGACGGCTACAAGACCATCGCCCGCCAGATCACCGTCTACCCCGGCAACGTCATCGACATCGACGACAAGATGGAGCCGGGACCGTCCACGCGCCCCGAGGACCTCGCCACCAAGACTCACGAACGCCGTGACGAGCGGTGGCGCGACGAGGCCGAGCGCCACCGGCAGTATGAGGACCAGGGCGAGGACGAGGGCTGGCACGACCGGGTGCGCCGCGACCGCGACTCCCGGCGTGGTGACGACTACCGCGGCCGCGACAGGAATGACGACCGCGGCTCGGCCCGGGGTGACCGGAGCGAGCGGGGCCGTCTGGTCCTCGACGTCCAGCCCGAGGACGCCTCGGTCTACGTCGACGGCCGCTTCGTCGGCACCGGCACCGATCTGTCGATGATGCGCTCGGGTCTCCCCCTGGCCGCCGGCGACCATAAGCTGGCCATCGTCCGTCCCGGCCGCCGGTCCCAGGAGAAGGACTTCACCGTCAGGCCCGGCGAGGACGTCAAGCTCGACGTCCGGCTCGACACGGCCGGTCCCGGCTGAAGGTGGAATGGCCAGTTTGTAGGTTTCAGTAGGAAAGAGACCGGATCGGCGGCGTCCAGAGAGAGCTCCAAGCAGTCAACTCGCGCCGCCGATCCGCCCTGCCGCTTCTTGTCTTCAAGACCCATGCCAGTTTGGGTTTCCGCGGTCCCGAGAGGGAGCGGAGCCTAGCTGCACCGCCAGCCCTTACCACGCTTCAGCCTCTTTCCCCAGGCTCGAATCGGCTCGTTTATTCCTTGACTTCTACTACGGATGCATAAGTCTCTCTCAAGCATAGACGCACCGACTCAGCGATTGAACCGGAAGGACGTAGTGCACGGCATTTCGCAGCGGGTGAAGCTCCTCGTGGCCCGGGTGCTTCTGGGCGCAGCTCTCGGCCTGGTCGCCCTCACAGGCACCGTGGCGCTGTTCGCCGCGCCAGCCCCGGCCAGCCTCCGCGTGGTCGCGCGCTACGCCGTGCCCGGCACGCCGACCTCGCCCATGGACGTCCGCTGGGCCGGTGAGAATTCGGTCTATCTCGTGCGCTATCAGGATGGTGTGGCCGAGGTGAAGCTCGCTCCGGGACTGCCCGTCGTTCGCACGCTGGTGCCAAGCCAGGCGGTGGGCCACCTGTCCAGGTTCTTCTCGCACGTCGCTGTCTCCGAGGGGGTCCTGGTCTATGCAGATGAGAGGGCCAGGGGTGAGGGCTTCGGGGCGGCGGCGCTCTGAGCAAAGTCAGCGCCTATGAGACAGCGAGGGGCAAGGGTGTGACTACTCCGGCGGCGTCTCCTCCGGCTCCGCGGCCGGCTCGGCCGGCGCAGCGGGCGCGGCCTTCGCGCCGACCGGTCCGCTCCCGACGGGTACCACGCCGACGGCGGGCTCCATGCCCGCAGGGCCGCCCGTGGCGCCCGCCGGCGCGTTCGGCCGCGGGTGGCTGGGGCGGATGACGATCGAGCCGCCGCCCGGGGTCGTGGTGTCCGCGGCGCCCACCGGCCGATCGATCTCCAGCCCGTCCGCGGTCACGGTGGCGCCCGGCTCCTCCGTGGCCGCCGGGTCGGTCGGCGGCTGGCCGAGGGTCACGTCGGCCAGGGCGTCGCCGTTGTAGCCCGGCGAGTGCCGTTCGCAGGGGACGGTCGGCGCCTTCCACTCGGGGAACAGATCGGTCACCTGAGTAGGGCAGTAGGGAGTGGCGAGCTGACCCGTCACCGGGTCCACCGTCACCCGCACCATCCCCGCCGGCATGGGGAAATCGGGATAGCCCCGGGCTGGCCGCATGGCGGCGGTGAAGCGAGCCCAGAGGGGGAGGGCCCCCCGCGCTCCGGTGAGCTGGGTGGACGAGTTGTCGTCGTACCCCACCCAGACCACGGTCGCCCGGTCCGGCGAGTAGCCGGCAAACCAGGAGTCCCGCTGGTCGTTGGTCGTCCCCGTCTTGCCGGCCAGGGGACCGGTGACTCCCATCCCGCGGGCGCCCGCGGCCGTGCCGTGGTCGAGCACGCCCTGAAGGATGTTGGTCACCAAGTAGGCCGCCTCGACCGGCATCACCCGCCGGGCCGCCGGCAGCTCGTCGCCGCTGACGGGCTCGCCTTTGGGGTCGAGCACGGCGGCGAGGGCGTGCACCGGCGGCTTCAGCCCGCCGGCGGCGAACGTCGAGTAGACCTGGGCCATCTCCAGGGGGCTGGCCTCGAAGGTCCCCAGCGCCGCCGCCGGCACCGGATCGAGCTTGCCGGTGAATCCCAGGCTGCGGGCCAGCTCGACGACGTGGCTCATGCCCACCTGCAGGGCGAGGCGCACGGTGGGAACGTTCAGGCTCTGCTCCAAGGCCGTGCGCGCCGTCACCCAGCCGTGGTAGGTGTGGTCGTAATTCTGCGGGCTCCAGCTCGCGGTGCCCATGCGGACGGTGATCGGCGAGTCCTTGAACAGCGTCGCCGGCATGGCCGCGCCCTCGGCGAAGGCCGCGACGTAGATCACCGGCTTGAAGGCGCTGCCGGCCTGCCGCCGCGCCTGGGACACCCGGTCGAACTGGCTGTGAGCGTAGTCGCGGCCGCCCACCCAGGCACGCACGGCGCCGTCCCGCGGGTCGACCGAGATCAGGGCCGCCTGGAGCGGCTTGTGGTGCCGCCGGTTCTTCTCCCATCCCTTCTCCAGCCCGGCCAGCCCCTGTTCCACGGCCGTCTCGGCCTGCCGCTGGTCGCGCCAGCTCAGGGTGGAGAAGAGGGCGTAGCCTCTGCTCCCCAGCTCCTTGAGGCCGAACCGCTCCTCTGCCTCGGCCTCCGCGGCGTCGGCGAAGTAGGGGGCGAGAGGCCGGGCCTGCACGGTCTGCGGCTGCGGCGCGAGCGGCTCGGCCAGCGCCTGCTGCAACTGCTCCGGCTTGATCCAGCCCAGCTCGCCCATGCGCTTCAGCACCCAGTCGCGGCGCGCCCGCGCCTTGTCCGGGTGCGCGACGGGCGACGTGTCGGCCGGTGCGTGGATCATGCCGGCCAGGGTGGCGGCCTCGGCCAGCGTCAGCTCCGTCGCGTCCTTGCCGAACCAGGCGCGGGCGGCGGCGCCGAGGCCGATGAGGTTGGCCGGCCCGCTCTGGCCGAGGTAGATCTCGTTGAGATAGGCCTCCAGGATGGCCCGCTTGCCGTAGCGCAGCTCCAGGGCCATGGCGATGACCGCCTCCTTGGCCTTGCGCGAGAGCGTCCGGCGATTGGAGAGGTAGACGTTCTTGACGAGCTGCTGGGTGATGGTGCTGCCGCCCTGCTCGATCTCGCCCCCCTTCGCGTCCTTCCACAGGGCGCGGGCGATGCCGGTGGGTGAGACGCCGGGGTGGAGCCAGAAGCCCGAGTCCTCGGCCGCCAGCACGGCCTTCACCACCGGGTCCGGCAATTCGTCGAGAGCGACCGGCCGCCGTTCCTCCACCTTGCGGCCGTAGTACGAGGCGAGCAGCGGCGGCTCCAGCGTGGCGGCGCGCACCGGCCTGCCCGCCGCCAGCACGGCGGCGACGCGGTCCCCCTGGAAGCGCACCTCCAGGGTGTCGCCGCCGGCCGGCCCGTCGGGCGTGGGGAAGCGCCGGAGTTGGACGGCCACGCGGTCGCCGGTGCGGCGGTAGGTGCCGCGGGGGAGGGGAGCGTTCGCCTCCCCTCCGGCCTCGCCGGCCTCGCGGTAGCCGGTGGCCGCGAGCTCGGCCGTCATCTCCTCCGCAGAGAGGGCCGCGCCGGGCGCCAGCGGAGTGGCGCTGCCGTAGAGGCGCGACGGCTGGGCGAAGGGCACCGTCGGGAAGCGCCGCGAGAGGCTCCAGAGATAGCCCGTGAGGAAGAAGCCGCTGAGGAAGAGCAGGCACGCCGTCACCAGGCCGGCGATCACCAGCCGCCGCCGGGCCGGGCTCATCTCCGGGAAGGACTGCCGTGGGGCCACGTAGGAGAAGCTCTGCATGCCGTCTTGTAAGGCAATGCGTGTGCCACTCGTTCACGGCACAGGGGTTGCAGCCCATGGCGCGAGGTAGGATAGGGAGGTCGTTCCATGGCGGTGGAAAGAGAGGTCAGAGCATGAGCGATCAGGGCGCCTCGGCGCTGAAGGGCGAGGAGCTGCGCAAACTGTATGGTCAGCTCCAGGGCTGGACCATGGTCAGCGAGCACCACCTGGAGAAGGAGTACCGCTTCCCGGATTTCCGCGAGGCCCTCGCCTACGTCAACCGCCTCGGCGAGGTGGCCGAGCGGGAGGGACACCATCCGGACATCTTCTTCACCTGGGGTCGGGTGAAGGTCACTCTCTGGACCCACTCCGTGGGCGGCCTGTCGGAGAAGGACTTCGCGCTGGCGGCGGAGGCGGACGGGGTGCGGTAGCCCTTCACCGCCGCTTGCGGATCGCCTCGAGCTCCCTCTCGAATCCCGGCAGGATGGCCTTCACGAAGGCATTCGACACCAGGTGGACGACGATGTCCCAGGTGCTGGTGTGGGGCTGGCTCAAGGGGCCGGAGAGGTCGGCGACGGTGGCGTCCTCGCCGCGGTGGTTCTCCAGGACGTGGGCGACGCCCCCCACCACCTTTTCATAGAGCTTCTTGAGGACGGGCTTGTCCTTGTCCTGCTTCGGATCGTAGACCTTGACGTCCTTGAACAGCGGCTTGACATAGCCCTCGATGCGGCCGTTGTGGACCTTGACCTCGGAGTAGACGGAGAAGGTCCCGCCGGCGACGTCGAGCTTGCCATAGGAGCGCAGCAGCTCGTTGAGCGCGGGGAGGTTCGCGTTCTCGACGGCGATGAGGAAGTTGAAGTCCGGTCCCTTGCTGTCGTCGCGGAAGGTGGCATTGGCGTGGGCGGTGCCGCTGCCCATGAAGCGGCCGGTGAGGCGCGCCTTGGCCGGCCCATTGCGGAAGCCGGTGGAGACGTTGGTCACGTCGAGCTCGGCGCCGTCGACGAAGAAGCGGAAGGGGTGATCGGCCGACCGGTTGACGAGCCCCACCTTGCTGCCGGTGAGCCGGAGGCGGTCGATCAGCACCGGCAGGGGCGGGCTCTGGTTGCGGGCCGCCGCGGCCACCTCCTTCCCGCGGGCCTTCTCGGCGGGAGCGGTGGACGCCGAGTGGACGTAGTCGAGGTCGAGGCCGCGGACGGTGACGTCGGCGATGTGCACCTCCTTGTGCCGCGGGCCATATTCGAATTCGCCGTTGGAGGCGAGGATGCCCCCCTTGAGCGACAGGTTCGCCTTGGCGCTCAACGGGCGCAGTTGCTCCAGCGGGACGTTGGACACCTTGTAGACGGCGTGGACGCCGGGGAATGGCTCGGCGAGGAAGTCGGCGTTGCCGTCCAGGACGCCCCGGCCGGTGTCGAAGATCACCCCGTCGCTGTGGATGGGCGAGGGATAGAGCCGGTCCCGGGAGTGGATGTTGCGGATGTTGGAGGCGTTGAGGTTCCAGTGTGAGACGTGGAGCGGGTGCTGCGGGTCCGTGTCCACGTAGACGACGTCGCCGTCGTTCACCGCCACGAGGTTGAACTTCAGGGGGTAGATCGACTCCAGGGCCTGCTGCCAGCCGCGGTCCTTGACCTTCGTCGCGTCCCGGTTCTCCGCCAGGAGCTGGGGCAGGTCGACGTGGACGCGCGGCTGGTCGAACACGGCATCGGCCACCAGGTGGAAGCTGAGCAGCTCCCGCCACTCGACGCTCGTCTTGAGGCGGGGGATGTTCGCCACCGGCGGCTCGGGATTGGCCTGCTGGCGGATGACCAGTTGCCTCAGGGTCAGCGACAGGCCGAGGGGGCTCAAATGAGCGTGGCCGAGGCTCACGGTGTAGCCCTTGAGGTTCTGGTTCATCTTGGCTTCGAGGGTGCGCCGCAGGTGCTCGTCGAAGTGGCTGAACACCAGGGCGAGGATCAGGACCACCACGCCGGCGACCGCCAGCCAGATGAGCCCGCGCCGGCCGATGGGCCTCCGGAGTGTGGGTTCGACGGTGCGCTCCGGCCGGGTCGCCTCCGGCTCGTGCGGCTCCTGGTTGTCGTGGAGGATTCTCGCCTGCTTCGCCATAGCGCCTCGCTGCGCCCCCTGCAGGCGGCGCTGATGAAAGAGCTAGCAAGGTCTCTGCCAGTCCGAACCGAAGGGCGGAGGGCAGGACGCTTCAACCGGCAAGGATGAGTGAAGCCTCATGAAAGGCCCGGGCCGTCTCCGCCGCCGCCCGCCCCCAGTCGAAGAGGCACGCCCGCTCCAGCCCGCGGCGGCGCAGCTCCTCTCGCAAACCATCCTCCGCCAGCAGCTCGCCGATGCGGTCGGCCCACAGGTCGGGCCGGTCCGGCGGGGCGTAGAGGGCCGCGTCGCCCGCCACCTCTCGCAGCACCGGCAGATCGCTCGCCACCAGCGGTACCCCGGCCTGCAGGGCTTCGACGGCCGGCAGGCCGAAGCCTTCATAGAAGGAGGGCAGCGCCACCATCTCGGCGCCGCGATAGAGGGCGGCCAGCTCCTCCGCGCTCACGTAGCCGAGATGGACGAGCCACCCCTCGGCCGCGGCCGCGCCGATCTCCCGCCGCGCCTCCTCCGCCTTCCAGCCGAAGCCGCCGCAGAGCACCAGCGGCGGCGGATCGGCCCCGCGCGGGCGCAGCAGCCGCCAGGCGGCGAGGAGAGTCGAGACGTTCTTCCGCGGCTCCACCGTGCCCACGTGGAGGGCGTAGCGGCGGGGCGTCCGCCCTGGCAGGGCCGCGGCGGAGCCCTCCCCCACCAGCCCCGTGCCATGGTGGATGGCCCGCACCCGGTGCGGCGCGACTCCCATCTCGATCAGCTCCTGGCGCACGGCCGCGCTGGGGGTGAGGAGGAGGTCCGCCGCGAAGAGCGTCCGGTCCAGCCGCTCCCGCAGCGCCTCCCCCGCGTCGGGGCGCACGGCCCACGGCACCTTCCATACTCCGAGATCGTGGATGGTGGCCACCCGCGCGCCCCGGGCCAGCCGGAAGAGCGGGGGAAAGAGGTAGTTGGGAGCGAAGAGGACCCGGTTGCCGTCCGCCGCCGCCAGCAGCGGAGCGAGGCGGCGGAGCACCTGCCGGGCCCGCCAGGGCGGGATCACGAGGCCGTCCGGCGCGTCGTAGATTACCCGTTCGACGGCCGGGCCGGCAGGGAAGCCCACCACCGGCCGCGGCGCTCCCGGGTCCCCCTCGACCAGGCTCTGGCCGTAGAGGCGCAGGCGGAGGTCGTCTCTCGCCGCGAGGTGGAGGAGGACCTGGTGGAGGTACCAGCCCACCCCGGTGAGCGGCTCGTAGAAGGAGTTGACGTCCACCGCCACCGTCAGCCGCGGCTCCGCCCGGCGGCGGCGGACCTGCCCCGCGACCTCCCGCAGCCAGGCCCACGTCCGCCGCAGCCGGCGGGGAGAGCCGAAGCGCAGGACGGCGCGGAGGACGGCGCGGGGTTTCTCGGCCATGAGGGGAAGAGTGTATCGTTGACCCCCGATGCCCTCCGACTCCCCGTCCCCTCCGGCGCCCGGCGACCTCCGCGTCGCCGAGGTGCTCCAGAAGGTCCGCTCCGGCGTGCGGCAGCGCCGGGCCGAGTCCACCACGCTGGCGGCCGGCGGCGAGGAGACCCGCAACGGCCTCCTGGCCCTGAAGGCGCAGGAGTACGTCCAGGAGCCGGCGGCCTTCTCCCACCGGCCGCGCTGGGGACGGCTCATCGTCTTCGTCCGCAAGGCGTTTTTCCACGTCTTCCTCAAGTGGTTCCTGCGGCCGGTGCTGGAGCAGCAGAACGGCTTCAATCAGGCCGCGGCGCGGCTGATCGAAGACCTGGTGGAGGCCAACGACCGCACGGCGCGCGAGCTGCGGCAGGTCGCGGCACGCCTCGAGGCCCTGGAGCAGCGGCTGGAGGAATCGAATGACCGCGGCGGCGGGGACGGCGTGTGAAGCCGCGCATCGTCATCTGCGCCACCCAGGTGCCCTTCGCCCACGGCGGCGCCGAGATGCTGGTCGATTCCCTGCGCGACGAGCTGAAGGCCCGCGGCTTCGAGGTGGACGTGGCGGCCATCCCTTTCAACTGGCCGACGCGGATCGAGCTGCTCAAGGGGAGTCTCGCCTGGCGGCTGGTGAATCTCGACGAGGCGGCCGGCCAGCGGATCGACCTGGTGATCGCCACGCGTTTTCCGTCCTATCTGATCAAGCATCCAAACAAAGTCGTCTGGCTCATTCACCAGCTCCGCCAGGCGTACGACCTGCTGGGCACGCGTTACAGCGACTTCACGGACCGCGAGGAGCGGGACGCCAAGGTGCTGGAGATGATCCGCGCCATGGACCGCCGCACCCTCTCCGAAGCGCGCGCCGTCTACACGATCTCCGGCAACGTGGCGGACCGCCTGCGCCGCAACAACGGAGTGGAAGCGGAGGTGCTCTATCCGCCGCCGAAGCTCGATCCGCTGGTTCACCCCGGCCCCTCCGGCGAGTTCATCTTCACCGTCGGGCGTCTCGATCCGCTGAAGCGGTTCGATCTCCTGGTCCGGGCCATGAAGCACACCGAGACCGCCGTGCGCTGCAAGATCGCCGGCGCCGGCCCCGAGCGCGAGGCGCTGAGCGATCTGATCGCCCGTCTCGGCCTCCAGGAAAAAGTCGAGCTCCTCGGCTGGGCGGAGGACCGCGACGTCGTCGAGCACTACGCCAACTGCCTGGGCGTCTACTACGCGCCCTACGACGAGGACTACGGCTACGTCACCGTCGAAGCCTATAAAGCGGCCAAGCCGGTGATCACCACCGCGGACGCGGGCGGCGTCCTGGAGTTCGTGGAAGACGGCCGCAACGGCTACGTCTGCCCGCCCGACTCGCCCCGCGAGATCGGAGCGCGGATCGATGACCTGTATCGCGACCGCGAGGCGGCCCGCACGATGGGGCTCGCAGGTCAGGCGAAGGTACGGGAGATTACTTGGGATCGGGTGATTGAGAAGTTGACGGGCGGCGGCGGGTAGGAATCAATCGCTAGAAGAGCTTTGGATACCTACGCGTTGACCGCCCGCAGTGCTGGTCCTAGAATCCTCCTATCCCTGGAGCGGCCAACACCGAGGAGGAGTCCCCATGAGCTCGGCTCTCTATATCGTTCTGGATCGCGAGGTTCCGGGTCTCGATACGTTCATGAACGGCAAGGCGCTCGCCGCCGCCGAGGAGGTGGTCACCGCCCACTGCGAGCGTCTGGGCGTGCGCGACCTCTGGTCGTTCTACAGCGTCGACCCGCTCGACGTCGCCGATCCCCTGGACGATCTCGACGACTTCGGGGACCTCGACGGCCGGGAGCCCTCCACCACGGAGTCCTGGTTCCCGGTCACCGACGGCCTGACCACGGTCCGCGCCCTGCGCGAGGCCCTGCGGGACCAGGCCCGCTCCGCCGTGCTCGACGACCTGGGGGACATGGAGCGCATCCTCGCCGAGGCGGAGAGGGCCGGGGCGCGGTGGTATCTGGCGGTGGACCACTGAGGCCGGCCCTCGCAACATTATGCGGACCAGCATAATGCTGTTCTGCATAATGTTGGTCCCGGTCCGTCTCTCCCCCGGTCCCGAGGGGAGGCCGTGCGGACTACAATCCCCGGATGCGCGTCGCCTTCTTCAGCCCCCTGCCGCCGATGAAGTCGGGGATCGCCGACTACAGCGCCGAGCTGCTGCCGTACCTGGCGGAGGAATGCGAGGTCGAGCTGATCGTGGACGAGGGGCTCCGCCCCGATCCGGCCCTCGCCGGGCGCTTCGCCGTCCATGGTCACCGGGCTCTGCCCCGTCTGCTGGCGGAGGGACGGTTCGACGTCGTCCTCTATCAGCTCGGCAACAACCCGGATTACCACGCTACGGTCTACCGGACCCTGCTGGAGCACCCCGGCGTGGTGGTGCTTCACGAGTACGTGATCCACCACATGGTGCGGGAGCTGACCCTCCACGCCGGCCGCCCTGACGAATACGTGCGGGAGATGCGCTACGCCTATGGCCGCACGGGGGAGGCCGGGGCGCGGCGGTGCGTGGCGACCGGCGTGCCGCTCGATCCGTGGAGCTATCCCCTGTTCGAGCGGGTGGTGGACGCGAGCTTAGGGACCATCGTCCACAACGGGTTCACCCGCGACCGGGTGCTGGCGAGCCGTCCGCTGGCGCGCGTCGCGACGGTCCCGCATCATCTGAGCCTGGATTTCCCTGGGGGCAAGGGTGGCCCTGAGGAGGCCCGAGCCGCCCTCGGGATCGCGCCCGATGAATTCGTCGTCGCCACCTTCGGCTTCCTCACCGCGGCCAAGCGTCCCGAGGTGCTCCTGCGCGCCTTCGCCCGCCTGCGGCGGGGGTTTCCCCGGGCGCGGTTCCTGATCGTGGGCGAGGTCTCGCCGCATTTCGACTTCGCGCGGGTCTTCACCTCCGAGCTGCGCGAGGGCGTCGCCATCACGGGCCGTCTCGACCTCGACCGCTTCCTTCTCCATATGCAGGCGTGCGACGTGGCCGTGAACCTGCGCCACCCCACGGCCGGCGAGACCTCGGGCACGGTGATCCGCCTGCTGGGCCTGGGCAAGCCGGTGATCGTCAACGACACCGGCGCCTTCGCCGAGATCCCGGACGACTGCTGCGCCAAGGTCGACCTCGACGACACCGAGGAGGAGCTGCTCCTGGCCTACCTGCGCGCCCTCGCCGGGGACGAGGCCCTGCGCCGCCGCCTGGGCGAGAACGCCCGCCGCCACATGGCGTTGCATCACACTCTCGCCGGCTCGGCCCGCGGCTACGCCGACTTTCTCCGCGAGACGGTCGCGATGAACGTCCAGCCCTTCCGCGCCGTGCCGCCGCTCGCTGCGTATCCGGAGGACGACCTGCTCTCCGACCTCGTCCGCGAGGTCACGGCCGAGATGGTGGACCTGGGGATCGGAGAGGAGGAGGACGACCTGCTGCGGGAGGTCTCGGCCGCGATGGTGGAGCTGGATCTGGACCGGACCTGAGGGGAGAGGAAACCATGCCCGCCGTCGAACGCGTCCTCGAAACCGCTCTGTACTGCGACGACCTCGACCGCGCCGCGGCGTTCTATCGCGACGTCATCGGGCTCCGCATCCTCGACGCCGGTCCGCGGCTGGTGGCGGTGGACGCCGGGCACGCCACGGTCCTTCTCCTCTTCAAGCGTGGCGCCACCGTGGAGGGGGCCAACCTCGGCAGCGCGAGCTTCATCCCGCCCCACGACGGCGACGGCCCCGTTCACCTGGCGTTCGCCATCCGTCCCGAGGAGCTGCCCGAGTGGGAGCGTCACCTGCGGGAGCATGGCATCGCCGTCGAGAGCACCGTGCGCTGGGAGCGCGGCGGCACGAGCCTCTACTTCCGCGATCCCGACGGCCACTCCGTGGAGCTCGCGACACCGGGGATCTGGGCCACCTACTGAGAGGACCCTAGGCCTTGGGACGCACCGGCTTGAGGTCCTCCCAATGGGCCGGCTCGATCTCCACCTCGTAGAAGAGGTCCGCGGTCTTCGGCGCGCGCTGGAGGACGGCGTCGATCGCCCCCGCGGCGGGCTGGAAGATGAAGGGCCGGCGGGGATAGACGCGATCGTTGACCCAGAAGCGGCTCCATTCGTCGGTGGTGGCGATGAACTCCAGGGTGAAACCGGCCGCGGTGGGGTACCGGCCTTCGACCTCGAGGCAGCCGTGGATACAGATGTCCACGTAGGACTGCACCATCGGGAACTGGCGAGTGGGCAGGTTGTCGCCGATCTGGTCCGGCGGGATCAGGTTGACGTAGGCCCACACCAGTCCCTCGGGCGGCCCGGAGCGGCCGTCGAGCATCGTGATGTGATCGCTCTCGATGCGGCAGCGTTGATAGCCGGCGCTCTCCCGCCGGTCGGTCGCGGCGAGCTCTTCGGCGGAGACCCTGTAGATCACGCCGTTGCACGTCGCCGCGGGATCGGCGATGGCGCCGAGGAAGGTGGTGGTCAGCCCGCTCGCCGCCCCGCGCGCCCACCAGCCGCGGCGGATGCCCGTCACCCGTGCCGGCCAGGCGTCGAGGGCCGACGGCGTGGTCCGCTGGCGGGATTCGTCCTCGACGAGCGAGCCATAGCCGAAGATGAAGTTCTGCGGCCCCTTGCGTCCGCCGCTGATGTCGACGCAGTCCATGCCGGTCTCCTTTACCCGTTCGCCTTCAATTCGCCGACGATCATCTGGATCTGCTGATCGGGCTCGTCCATCAGCGGGATGCTGCCGGCGCCGCGGTGGCCGCCGCCGCCGTAGCGCGCGGCGAGCTCGCCGACGTTGGTCCTGCAGGTGCGCCGGAAGATGCTGTGGCCGAGGATCAGCATGGGGAACTTGCGGTCCGGGCCCCAGTGGATGCGGGCCGAGACGTTGACGTCGGGGAACAGGGCATAGACCAGGAAGCGGTTGCCGATGGGCGTGTAGTCGAGCGCGCGGAAATCGGTGATCACCACGTTGCCGTCCACCCGGCTGTGCTCGCGCAGCGCTTCGCAGAAATGCTGGTTCTCCCCCTCGATCAGGAGGCAGCGGGCCCGCACCGCCGGGTCATCGAGGACGTCCTCGATCGGCGTCTCGTTGCGCAGCAGGTCGACCAGGTCGTGGAAATAGTCCTCGAAGTGGCCGATGCCGGTGCGCCCGTCGATGGTGAACCCGAGCTTGACGTAGCCCTGGGGATCGAGCACGTCGTCCGGCGTCAGGTTGGCCGAATCGAGGCGGTCGGTCTCCCGCACCAGCTCGGCGAACTGGGGCATGGCCGCCTCGCCGCCGTAGTATTCGTAGACCAGCCGCGCCGCCGACGGCGCCTCGGCGAAGGCCCCCTTGAAGTCTCGGGGGACGTGCGGCGTCGCCGTGTGCAGGTGGTGGTCGAACCACAGGCCGCAGTTGGGATGGTAGGGGAGGTTGGCGATGACGTCGTCCGGCCGGATGTCCGCCCGGCCGTCGCTGATGTCCTGGGGGTGGATGAGCGAGATGGCGGTGATGTCCTCTTTGCAGGAGAGCAGCACGGCACACGTCAGCCCGTCGAGGTCGCCACGAGTTACGAGTCGCATGGTGACTGGGGATTATAGCGTCACCGGCGGCCGGCGCTGTGCAAGATCCTGCCGCATCTTCTCGAGCCCCTTGCGTGCCCTCAGGCTCCAGCGGGCGCTTGCGGCGTCCCGGATCTCAGCGGTAGGTCCGTAGGCCGCGAGAGTGGAGTCGCCGGCATCCGATCCGAAAACCTTGTCCCCTCCAGCCTGGATCGGCGCAGCGACCCTCAGATCTCCCGCCAGGAGATCAGCCGCACAGCGATGCAGGGTCTCTGCAAAGTAGGGGATCTGCGTCTGCTGCCCGTAGGCGAAGAGACAGAGATCCCGCCGTTCGGGATCTCGTCGCTCGACGAGCGACGCCAGATCGAGAAATCGTCCTTCCCGGTCGATCAGGTACAAGCAGGTCTTGGAGCCATAGCTCAAGCCGTCGATGACGACCGTCAGGTGGTCGGCTCGATAGGCGAAGTCGAAAGAGGAGGTGTCTCGCGGTGGCAGCTCCTGGAAGTCAAACTTGTCGACCAGGTAACCGAACGCCCTTCGGCACCGCCACTGGAAGCGGGCCAGCGGCTCCAGGTCTGCCGGTTCCTCGGGTAGCGGAATGTTGAGATCGGGGTGAAGAGTCCGTGTCGGCTCGGGGCCGTCCCAGGTGGCGGCGCCGCTCACGAATCGTGAATATCCGAAGCCTGGAGAAAAGGCTGGTAGACCGAGGGCTCCCGCCAGCGCCGCATGACGCTCGACCGCCCGCTCGTATCGCGGGTTGGTCAGGATGTCGTGGACCTCCAAACCGGAGGAGCCCATTCCCAGGGTGCTGCACAGTGCGTAGACGTCGGCGACGTCCGCTGGCTTTGGCGCCCAGTCCCGCGGACCCACCAGGCGGTTGTGCTCGCATCGTGCATGGCCGTTCTCGTAGAGCTTGCACCAGAAGCTCATGCCCTCGTCGGCGGCGATGGCGAGCGTGGCCCTGCCCGTCCGGCGTGACAGGTCGTCGGCAAGCTGGGGGATAATTCGCACGTCGATCGCTTCGGAGGTCCTCTCCAAGACGAGAATCCCACCTTCTGTGGGCGGAAACACGAGAGCATCCCAGCGCCGGGGGAGGACTTGCGTCGGCCGGCCGCCGCGCACGACGATCTGAGTGTAATAGGCGCTCATGCTCTCTTGACATTCTACCCGCGAGCGGGTGGTTGGCAAGCCTGCTCCCCATGAGCCCTCCTCTAGCCCTCCTCCAATCTTCACCGCCGACGGTATAGCATTCCGGTCCACCCATGGCCCGCTTCCTCGTCGCCCCCGAGATCTTCGCCCTGTTCCCCGACGCGGTGCTCGGCGTGATCGTCGCCCGCGAGATCGACAACACCCGCGAGGACGAGACGATCCAGGCGGCCCTGCGGGAAGAGGAGGCGCGGGTGCGGGGTCTGTTCGCCGCGCAGCCCATCGCCGAGCACCCGCGCATCGCGCCGTGGCGGGAGGCCTACCGGAAATTCGGCGCCAGGCCCAAGGACCATCCCTCCTCGATCGAGAACCTGGTGCGCCGGGTGGCGAAGGGGCACGCCGTGCCGAAAGTCAATCCCATGGTAGACCTCTACAACACGGTGTCGCTACGCTTCCTCCTGCCCGCGGGAGGCGAGGACCTGGACCGCACGCAGGGCGACGTCCGGCTCACCGTGGCCGGCGAGGGAGAAGCGCCAGTGCGGCTCCTGGGCGAGCCCGAGGCGCGGCCACCCTACCCCGGCGAGGTCATCTACAAGGATGACGCCGGCGTCCTCTGCCGGCGGTGGAACTGGAAGGAGGCCGACCGCACCAAGCTGACGCCGCAGACCCGGCGGGCGATCCTCGTCCTGGAAGGCCTGCCGCCGGTGGGGGTCGAGCAGATCGTCGAAGCCACCGGCACGCTCGCCGCCCTCCTCTCCGTATACTGTCATCCTCGCATCTTCACGGCCGTGATCGACCGCGGCCGGCCGGAGATGCCGCTGGAGGCTTCATGAACAAGGCGATTCTCCTCTCTCTTCTTGCAGTGCTCGTGGGATGCGCCTCGACGGGAAAGAGCTCCGGAGCCAACACCAATAAACTGGAGGTGAACGTGCAGGCCTTCGTGGATCCGGGGCTCTCGATCCCTCCAGGCAGTTCCTTCGCCACCGTGCCGATCGAGAAGGCCCAGAACCGGCTGCTGGAGAAGGAACTGCTGGCCCTGGTGAGAGCGCGGCTGGAGGCGAAGGGCCTGCGCTACGACGAGACGAAACCGGACTTCCTGGTCGCCGTCTCCGGTTACCTGGGGGGGTACGGCGAGCCCTTCCCCCGCTTCACGGACTACTTCCCCAGCGCGGCGGCCCCGGCGATTCAATCCCCCGACATTACCGGCAGCGCGGAGGCCGCTCCGCCGGTCGCTGAAACACAGCCGAGCGCGCCGCCGAGCCCGGCGACCAGCCCGGCTCCGGGCCGAGAGGACGTGAGGAACCGGCGCCGGGGCTACAGGGCGACGCAGTACACTCCGCTCTACATCCGGATCATCGACGTCTTCGTGGGCAAACGCGTCGGTGGCGAGGGGAGAGCTGCCGCGGAGTCCGTCTGGGCGGGAAGAGCGCAGAGCACGGGCGCGACGGAAGACCTGGCGCTGGTGGCGCCGCCTCTCCTGGACGAGCTGTTCACGGAGTTCCCCAAGCGCACCGGCCAGGATCCCCATCGCGTCGTCAACTGGAGCGCGCCGGCGTCTCAAAACGCAAAACCCGTTTCGCCATGAAGGTGGCGCTCTTGCTGGAATACAGGGGGTCTACCGTGCCAGAGAAAACTTTTCCGGAGTCCTGAGAACCTTTCCGCGCGTCACGGAAACTCTCTCCGCGGTCTGAAAAACTTTCCCGTGGCGCGGGAACCTTTTCCGCGGCCTGAAGAAGTCTCTCCGTAGCCTGAAAAGGTTTCCCCGTGACTCGGGAAACTTTCCCGCGGCGTGGGAACCTTCTCCACGATCTGGAAAACCTTCCCGCGGACTGGAAAAGTTTCGCGGCCGGCTGAGAACCTTTCCCGCCGCCTGGAAGACTTTCTCCGCGGCCTGAAAAACTTCTCCGGCCCGCGGGAAACTTCCTCAGGCGCTGGGAAAGCTTCCCGGCCCCACGGAAACCTTCTCGGTAGCGCTGAAAACTTTGCAGGTGCCTGTACGTCGCGGAATCGCAGGCGAATCCTTACCCGCGCGACTCCGAAACTTTTCGGGGAGGCCGAAGCTCCAGAGAGAGTTGCCACCCGATCGCTCGTGCATAACGCTCCAACGTGGAGAGCCGTATGCTGCCCGCGCTATTCTCCATTCGGCTGATTGCCGATTTCTTCGTCTCAAGCCGATCGGCTACCTCCTCTTGAGTCAAGCCCGCCTTTTCACGGGCTTGCCGGAGAAGAGCGCCGATCTTGAGGTCCATATACCCAGCCTCAAGGCTCTCTGCGAATTGAGGATCTCGCGCAGCTCGATTCCGCATGTACTTAGTCAGATCACTCATGCTCGTGCCTCCTGCTGCGGTAGTCCTGCTGGCGCTTCTCGGCCAGCGCGATCTCTTGGCGTGGAGTCTTTTCCGTCTTTTTGCAAAGCCACTGGTGAGAACCAGGAGTCGACGCCTGGCCAGGGTAACACAAAGGTGAACCGCTGAATAGGCGCACTCTCTCCTCTTGCCGTGCTAATCTGGGTCTCTTGGGATGCGCCAACCATCGGGAGAAGCTCAACCAGACGGTCGAAGCTTGCGCCCCTTCATCGTCATCTCCGGCCTTCCTGGAAGCGGGAAGACAATCCTCGGGCGCCTCGCCGCAGTGCGGGACATCCAGCAACACCCCGAGAAGCACGGGCTGGGGCGCGCCTGGTTCGGCATCGTCATGGGAGTATTGGGCTCGCTGGCGCTGGCGTTCGGAATCGTGGCCGCGCTGATGCCGAAGCTGATGCCGCGATAGGGGCACCTCAGGAAAGGACAAGCCGGTCGTCGCGCTCCCACGCCACTTTTGACACCCACCGGAGATTCCGCTACACTCCTTTCATGGCCGAGCCCGTCCCCAAGATGCCGGCCGAGTGGGAGCTGAGGCCCGCTCCCAAGGATGCCGATCTCTTCCGCTATGGATGGCGGCCGAGGTACGTCCACCTGCCCGGCGGCAAGGTCGAAGAGCAGCGCATTCCGCTGACGGCGGCGGATCTTCTCGATCCGCAAATCGGAGACGTGATCTTGACCCAGGGCGGTCCACACGCGACACTCGCCACCGATCTCCACGACCTCCTGAAGCGGTATTTCCGGAGGGATGGCAGCGTGCTGGTCACCTTCGACAGGAAGATGCTCTGGGGCATTCCAGGGCTTCAGGAGCCTTCTCCGGACGTGGCGGTGATCCGGGGAGTGCGGAACAAGCACCGGGCTGCCAGGAGCACGTCTTTCGACGTCTCGAAGGAGGGAGTCCGCCCCTGTCTGGTCCTCGAGGTGGTCTCGCCTCAGTACGAGGAAGTTCGCAACAACGACTACGTGGACAAGAAGCAGATTTACGAGCGCGCCGGGATTCCGGAGTACGTGATCCTGGAGCCGACCTTGACCTCGGAAGACCACGTCCTGCTGACGGGCTACCGGCTGGGCTCCGCCGGGCGCTACCAGCCGGTCGAGCCCAATGCCGAAGGGCACCTCCTCTCGGAGACCACCGGCCTCCTCTTCGGCGAGGACGAGGACGGCTCTGTGCTGGTGGTCGAGGCCCGGACCGGCGCGCGGCTGAGAAAACCCACCCAGATCGAGGAAGACGAAGAAGCCGCCCAAAAGCGTGCCATCCGCGAATCCCGCCGGGCCGCTCGGGAAGCGGCGCGCGCCGACCGCGAAGCCGAGGCCCGGAGGGCCGCCGAAGCCGAGATCGCCCGCCTGCGCGCCGAGTTGGAGCGGCGCTAAGCCGGGCTTGTTTCAGAAGTCGCCAGGACGCGCCCGGCGTTGCTCTCCTTCAGGGCCGGGGCCACGCGCTCGATCTCGCGCTCGATCTCGTCGACCATGCCGGCCGCTCCGTCCAGGGAGCCCTGGCGGCCGGCGAGCTCCAGGGCGTGGCTCAGGGCGGCCAGGCGGAGGGCTCCGAGCTGGGCGCTGCTCCCCTTGAGCGAGTGGGCGGTGAAGGCGAGCGCCTCGCCGTCGCCGGCCGCCAGGGCTTCGCGCAGCCGCGAGAGGCGGCGGGGGGCCTCACCCAGGAAGCCGTCGACGATCTCGCCGAGGACGGAGCGGCCGGTGATCTCCTGGAGCTGGCGCAGGCGGTCGAGGTAGGAGGGATCGAGGACCGGGAGCTCCACCGCCGGCTCCGGCGGGGGAGCGGGGACCGGCGGGGCCGCCACGCCGCGCAGGGCGGCCTGGAGCTCGCGGATGAGGACGGGCTTGCTCAGGAAGCCGTCCATGCCCGCGGCCAGGCAGGCGTTGCGGTCGGCCATCAGGGCGCTGGCGGTCATCGCCAGGATGCGGGGCCGCTGCCCGGCCGGCCACTCGCTCTGGATGCGGCGCGTCGCTTCGAGGCCGTCCATGTCGGGCATCTGCACGTCCATGAGGATGACGTCGTAGGGCTGGCGGTGGAGGGCGGCGAGAACCTCGTGACCATTGGCCGCCACGTCGGCCGAGTAGCCCAGCCGTTCCAGGAGCAGGAGCGCGACGCGCTGGTTCACGGAGTTGTCCTCGGCGACCAGGATGCGCAGGGGGAACCGCTCGCCGAGCCGGGGGTCGGGCTCGTCCAGCGCTTCGGGCGACCGGCTCTCCCAGGCGGTGACGCTGGCGCCGGCCGCCGGCCGGCAGCGGATGGTGAAGTGGAAGACGGAGCCCTGGCCGGGCGCGCTCTCCACCCACATGCGGCCGCCGAGCCTCTCGGCGAGGCGATAGCTGATGGCCAGCCCGAGGCCGCTGCCGCCGTAGAGGCGGGTGTTGGACGAATCGCCCTGGCTGAACGGTTTGAACAGTCGGCCCATCCGCTCGGGCGGAATGCCGATCCCCGTGTCCCGGACGTGGCAGCGCAGCTCGAGGAGCTGTGCTTCGAGGGGGACGGCGTCGAGCGACAGGGTGATCGCTCCGGCGGCAGTGAACTTGACGGCGTTGCCCAGCAGGTTGACGAGGATCTGGCGCAGCCGCGTGGGATCGCTGATCACGGCCGCGGGCACGGCGTCGTCCACCTGGCAGTCGATCACCAGCCCCTTGCGGACGGCTTCGGAGGCGAGCAGCTCCATGGCGTCGACGAGGCACTGGCGGACGTCGAAGGGCATGGCTTCGATCTCCAGGGCGCCCGCCTCGACCTTGGAGAAGTCCAGGATGTCGTTGAGGATGCCGAGGAGGGCCTCGCCGCTGCCGCGGATGATCTCGACCTGCTGCTGCTGCTCGGGGGTCAGGGCAGCGCCGAGCAGGACGCTCGACATGCCGATGACGGCGTTCATGGGAGTGCGGATCTCGTGGCTCATGTTGGCCAGGAACTCGCTCTTGGCGCGGTCGGCCCGTTCGGCTTCGCGGCGGGCGGCCTCGGCGCGGTCCCGCTCCTCTTGGAGGGCGTGGGTGCGCTCCTCGACGACGACGAGGAGGTAGCGCTCGCGTTCGCGGATGCCGTGCACACGCAGGCGCCAGACCCCGCCGGCGAAGGCGGCCAGCAGCGCGGCACAGAGGAAGGCGAACCAGGGGGTCTGGTAGAGGTGGGGCTCCAGCCGGAAGCTCACGGCGGCGCTGGCGGCGCTCCAGACGCCGTCGTTGTTGCTGGCGGCCACCCGGAAGGTGTAGGCGCCGGGGGGGAGGTTGGTGAACCAGGCGGTGCGCCGCGTGCCGGCGTCCACCCAGTCCTGGTCCAGCCCCTCCAGGCGGTAGCGGAACCGCACCTTCTCCGGAGCGACGAGGCTCAGGGAGGTGAAGTGGACCTCGAAGGTGCGCTTGTCCGGAGGGAGCCGCAGGCCGGCCACCGGCGCCACGGCCTCGCCGTCCACCAGGAGCTCTTCGATGACCACCGGGGGCGGCAGGAGGTTGACCGGGACCTGCTCCGGGCGGGTCGCCACGACGCCCCGCAGGTTGGGGAAGAGGAAGCGGCCGTCGCGGATGCGGCAGGCGGCGGGCTGGCTGGCGCCACACCCCTCGGCGCTCGGCATGCCGTCGGTGACGCCGTAGGAGAAGGACGGGAGGGTGCGCAGCCGTCCCGCGGCGAAGGCCAGGAGGTCGGACTTGCGGACCCGGTGGATGCCCCGGTTGCAGCTCATCCAGAGATAGCCGCGAGAGTCTTCGAGGATCTGGTAGGCGGTGTCGTCGAAGAGCCCTTCCGCCGCGGTGAAGACGGTGACGATGCCGTGGCTCAGGCGGTGGAGACCGGCGTTGGTGCCGATCCAGAGGTCTCCTTCCTGGTCCTCGTGGAAGGCGAAGACGGCACTGTGGCCCAGGGCCCCCTCATGGAAGGTCTCGAACCGCTGGCCGCGCAGCCGGGCGAGCCCCATGCGGGTGCCGGCCCAGAAGGTGCCGCCGCGATCCTCGTAGAGGGAGAAGATGCGGTCGTGCGGCAGGCCGTCCGCGGTGGTGAAGCCAGTGAAGCGGCCGTGGTCCCGGAGGTAGAGGCCTCTCCCGGTGCCCACCCAGAGTCGCCCCCGGCGGTCCTCGTAGAGCGCCAGGACGAGCCCCCGGGGCAGGCCCTGCTCGCGTCCGATGCCCTCGAACCGGCCGTTCCGCAGGCGGGCGAGACCGGCATTGGTGCCGGCCCAGAGGTCGCCGTCGCGGTCGCGCAGGACGGACCGCACGACGTCGTCCGGCAGACCGTCGCGCCGGGTGAAGACGGTCGTCGTGCCGCCGGTGACGTGGTAGAGGCCCTCGATGGTGCCGATCCAGAGCCCGCCGCCGCGGTCCTCGAAGACGCTCCACACCACCCGGCCCTGGACGGCGCTGTCCGGGGAGAGAGGGCCGAAGGCGACGTCCTTGAGCCGCTGGAGGCCGCTGCTGCCAGTGCCGATCCAGAGGTTCCCCTCGCGGTCCTCGAGCAGCGCGAGGACGTCGTCGATCGGCGGCGTGCCGGCCGCCACGAGCCGGCCGCCGCGCAGGCGGCTGAGCCCGCGGCGGGTGCCGATCCAGAGATTGCCGTCGCGATCCTCGCGCAGGGCGCTGACCTCGTCGCTGGCGAGGCCGTCGCGCGTGGTGTAGACCGTGAGGCGGCCGTCGCGCAGGCGGTTCAGGCCGCGATAGGTGGCGATCCAGAGGCTGCCGCCGGCGTCGGTGTAGAGGGCCGCCACCCGGTCGTCCGAGAGACCCTGGCGGGTGGTCAGCGGCTCGGTCCGGCCGTTCATCACGTTCATCATGCGGAAAGCCCCGGTGTCGCTGGTGCCGATCCAGAGGCTCCCTTCGCGGTCCCGGCCGAGGGCGCTCACCGAGACGTCCCGCTGGCCGTTCACCGGCACGGTGGCGAGGTTGCCGTCGCGGCGCAGGTGGGCCAGGCCGCCGGCGGTGCCGATCCAGAGCCCGCCCTCGCCGTCCGCCAGCAGGGCCTGCACGCGGTCGTGCGGCAGGCCGTCGCGCCGGGTCAGGGTGGTGATCTTCCCCTCCCGGAGGTGGCCGAGGCCGCCGCCGTCGGTGCCGATCCACAGCGAGCCGTCCGGCGCCGCCAGCAGCCGGACGATGGAGTTGCTGGCGAGCCCCGGAGTGTTGCCCGGGGAGAAGATCTTGAAGCGGATGCCGTCGAAGCGGACCAGGGCCTCCTGGGTGGCGAGCCACAGGTAGCCCTCGGGGGTCTGGACGATGGAGGCGACGGTGTTCTGGGGGAGGCCCTGCTCGGTCTGCCAGGAGTCGAGGCGGTACGAGGGGTGGGGCTCGCCGGAGGCGAGAGGGAGCGCCGGCGGCGGCGCCGCCAGGGCGAATCCGGCGGCCAGGAGGAGGAAAAGCCAGCCCTGCGAGGGCCCGGCCCACGTTTCAATCCCGGCGCAATGGGCGCCACGACGGATCGTGCGGGCGGGACGGCGCCCCAAGGCCACCCGGCCCGCGCAGGGCAGAAAGATCAGAGGCCTCCTTCCAGTGCGATGCGACAGAGTAAGCCCGGGGAGGGGGCCGGGTCAACGGCGGCTCGTCGATCAGGTCGATCACTTCCCACCTGGATGCCGGGACCCCGCGACTCGTGGTACCTTCCCGCCGCCACGGAGCGCGATCCTTGAGCTCACCTTTTCCATTGCGGCGCCTCGTAAAGCTGGCGATCTTCCTCGTTCTGGTCCTCGGTGCGGCGGGCCACGTCCTCTACTGGTACTGGCCGCGGGAACGGGCGGCGGCGCCGGAGGCGGGCAGCTATGCCTCCCGGCTGCTCGCCTCGGGGGCCTACGGCGCCTGCCTCTGGGTGCCCTATCCGCACCAGAACCTGGGCGCGCTCTCGGCCTCGGTCGGCGACGGCTCGGCCTATCTGGCGGCGCTCGGCCGCGAGGCCGGGGCCACGGCGCCGTCCCTCCCCGCGTTCGGACCGTTCGCGGTGCCGCCGTCGCGCGAGATCGTGGCCTGCTCGGACCTCGACGGCGGGCGCTTCCTGCTGGTGGCCCGGGTCTATCCCGGGCTCGCCGCGGTGGCGCGGCTCGCCGGCCTGCTGGCGGCCAACACCTGGCTCAAGGGCGGCGACGTGCGCCAGGCGCGGGGCCGCGGCGACGAGGTCGAGGAGAAGGTGCTGCACGTCTCCTGGCAGGACGGCCTCTGGATGGTGCGCTCCGGGCCGGAGCCGCAGCTCCCGGAGCCCGGCGGTGCGGCGCCGGGAGCGGGGGCAGCCAGTCTGGGGATCCTCCGCTTGGCGAAGGACGTCTCCGAGCTGCCGGCGGGAGAGTACCGCCTGGCGCGGCGAGGGGGCGACCTGGAGGTCGCTCTCGCGGGCGGCGGCGACGCTCCCGAGCCGGAGGTGGCGGCGGGCGCCGGCGCGCCGGTGCTGCTGGCGGTGGCGGGTCCGGCCTGGCCGGCCGAGGAGCCGAAGCCGCTGCCGCCGGCGGCCCTGGCGCTGTTCGACGTTCAGGGCGGCCTCAGGCTCGGCCCCATCGAGCTGCCGGGCGCGGCGGTGCTCAACCCCCCCGGCGGAACGCGGTGGGCGCTGCCGGCGCGGGGGCTCGCGGGGCTGCTGGCGGACAACCTGCCGCGGGGGAATGCGGCGGGATGGGAGGTTGTTGCCCTCGACACCACGAGCCTCGCCCGCGCGCAGGCCCTGGCGCCGGAGATCTCGGCCCTGGTGCCGCCGGACGCTGCGGGCTCGGATGGCCGGCTGGTGCTCGGCGCATGGCTGCGCCCGCAGCCGGCCCTGCGGCTGGTGACCCGGATGCGCCAGGGCCTCGAGAAGGTGCCGCTGATCGATCCCGGGCAGGTGCAGCGCTGGCGCGACGGTGAGACGCTCCTCGCGCCGGTCTCCTCCTGCGCCCGGCTGTCCCTGGTGGCTACCCGGTCCCCCTCTGCGTTCCGTCTCCGCCTGCACGGCTGCTGACGGCCGAGGTCGACGGCGACGACTTACGACGACAATTGACAGCGGAGGCGGGAATCCCTTAGCCTTCCCGTTTGCCCCGGTTGGAGGGTGTATGCAGATTTGGCTGGATCAGGTTCGCGACGAGCCTTTCAACTGGGACGAGACGCAGAAGGTTTCTCCGGAGGTCCTGGACCGCCCCGAGCTGCTGGACCTCGGTCCCGTCTCCTGGCGCGGCCAGGTGGTGTACGCCGACCCCGGGTATTTCCTGCGGGCCCGGCTCTCCTATGAGCAGACCCTGAGCTGCAACCGGTGTCTGAAGCCGATCGTCGAGCAGGCGCAGTCGGACGTCGAGCTGATGATCCTGGTGGAGCCCGGTCCCGAGGCGGCGGGCGAGCATGCGTTGCACGAGCAGGACCTGGGCATCCTCTATCTCCAGGACGAGCTCCTGGAGACCGATCCCATCCTGATCGAGCAGCTTCAGCTCAACATCCCGATGAAGCCGCTCTGCCGGGAGGACTGCCAGGGGCTGTGCCCGATCTGCGGCGCCGACAGGAACGCCGGAGCCTGCTCGTGCGAGGAGTCGACCACCGATCCCCGCTGGGCGGCCCTCGCGGCGCTGAGGGGCCGGCTGCCCGACGCCCGATGAATTGAGACGAATTGAACTGACAAGAGAGGCACGACGACCATGCCGAACCCGAAACGCCGCCATTCCAAGGCCCGCCGCGACAAGCGGCGCGCCCACGACGCGCTGGCGCGCCCCGCCACCTCCACCTGCCCCAACTGCGGCGAGGTCAAGATGCCGCACCGCGCCTGCCCTAGCTGCGGGCAGTACCGCGGCAACCAGGTGATCGAGGGCAAGGAGAATCTGTAACCCGCCCGGAGCCTCGTTCCGCCCCGTGAGCTAGAATCGCCCGGCCAGGTCCGATCCACACCCTTGCGGCCGCTCTCGAGGCCGGTGGGGACCGAGCATGCCGATCGCCGTAGACGCCATGGGTGGGGATCATGCGCCGCAGTCCGCGGTGGAGGGCGCCGTGCGCGCCGCCGCCGAGGACGGCGCGGCCATCCTGCTGGTGGGCGACCGCACCCGGGTGGAGGCCGAGCTGGCGGGCCTCGGCGCCCGTGGGCGGATCGAGATCGTCCACGCCGAGGAGGTGGTGGGCATGGACGAGCCGGCGATCACCCCCATCCGCAGGAAGCGGCGCTCGTCCCTGCGCCTCTGCGCCGAGCTGGTCAAGGACGGCCGCGCCCAGGCCATGGTCAGCGCCGGCAACACCGGCGCCGCCATGGTGGCGGCCAAAATGGTGATCGGTACCGTGGCGGGAGTGGACCGGCCGGCGCTGGCCGCCGTGGTGCCGAACCCCCGCGGGCGCACCGTGCTCCTCGACGTGGGAGCGAACATCGGCAGCAAGCCCACCCACCTGCGCGAGTTCGCCGTCATGGGCCACTTCTACGCCCAGGAGGTGCTGGGCACGCCGCAGCCGCGTATCGGCGTGCTGTCGATCGGCGAGGAGGAGGGGAAGGGGACGGACCTCACCCGCGAGGTCTTCCGGGCGCTCAAGACCACCGGCCTCCACTTCGTCGGCAACGTCGAGGGCGGCGACGTCTTCAGCGGCGAGGTGGACGTGGTGGTCTGCGACGGCTTCGTGGGCAACGCGGTGCTCAAGAGCGCCGAGGCGCTCGCCGAGATGCTGTTGACGATGCTGCGCGAGGAGGTGGCGGCGAGCGCTCGCGGCAAGCTGGGCTACACCCTGGCGAAGCCGGTCTTCGACCGCTTCCGCCGGCGGGTGGACTACAGCGAGTACGGAGCCGGGCCCCTCCTCGGCTTGAACGGCGGCTGCTTCATCGCCCATGGCCGCTCGAACGCGCGCGCCATGCAGAGCGCCATCCGCCGCGCCGTGGAGTTCTCCAACGCGCGGCTGGACCGCAAGATCCGGGACAAGATCGCTGAGCTGCACAGCCAGGAGGAGAGGCTCCTGGCCGGCGGCCGGCAGGGGGCCGAAACAGGATGAGCCTCGCCAGCAGGAAGATCGCGTTCGTCTTTCCCGGCCAGGGGGCGCAAAAGGTGGGCATGGGCCGGGTGTGGGCCGAGGCCGTGCCCGCGGCGCGGGCCGCCTTCGAGGAGGCCGACGCGGCCCTGGGCTTCCCCCTCTCCCGGCTCTGCTGGGAGGGTCCGGAGGAGGAGCTGGGGCTGACGGAGAATACCCAGCCGGCGCTCGTCGCCACCTCGATCGCCATCCATCGCGCCCTCGGCGTGCTGGCGCCGGAGTTCGCGCCCGTGGCCATGGCCGGGCACAGCCTGGGCGAGTACTCGGCGCTGGTGGCGGCGGGGGCCCTGGGCTTCGCCGATGCCCTGCGCCTGGTGCGCCGCCGCGGCCAGCTCATGCAGGCGGCGGTGCCCGTGGGCGTGGGAGCCATGGCGGCGATCATCGGCATGGACCCCGAGGCCATCGCCAACATCGCAAAGGAGGCGGCGGACGCGGCAAGTTCCGGCGGGGCCGAAGAGGTGTGCGCCGTGGCCAACCTGAACGGCCCGGCACAGACGGTGCTCGCCGGCCACAAGGGGGCGATCGATCGCGCCGTGGCCCTGGCCCGGGAGCGGGGGGCGCGCAAGGCGACCCTCCTCGCCGTCTCGGCGCCCTTCCACTCGCCGCTCATGCGGCCGGCCCGGGAGGGCCTCGCGCCGATGCTCGCGGCGACGCCCTTCCACGATCCCCGGGTGCCGGTGGTCAGCAACGTCGACGCCGTGCCGGTGGCCTCGGGCGACGCCGCCCGCGAGGCCCTGGTGCGGCAGATCGACAGCCCGGTGCGCTGGGTGGAGTCGGTGCAGTGGATGGAAGACGTGGCGGGCGTCCAGGCGTTCGTCGAGGTGGGGCCGGGCAACGTGCTGACGGGCCTGACCCGCCGCATCGTCCGGAGTGCTCGCACCACGGCGGTGTCGGATCCCGATCATCTCCGCCAGCTCCTAACTGAGGAAGATTGAGGAAGATTGAGGAGGAAGAGAGCTGATGTTGCGACTCGACGGCAAGACGGCGCTGGTGACCGGCGCTTCCCAGGGGATCGGCGAGGCCATCGCCCGGCTGCTGGGCCGCCAGGGCGCCCGCGTCGTGCTGGCGGCCCGCAACGAGGAGAAGCTGAGGCGGCTGGCGGCGGAGATCGACGCCGGCGGCGGCTGCGCCCGGCCGCTGGTGCTCGACGTCACGCAGCCGGAGACCTTCGGCGAGCGGCTGAAGAGCCTGCCGGAGGACTACGCCGCCGTGGACGTCCTGGTCAACAACGCCGGCATCACCGCCGACAACCTGCTCGCCCGCATGTCGCTCGACGACTGGGAGCGGGTGCTGCGCACCAACCTGACGGGGGCTTTCGCATTGACCAAGGAGGTGGTGCGGGGGATGATCAAGCGCCGCTGGGGGCGGGTGATCAGCGTCTCCTCGGTGGTGGGGATGATGGGCAACGCCGGCCAGGCCAACTACGCCGCGGCCAAGGCGGGGCTCATCGGTTTCAGCAAGTCGCTGGCCCGGGAGCTGGGGAGCCGCAGCGTGACGGTCAACGTGGTGGCTCCCGGCTATATCCAGACGGCGATGACCGACCGGCTGCCGGAGGCCGCCCGCGAGGAGCTGACGGGGGCCATCGCCCTCAAGCGGCTGGGCACCGTGGACGACGTGGCATGGGCTGTGCTCTTCCTGGCCAGCGAGGAGGCGGGCTACATTACGGGCACGACGGTCAACGTGTCGGGCGGGCTCTATATCTGAAAATGACTACGGTCCGCATGGACTCCCGGCGGACCTTTGTGTTAGAACCCCACATCGTGCGCGGGTGCGCCCGGGCCGATCACGATCATGGAGGGAAAAGCGATGGCAGTTGCGGAAAAGGTCAAGAGCATCATCGTCGAGCAGCTCGGCGTCGACGAGGAAGAGGTCACCCTGGATGCGAGCTTCACCGAGGATCTGGGCGCCGACTCCCTGGACATCGTGGAGCTGGTGATGGCCTTCGAGGAGGAGTTCGGCATCGAGATCCCCGACGAGGAGGCCGAGAAGATCAGCAACGTTCGCGAGGCGGTCGACTACATCCAGAACAACACCGGGGACCAGAACTAGGTTCCTGCCTTCAGCCTCCGCCATCGATCCAGCTTTGAGAACAGATCCGCGCCGTGTCGCCGTCACCGGGGTCGGCCTCGTGTCCCCCCTGGGAGTGGGCACGGCCGAGAACTGGGACGCCCTGCTCGCGGGGCGTAGCGGCATCGGTCCCATCACCCGCTTCGACACGACGGAGTACCCGTCGCGCATCGCCGGCGAGGTCAAGGGGTTCGACCCCCTCGACTACCTGGACAAGAAGGAAGTCAAGAAGAGCGACACCTTCATCCAGTACGCGCTGGCGGCCAGCCGCTTCGCGGTCGACGACGCCGGGCTGGTCATCGACGCGGGCAACGCGGAGCGGGTGGGGGTGGTCATCGGCTCCGGCATCGGCGGCCTGCCGCTCATCGAGGCGATGCACAAGACCCTGCTCGAGCGGGGTCCCGGCCGGGTGTCGCCGTTCTTCATCCCGGGGCAGATCGTCAACATGGCGGCCGGCCAGGTCTCCATCCGCTACGGCGCCCGGGGACCCAACACCTCGCCGGCCACGGCCTGCACCACCGGCCTGCACGCGGTGGGCGACGCCTTCCGGCTGATCCAGGCCGGGGAGGCCGACGCCATGATCGCCGGCGGCACCGAGGCGGTGATCACGCCGCTCGCCATGGCCGGTTTCTGCGCCATGCGCGCCCTTTCGACGCGCAACGACGAGCCGGAGAAGGCGTCGCGCCCCTGGGACGCCCACCGCGACGGCTTCGTGATGAGCGAGGGGTGCGGCGTCGTCGTGCTGGAGGAGTTGGAGACGGCGCGGCGGCGGGGGGCCCGCATCTACGCCGAAGTCGTGGGCTACGGCATGGGCGCCGACGCCTACCACATCTCGGCGCCCCATCCGGAGGGGGACGGCGCGGTGCGCGTAATGCGTGCCGCCCTGGCCGATGCCGGCATCGCGCCGGAGCGGATCGGCTACGTCAACGCTCATGGCACCTCGACGCCGCTGGGCGACCTCTCGGAGGTGCGGGCGATCAAGCGGGTCTTCGGCGACCATGCGTACAAGCTGGCTGTCTCGTCCACCAAGAGCGCCACCGGCCACCTCCTGGGCGCGGCCGGAGGGCTGGAGACGGGCATCCTGGCCCTCGCCGTCCGCGACCAAGTCCTCCCCCCGACCCTCAACCTGGACGAGCCGGGGGAGGGTTGCGACCTCGACTTCGTCCCCCACCACGCCCGCAGGGTCGACCTCGAATACGCCCTCACCAACTCCTTCGGCTTCGGCGGCACCAACGCGTCGATCGCCATGAAGCGGTACGCGGCGGACTGCGGCACCTAGGGCGCGCCCGCCATCAGCTCGCGCTCGAAGAACTCCGTCGCCCGCTCGTAGAAGTGGCGCGAGGAGACGGGCCGGAAGCCGTGCTTCTGGCCCGGGTAGAAGGCCTCCTCGAAGGGGAGGCCGGCCTTGACGAGGTCGGCGCTCAGGTTGATCGAGTTCTGCGGGTGGACGTTGTCGTCCGCCAGGCCGTGAACGACGAGGAGATGGTCCTTGAGGTTGGCGGCATAGGTGATGGGGGACGAGTCGCGGTAGCCGTCCGCATTGGCCTGGGGGCGGTCGAGATAGCGCTCGGTCCAGATCGTGTCGTAGAGCCGCCAGTCCGTCACCGGCGCGCCGGCGATGGCGGCCTTCCACACCCCCGGCCGGTTGAGCACGCAGTAGAGCGTGTTGGAGCCGCCGCCGGACCACCCCCAGAGGCCGAGGCGGGAGGCGTCCACCCAGGGCAGCGTCCTGAGGTAGTCGACGCCGGCGAGCTGCCCCGCCAGGTTGACGGTGCCGAAGCGGCGGTAATCTTTGTCCTCCCCCTGCTTGCCGAAGAACAGCGACGACTGGTTGTCGACGGTGAACACCGCGAAACCCCGCTGGGCCATGAGCTTGTGCCAGAGGCTGCGGACGTTCCAGGCGTTGTCCACCATCTGCGAGCCGGGGCCGCCGTAGTGATAGATGATCACCGGATAGCGGCGGCCCGGGTCGAAGCCGGCGGGCTTGAGCAGGCGCGCCGGCAGGCGCGAGCCGTCAGGGCCGGGGATGGTGAGGAACTCCCACTTCGGGAACGACGCCGGGTCGAACTTCGCCGCCGCCGATGGCAGGGCGATGGGCCTGCCGCCGCCGGCCGGCCGCACCTCGCTCTGCGCCGGCGTGTCGGCGGTGCTCCAGGTGTGGACCCAGGCGCCGGTCCGCGGTGACACCACGGCCGAGTGGGAGCCCGGCTCGGGCGTCAGCACCTCCCAGCCGCCGCCGCGGTTGTCCCCCTTCAAATTGTCCCCCTTCAAGAGGGAGACGCGGGCGATCTTGCGATCGATGGCGGCGAGGCCGGCGGTGGGGAAGCCGGTGACCACGGCCCACGAGCCGTCGCCGGCCACGGCGTCGAGCGAGGTCACGGCCCAGCCTGCGGGGGTGACGGGCTGGCCGGAGCGGCCGTCCGCGGTGTAGAGGTAGAGCCGCCGCCAGCCGTCGCGCTCCGAGCCCCAGAGGAAACGGCCGTCCGGCAGGAAACGGAAGTCCTCGCCGAGGTTGATCCAGGTGGGCCAGGTCTCGGAGAGGAGGGTCGAGCAGGCGCCATCGGTGGCGCCACAGCGCAGGAGGTCGAGGTGCTTCTGATCGCGCGTCAGGCGCTGGACCGCCACGGCGTCGCCTTTGGGCGCCCAGGCGACCCGCGCCGGGTAGGCTTCGGGATCGCCGGTGGCGAGCCAGGTCGTCTGCTTGCCGGCGACGTCCACCACGCCGAGCTTGACGCGGGGGTTGGGCTCGCCAGCCTTGGGGTACTTTTGGAGCGTCACCTTGGGATAGAGGGGGGTATCGTCCACCAGGGGGTAGACGCCGACCGGGGTCTCGTCGAAGTGATAGAAGGCGATGCGCGAGCCGTCCGGGCTCCACCAGAAGCCCTCGGGCTGGCGGTTCCAGATCTCCTCGCCGTAGACCCAGTCGTTGGTGCCGTTGAGGGCGACGTTCTCCTGGCCGTCCGTGGTCAGGCGGGTCTCGGCGCCGGAGGCGACGTCGAGGACGTAGAGGTCGAAGCCGCGCACGAAGGCGATGCGCCGGCCGTCGGGCGAGAAGTGTGGCGCCTCTTCCTCGGCCGCCGTGCGGGTCAGCCGGCGCAGAGTATGGCCGGCGAGCGATTCGAGGTAGAGATCGCCACCGGCCACGACGAGCAGCGCGTCGCCCTGCGGCGACCACGAGTACTCGGCGATCTCGGTCTTCCCCTCCTTGCCGTCCTTGGCGTCCTTGCCCGGGGCGCCGAGCTCGCCCGGCCGCAGCAGCGCCTCGCTCCTGCCCGTGGCGAGGTCGAGCGACCAGAGAGACTTCTCGGAGCCGTCCCCCTTCTCGTCCCAGACGTAGGCCAGGCGCTTGCCGTCGGGCGACCAGGCGGCGAGCGACGGGCGGCGGCCGCTGGCGTCGGGAGCGAGGAGCTCGCCGACGGCGCTGATCGGGGTGCGGGCGGGCGGCTGCTCCGGAGCGGCGGCCATGGCAGCGGGGGCGGGTAGAAGAGCGGCGAGAGTCCAGACGATGAGCGATCGGCGCATGCATCCTCCTCGAGGGTTCAGGGGAAAAGCCGGATGAGTCTAGCGCCAGCCGTGGAAACTGCAACCTTCTCTCGTCCGTGAGCGTAGTGTGGGCATCATGGAATACGGAGGCCCGTCATGAAATCAAATCCAAAAGTGCCCGCTCTGGCCGCGGCACTGATGCTTTCGCTGGGCGTGGCGGCGGCTCCCGCCGTCCAGGCTGCGGAACAGACCCGCGCGCTCCACCAGGCCTTCCCGGCCGGGGCCGCCGAGGTGAGGCTGGCCAACCTCGCCGGCCGCATCGAGATCGTACCGGGGCGTGGCGGCGAGGTGGTGGTGGACGCTACGATCCACGGCGAAGCCGACAGCGCCGCCGAGACGCAGCGCATCCTGGCGCAGATGAAGTGGGTCAGGAGCCACGACAAGAAGGGGCGCGAGGAGTGGGCGCTCTCCTATCCGGTGGAGAAGTACCGCTCCTACTCCTACCCCAACGGCAAGGAGAGGGATGGCGACTCGGAGATGCCGGCCTTCCTGAGCTTTCTGAACGTAGGCAGCCAGACGGTGACCACCTACCGCGGCGAGAAGGTGCGGATCTACGCCCGCAGGCGCGACTCGGCGCCGACCCTCTACGCCGACCTGCGGATCATCCTCCCCGCCGGCGCCAACGTGGCGGTGCGCAACGCCGTGGGCGCGGTGCACGGCGGCGATCTCGACGGCACCCTGGCGGTGGACACCGGCAGCGGCAAGGTGCAGATCGCGTCCCACTCCGGCCAGCTCAGCGTCGACACCGGCTCGGGCGACGTGGTCGTGGGCTCGGCCAAGGGCGAGACCAAGATCGACACCGGCTCGGGCGACGTCGTGGTCAAGCGGCTGGTGGGCAACGGCACGGTGAGCACCGGCTCCGGCAGCGTGACGGTCAGCCAGGTCTCGGCGGGCAAGCTGGCCATCGACACGGGCTCGGGCGACGTGACGGTGCAGGACGGCGTCGCCGGCCGGCTGATCGCGGACACCGGCTCCGGCGGCGTCAAGGTGCTGTCGGTCGAGCTGGAGGAGCTGGCGGCACAGACCGGCTCGGGCGACGTGACGGTGCAGAGCTCGCTCGCCCAGGCGAGGAAGGTCAAGGCCGAGACGGGCAGCGGCGACATCGTCATCAAGGCCGGCCCGGACGCCTCGTTCGACGTCGACTCGGACCAGGGCAGCGGCAGCCTGATCGTCAACTACGCCGACGCCACCCTGCGCAAGGCCGGCCGCAAGGTCGTGGGCGCCCGGCGCGGCGACGGCCGCACGGCGATCCACGTCGAGACCGGCAGCGGCGACTGCACGATCGGGCCCAAGGGGTAAAGCCCTACATCTTGCCGTAGTTCGGACCGTCGCCCCCTTCGGGGGGCACCCAGGTGATGATCTGGTAGGGGTCCATGATGTCGCAGGTCTTGCAGTGGACGCAGTTGCTGGCGTTGATCTGCAGGCGCTCGCCGGTGGGCGAGGCGGGATCCGGGACCATCTCGTAGACGGCGGCCGGGCAGAACCGCTGGCAGGGGTTGGCGTACTCGAGGGCGCACTGGTAGATGCAGACGTCGGTGTCCGCCACCAGCAGGTGCACCGGCTGGTCCTCGTCGTGCGCCGTGCCGGAGTTGTAGACGTCCGCCAGCTTGTCGAAGGTGAGCTTGCCGTCGGGCTTGACGGGCGCGGGGGCGTCGAGGCGCTGCCCCTCGGGGGTGTTCAGGGGGATCATCCGCTCGTGGCCGGGGGTGGTCGCCAGGCGGTCGAAAATTCCCCAGCCGCGGCCACCCGTCACCAGGCCGGCGCCCGCCTGGAGCAGACCGGCGAGGACGCCGTGATCGAAGGCCTGGTGGAAGTTGCGCACCTCCCAGAGCTCCTCCCGGATCCAGCTCGACTCGATTTTCCCCTGGTAGGCGGCGAGCCGCTCGGCCGTGGCGCCGCCGGCCTTCAGGGCCTCGAAGATCGTCTCAGCGGCGAGCATCCCCGACTTCATCCCCAGGTGGATGCCCTTGAGACGCTGGCCATTGAGCATGCCCGCTGAGTCGCCCACCAGGAGGAAGCCGTCGCCCGCGAGCCGTGGCATGGACCACCAGCCGCCCTCCGGAATGGCCTTGGCGCCGTAGAAGGTCATCTTCCCCCCTGCCAGGAGGGGAGCGATGGCCGGGTGGGTCTTGAAGCGCTGGAATTCCTGGTGGGGATCGAGGAGGGGGTTCTGGTAGTCGAGGCCCACCACCAGCCCGACGATGGCCTGGTCGTTCTGCATGCCGTAAACGAAGCCGCCGCCGAAGGTATGGAGATCCAGCGGCCAGCCGAGGGTGTGGATCACCTGCCCCGGCTCCAGGCGGCCGTGGGGCACCTCCCAGATCTCCTTGAGGCCGATGGCGTAGACCTGGGGATTCTTCCCCTGCCACAGGTCGAGCTGGGCGTCGAGCTGCTTGACCAGGGTGCCGCGCGGGCCCTCGCCGAGGACCGTCACCTGGGCGCGGACGTCGACCCCCGGCTCGTAGTTGGCCTTCTTCTCGCCGTGCCGGGAGATCCCCTTGTCGCCGGTGCGCACGCCCACCACCCGGCCGTTCTCCACCAGGGCGCGCACGGCCGGGAACTCGAAGAAGAGGTCCACCCCCGCAGCCTCCACCTTCGGCACCAGCCACTTGAGGAGCTTGCCCAGCGAGGCGACGTAGTTCCCCTCGTTTTCGAGCGGCGGCGGGATGGGGAGAGAGAGCGACCTGCCCGCGCTGAGGAAGAGGAACTTCTCATGCTCGATCCTCCCCTCGAAGGGGGCGTCCCGCCAATCCTCGGGCAGCAGCTCCTTGAGGGCTTTGGGGTCGATGACGGCGCCGGAGAGGGCGTGGCTGGTGATCTCGCGCCCCTTCTCGAGGACGCCGATCGAGAGCTCCATCCCGGCCGCCCTGGCCAGACGTGCGAGGTGCAGGGCCCCCGCCAGGCTCGCCGGTCCGGCGCCCACGAAGAGAACGTCCAATTCCAGGGTTTCGCGCTCGTCACTCATGCCTGCGGTTCCTCCGGGGGCTACCGAAAAAGGGGTCTGAATCCGGGGCGGGATGCTACCACGGCCTCCGGCTGTGCAAGGCATTGAAGCGGCGGCTTTTAATTGTGCTACAGTGGCGCACGTGCCAGGAACACGGCCTTCCCTGGAGACGTTACATGCCGCTCTGCCGGAGGAGCGCCTCGCGGTGCGGCGTGTGGGGGGAGAGGGGGCCCGCACGACCTTCGCGGACGATGTCCGCCGCGGCCTCACCGCCACCCCCAAGATCCTCTATCCCAAGTACTTCTACGACGAGCTGGGCTCGCTACTGTTCGAGGCCATCACCGCCCTGCCGGAGTACTACGTCACCCGCTGCGAGGCGGAGATCCTGCGCAGTCATGCGGGAGAGATCGTCGCCGCTCTCGGCGGGCCGCTCTGGCTGGTGGAGCTGGGCAGCGGCGACGGCCAGAAGACGCGGCTGGTGATCGAGGCCCTGCTGGCCCGCCAGGAGACGCTGGAGTACGTGCCGGTGGACATCTCCGAGTCCGCCGTCGAGACGAGCAGCCGGTCCCTGCTCCTCTCCTATCCGGACCTCCGCATCACGGGCTACGTCGGGGAGTATCACGCGGCGCTGCGGAGGATCCGCCAGGAGCGGGTCCGTCCCGGTTGCACGCTCGTCCTCTTCCTGGGCTCCACCCTGGGCAACCTCGACCCGGAGGAGCGGCTGGCCTTCCTGCGCGACGTGCGGAACCTGCTCAACCCCGGCGAGGGCTTCCTCCTCGGGGTCGATCTCGAGAAGCCGGAGAACGTGCTGATCCCCGCCTACGACGATCCGCTGGGAGTGACGGCGGCGTTCAACCGCAACCTCCTGGTGCGCATCAACCGCGAGCTGGGAGGAGGCTTCGACGTCTCCGCCTTCCGCCACCGGGCCGTCTACAACCGGGAGAAGGGGCGGATCGAGATGCACCTCGAGAGCCGCCGGGAGCAGACGGTGCCGATCCGGGACTTGAGGATCGAGGTCCCCTTCGCCGCCGGGGAGACGATTCACACGGAGAATTCGTACAAATTCCGTGTCGAGCAGGTCGTGGCCCTCGCCACCGCGACCGGCTTCGAGCTGCGGCGGACCTGGCAGGACTCCCGGGGATGGTTCGCCTCGAACCTGCTGGTCGCGGTCTGAGCCGTCTGCGCCTGGGGGCTTTGACAAGGAGCCCTGCCGCACGTAGGATTCCCCGTCCGGGCCGGCGTAGCTCAGTTGGCGAGAGCGCCTGACTGTGGATCAGGAGGTCTCCGGTTCAAATCCGGACGCCGGTACCACCCCTTCTGAACAAGACCAGCCCTTCGCTGGAGGATGTCCCCATGACAGACACGGTGGAGCCCCGCGTCTCGCGCGGTCTGCGCGACCTCTTGCCGGCCGAGATGCTGGCGCGCCAGTGGATGATCGACACCATCCGCGACGTCTACGAGCTCTACGGCTTCGTGCCGATCGTCACGCCCGCGATCGAGTACCTGGACGTGCTACGCGGCTCCTCGGCCGGGGCTGAGGCGCAGCAGTCGATCTTCACGGTGCAGAACCCGGAGAAGGAGGCCCTGGGGCTCCGCTTCGACCTGACGGTCCCCCTCGCCCGGGTGATCGCCCAATACCGGGACCTGCCGCGTCCCTTCCGGCGCTATCAGGTCTCGCCCGTCTGGCGGGCCGACAAGCCGGGGCCGGGGCGATTCCGCGAGTTCACCCAGTTCGACCTCGACTCGGTGGGCGTCGAATCGGAGATCGCCGACACCGAGATCATCGCCGGCATGTGCGACACCCTGCGGGCCCTGAAGGCGGGGTCCTTCCGGGTGCGCTTCTCCTCGCGCGGCATCCTGAACGTCCTTCTCGCCTACGCCGGCATCGCGGAGGAGCAGGGCGCGGAGGTCTTCCGCGTCCTCGACAAGCTGGACAAGGTGGGGCCGCAGAAGGTCCGCCTGGAGCTCACCACGGGCTATGTCGACTCTTCGGGCGATCCCATCGCCGGCGTGGGGCTCGCACCTGAGCAGGTGGACAAGATCGAGCGCTTCCTCCAGATCCGCTCGGACGACCGCCGCGAGGTGGTGGGAGAGCTCCACGACCTCTTCGGCGGCGTCGAAGGGGCCGAGCGCGAGATCGCGCTGGTGGAGCGGATTTCGAGCCACCTCTACGCCCTGGGCTACGGCGAGGATCAGGTGTCCCTCGACCTGTCGATCGCCCGCGGTCTCGCCTACTATACCGGCCCGGTGTTCGAGGCGGTGCTGCTCGACGCGCCCCAGTTCGGGTCGGTGTTCGGCGGCGGCCGCTATGACGGCCTGGTGATGCGGTTCCTGGGCGAGAAGGTCCCGGCGGTGGGCGCCTCCATGGGCGTCGACCGTCTCCTCGCCGCCCTCGTCCACCTCGGCCGGGCGGGGCAGCGGAAGGCGACGGCCCAGGTGCTGATCACCAACATGGACCCCGGCCTCCAGGAGGACTACCTGGCCATGACCTGGGAGCTGCGCCGGGCGGGCATCCCCGCCGAACTCTACCTGGGCGCGGCCAAGGGGCCGGGCAAGCAGCTCAAGTACGGCGACGCCTGGGGGGTCCCCATCGCCCTCCTCTATGGCTCCAACGAGAAGGAGCGGGGGGTCGTGACCCTGAAGGACATGGACGTGGGGCGCAGGCGGGCCGAGGCCCTGGCGAACCGGCAGGAGTGGCTGGAGGAGCGCCCCGGCCAGCGTGAGGTCCCCCGCGCCGGGCTGGTCGCCGCCGTCCGCGACATGCTGAAGGACATCGAGACCCACCCGCGATGAGCGAGCCCGGCCATCGCCCGGCCGCCGTGGTCCTCGACGGCGGCTCCCTGACGCTCGCCGACCTGGCGCGCCTCGCCCGCGACCCACGGGTGCCGGTGGAGATCCACGGCGACGCCCTGGCCCGCGTTGCGGCGAGCCGGGCGCAGATCGAGATGATCGCTGCCCGGTACGTGGCGGAGTGGGAGAAGGAGGACGGGCGGCCGGTCCTGGAGTACGGTGTCACCACCGGCTTCGGGGAGTTCAAGAACGTCCCCATCGCGCCCGACTGTCTGGAGGAGCTGCAGCGCAACATCCTCCTCAGCCACTCCGTGGGCGTGGGGGAGACGGCCGAGGCGGAGAATCCCGCCAACTACTTCGAGCCGGACGTGGTGCGGGCCGTCCTCGCCATCCGCCTGAACGCCTTTCTCAAGGGGCATTCGGGGATCCGGCTGGAGATGGTGCGCACGGTGCAGGCCATGCTCAACCGGGGGATCGTGCCGCGGGTGCCCATCCGCGGCTCCGTGGGATCGAGCGGCGACCTCTGCCCGCTGGCTCAGCTCTTCGTCGTGCTGCTGGGGGAGGGGAGCTGGTTCGTGGTGCGCGAGCCGGGCGACCTTGGCAATCTCGGCCGTGGTCCGCGGGAGCTGAGGCGCGGCCTCGATCAACTCGGGGAGGACCTGGGGATCGCCAGGGTTCCGGAGCTGAGCTACAAGGACGGTCTGGCCCTCACCAATGGCGCCACCTTCTCGGCGGCGCTGCTGGCCCTGGCGGCTCACGACGCCGGGCGTCTGGCCCACACGGCCGACGTGGCGGCGGCGCTCAGCCTCGAAGCGGTCTGCGGCTGCGCCCGGGCCTTCGATGCGCGCATTCACCGAGCCCGTGGGCTCGAAGGTCAGATCGCCTGCGCCGCGAATATCCGGGTGCAGATCCAGGGCAGCAAGCTGATCGAAAGGGCGGGGGCCGTGCAGGACGTCTACTCCCTGCGTTGCGCTCCGGCCGTCCACGGCGCGGCCCGGGACGTCATCGCCTATGCCCGCAAGGTCGCGGAGGCGGAGATCAACGCCGCCACCGACAATCCTCTCTTCTTCCCCGCGAATCCCGTGGACATTGCGCCGCCCTTCGACCACGAGTTCGCCGCCAACTGGCCCCAGGGCTACGACGGCCGGGAGCGGATCTCCTTCTCGGCCGGCAACTTTCACGGCGAGCCGGTCGGCATGGCGGCGGATGTCCTGGCGATCGGTCTGGCCGAGCTGGCGGACATCTCGGAGCGGCGCACCCAGATGCTGCTCGACGCTCATCACAACCGCAATCTCCCCGCCAATCTGATCCCACACCGGGGCATCAACTCGGGGCTGATGATCGCCCAGTATTGCGCCGCCGGCATCGTCTCCGAGAACAAGGTCCTCTGCCACCCGGCCTCGGTGGACTCCATTCCCACCTCCGCCAACTCGGAGGACCACAACGCCATGGCCACCTTCGCCGCCCGCAAGCTGCGGACGGTGCTGCGCAATGTCCAGGCCGTGCTGGCCATCGAGCTGCTGGTGGGAGCCCAGGCCGTCGAGTGGCGGGTGGCGATGGCGATCGATCCCGTCCGGCCGCGCCCCGGCGCTCCCTCCGACTGGGAGCAGGCCGGCCGCGAGGCCGCGGAGCTCGAAGAGCGGACCCGTCCCGAGCGCCGGACCGAGATTGCCTCCGCCCTCGGCGAAGGGACGCGGCGCGCCTATCTCCAGGTCCGCGAGTTGGTCCCCACGATGCTCAAGGACCGCGTGCTGGAGGGGGATATCCGGGCGGTGCGGGCCGCGGTCGAGCAGAGCAGCTTCCACCTCCTGTAGACGGCTGCGGCCAATTTCCGAGACACTGTCTCGGAAATCACCCCTTGGAGAAATGAGCCCCTCCCGGGTTACACTGGTCGCCGGTTTTCGCTACAAGCTATCAGATAGAGGAGCGCTGCTTGCGTTGCGAGGTGCCATGACCCGCGTCGTCGCCGTGAAGATGTCACGATCCAGGAGCCCGAAGCGCTCGTACCAGGTGCTGCTCAAGGAGGTCGTCCTCCTGCTCGAGGAGGCCCGCAAGAGCTCGATCCGGGCGATCAACTCCTTCATGACCGCGACCTACTGGGAGATCGGTCGCCGGATCGTGGAGCTCGAGCAGGGCGGCGAAGAGCGCGCGGCGTACGGCATCAGCCAGTTGCAGCGTCTGTCGGACGACCTGACCCAGCGGTTCGGCCGCGGCTTCTCCGTCGACAACCTCGAAAACATGCGCCGGTTCTATCTGGCGTACAAGCCGCGGCCAATTTCCGAGACACCGTCTCGGAAATCTCAGATGAAGAAATCCGAGACACTGTCTCGGAAATCTCCGACTGACGCACCGGTACCGGACCACTTCCCTCTTCCGTGGTCTCACTATGTGCGTCTGCTTTCCGTCGAGGATCCGAGCGCGCGGGCTTTCTATGAGGCGGAAGCCCTGCGCGGCGGCTGGTCCGTGCGCCAGCTAGATCGCCAGATCTCCACTCTTTTTTATGAGCGGACGGGGATGTCGCGTGACAAGGACAGCATGCTGCGGCGCGGCCGGAGAGCGAAGGCGGGCGAGCGCCCGGTGGTCGAAGAGGAGATCAAGGATTCGCTGGTGCTGGAGTTCCTGGGGCTCAAGGACGAGTACTCGGAAAGCACCCTGGAGGAAGCGCTCATTCATCACCTCGAGCATTTCCTGCTGGAGCTCGGCAACGACTTCACCTTCGTGGCGCGGCAGAAGCGGCTGCGGATCGGAAGCGAGTGGTATCGCATCGATCTGCTTTTCTTTCACCGGCGGTTGCGGTGCCTTGTCGTGATCGATCTCAAGGTCGGCAAATTCACCCACGCCGATGCGGGTCAGATGAACCTTTACCTCAACTATGCCGGTGAGCACTGGCGGCACGCCGACGAGAATCCTCCCATCGGGATGATCCTCTGTTCCAAGGGCGATCAAGCTGTGGCCAAGTATGCTCTCGGCAACCTCAGCCACAAGGTGTTCATGACGGAGTATCGTCTGGCGCTGCCCGACGAGAACAAACTGGGAAAGGAGATCGAGAAGGCCCGCAAGGCGCTGGAGAGGAAGGGGAAGCTCCTGCCTCGCGCCGGCCGCTGAGCCTGAGTGAGATTTCCGAGACACTGTCTCGGAAATTGGGAGTCTCTATCGAGCTCCCCTCAGCCGCGGAAGCTCCCGCCGGATCTCCTCGCTGGTGAGCCCCATCAATCCGGCTCCTTCTACCAGGGGTTCGAGGTCCACAGGATAGAGCCGCTGACGCCCGGGATCTGCCAGTCCGGCGAGGTTGCGGGGCGCGATGGCGCTGCGCACCTCGTTCTCGAAGGCTCGGCGCGTCGGCGCGTCAGCCGGGCCGGCGGGAAGCTCTCGCAGAGTGGTGAGGACGCGGTCCAGCGCTTCTCTCAGGACAGGGTCGCCGCTCCCCAGGAATCCCTCCCACGCCCAGGAACCCCCTCCCTTCGGAGCCGGGAGGAGACGCTGGCTGACCTCTCCGAAGCTCGCCGCGGCGAAATAAAGGTACGAGTAGGCGGCGAAAAGATCGAAGTCGCGCATCGCCTCGTAGGCGCCCGCGACGAGCCGTTGCAGGTGATCCGCCTCGCGCTCCAGGAGGGAGCCGTAGCGGCCGAGCCCCTCAGCCGGCCTTCGTTCGAGGAGCAGGGCGAGGCGCTCCACCGCCAGCAGGCTCCAGGCGATACCCGTCGAGAACAGCGGGCTGAGAAAGCAGAAGGCGTGGGGAAACAGGGCCCAGCGGTCGCCGGCGGCGCGGGACAGGCGATGCTGGAGCCGGGGGATCATGGCGATGGGCCGCGCTGGAACGGCGGCCGCGAGCTGGTTCCGTAGCGTCGGGTAGCGATCCAGGAGTCTCGCCCAGGCCTGCTCCGGCGACAGGGCCGCCAGCTCCCGCTTGGCTCGCTCTTCGGAGATCACGAAACCTGCGCTCACGGTTCCATGGTCGAAGGGCAGGACGTACATCCACCCTTCTTGCAGGACGTGGTGGACGGCTGCCTGCTCGTCGGGATAAGGGCCTGTGGAGAGCTGCGCGCCGCCCGCCGCGGCCACCTCGGCAAAATCGGCCAGCCCGTCGAAATGACCGTAGACGAGAAGGGTGTCCGGCGCGGCCTCGACAGCGGAGATGGGGAGATGGCGGGCCAGAAATCCGCCGGCCCCAGAGGCGTCCACCAGGAGATCCGCCGCGAAGCGCAGGGCCCGGCCCTGGTGCATGCCGCCGAGGCGCCACCCGCGACCGCCCGCCTCCAGGCCGGTCAGCTCCACCTCTTCCAGGACCTCGACTCCCACGGCCTCCGCCTGCTTCGCCAGGTGATGATCCACGTCGGCCCGCAGCCAGTGGGTGTCGGCCACGCCGTCGTCGGGGCTGGCCGCCACCAGGAGGCGGCGCTCGTTGGCCGCGCCGTTGGCGAAGGGGCACCCCGGGGAGTGGCCGTAGAACGTGAAGCCGCGCTTGAGGCCCCTCCTCAGGTGGGGCAGCCGCTCCCGCCAGCGGCCCCAGGCGGCCAGGGCGTGGAGGTCGTCCAGGCCGTAGCGCTCGGCCAGCCGCTCCAGAGAGAGGGCGGCGAGGGGCGTGGAGGATTCGCCCAGGGCAAAGCGGGGATGGCGGTGGCGGTCGAGGAGGAGCACCCGGTGCCCCTGGACCTGGAGGACGCGGGCGAGGATCGACCCCGCGAAGCCCGAGCCGACGATGGCGATGCGCAGGCCCGTCACGGTCAGCTCCAGCCGCAGGCGGCGCAGGCCAGCCGGGGCGTGGGCAGCCCGGTGCGGTTCATCGTCTCCAGGCGCGCGAGGCGTTGGTCCGCACAGGCGGCGCAGCTCACAAACCGGCGGGCGTCCCACAGGTCCGCGGTCACGATTCCCTGAAGAGCGAGACAGCGTTCCAAGGCATCCTCGAGCTGATCGAGGCGGGGCGGGGTGAAGTCCCCCGCCTCCCGGAGGGCTTCCATCGCGCCGTTGCCTCCTCGGACGGGAATCAGGGAGACCCGCTCCGCGCCCTGCGCGAAGGCGTGTTCGGCGGAGCGCACGGCCCACTCCACGGCCTCGTCCGGCGGCACGAACGGCGGCGCCACCAGCACGAAGGCCCGCAGCCCGATCCCGGCTCCGCGCAGGGTCGCGGCAGCGCGGTCGAAGTCCGCCAGGGTCATCTCCTTGTCGAGCAGGGCGAGGGCCTGGGGGTGAACCGTCTCCAATCCCATGGCCACTTCCAGGGCACCGGCGAGGCGCTCCGCAAAGCGCAGGCAGCGGTCGCCGACGAGCCGGGGATGGCATTCGACGGTGACCCGGCAGAAGGGGGCGACCAGCTCCAGGAGCTCCGGCTCGTCGCCCGGGGGCACCGCCCGGGGGTCGAAGAAGTTGCTGGCGTTGTAGAGCTTCACCGCCGCTGGCCCGCGCGGCAGGCCGGCCGCTGCCAGGGCCTTCCGGAGCTGGATTGGAAGGACCTTGGGGGGCGTGGCGCCATCGAGAGTCTCCCGCCAGAGATCGCAGAAGACGCAGGTGAAGGGGCACTCGGCCCCGGCGAGAAAGACGGTGAGAGCCGGCTGGAGGCGGCCGTCCTGAGTGCGCTCCTCTTCCCAGAGATGGCCCAGGGGCTCCCAGGGATCGCTTCTCCGCTTGGGAGCCCGCAGCGACCGGATCCACTGCGAGGTCACGAATAGAGGCTCAGCAGGTGGCTCCGGTAGCGCCCGGGGGGGACGCCGAAGCGGCTGCGGAAGGTTTCCCCGGGCACGGCCCCGTGCTGGAACCGCCGCTTGGGGAAGACCGGCAGCTCGAGCCCCGTCACTTGCCGGACGCCGCGACTCAACACCTCGCCCTTGAGACGGTAGAGGGCTTCGTGGGAGCCTTGAGCGAGGTCGGCGAAGGGGATGGCCTCGGCCACGGCGATGACCCGCGGGCGGTCGTAGGGGCTGAACAGCGAGAAGCCGTGGCGCCGGGCGGGGGCGTAGCCCCGGACGCACCCGCGGCTCAGGCCGCCGCTGTAGGTCAGGGAGTGCTTGATGGCCTCGACTCCCCAGCCCTCCTGATAGAGCATCCGGTTGTTGACGACGCTGCGGATGGTGAGCTCGGGGTTCTCCTCGATAGGATAGTCTTTGAGGTTCTCGTCGCCGCCGTCGCCGTCGGCCAGGAAGCGCCAGGAGGGGTAGCGCTCGCGGATCCCCTGGAGCAGGGCCAGGCTCATGGCCGCGCACTCCACGTCCAGGGGCTTGTAGTCCTCGATCGCCTCCACGGCCGCAAAGGGATCGAGCTGGGAGCTAGCCACCTCGATAGCCTCGCCGAACATCGGAAGGCCGGTGCGCTGGAGAAACTCCCGGGCCTGCTCCAGGTCGTCGCCGGTGCCGTCCACGGCGAGAGTGAACGCCTTGAGGCGGGCAGGGCTCCGCCCGGACGCGAGGAGCTCGTGGTAGAGGCAGAGGAAAAGCGCGCCGCTGTCGACGCCGCCGGAGAAGAGGACGCCCAGGGGCTCCCTCTCGGGCACGGCGGCGAGCCACAGGCGGATCTCCTCGCAGAGGGCGCGGACGTAGGCCTCGCCGATCGTGTCGAGGTCCGGCGGCAGGACGCCCCGGGGGGGATCGAAGAAGCGCCGGTAGGCCGGATTGGGATCGGGGCAGCCCACGAGCTGGATCTCGGTGACGTGGTGGGCCGGGACCATGCGGGTGTAGGAGGGATGGAACTGGTCGCCGTGCCCCTCCCGCTCCAGCGCGTCGCGGAGGGCGTCGATGCGGTCGGCCACCACCAGCAGGGGACCGCCGGACTCCTTGGCGAGAAAGTAGCGCAAGGGCCGGTCGAGGCTGCGGGCGAGACAGACCCGCTGGCGATCACGGGCATCGCGGGCGAGCAGGGCGAAAGAGCCCCGGATACGGAGCACCTCGCCCGGGTCGTGCGACAGCAGGAGCCGGCGGGCGTCCGCCACCGACAGATTGAGGATCTGCTGATCCTCGTCGGACACCAGGTTGAGGACGCGGGCAATGGTCTGAGGGTGCAAGATCGGCTCCTTGTATTTGTTATCGCGGCCGGCGGATGGCGACGAGCGTCTCGTCGTCGAGCAGGTAGCCCTTCTCCGCCCAGCCGTCGAGCCCGCCTTCGAGCGGCCGGACGCGGGTGAATCCTCGTTCCATCAGAGCGCGAGCCACACGGGCCGCGGAGGCTTCGTTCGGTCAGGCACAGTAGAGGACGATCTCGCGGTTGCGCGGCAGCTCGGAGAGCTTCGAGTCGACCTCGCCGAACGTCATATGCAGGGCACCCGGAATGCGCCGCGGGTCGTGGAGATGGGAGGAACGGCTGCGCACGTCCACGATGACCGGCGCCTCTCCCGCGTCCATCAGGCGCTTCAGCTCGTCCGCGGAGATGCGGGCCAGCTTCAGGAGCTTGCGCACCCGCGTGCGCTGCCACCACTTGGCCACGATCACCAGCAGCAGCCCCACGGCCAGCACCACCAGCGCCCAGAAACCCAGGTCCTCCAGATAGCCGACGATCTGGTCGACGGCGTGATGGAAGACGCGCCCCAGCAGCACGCCGGAGCCGAGCCAGAGCAGGCTCCCGAAGCCGTCCCACAGCAGGAAGGCCCCGAGGGTCTTGCCCATGGCTCCGGCCAGGGGGGGCGCCACGGTGCTGTAGCCGGGGATGAACTTGGCGTAGAGCAGGGAGGGCAGGCCGGCCCGCTCGAACAGGTCCTCGGTGCCGCGTACGCAGGAGTCGGGGGAGAGCGACAGCCGGCAGATGGTCTTCAACACCCGATGCCCCTGCCAGCGGCCGAGGAGGAACCAGATCGTGTCCGCCGCCACCGAGGCCACCAGGGCCACGGCGAGCAGCGGCAGCAGGCTCATCTGCCCCCGCGCCGCGAGCGCTCCGGAGACGATGAGCGTCGGCAGGGCCGGGATGGGCGCCCCGATCTGTTCCAGGAAGACGTTGGCGAAGACGACCAGCAGGCCGTAGCGGACGAGGTCGGTGATCAGGCTCTCCATGCGCGGCATTCTATCCTCTGCTCTTGACAGCCCGCCGTGGTCCTGCGGTAAGCTCCCGAGCTGATCGGTAACCTGACGATGCTCAACCAAGCCCAACTTCGCCTCGCAGTCTCCGCCGCCTGGGCTTGGCGTACGCATCATCATTCCGTGAGCTGAGCCGGGCGCCGTCCCGGCCACAACGGACCCGGGACGAGAGAGACCGCCTGACGCCTACGTCAACCTCCTTCCGGGTCCGGAAGGAGGTTTTCGTTTTGGAGAGAGCCACGCTGGTCGCGACGGCCACGACCCTGCCGGAGGGGAGGCTGGCGAGTCTCGCCGCCTCCGTCCTGGAGGGCGTCGACTGGCTGGAGGTGCGGGGCGACCTGGTGGGGGACCTCGATCCCGCCGCTCTCCAATCTTTTCCCGGCAAGCTCCTCTACACCCTGCGCAGCCGCGCCGAGGGGGGAGCCTTCGAGGGCTCGGCCGAGAAGCGCAAGCGGCGGCTGATCGAGGCGGCGTCCCGCTACGACCTGGTGGACTTGGAGGCGGTGCGCGATCTGTCGCCGGAAATACTGAAGGCCGTGCCGGCCGAGCGCCGGATCGTCTCCTGGCACGGCCCGGCCGCCGATCTCGACGGCCTGAAGGCCACCTTCGAACGCATGGCGATCGCCCCCGCCCTGCTCTACAAGCTGGTGCCCACGGCCACGCAGCCGGGCGACGAGGTGCCGGCCTTGCAGCTCCTGCGGTCGCTGGACCGCCGGGACGTCATCGCCTTCGCCACCGGGGCGGGCGGCGCCTGGACACGCTTCGTTGCCCCCCGTCTGGGGGCGCCGGTGGTCTACGGCGCACTGGGCGAGGTCCCCGGCGCGCCGGGCCAGCTCTCGATCGAGCGCCTGCGCACCGACTACGGCCTGCCGGACCTGCCGCCGGCCGCGGCCCTGTTCGGCATCGTCGGCCATCCCGTGGCCCACTCCCTGTCGCCCCGCATCCACAACACGTCCTACCGGGCCCTGGGGATTCCGGCCCTCTACCTACCCTTCGATACCGAGTCGTTCGGCGACTTCTGGCTGGAGGTGGTGGAGAACGGCGTGCTGGAGGCCCTGGGCTTTCCCATCCGTGGCTTGTCGGTGACCACACCGTTCAAGGAGGCGGCTCTGGCCGTGGCCGGCGCCGAGAGCCCGCTGGCCGGGCTGATCGGCGCCGCCAATACGCTGGTATGGAACCATGGGGTGTGGGAGGCCGAGGCCACCGACCCCGACGGCGTCGTCCTCCCCCTGCGTGACCGCGGCATCGTCATCGATGGCCTCGAAGCGGCCGTGGTGGGGGCCGGCGGCGCGGGGCGGTCCGCGGCCGAGGGGCTCAAGAAGGCCGGGGCGCGGGTGACGATCTGCAATCGCGACCCCGAGCGCGGCCAGGCCGCCGCCGAGCGGCTCAAGATCCCCTTCCTACCCCTCTCCGAGCTCGATCCCTCCGGCTTCGGTTTGCTGATCAACGCCACGTCCCTGGGCCGCGGCGCGGGCGATCCCCTGCCTTTCGCCGTCGACCGGCTGCGGCCCGGCGCGGTGGTGATCGACCTCGTCTATCTGCTGGACCGGCCGACGCACCTGCTCGCCGAGGCGGCGGCCCGGGGCGCGGTGGCCGTCGACGGCCGGGAGGTGCTGATCGACCAGGCCCGTGGACAGTTCCGGCTGATGACCGGCCGCGACCTGCCGCTGGACCTCGCCCGCCGGGCGGCCGGCCTGGAGGCCAGGCCGTGAGAGTCTCCGCCGCCCTGCCCACCGGCGTCGCCGCCCTGCTGTTCGAGAGCGCCCGCCGCCGCCGCGACGCGGAGGACCGGCTGGTGGCCCGGCTGCGGCAGGCGGGCTACGCGGAGGTGATCCTCCCCATCCTCGACTACCTGGAGCCCTACGACTCGCTGCTGACGACGGCCTCGCGGGGGGAGCTCTACCGTTTCGTCGACCGCGACGGCGAGCTGCTCGCCCTGCGCGCCGACTTCACGCCCATGCTGGCGCGGCTGCTCGCTCCCCGTCTCGAATCGCTGGTGTTGCCTCTGCGCCTCTACTACCGCGGCGACGTGGTGCGCTATCAGGAGGAGCGGGCGGGCCGGGCGCGGGAGTTCTACCAGCTCGGCGCCGAGCTGCTGGGCCTGCCCGGCGAGGCGGCGGAGCGGGAGGTGCTGCGGCTCTTCCTGGAGCTGGCGACCGCCTTGGGCGGCGGCTCCCTCCAACTGGTGCTCGGCTTTGCCGGCGCCCTCGACCGGCTGCTGCTGGCGACGGCCGATCCCGCGGCCCTGGCGGCGGCGGTGGCGCGGCGCGAGCGGAGCGCGGTCCGCCGCGCTTCTCCCACGCTGCTGGCGGTGGTCGAGAACGGCCTGCCGGAGCGGCCGGAGGACCTGGGACCGGACGCCGCCGCCCGGCTGCACGGGCTCCTGGCCCTGCGTGACGAGCTCGCCGCCTCCTTCCCCCAGGCGCTGCTGACGATCGACCTCGCCGAGTTCGCCTGCAACAGCCTGGATCCGCGAATGTCCGCGGGGACGACCGAAGGGGAGCGCCCCTACTACGACGGCGTCGTCTTTCACGCCTACGCCAGTCCCGCGGCCCTGCCGGTGGGCGGCGGCGGGCGCTACGACCGCCTGTTCCGCGCCCTCGGGGCCGAGGTGCCGGCCGTGGGGTTCTCCCTCAGTCTGGAGCGGCTGCTGGAAGCGTCCGGAGAGGTGCGGCCGTGATCCGGCTGGCCCTCCCCAAGGGGCGGAACCTGGAGGCGGCCCTCGCGGCCTTCCGCGCCGCCGGCATCCCGCTCGACGGCGTCGACGTCAACGGCCGCAGCCTCCTCTGGCAGTTACCCGAGGAGGGGATCGAGATCCTCTCGCTCAAGGACTGGGACCTCCCGCTCTACGTCGGCCACGGCATCGCCGACTGCGGCATCGTGGGCAGCGACGTGCTGGAGGAGGTGGACGGCGATCTGCTGGTGCCGGTGCGGCTCCTTCAGGGGCGTTCCCGTCTGTCGCTCATCGGCCTCGACTCGGCCCTGCCCGCGCCGGGGACTCAGGTGCGTCTCGCCACCAAATACCCGAAGACGGCGCGGCGCCTGGTGGCCGGCCGGCCGTGGGGGGCCGAGATCCTGAAGCTCTCGGGCTCCATCGAGCTGGCCGCCGTGCTGCGCCTGGCCGAGCTGGCCCTGGACATCGTTCAGACCGGCCGCACCCTGGCCGAGAACCGGTTGGTGGAGATCGAGACGGTGGCCGAGGTGGCCCCCTGTCTGGTGGTGAACCGCGCCTCGTACCAGCGCCACCGGGCGCTCCTCAACGATTGGATCGGCCGCCTGGAGGCGGCGGAGGTGGTCTCGTGAGCTCTCTCGACGTCCTCAAGCCCGGCTCCCGCGCCGGCCGCCGCACGGTCGAGCGCCTCGTCCGCCGGGGCGAGTCCGTGCTCGATGCCAAGACTCTGCGCAAGGCGGAGAAGATCGTCGCCGAAGTCCGGGAGCGCGGCGACCGCGCCCTCCTCGACTACGCCCGCCGGCTCGACGGCGCCGAGGCCGACTCGGCGGCGGGCCTTGCCCTCGCCGCGGAGACCCCGGACCTCGCCCTCCTTCCCGCCGGCTTCGTCGAGGCCCTGGAGCGGGCCATCGCCGCGGTCGAGCGCTACCACGCGCCGCAGGTGCGTACGGGCTATCGCCTGGAGGAGGAAGGAGTGGCGCTGGAGGAGAAGGTGACTCCCCTGAGCCGGGTGGGCGTCTACGTGCCGGGCGGCCGGGCGAGCTACCCCTCGACGGCGGTGATGACGGTGGTGCCCGCGCGGGTGGCCGGAGTGCGGGAGATCGCCGTCGCCACACCGCCCGGCTCGTATCGCGCCAACGCCGCCCTGCGCTTCACCCTCGCCCGGCTGGGCGTCACCGAGGTCTGGGGCATGGGCGGCGCCCACGCGGTGGCGGCTTTCGCCTACGGCACGGAGACCGTGAAAAGGGTGGACAAGATCGTGGGCCCGGGCAACGCCTGGGTCACGGCGGCCAAGAAGCTGGTGGTGGGGGACGTGGGCATCGACGGCATCGCCGGTCCCAGCGAGGTGGTGATCGTGGCCGACCCGGCGGCCGATCCGGGCGACCTGGCAGCCGACCTGCTGGCCCAGGCGGAGCACGATCCGCAGGCCGCGGCGGTGCTGATCACCACGGACGCCAAGCTGGCGAAGCGGGTGGCCGCGGAGGTCGAACGCCAACTCGCGGACCTGGCGACCGCCGAGACGGCCCGGGCCTCTCTGGCGAATTTCGGCGTCGCCTTCGTGGTGGAGGGGTTGGAGGAGGCGCTCGACCTGGTCGAGAGGATCGCCCCTGAGCACCTGCAGCTCGTGGGGCACGAGGCGGAGGTGCTGGCCCTGCACGTCCGCGCCGCCGGGGCGGTCTTCCTCGGCGGGTCCACGCCCGAGGTGTTCGGCGATTACGTGGCCGGCCCCAGCCACGTCCTCCCCACCTGCGGCAGCGCCCGCTTCGCCTCGGCCCTCGGGGTCGAGGATTTCCTGCGTCGCAGCCACACCCTGCGGTTCACGGCGGGGGCTGCGAGCCACCGGGCGGCGGCGGCGGCGACGCTGGCGGACGCCGAAGGGCTCCCCGCCCATGCTGCGTCGGCGCGGCGGAGAATCCGTTGAAAGACCCGGCGCTCTTCGTCCGGCCCGAGCTGCGGGCCCTGTCGCGGTACCACCTCGACCTGACGCCCAGCCGCCACAAGCTGGACCAGAACGAGGTCCCCTGGGACCTGCCGCGGCGCTACAAGCGGGAGATGGCCGCGCGCCTGCTGGCCGCGGACTGGGCCCGCTATCCCGACTTCCACGCCGACGAGCTGCGCCGCGACCTCGGCCGCCTGCACGGTCAGCCGTGGGAGGGGGTGCTGGTGGGCAACGGCTCGAACGAGCTGCTGTCGGTGGCGCTGACGGCCGTCGCCCCCCCTGGCGGCGAGGTGCTGGGGGCCGAGCCGGGCTTTGGGCTCTACCGCAGCTTCGTGCTCAAGGCCGCGGGCGTCCCCCGGTTCCTGCCTCCCCGCTTCGACCTGCGCCTCCCGGTCGACGAGCTGGAGGCCGAGGTGGAGCGCGATCCCCGCCGTCCGCTCATCCTCTGCACGCCCAACAACCCCACGGGTGATGCCGTATCGCCGGAGCGGGTGGAGCGCCTGCTGGAGCGCCTGGAGGCGCCTCTCCTGCTCGACAACGCCTACGGCGAATTCTGCCGCTTCGATTACCGGCCGTTGCTCGTGAAACATCCTCACCTGGTGCTGTTTCGGACTTTCTCCAAGGCGTGGTCGCTGGCGGGGATGCGCCTCGGCTACCTGCTGGCCGACCCGCGGCTGGTGGCGGAGCTGCTCAAGGTGAAGCTCCCCTACAACGTCGGCCATGCCGGAGTGATCGCCGGCCGTGTGGCCCTGGAGGCGGAGATGGAGGCCCGCAAGCGGGTGGAGATCCTGATCGCCCGCCGCGCCCAGTGGGCGGCCATGCTGGCCGAGGCGGGGCTGGAGATTTTCCCGTCGGAGGCCAATTTCCTGCTGGTCCGCTGTGGCTCGCCGGAGAGGGCGAAGGAGGTCCGCGAGACCCTGGAGGCACGCAGTATCCGGGTGCGCGACGTGGGCGGCTATCCGGGGCTGGCGGGCTGTCTGCGGGTGTCGGTCGGGACGGGCGCGGCGCTGCGGGCGGTGCGGGCGGCGCTCGGACCCTCGGCTGCCCCCTCCCAAGACCCTCATCACCCCGGCCCTCTTCTCCCACCGCCCTCCCCCCAACCGGGAGAAGAGGGAGATCAGCAAAAACGGTTCGAGCTGCGTCCCCCTCTCCCGGCCGGTGGGAGGGCGATGGGAGAGGGGACAGGGGTGAGGGCCCCCGGGCGGGGGAGCTCTGAGGCCGGCCGCACCGGCAGCCTCGAGCGCACCACCGGTGAGACCCGCATCCGACTTGCCCTCAACCTGGAGGGAGGGGAGCGGCGGATCGACGTCCCCAACGGCTTCTTCGGCCATATGCTGAACGCACTGGCCACCCACTCCGGCGTGGGGCTGGAGCTGGAGGCCCGGGGGGACACGCACGTCGACCTCCACCACACCGTCGAGGACGTGGGGATCGCCTGGGGCGAGGCCCTGGCCGCGGCGCTCGGGGAACGCAAAGGGATCGTGCGCTTCGCCCACGCCTACGCCCCCCTGGACGAGGCCCTGGCCCGCGCCGTGGTGGATCTCTCCGGCCGCGGCTCGTTCCACTACTCGGCGCCGCGCGACGTCGCCGCCTCGTGGGTGACGGCGGACTTCCCCCTCACTCTGGTGGCCGACTTTTTCCAGGCCTTCGCGGACCGCGGCCGGCTCACCCTTCATCTGGACGTCCTCGCCGCCAGGAACGGCCACCACGCCGCCGAAGCCGCCTTCAAGGCGGCGGCGCTGGCGCTACGCCAAGCCGTGGCGCTCAGGGCTGGTGGTGCGGGCGAGGTGCCCAGCACCAAGGGGACGCTCTCCTCATGACCGACGCGCTGGTGATCGACGCCGGGGTCGGCAACCTTGGCAACCTCGTCCGCGCCGTGGAGCGGGTGGGCGGGCGGGCCGAGATCACCGCGGACCCCGAGCGGGTGGCGAAGTCTCGCTGTATGTTCCTGCCGGGCGTCGGGGCCTTCGCGCCTCCCCGCGAGGCGGTGCGCGGCGGGGTCGAGGCGGCCCTGCGCTCGGCCCTCGCCCGCGGCGCCTGGCTCCTCGGCATCTGCGTCGGCTTCCAGATCCTCTTCGAGGCGGGGGAGGAGTTCGGCGTCACCGACGGCCTCGGCCTCCTCCCCGGCCGTGTCACCCGGCTTCCCGACACCGTCCCGGTGCCCCACATCGGCTGGAACCGGCTGCACGGCGTGGCGGACCACCCCCTGCTCGCCGGCCTCGCCGAGGCGGACGGACGCGGGCGCTACGTCTACTTCGTCCACAGCTACGCCCCGGAGGGCGTGCCGGAGGAGGATCAGATCGCCCGCTGCACCCATGGCCGCGTCTTCCCGGCGGTCGCCGGTCGCGGGCGGGTGATGGGCACCCAGTTCCACCCCGAGCGGAGCGGCGACGCCGGTCTGCGCCTGTTGTCCAATTTTCTGCAGATGGCTGGAGATAGCCCGTGGAGCTGATCCCGGCGATTGACCTGCGCCACGGCCGGGCCGTCCGCCTGCGGCAGGGGGACGACGCCCGCGCCACCGTCTACGGCGACGACCCGCAAGCCCTGCTGACGGCCTACGCCCGCGCCGGCGTCCCCCGCGTGCACGTGGTGGACCTCGACGCCGCCCTGGGCGAGCCCCCCCAGCGGGAGCTGATCTCGCGCCTGGCTGCCGTGGACACGAAGATCCAGCTCGGCGGCGGTCTGCGGGACCGCGAGGCCGTCGACCAGGCCCTGGCGGCGGGCATCGACCGGGTGGTGATCGGCTCGCTGGTGGCCCGCGACTTCGAGGCCTTCCGCGCCCTGGCGATCGAGCGCCCCGGCCGGCTGGTGCCCGCTCTGGACGTGGAGCGCGGCGAGGTGCGGGTCGCCGGCTGGAAAGAGAAGGCTCCCCACACTCTGGGCGAGATCTGCGGCCGGCTGATGGGCGCGCCGTGTCCGGCCGTGCTGGTCACCGACGTCGAGCGCGACGGGATGATGACCGGTCCCAACCTCGACCTTGCCCGCCGCGTCGGCCGGGCGACGGGCATCCCGGCGCTCGTCTCGGGCGGCGTCCACGCCCTGGCCGACCTCGCAGCGGCGCGCACGGTGCCCGAGGTCGGCGGCGTCATCGTGGGCCGGGCGCTCTACGAGGGCGCCTTCACCGTCGAGGAGGCGCTGGCCGCATGCGGAATCTCCGGCCTCGCCCGGCGGGTCATCCCCTGTCTCGACGTGCGCGCCGGCCGGGTGGTCAAGGGCGTACGCTTCCAGGATCTCGTCGACCAGGGGGACCCGGCCGAGGCGGCCCTGCGCTACGCCGGGCAGGGGGCGGACGAGATCGTCTTCCTCGACATCACCGCCGCTCCCGAGGAGCGCGACACGGACGTCGAGTGGGTGCGGCGCACGGCCGAGCAGGTCTTCATCCCCCTCACCGTGGGCGGCGGCGTGCGCGGCGAGGCGGACGCTCGGCGGCTCCTGCGCTCCGGCGCCGACAAGGTGGGGATCAACTCCGCCGCCGTGGAGCGCCCGGAGCTGGTCTCCGAGCTCGCCCGCCGCTTCGGCAGCCAGTGCGTGGTCCTGTCGGTGGACGCCCGGAGGAGTGATGAAGATGGCTGGGAGGTGGTGACCCGCGGCGGCCGCCATCCCACGGGCCGCGATGCCCTGGCCTGGATCCGCGAGGGCGTCGAGCGCGGCGCCGGCGAGATCCTGCTCACCAGCATCGACCGCGACGGCACCCAGGGGGGCTACGACCTCGACCTCCTGGCCGCGGTGACCGAGGCGGTCCCCGTGTCGGTCATCGCCTCGGGCGGCGCGGGCGCGCCGGAGCACCTGGTGGCGGCCCTCGGGGCCGGCGCCGCCGCCGTCCTCGCCGCCTCCATCTTCCACCAGGGGACCTGGACGGTGGGCGACGTCAAGCGGGCCATCGCGAAGGCGGGCTTTCCGGTAAGAGAGGAGCAGGGATGAGCGTCGACCCCGCCAGCCTGCGCTACGACGACCGCGGCCTCATCCCCGTCGTCGTCCAGGACGTCAATTCGGGCGCCGTGCTGATGGCTGCCTTCGCCAACCGCGAGGCCGTGGAGCTCACCCTTGCGACCGGCGAGGCCCACTTCTGGAGCCGATCCCGCCAGGCTCTGTGGCGCAAGGGCGAGACCTCGGGCAACGTCCTGCGAGTGGTGGAGGTGACGGCGGACTGCGACGCCGACTCGCTGCTGGTGCGCGCCCTCCCCGCCGGCCCCGCCTGCCATCGCGGCACCCGCACCTGCTTCGAGCCCAACCCCGCCCGCCTGGAGCTGGGATGGCTCGCCGCGGTGCTGGAGTCCCGGCGCGGCGCCGACCCCGAGACGAGCTACACGGCGCGACTGCTCGCCCGCGGCATCGAGCGCATCGCCCAGAAGGTGGGGGAGGAGGGGGTCGAGACCGCCATCGCCGCGGTGGTCGCCGCGCAGGGAGAGAGCGAGGGTGGCGAGCGCCGCAAAGCCTTGATCGGCGAGGCCGCCGACCTCTTGTATCACCTGCTGGTGCTGTTCGAAGCGAGCGGTGTCGATCCGTCCGAAGTGGGGGAGGAGCTTTTGCAGCGCCACGGTTTGGTCCGTCCGGTGCACTCATAGGGGGAAGCGCGAACATTTTTTCTTGTCTTTTGGAGGATTGATTTCAATGTCATCGCCTACCGCTTCGCGCCGGCCGCGCCGCGCCGTCCCCCACATCCGGGAGTTCCTGGCGGACAGCCTGACGCCGCTCGCCGTCTACCGGCGGCTGTCCTCCCTCTCCCCCCATCGCTTCCTCCTCGAGAGCGTGACGGGCGGCGAGCGGGTCTCCCGCTTCAGCTTCCTGGGGGCGGCGCCACGGGCGATCTACCGCCTCTATCCCGACCGCCTGGAGGTGGAGCGCGCCGGCAAGCGCGAGAACCTCCCCGGCGAGCCGCTTCAGGCCCTGCGCTCCGTGGTCCACGAGATCGGCGGCGAGCCGGGGGGCCCCATCCCCTTCACCGGCGGTCTCGTGGGCTACTTCGGCTACGACCTGTTCCGCATGGTGGAGCGCCTGCCGAACCGTCCCCCCGATCCCTTCGCCCTCCCCGTCGCCGTCCTCGCCCGCTTCGACACCCTGGTGGTCTTCGATCATGCCCGCCAGCGGGTGCTCGCCGTGGCCAACGAGGTCGAGGGCGAGCTGGACGTGGCGGACGCCGAGCGCCAGCTCGCCCGGCTGTCGCGGCTGCTGACCAGAGAATCCGGCAGCGGCGGCGTCGCCATGCCGGGGTACGCCGTCAAGCCGGTGGCGACCGAGCCGCCGACCCTGGACAGCGCGAGCTTCCGCCAGGCGGTGGTCAAGGCCAAGGAGCACATCGCCGCCGGCGACATCTTCCAGGTGGTGCTCGCCCGCCGCTGGAAGGTGCCGCGGCGGGTCGAGCCCCTGGCCCTCTACCGCGCCCTGCGCATGGTCAACCCCAGCCCCTACATGGTCCTTTTCGAGGTCCCCGAGGTGTCGCTGGTGGGCGCCTCGCCCGAGATGCTGGTGCGCAAGCAGGGGCGGCACGTCGAGACCCGGCCCATCGCCGGCACCCGGCCCCGCGGCATGGACGCCGAGGGGGACCGGAGCCTCGCGGCCGACCTGCTCGCCGATCCCAAGGAGCGGGCCGAGCACGTGATGCTGGTGGACCTCGGGCGCAACGACCTCGGCCGCGTGGCGGCGCCCGGGAGCGTGCGGGTGCCGACCTTCATGGAGGTCGAGAACTACAGCCACGTCATGCACCTGGTCTCCAGCGTCGAGGGCGAGCTGGCGACCGGCCAGGACGGGCTCGACGCCCTGCTCTCCTGCTTCCCGGCCGGCACCGTCTCGGGCGCGCCCAAGATCCGGGCCATGGAGATCATCGACGAACTCGAGCCGGAGGCCCGCGGCCCCTACGCCGGCGCCGTGGGCTATCTCTCCTACTCGGGGGACCTGGACACCTGCATCGCCATCCGCACGCTCGTCGTGCAGGAGAATGAGACCTCGGTCACCGCCGGCGCCGGCATCGTCGCCGACTCCGATCCCGCGGCCGAGGAGAAGGAGACAGAGAACAAGGCGGCGGCGCTGCTCACCGCCGTGGCGCTCGCCGAAGAGCTGGAGGAGACCCTGTGATCCTGATGATCGACAACTACGACTCCTTCACCTACAACCTCGTGCAGATGCTGACGGCGGCGGGGACGCAGGTGGAGGTGCTGCGCAACGACGCCGAGAGCGCCAGGGCCATGCTGGCCCGCAAGCCCGCGGGCATCGTCCTCTCCCCCGGTCCCGGCCGCCCCGAGGACGCGGGCGTGTGCCTCGACCTCCTCCGCAGCCGCGCCCCCATCCCCATCCTGGGGGTCTGCCTCGGCCACCAGGCCCTGGGCGTCGCCTTCGGCGCCACGGTCGACCGCGCGCCGCGGCTGATGCACGGCAAGACCTCCCCCGTGCGCCACGGCGACTGCGGGGTCTTCGCCGGCCTGCCCAACCCGTTCCCGGCCACCCGCTATCACAGCCTGGAGGTCAAGGAGGGCACCCTGCCGGCGGAGCTGGAGCCGCTGGCCTGGGCGGACGACGACACCCTCATGGGCCTGCGCCACCGCGCGCTCCCCTACTGGGGCGTGCAGTTCCACCCCGAGTCGGTGCTCACCGGCTCCGGGCCGCGCCTGCTGGCGAATTTTCTCGATCTCTGCCGAGAGGCGAGCGATGGCCATTGACGTCCGCACGGCACTAGTGCGCGTCACGGGCGGCGACCACCTGACGCGGGAGGAGACCGAGGAGCTCTTCGGCCAGCTCATGGATGGACAGGTCAGCGAGCCGATGAAGGCCGCGTTACTCGTCGCCCTGCGCATGAAGGGGGAGGCGGTGGCGGAGATCTCGGGCGCCGCCGCGGCCATGCGCCGGCGGGCCCTCCCCATCCCCCACCAGCGGCAGGGGCTGGTGGACACCTGCGGCACGGGCGGCGATGGCCGCGGCACCTTCAACATCTCGACCGCCGCGGCCCTGGTGGCGGCGGCGGCCGGCGTGCCGGTGGCCAAGCACGGCAACCGCTCGGTCTCCAGCCGCTCCGGCAGCGCCGACGTGCTGGCCGCCCTGGGAGTGAAGATCGAGATCGACCCCGACACCGCCGGCCGCACGCTGGACGCGGTCGGCATCGCCTTCCTCTTCGCGCCCCTCCTCCACCCCGCCATGCGGGAGGTGATGCCGGTGCGCCGCGAGCTGGGGATGCGCACCATCTTCAACCTCCTGGGGCCGCTGACCAACCCAGCCGGCGCCCGCCGCCAGCTCATGGGCGTCTACATGGAGAGTCTGGTGGAGCCCATCGGCCACGTGCTGCGCGACCTCGGGGCCGAGCACGCCCTGGTGGTGCACGGCGACGGCCTGGACGAGATCACCACCACGGGCCGCACCCACGTCGCCGAGGTGAGGGACGGCGAGGTGCGGGTCTACGACCTCGAGCCCGAGCGTTTCGGCCTGCGCCGCGCGCGTCTGGAGGAGCTGGCCGGCGGCACGCCGGAGGAGAACGCCGTCGCCGTGCGCCGCGTCTTCGCGGGCGAGGACGGCGGCGCCCTCTTCGACGTCACCGCCCTCAACGCCGGCGCTGCCCTCTACGTGGGCGGCGCCGCCGCCACGCTGGAGGAGGGGGTGGAGCGCGCCCGCGCCGCCCTGGCCTCGGGCGCCGCGGCCGAGAAGCTCGAGGAGCTGCGGAGCTTCGCCGGATGAGCGCGCCGAGCCCGCCGGACGTCCTGCTGCGCATCGCCGGCCGGCGGCGCGAGCGCATCGCCGAGACGGGCGGCGCCGACGCCGACGGCTGGGCTGAAGGCGCCCCGCGCACGCCGGCCGACAACGCCTTCCTGGCCGCCCTGTGCAAGAGGAGGCCGCAGCCCGCACCCCCCGCGATCATCGCCGAGGTCAAGATGGGCTCCCCCCGCCTCGGCTCCCTGCACGGCCGGGTGGACCCGATCGCCCAGGCCCGCACCTACGCCGCCCACGGCGCCGCGGCCCTCTCCGTGGTGGTGGAGCCCGACTTCTTCCACGGCGGCTACGATCTGCTGGCCGCCTGCCGCCAGGCCTCGGGTCTGCCGGCCATCGCCAAGGACTTCATCGTCGACCCCGTGCAGCTCCTCTGGGCGCGCGACGCGGGAGCGGACGCCATCCTCCTCATCGCCGCCCTCTACGCGCCCGAGGAGATGGCGCGCTACGCCCGCCTCGCCCGCGGCCTCGGGCTCGTGCCCCTGGTCGAAACCCACGACGCGGCCGACGTCGCCAGGCTGGGCGGCGAGCCGTGGGAGATCGTGGGCGTCAACAACCGCGACCTGCGGACGTTCGAGGTCGACCTGCAAAATTCGATCGCGCTCCTGGCCGGCCTCCCCGCGGAGGCGGTGAAGGTCGCAGAGAGCGGCATCCGCGACGCGCTCGACGTGCTCCTCCTGCGCGACAGCGGCTTCGACGCCTTCCTCATCGGCGAGACGCTGCTCCTGGCGCCCGATCCCGCCGCCAGGCTGCGCGAGCTCCTGGGACCTGAAGGTTGACATGCCGGTCAAGGTCAAGATCTGCGGCATCACCTCTCCCGCCGACGCGCTGGCGGCGGTGGAATGGGGCGCCGACTACCTGGGGTTAAACTTCTACCGGGCCAGTCCAAGGTACGTGGAGCCTGGACGGGCGCTGGAGATCGCCGATGCGGTGCGCGGCCGGGTAGCGTTGGTGGGGGTGTTCGTCAATTCCCCCCGCGCCGAGGTGGAGCCGATCGCCGGGCGCGTCGGGCTCGATCTTCTCCAGTTCCATGGCGACGAGGAGCCGGGTTTCGTGGCTCCCTTCGCCGGACGGGCGATCAAGGCATTTCGCACCGGCGGCACCGGCGGGCTGCCGGGTCCCGACGAGCTCGCGGCCTGGAGCGCGGTCTGGGGAATACTGATCGACGCGCCTCACGGCACCCTCTACGGCGGCACGGGAGAGGCCTGGGACTATGGGACGGTGGGCGCTCCGGATCGACCGCCGGAGGGTCTGCGGCTGTTCCTGGCCGGCGGCCTCGGGCCCGGCAACGCGCGCCAGGCGGTCGAGCGGGTGCGGCCGTACGCCATCGACGTCTGCTCGCGGGTGGAGTCCCGCCCCGGGATCAAGGATCGCGAGCTGCTGCGACGGCTCTTTCAGGAGGTGAGGCATGGCGAGACCCAAACCCCTCCCTGACGCGGAGGGTTACTTCGGCCCCTATGGCGGCCGCTTCGTCCCCGAGACGCTCATGGCGCCCCTGGCCGAGCTGACCCGCTTCTACGACAGGGCCCACCGCTCCCGCGCCTTCAAGCGCGAGCTGACGGCCCTGCTCAACGACTTCGCCGGCCGCCCGACGCCGCTCTACTTCGCCGAGCGGCTGTCGGAGGAGCTGGGCGGCGCCCGCATCTTCCTCAAGCGCGAGGACCTGCTGCACACCGGCGCGCACAAGATCAACAACGCCCTCGGCCAGTGTCTGCTCACCCGGCTGATGGAGAAGGAGCGGGTGATCGCCGAGACGGGCGCCGGCCAGCACGGCGTCGCCACCGCCACCGCCGCCGCCGCCCTCGGCCTCACCTGCACCGTCTACATGGGCAGCGAGGACATGCGCCGCCAGCGCCTGAACGTCGACCGCATGCGCCTCCTGGGCGCCGAGGTGGTGCCGGTCGACGCCGGGAGCTGCACCCTCAAGGACGCCATCAACGAGGCGATGCGCGACTGGGTGACCAACGTCCACACCACCCACTACGTGCTCGGCTCGGTGCTGGGTCCCGACCCCTTCCCCCGCATGGTGCGCGACTTTCACCGCGTCATCGGCGACGAGGCGCGCCTCCAGCTCAAGCGGCAGACGGGCACCGAGGCGCCCGACCTCGCGGTCGCCTGCGTCGGCGGCGGCAGCAACTCGATCGGCCTCTTCACCGCCTTCCTCGCCGACCTGCGGGTGCGGATGATCGGCGTCGAGGCCGGCGGCCGGGGGCCGGAGCGTGGCGAGCACGCGGCGCGCTTCGGCGGCGGCGCCCTCGGCGTCCTCCACGGCACCCGCACCTTCGTGCTGCAGGACGAGGAGGGGCAGATCGCCACCACCCACTCCGTCTCCGCCGGCCTCGACTACCCGGCCATCGGCCCGGAGCACGTCTGGCTCCACGACGCCGGGCGGGTGCAGTACAGCTCGGCCACCGACGCCGAGGCCATCGCCGCCTTCCACCTCCTGGCCCGCACGGAGGGGATCCTCCCCGCCCTGGAGTCCGCCCATGCCATCGCCGAGGTGGTCAAGCGGGCACCGCGGCTGTCGCGCCGGCGGATCATCCTCGTCAACCTCTCGGGGCGCGGCGACAAGGACGTCGAGTCGGTGATCGCGTACGACCGCGAGCACGCCGGCGAGGAGGCCAAGGTGGAGTCTTTCGCGGCCGCGGCCGCGCGGAGGGGACGATGAGCGCCATCGACGAGGTCTTCCAGAGCTGCGCCCGGGAGGGCCGGGCGGCCTTCATCCCATTCATCATGGCCGGTGATCCGGACCTCGGGGCCACCGCCACCCACCTCGAGGCGCTGGCCGCCGGCGGCGCGGACGTCATCGAGCTGGGGGTGCCGTTCTCCGACCCCATCGCCGACGGCCCGGTGAACCAGCGCGCCGCTGTCCGCGCCCGGGCCGCCGGCACCAAGCTCTCGGCCATCCTGCAGCTCGTGGCCCGGCACCGCGACAAGCTGGGCATCCCCATCGTCCTCTTCACCTACTTCAACCCCATCCACGCCCGCGGCGTCGAGCGTTTCGCCGAGCAGGCGGCGGCCTCGGGCGTCGACGGCGTGCTCTGCGTCGACCTGCCGCCGGAGGAGGGGGAGCGGGAGCTCATACCCGCGATGCGGGAGCAGGGGGTGGACACCATCTTCCTGCTCGCTCCCACCAGCACCCGCGACCGGGTCAACAAGGTGGCCGCGTGCTCCTCGGGCTTCGTCTACTACGTCTCGCGCACCGGCGTCACGGGTGAGCGCGCGGCGCTGCCGCCGGACCTGGTGCGCGACGTCAAGAAGCTGCGCAAGCGGCTCGATCAACCCTTGGCCGTGGGCTTCGGCCTCTCGACCCCGGAGCAGGTGGAGGCGGTGGGCGAGATCGCCGATGGCGTGGTGGTGGGCAGCGCCCTGGTGCGGCTCATCGAGGAGAGAGGGGGGGATCCGGAGCTGCCGGCCCTCCTCGAACAGCGGGTCCGCGACCTCGCGGCCCCGCTGCGGCACCGCGCCGAGAGGCGGCGGGCATGAGCGAGGAGCGCCGCTGGGAACGGGAGATCGCGGCCCTGGTCCATGGCCGCTATCTCCTCGCGGTGCCCGCCGACCCCGAGGGGTGTCCGCTGGTGGTGGGCTTCCACGGCTACGGAGAGAACGCCGACGTCCATATGGAGCAGCTCCGCCGCCTCCCCGGCGCCGCCCGCTGGGTGCTCTGCGCCGTGCAGGGGCTCCACCCCTTCTACAACCGGGCGGGCGAGGTTATCGCGAGCTGGATGACCCGCGAGCAGCGAGAGCATGCCATCCAGGACAACCTCGGCTACGTGGCCAGTGTGGTGGCCGAGGTGAAGCGCGAGCTGCCCGTCTCGGAGCGGCTCGCCTATCTCGGCTTCTCCCAGGGGGCCGCCATGGCCTATCGCGCCGCGGCCGGCTCGGGCCACGCCTGTCAAGGCGTGGTCGTGCTGGGCGGCGACCTGCCGCCGGAGCTGGAGCCCCGCGACCTCTCGCACTTCCCCCCTGTCCTCCTGGGCCGCGGCTCCAGCGAGGAGTGGTTCGACGCCGCCAAGATGGAACACGACGTCGAGCTGCTGCGCAGGAAGGGGGTCGACATCCGCCCCTGCGTCTTCCAGGGTGGCCACGAGTGGACGAACGAGTTCCGGGCGGTGGCCGGCCGGTTCCTCGAGGAGGTGTTCCGGCCGGCTTCGTAGAGGGTGCGGAGCAGGCCGGTGCCAGATCGCTCGGAGACGGCGAACGAGAGCAGCTTTTACAGGGTGGAAGGCGAAAAGAAGCACGGGGCGCTCGATGGGCGAGCGCCCCGGAAAGCTCTGGCGGACTTCGCCGCGACCGCGCGCCTTACTTGCCGGACGGCGGGGTGGTGGCGTCCGAGGTCATGGTGGACCCCGAGGACATCGTGTCGGTGGTGCCCGATGTCATGCCCGTGCCGTTGTCGGAGGTCACGGTGGTGGTGGAGGTCGAGGTCTCGACCGTGGTCTCCGAGGTGGCGGCCGGAGTCTCGTCGACCGCCTCGTCCTCCTTCTTGCACCCGGCGAACGGGATCAGCAGGAAGGCCAGCAGGCACAGAAGCGAAAGGTGAATGGACAGCTTCTTCATTTTGTTTTCTCCCTTGTTAAATGGAACTGATGTAAGACGACAGGGCGACGCTCAAGTCTTGTCACCCACTTTGACCAGGTTGATGACCCTCTTGACGCCGCCGGTCTCCCGTGCGAGGCGCTCGGCCTTGGTCCGGATCTCCTGCGTCTTGACCCGGCCCTGGAGCGTCACGACGCCCTCGTTGGTGTCCACGTCGATGTTGAACGGATTGATGTCGCCATCCGCCGCCAGCCTCGCCTTCACCTTCGTGGTGATGGACGCATCGTCGACCTGCTCCCTGACGGGCACGGTCGTCTTGCAGGCATTCAGAGCCAGTGCGAGCACCAGCGCTAGAAAGGCGGCGGCAGATGCACGCAGCAGCATGGAATTTCTCATGACCATCCTCCTCCTCACTGTTCGACCTGTCGATTCGTTCGAGTCCGCGGCATTCGGTTCCACGCGTACAGGGTCGCTTTGAAGCAGAATTTGTGCCACGGTCTCCTGTTCAAGTCTTGCAATGAGTCGTCGGACGACGGGGGAGTATACAACCTCCCGCCTGGCTCCTCAAGGGGGAACCCGTATCTTCCTCTTCACGCCGGCCAGCCACCCCGGTCCCCTAGGGCTCCCGGTAGGTGTTGAGGCGATTGTACAGGGTCTTGAGGCTGACCCCCAAGATGTCGGCGGTCTTGCGCTTGTTGCCGCCGTGCGCGTCGAGGGTGGCCATGATCAGCCGCCGCTCCACCTCCTCGATCGAGGTGCCCACCTGGAAGTTGAGGCTGCGCACGCTGCCGAAGTCGCCGCCCACCTCCCGCGGCAGACAGCGGGGGGTGATCTCATGATCGGCCATGATGAAGGCCCGGTGGACGACGTTCTTCAGCTCGCGCACGTTGCCCGGCCAGGAATGGGTGCGCAGCCGGTCCAGGGAGTCCTCGGTGAAGACCTTGTCCGTGCCCTGGCGCTCGTTGAGCTGGCCCAGGAAGTAGTCGGCCAGGAGCTGCACGTCGTCGCCGCGCTCGCGCAGCGGCGGCATGTGGACGGGGAACACCTGCAGCCGATAGAGGAGGTCTTCGCGCAGCTTGCCCTCGTTGACCGCCTTCTGCGGATCGCGGTTGGTGGCGGCGATGACCCGCACGTCCACCGGCGCCGCCTGGTCGCCGCCGATGCGCACCACCTCGCCCGTCTCCAGCACCCGCAGCAGCTTGACCTGGAGCTCGATCGGCATCTCGCTGATCTCGTCGAGGAACAGGGTGCCTGTATGGGCGCGCTCGAAGTAGCCTTTGTGCCGGCGCGCCGCGCCGGTGAAGCTGCCGCGCTCGTGGCCGAAGAGCTCGCTCTCGATCAGGGTGGGGGAGATGGCGCCGCAGTTGAGCGGCAGGAACGGCGCCCGCGACCGCCGCGACAGCATGTGGAGCGTCTGCGCCGCCAGGTCCTTGCCGGTGCCGCTCTCGCCCACCAGGAACACCGAGGCGTCGGTGGGGGCCACCCGGTTGAGCATCTCGTAGAGCGCCTGCATGGGCGGCGAGGCCCCCAGCAGCAGCCCGAGCCGCCCCACCTCCTGCGTCTCGGCCGCCTGCGCCGGAGCCGCCTGCGCCGCCGGCTGGACGCTGGCGACGTTGGCCAGGATGCTCTTCAGCCGGCCGATGTCCAGCGGCTTGGTGAGATAGTCGCTGGCGCCCAGCCGCAGGGCCTGGACGGCGCTCTCGACGTCGGCATGGCCGGTCATCAGCACCACCTCGGTGGCGGCGCCGAGCTCGAGGTCCTTGAGCAGGTCGATGCCGCTGCCATCGGGAAGGTAGAGGTCGACCAGCGCCACGTCCGGCGTCCGATGGCTGACCTGGGCGCGGGCGTCGCGCAGCGTGCAGGCCACGTTGGTGGTGAAGCCTTGGCCCTCGATCAGCTCGGCGAGCGCGGAGAGAAAATTGGGATCGTCGTCGACCGCGAGTGCGTGTGGCATGGTCTCCTCACTCCTGGTTCTCTGTCTGGGTGTGGCCCGCGATCGTCAAGTCTACCTCATATGCCTGCGCCGGTCCTGCCGCCGAGACCCCGGCCGGCCCGGCGGCTCTCACCTCGCCGCCGTGGGCGGCGAGGATGGAGCGGGCCACCCAGAGCTGGGCGACGGCGCCTTCGGGCGACAGGCGGAGGTCGAACCCGGGCGCCGGCCCGGCGCTCGGGCCGGCCGTCGCGCCCTCTGCAGACGTCGCCGCCGGGCTCTCCGGCCCCGCCACGCCGTGCAGCCGCAGCCGCGCCCGGCCGTCCTGCCGCTCCAGGCCCAGGTGCAGCGTCCCCTGCTTCGGCACCCCGGCCAGCGTCGCCAGCGACAGGTGGAGCAGCGCCTGCCGCAGGAGGAAGCGGTTGCCTTCCACCGGCACCGGCTCCGGCGGCAGCTCCGCCTCCACCCGCGCCTGCTGCTTGCGCGCCGGCCCCACCAGCAGCGCCGCCAGCTCCTCGGTCAGCTCCCGCAGGTCGAGCGTCTCCTGCCGGTCGCCGCGCGGCGAGATGTGGGCGAGGAAGATCTCCAGGCCGCGGTGCAGCCGCGTCAGCTCCTCCTTGAGCACGCTGACGTAGCGCAGCAGCTTGTCCCGGCTGCCCGGGTCCGCCGCCCTTCCCGAGGCGATCGTCTCCTTGAGGATCTCCAGGTTGAAGACCATGGCGTTGATCGGCGCCCGCAGGTCGTGGGCCACGGCGGGAGAGATCTGGGAGACGGAGCGCATCTGCGAGGTCAGGCGCAGGTCGGTCGCGAGGCCCGCGAGGGTGCCCAGGTCCTGGACGAGGAGCACGCCGCCGCTCTCCGGGTCGCGGCGCAGGTCGAAGAGCAGTTGCCGCGCGGCCGTCTCGCCGGCGGCGCCCGCCGCGGCCGGGGTGGTCACCGGCAGGTCGAGAGCGGCCCAGGGAGCGCCGCCGCCGGCGCCGTTCCAGCGCAGACCGGCGCTCTCCAGCCGGGGCTTGAGCTCGGCCCACAGGCGCTCCAGCTCGAAGCCGTCCTCGCACCCCAGCAGCTCCAGGGCCCGCGGGTCGGCGAAGCGCACGCCGGCGCCGGGGCCGAGCAGCACGACGCCGGGGCCGAGGGCGCCCGCCAGCTCGTCCTGGGGCGCGCCGGGGTGCGGAGTCAGCGGCGGCTCGGGGGTGGTCGTCATGATTCGTTCTCCATCGCCAGCGCCGCAACGGGACCCGCGGGCCCTCCGGCGCGGCGCGTATTTATAGAGGGCTTGGCGCCGCGACGCAAGCGGGTCTTCGTGCTCATGACACCCCCTGGAAACCTGCAACAGATGTTCAGAGATTACGCGGGGTGCTCTCGCGTCGAGAGCCGTCGTGCTGCTGGACGCGGAAGTCGCCGCCGGATGCTCGAATCGCCAAACTGCAGGTTGTATGCCACGCCCCGGTCTTCCCCGCGCTCTTCTCTGGAGACCGGGCATGCGCGGTGCAGTAGGGGGGAAACCGTTCCCGGCTGCCGGGAGCGGCAGTGAGGATCGGCCGCCGCGATCTCGGCACGAGATCTTGGTAATTTTTGCAAACCACGCCGGTCGAGCCGGCAAAGGTGACCATGACCGCCGCTGTTCAAGCCCTTGACGTCGATGAACATGAAAAACTGGACACGGGACTTGCCGTCGCCGTGTTCGTGGACCCGGTGGAGAGCGCCAGGGCCGCCGGCCTGCGCTACGTCACCGACGACGAGCCCGGCATCCGCCGCCGCAAGAGCGGCACGGGGTTCTCCTATGTCGATCCCCAGGGGAAGACGGTGAAGGACCCCAAGGTGATCGAGCGCATCAAAAAGCTGGCGATCCCGCCGGCGTGGACCGACGTTTGGATCTGCCCGCGGGCCAACGGCCACCTCCAGGCCACCGGTCGCGACGCCAAGGGGCGCAAGCAGCACCGTTACCATCCCGACTGGCGCAGCATCCGCGACGAGACCAAGTTCGGGCGCATGATCCTCTTCGGCGAGGCCCTGCCGAAGATCCGCGAGCGGGTGGAGGCCGACCTCGCCTTGCGCGGCCTGCCGCGGGAGAAGGTGCTCGCCGCCGTGGTGAAGCTCCTGGAGACGACCCTCATCCGCGTCGGCAACCCCGAGTACGTCAAGCAGAACAATTCCTTCGGCCTCACCACCCTGCGCAACCGGCATGTGGAGATCTCCGGCGCCACGCTGCGCTTCGAGTTTCGGGGTAAGAGCGGCAAGGAGCACTCGGTGGAGATCCACGACCGGCGCTTGGCCCGCATCGTCAAGCAGGTCCGCGACCTGCCCGGCCAGAAGCTCTTCCAGTACCTGGACGAGAACGGCGAGCGCCAGAGCGTCAGCTCGGAGGACGTCAACGACTACTTGCGAGCGGCGACCGGCGAGGATTTCAGCGCCAAGGACTTCCGCACCTGGGGGGGGACCGTCCTCGCCCTCTCGGCGCTCCTGGAGCTCGGTCCCTGCGAGACGGAGAAGGAGGCCAGCCGGGCGGTGGTGGAGGCCGTCAAGCGGGTCTCCGCCTCGCTGGGGAACCGGCCCGCCATCTGCCGCAAGTTCTACGTTCACCCGCTGGTCATCGAGTCCTATCTGGAGGGGAGCCTCACCCAGGCCCTGGAGACCGCTGCGAATGGATCGCCGGACGAGGAGGACCCGACGGGATTGCGCAAGCTGGAGACGCAGGTGCTGTGTCTGTTGGAGGGAGCCAAGAGCTGACCCCCCTCCCTCCGGCCCCGCGGAGATGGGCCTACTGCGGCAAATCCCTTTCCCCCCGCTCCGGATACACCACCACCCGCCGGTACGGCTCCTGCCCCTTGCTCTCGGAGGTCAGTCCGAAGCGCTCCACGAGCTCGTGCTGGAGGCGGCGGAGGTGGTTGTTCCGAGGGGAGAGCTCGACCGGCCGGCCGAGCTCCAGGGCCTCGTCGACCGCCTCCTCGACCTCGCGCACGGCGGCCTCGTCGAGGGAGAGATGATCGTCCACGCCGAAGGCGGCGCGGAGGAAGTTCTCCATCTGGGTGATGGTGTTGCTGCGCACGATGTAGAAAGGAATGCCCCGCGCCTGGGCGTCGCGCAGCCGGTGGGGCTGGCGCCGCTCCTGGGCCTTGAGGGTGACCACCATGTCGGCGTCGTCGAGGTCCTCCACCATGTAGGCGGGCACCCGGAACTTGCGCAGGGCCCGCTCCAGCTTCGCCTTGCTCACGGCGTAGGGGAAGATGCGCACCGTCCGGCTGCGGGCGAGGCGCTGCGGGAAGGCGGCGGCCTCCTCGTCGTCCGCCGTTCTGGCGGGCGCCTCCGAGGGCGGCTCGGCTGGCGAAGGCATCCAGGGAGAGGCCGCGTTGAGCCGCGGCGGCTGCGGGCGGGTTCGGCGCGCGCGGCCGTTGCGGTCGGCGCGGGGGGACCTGGGGGCCTGGGGGCGCTCGGGCTCGGCGCGTTCGGATCGTTCCGATCGCTCGGCCTGCTGGATCTCGACCCCACCCCCCTCGACACGGGTGCGCAGCTCGGGGCGGGCTGGGATGTCGCGCAGGAACCGGTCCACCACTTCGGCGACGTCGTGGTGGACGGCCAGACGGTCCTGGTCCTGGATCTCGATCAGCACGTCGAAGGTCGGCGGCGCCTTCCTCTCCAGCACGGTCTTCTGGGTCCCCCGGCGGCGCGCCTCCTCGTCGGAGAGGGTGACGGCCTGGATGCCCCCCACCAGGTCGGAGAGCGTGGGGTTCTGCAGCAGATTCTCCAGCGTGTTGCCGTGGGCGGTGGCGATGAGTTGCACGCCGCGCTCGGCGATGGTGCGGGCGGCGAGGGCCTCGGCGGTGGTGCCGATCTCGTCGATGACGATCACCTGCGGCATGTGGTTCTCGACCGCCTCGATCATCACCGCGTGCTGCTCGTCCGGGGAGGGCACCTGCATGCGGCGGGCGCGGCCGATGCCCGGGTGGGGCACGTCGCCGTCGCCGGCGATCTCGTTGGAGGTGTCGACCACGATCACCCGTTTGCCGAGCTCGTCGGCGAGCACCCGGGCCGCCTCCCGCAGCAGGGTCGTCTTGCCCACTCCGGGCCGGCCCAGGAGGAGGATGGACTGTCCCTCCTCGATGACGTCGCGCAGGATGTCCACCGTGCCGAAGACTGCCCGGCCCACGCGGCAGGTGAGGCCGATGACGTCGCTCACCCGGTTGCGGATGGCCGAGATGCGGTGGAGGGTGCGCTCGATGCCCGCCCGGTTGTCCTTGCCGAAGCGGCCGACGCGGCCGACCACGTAGGCGATGTCCTCGCGGGTGACCGGGGTCTGGGAGAGCAGCTCGCCACGGTCGGGGTAGCGGGCCTCGGGGAGCCGGCCCAGGTCGAGCACCAGCTCCATGAGCGATTCCTTCTGCGCCTGTCCCTCCAGGGCCTCCCGGAGCGGCGGCGGCATCACCTCCAGCAGCAGCTCCAGATCGTCGGTGATGGGTCGTCCCGCCACGTTCACTCGCCTCCACGGACAAGGCTACACCTTCTGGCGCTCGCCTTGTAACATTTCGGCCCGTCCTTTCGTAGGAGAGGGAAGGCGGCGTGCGCGCCGCCCATCAACCTCGTCGACAAGGAGGGATTCATGCTCAGCATTTCATTCCGAAGGATCGTCCAGGTCCTCTGCGGTCTTCTCCTCCTGGGGTCGGCCTCCCAGGCGGTGACGCTGAAGGAGCACTTCGACAAGACTGTCCCGCTCAACCCCGGCTCCCAGGTGACGCTGCGCAACGTCAACGGCAGCGTCAAGCTGGAGGCCTGGAACCGCAACGAGGTGCGGATCGAGGCCGACAAGCAGGTGAAGGCCGGCTCCGACGCCGATGCCCGCAAGATCATGGACCAGGTGCGGATCGACGTCACTCCCGGCGCGGGCAGCCTGCGCATCGAAACCCACGCTCCGAAGCGTGGGGACAGCTTCTGGGATGCGCTTTTCGGCAACAGCGCCAACTACAGCGTCACCTACGTGGTCCACGTGCCGAGCCGGGCCGCGGTGGACGCCGAGAGCGTCAACGGCGGCGTGTCGCTGGCGGGCACCAGCGGCAAGGTGCGGGTGGGGACGACCAATGGCGCCATCGACGTCCAGGACGTGACGGGCGACGTGGACGCCGAGACCACCAACGGCGGCATCACCGCCCTGCGGGTCGCCGGAGCCGTGAAGGCGGAGACCACCAACGGTGCCGTCGAGGTCGAGCTCGCCAGCCTGCCGAGCGGCAGCGACCTGAGCTTCGAGTCCACCAACGGCGGCATCCACGTCCGCCTGCCGCATGACGCCCGCCTGACGGTCGACGCGTCCACCACCAACGGCCGGGTCAAGAGCGACTTCGACGTCCAGGGCGGCACGCCGGGCAAGCGCTCCCTCAGGGGGGACATCAACGGCGGCGGCGGCCGGCTGAGGGTCCGCACCACGAACGGGGGGATCGAGATCCTCGGCGACTGACCGGAACCGGGGGTGAGGCGGGGCGCTGTACACTCCCCAGCCATGCCCCCCGCCTTCCCCGATCTCCGCGCCTTCCTCGACCAGCTCCGCCGCGACCACGACCTCGTCACCGTCGAGGCCCCGGTGGAGGCGCGGCTGGAGGCGGCGGAGATTCACCGGCGGGTGATCGCCGCCGGCGGGCCGGCCCTGCTGTTCACCCACGTCCAGGGAGCAGACTTCCCCCTGGCCACCAATCTCTTCGGCACCGCCCGCCGGGCCGAGATGGCGTTCGGCAGCCGCCCGCAGCGGCTCATCCGCCGGCTCGTCCACCTCGCCGAGACCCTGCTGCCGCCGACGCCGGCGAAGCTCTGGGGGGCCCGGGACCTCGCCCGGGAGGCGCTGCGCATCGGCTCCTCCCGCCGCCGCTCCGGCCCGGTCGCCGAAGTGGTCACCCGGGACGTCCGGCTCGATCGCCTGCCCGTCCTCACCACCTGGCCCGAGGACGGCGGCCCCTTCATCACCCTGCCTCTGGTCTATACCGAGCACCCCGACGGCAAGGGTCACAACCTGGGGATGTACCGCCTCCAGGTCCACGACGCCCGCTCGACCGGCATGCACTGGCAGATCGGCAAGGGGGGCGGCTTCCACTACGCGGTGGCCGAGGCGCGGGGGGAGGCGCTGCCGGTCACCGTCTTCCTGGGCGGTCCGCCGGCCCTGATCCTGGCCGCCATCGCGCCGCTGCCCGAGAACGTCCCCGAGCTGATGCTCGCCTCCCTGATCGCTGGCGAGCGGCTGAAGATGGTTGCGCCCGGTTCGTTCCCGCACCCCCTGGTGGCCGCGGCTGAATTCGCGCTGACCGGCAGGGTGCCGCCGCGGGTCCGACGCCCCGAGGGTCCCTTCGGGGACCACTACGGCTACTACTCCCTCCGGCACGACTACCCGGTCTTCGAGGTGGAGAGGATCGCCCGCCGAAAGGACGCCATCTACCCGGCCACCGTGGTGGGCAAGCCGCGGCAGGAGGACTTCTTCATCGGCGACCTCCTCCAGGAGCTGCTCTCGCCCCTCTTCCCCCTGGTCATGCCGGCGGTGGAGGACCTCTGGTCCTACGGCGAGACGGGCTACCACTCCCTGGCGGCGGCGGTGGTCAAGCAGCGCTACCCGCGGGAAGCCATGGCCTCCGCTTTCCGCATCCTGGGCGAGGGGCAGCTCTCGCTGACCAAGTTCCTCTTCGTCACCGACCGGCGGGTGGACCTGAAGGACTTCCCCGCGACGCTCGCCCACGTCCTCGAGCGCACCCATCCGGAGACGGACCTCTACGTCTTCTCCAACCTCTCCATGGACACCCTGGACTACACCGGCCCGCGGGTGAACGAGGGCTCGAAGGGGGTCTGGCTCGGCCTGGGCGATCCGGTGCGCGACCTCCCCCGTGCCTTCACCGCTCCCGAGGTCCCCCAGGGGCTCGGCGACGTCCACGTCTTCGTCCCCGGCTGTCTGATCGTGGGCGGCCCACTCTATAAGGATGAACCCGGCGCCGGCGCCCGCTTCGCCGCCCACCCCGCCTTCGCCGGCTGGCCCCTGGTGGTCCTCACCGACGAGCCCCGCCGCGCCGCCGCCAGTCCCATCAACTTCCTCTGGACCACCTTCACCCGCTTCGAGCCCGCCGCCGACCTCCACGCTGCCGCCACGGAGGTGATCCGCCATCATCTTTCTTATACAGGTCCCATCGTGATCGACGCCCGCAGGAAGCCCTGGTACCCCGCGGAGCTCTTCGCGGACGAGGAGACGGCGGCGACCGTCACCCGGCGTTGGAAGGAGTACTTTCCGTCAGGGAAGGTAGAGATGGGGGACTCGGGGACGGGGCATCTGACGAGGTAGGGATGAGTTACCATCGAGGAGCGAGCGACGGGGAGCTGGTTGCGAGCTCCCGAGTCGTGGTATCGTTCAGGAGGTACAAGGCAATGGCTCTTGCTGACATAGAAGCTCATCGCTGGACGCGGCGGGAGTATGAGCGCCTGGCCGCCCGGGGATTCTTTCCGCCCGGCAAGCGGGTCGAGCTGATCGAAGGAGTCATCTACGACATGTCACCGCAGAACAGCCTTCACGCCACGGCCGTCCGGCTGGCCAACGAGGCTCTGCGGGTCGTCTTCCCACCCACCGCCGGCTTTGAGATCCGCAGTCAGCTTCCCTTGGCGGTGAGCGAGGACTCCGAGCCCGAGCCCGACCTCGCCGTCGTCCACGGCGGTATCCGCGATTTCCGCGACTCCCACCCAACGACCGCCCTGCTGGTGGTGGAGGTCGCCGACAGCTCCCTGCTCCACGACCGCAAGCGGAAGATACCCCTCTACGCCCGCTCCGGGATTCCAGAAGCCTGGCTGCTCAATCTCGTCCGTAGAGCGCTCGAGGTCTGTCGCGATCCTGTGGATGGGATTTATCAGACACGGATCGTTCTCCGGGTCGGAGACAATATTTCGCCGCTGGGGTGTCCGGAAGCAATGGTTGAGGTTTCGGACCTCCTGCCCTGAGCCCGCAGCTGGTGGAGAAAGGCCGACCAAGGACTACAAGGACAGCAGGGACAAATAAAATATAGGAATTGGCATCATCCTTCTTGTCCTTTAGGTCCTTGTCGTCCCTGCTGTCCTTTACGTCCTTGCTTTTGGTTTCTGCCGCGCAGGCTCCTAGAGCTGACAAGGAATCCTCTGGCGGGGCTGGCGCCGCAGACGCCCACCCAGTAGGACGTGTGCCAGTCCTTGCCGAGCAGGCTCCTGCAGGCGCGGTTTGGAGAGACGGAATTGGACCTCGGGAAGTCTACCCGGATCTTCCGACGTTGTACCAGGCGATGGGGAGGGGAGATGCGTTACGTCACGCGCTACGGACCAGGCTTTACGACTTCTTAACCTCTTCGCCCGGATCTTGCATCTAGAATCACGGTCTGGCGGCTGGAGCCGCCCGGCGAGAAACGTATCTCTTCGAACACTAGAGGCTCCCCATGATCTCCGAACCCCCCGTCAAGGAAGACGTCAAGCAAGAGAGAGCAGTCCCGGCGACCGCGCGGGAGACCGAGACCGAGAAGCCTGCGGCCCCTCCTGACACGATCTCCCCGGACGAGCCGCGGCCCCGGCGTCCCTGGCTGCGCTGGCTGCTGATCCTCGGCGCCGTGGCCGTGGCAATCTACCTGTTCGCTCACCGCCCGGGCCAGAACAAGGCCGGGAGCCCGCAGGGCCAGGGGCAGACCCGGGGCGCCGCGGGCGGCAAGGGAGGACAGGACCGTCCTGTGCCGGTGCTGGCGGCAGCGGCGAAGACGAAGGACGTCGGCGTCTACCTGACAGGACTGGGGACCGTGGCCCCCCTGAACACCGTCGGGGTCAAGAGCCGCGTCGACGGCCAGCTCCTGCGCATCGCCTTCCATGAGGGGCAGATCGTCCGCGCCGGCGACCTCTTGGCCGAGCTCGACCCGCGGCCGTTCCAGGTCCAGCTCATGCAGGCCGAGGGACAGCGGGCCAAGGACGAGGCGGCGCTCCAGAACGCCCGCGTCGACCTCAAGCGCTACCAGGTCCTCATCCAGGAGGACTCCATCCCCCGCCAGCAGCTCGACACCCAGGCCGCCACGGTCGCCCAGTTCGAGGCCGCCCTGAAGAGCGACCAGGCGCAGATCGAGAGCGCGAAGCTGAACCTGAGCTATGCCCGCGTCACGGCCCCCACCGGCGGCCGGGTCGGACTGCGGCTGGTGGACGTGGGCAACATCGTCCACGCCAGCGACCCGAACGGCATCGTGGTCATCACCCAGCTCCAGCCCATCGACGTGCTCTTCACCATTCCCGCGGACCATCTCGCGCAGGTGCTGCCCAAGGTGCGCGCCGGCCAGAGCCTCGCCGTCGACGCCTACGACCGCGACCTCAAGAACAAGCTCGCCACCGGCAACCTGCTGGCCGTCGACAACCAGATCGACCCCACCACCGGCACCGTCCGCCTCAAGGCCCTCTTCCCCAACGACGACGAGGCGCTGTTCCCCAACCAGTTCGTCAACGCCCGCCTGCTCGTCGACACCCTGCGCGGGGCCGTCACCGTGCCCACCGCCGCCGTCCAGCGCAGCCCGCAGTCGACGTTCGTCTATCTCGTGAAGCCGGACCACACGGTCGAGTCGCGCAACGTCGCCGTGCAGATGACCGAGGGCGACGACGCCACGATCCAGAGTGGCCTCAGCGCCGGCGACGTGGTGGTCGTCGACGGCGTCGACAAGCTGCGGCCGGGCGCCAAGGTGGACGTCACCATGGCGGACGCGGCCGGCAGGACGGGCGGCGCAGGCGGTGCCCATGGCGGTGGTACCCGTAGCGGCGGCGGTCCCCGGAAAGCGCGGTCATGAGCCCTTCCAAGCCGTTCATCCTGCGGCCCATCGCGACGTCGCTGCTGATGGTGGGTCTGCTGCTGGCCGGCCTCTTCGCCTTCCGGCAGCTCCCCGTCTCGGCGCTGCCCGAGGTGGACTACCCGACGATCCAGGTGATCACGTTCTACCCCGGCGCCAGCCCGGACGTCATGGCCTCGGCCGTTACGGCACCGCTCGAGCGGCAGTTCGGCCAGGTGCCGGGCCTCAACCAGATGACCTCCACCAGCTCCGAGGGGAGCTCGCTCATCACCCTGCAGTTCACCCTCGACCTCGACATCGACGTCGCCGAGCAGCAGGTGCAGGCCGCCATCAACGCCTCCGGCAGCTATCTGCCGCGTGACCTGCCCAACCCGCCGATCTACAGCAAGACCAACCCGGCGGACGCGCCGGTGCTCACCCTGGCGCTGACCTCGAAGACGCTGCCGCTGTCGAAGGTCGAGGACCTGGCGGACACGCGCCTGGCGCAGAAGATCTCCCAGCTCTCCGGCGTGGGTCTGGTGAGCATCAGCGGCGGCCAGAAGCCGGCGGTGCGCATCCAGGCCAACCCCACGGCGCTCTCCTCCTACGGGCTCACCCTGGAGGACGTCCGCACCGCTGTGGCGCAGGCCAACGTCAACCAGGCCAAGGGCTCCTTCGACGGCAGCCGCCAGTCCTACCAGATCGCGGCCAACGACCAGCTCCTGTCGAGCGATCAGTACCGGCCGCTCGTCGTGGCCTACAGGAACGGCGCGCCCGTCCACCTCTCCGACGTGGCCACGGTGATCGACGACGCCGAGAACGTCAAGCAGGCGGCGTGGATGAACGAGACGCCGGCCGTCATCCTCAACATCCAGCGCCAGCCGGGTGCCAACATCATCGGCGTCGTCGACCGCATCCAGGAGCTGCTGCCGCAGCTCCGGGCCTCGCTGCCGTCGTCGGTGCAGGTGTCGGTCCTCACCGACCGCACCACCACCATCCGCGCCTCGGTGCGCGACGTGGAGTTCGAGCTGATGCTCACCATCGCGCTGGTGGTGATGGTGATCTTCCTTTTCCTGCGCACGCTCGCCGCCACCATCATCCCCAGCGTCGCGGTGCCGCTGTCGCTGGTCGGCACCTTCGGCGCCATGTACCTGCTCGGCTACAGTCTGAACAACCTGACGCTGATGGCGCTCACCATCTCGACCGGCTTCGTGGTGGACGATGCGATCGTGATGATCGAAAACATCATGCGCTACATCGAGGAGGGCGAAAAACCGCTCGCAGCCGCGCTCAAGGGCTCGGAGCAGATCGGCTTCACCATCCTTTCGCTGACCGTGTCGCTGATCGCCGTGCTGATCCCCCTGCTGTTCATGGGCGACGTGGTGGGCCGCCTGTTCCGCGAGTTCGCGGTGACGCTGTCGGTGACCATCCTGATCTCCGCCGCCGTCTCGCTCACCCTGACACCCATGATGTGCGCCCGGTTGCTGCATCATAAAAAAGAGTCCGAGCAGGGGCGCTTCTACCGCGAGTCGGAACGCATTTTCCAACGCATCATCGACTTCTACGGCCGGACGCTCACCTGGGTGCTCACGCACCAGCGGGCGACGCTCTTCGTCGCCGTCGGCACCCTGGTCGCGACGCTGCTGCTCTACCTGGTCATTCCGAAAGGTTTCTTTCCCATCCAGGACACCGGCGTGATCCTCGGCGTCTCGGAGGCTCAGCAGAGCGTGTCGTTCAAGGCCATGGCCGAGCGGCAGCAGGCGCTGGCGCACGTCATCCTGCAAGACCCGGCGGTGGCCAACGTCTCGTCGTTCATCGGCATCGACGGCACCAACACGACGGTCAACACCGGGCGCATTCAGATCAACCTGAAACCGCTCGATGAGCGCAGCCTCAGTGCCAGCGACCTCATCCGCCGCCTGCAATCGAAGCTTGCCAAAGTCGACGGCATCACGCTCTTCATGCAGCCGGTGCAGGACCTCACGGTGGAGGACCGGGTGAGCCGGGCGCAGTTCCAGTACAGCCTGGAGGACGCCGACCCGCAGGAGCTCGCGACCTGGGTGCCGCGCTTCATCGCCAGGCTGCAGACGCTGCCCGAGCTGGTCGACGTGGCCAGCGATCAGCAGAACGCGGGGCTCCAGGCACGCCTCGTCCTCGACCGCACCACGGCGTCGCGGCTCGGCATCACACCGCAGATGCTCGACGACACGCTCTACGACGCCTTCGGCCAGCGGCAGATCTCGACCATGTTCACGGAGTCGAACCAGTACCGCGTCGTGCTCGAGACCAAGCCGGGCTTCCAGCAGAACCCGGAGGACCTGTCGGACATCTTCCTGCGCTCCACGACCGGCGGCTCGGTGCCGCTCGGCGCCTTCACCCGCGTCGAGCAGGTGAACGCGCCGCTCTCCGTCAGCCACCAGGGGCAGTTCCCGGTGGTCACGGTCTCCTTCAACCTCGCGCCCGGCGCCGCGCTGGGAGCGGCGGTGAACGCGGTCGAGAAGGCCAAGCAGGACCTTGGGCTTCCGGCGAGCGTCCAGGCCAGCTTCCAGGGTACGGCGCAGTCGTTCCGCGCCTCGCTGGCCAACGTGCCGCTGCTCATCCTGGCGGCGGTGGTGACGGTCTACATCCTGCTCGGCGTGCTGTACGAGAGCTACATCCATCCCGTGACCATCCTCTCGACGCTCCCCTCGGCGGGCGTCGGCGCGCTGCTGGCGCTGCTCCTCTGCCGCAGCGAGTTCACGGTCATCGCGCTGATCGGCATGATCCTGCTCATCGGCATCGTGGAGAAGAACGCGATCATGATGATCGACTTCGCGCTCGACGCCGAACGCAAGGAGAAGAAAGAGCCGGAGGATGCGATCTATCAGGCCGCCCTGCTGCGCTTCCGGCCGATCATCATGACCACCATGGCGGCCATGCTGGGCGCCGTGCCGCTGGCGCTTGGGCAAGGGATCGGCGCCGAGTTGCGGCGCCCGCTGGGCATCGCCATCATCGGCGGCCTGATCTTCAGCCAGCTCCTGACGCTCTACACGACGCCCGTCGTCTACCTCGCTTTCGATCGTCTGGCGCGGCGCGTGACTCATAAGAAGGCGAAGGAGGAGACCGCGCCCGATCTCCACGACCTCCCGGAGGCCGGGCGGGCATGAGCATCTCGTCGCCGTTCATCAACCGGCCGATCGCCACCACGCTGCTGACCGTGGCCATCGCGCTCGCGGGCGGGCTCGCCTACAAGTTCCTGCCTGTCTCGCCGCTGCCGCAGGTCGAGTTCCCCACCATCTCGGTGCAGGCGGGGCTGCCGGGCGCCAGCCCCGAGACCATGGCCTCTTCGGTGGCGACGCCGCTCGAACGCCAGTTCGGGCGCATCGCCGGCATCACCGAGATGACCTCTTCGAGCTCGCTCGGCTCGACCAACGTCACCTTGCAGTTCGACCTCAACCGCGACATCAACGCCGCGGCGCGCGACGTCCAGGCGGCGATCAACGCCGCCCGCGGCCAGCTCCCGGCGAACCTGCCGAACAACCCTTCCTATCGCAAGGTCAACCCGTCGGACGCGCCGATCATGCTCCTCTCGCTCACCTCCGACCTGGTGGAGAAGCCGAGGATGTACGACGTGGCCTCGTCCGTCCTGCAACAGAAGCTGGCGCAGCTGGAGGGCGTCGGCCAGGTCATCGTGGGCGGCGGTGCGCTGCCGGCCGTGCGGGTGGACGTCAATCCCACACTGCTCAGCGGCTACGGCATCGGCCTGGAGGACGTGCGCACGGCGCTCGCCAACGCCAACGCCAACCGCCCGAAGGGCTCGCTCGCCAACGCCGCCCACTCCTGGGTCCTGACCACCACCGATCAGCTCCACAAGGCGGCGGAGTATCAATCGCTGATCATCAGCTACCGCAACGGCGCCGCCGTGCGCCTGGGCGACGTCGCCACCGTCGTCGACTCGGTGGAGGACGTGCGCGCCGGTGGCCTTTCGAACGGCAAGCCCGCGATCCTCCTCATCATCTTCCGCCAGCCGGGCGCCAACATCATCGCCACCGTCGACCGTATCCGCGCCGTGCTCCCCCAACTCCAGGCGTCGATCTCGCCGGCGATCAACCTGGCGGTGGTCGTGGACTCCACCCGCACCATCCGCGCCTCGGTGCGCGACGTCGAGCTGACGCTGATGCTGTCGATCGGGCTCGTCATCCTCGTCGTCTTCATTTTCCTGCGCGACGTGCGCTCGACGTTCATCCCGAGCGTCGCGGTGCCGGTGTCGCTGATCGGCACCTTCGGCGTGATGTACCTGCTCGGCTACAGCATCGACAATCTATCGCTGATGGCGCTGACGGTCGCCACCGGCTTCGTGGTGGACGATGCGATCGTCGTCATCGAGAACATCACTCGCTACCTGGAGCAGGGCGTGCGGCCGCTGGAGGCGGCGCTGCGCGGCGCCAGCGAGATCGGCTTCACCGTCTTTTCGATCAGTCTGTCGCTGGTGGCGGTCTTCATCCCCATCCTGCTGATGGGCGGCATCGTGGGGCGGCTGTTCCGGGAGTTCGCCGTCACCCTCTCGGTCGCCATCGCCGTCTCGATGCTGATCTCGCTGACCACGACGCCGATGATGTGCGCCATGCTCCTGCGTGCGCACGATCAGGAGAAGCGACACGGCCGCCTGTACCAGGCGAACGAGCGGGCCTTCCAGTGGGTCCACCGCGGCTACGAGAGATCGCTCGCCTGGGTGCTCCGGCACCAGGGGCTGGTGCTGCTGATCACGCTCGCCACCATGGCGACCAGCGTCTATCTCTACGTGATCGTTCCAAAGGGCTTCTTCCCGCAGCAGGACACGGGACGGCTGACCGGCTCGATCGTGGCCGATCAGTCGAGCTCTTTCCAGGCCATGCAGCAGCGACTCGGGCGGCTCGCCGCCATCGTTCAGCACGACCCGGACGTCGAGAACGTCACCGCCTTCACCGGCGGCAACAACTCGGGGCGCATGTTCGTGTCGCTCAAGCTGGACCGCAAGCTGACGGCGGACCAGATCATCGCGCGGCTGCGCCCGAAGCTCGGCCACGTGCCGGGGGCCAACCTCTTCCTGCAGCCGGTGCAGGACCTGCGCGTGGGCGGCCGCTCGGGCAACGCGCAATATCAATACACCCTGCAGAGCGACGACACACAGGAGCTCCTGCAATGGGCGCCCCGCGTGCTGCAGGCTCTGCGCGGGGTGCCCCTGCTGGCCGACGTGAACTCTGATCAGCAGAACAAGGGGCTCCAGGCGTCGCTGGTGATTGATCGCGCCACCGCCGCGCGGCTGGGGATCACGCCGCAGACGATCGATGCCACGCTCTACGACGCCTTCGGCCAGCGGCCGGTCTCCACCATGTACGAGCAGCTCAACCAGTATCACGTGGTGATGCAGGTGGCGCCGCAGTTCTGGCAGAACCCGGACGGCTTGAAGTACGTCTACGTGCGAGCGAACGACGGCCGCCTGGTGCCGCTCGACATCTTCACCCACTACGCGACCACCAACGCGCCGCTCACCATCAATCACCAGGGGCAGTTCCCGTCGGTGACCTTCTCGTTCAACCTGCCGACCGGCGTGGCGCTCGGCGACGCCGTCACCGCCATCGACCGGGCGGAAGCGGGAATCCGCGTGCCCGGCACCATCCACGGCAGCTTCCAGGGCACGGCCCAGGCGTTCCAGGCGTCGCTCAAGAACGAGCCGCTGCTGATCCTGGCGGCGCTGCTCACGGTCTACCTCGTGCTCGGCATCCTCTACGAGAGCGTTATCCATCCGATCACGATTCTTTCGACACTGCCCTCCGCTGGCGTCGGCGCGCTGCTGGCGCTGCTCCTCACCCATACCGAGCTGTCGGTGATCGCGCTCATCGGCATCATCCTGCTCATCGGCATCGTGAAGAAGAACGCGATCCTGATGATCGACTTCGCGATCGAGGCCGAGCGCAAGGAGAAGAAGAACCCGACGGACGCCATCTACGAGGCCTGCCTGCTGCGCTTCCGGCCCATCACCATGACCACCATGGCGGCGATGCTGGGCGGTTTGCCGCTGGCCATCGGCCTCGGCACCGGCTCGGAGCTGCGCCGGCCGCTGGGTATCGCGATCGTCGGCGGCCTGCTCTTCAGCCAGCTCCTCACTCTGTACACGACGCCGGTGGTCTATCTCTATCTCGACCGGTTCCAGCTCTGGTGGTCGCGGCATCGCCAGGAGCGCCGCCACGGGGTGCCGGTGCCCGCGAGGTCCGAAGCATGAGCAGGAAAAAAAGGTTTCTGATGCCCCTCCTGGCCGGCTGCGGGCTGGCCGCGGCCTGCACCGTCGGCCCGAATTACAAGACGCCGCCCGTGGAAGTGCCGGCTGCCTTCAAGGAGCAACCGCCCCCGGGTGTCAAGCCGGGAGACTGGAAGCCGGCGCAGCCGCAGGACGCGGCCCGGCGCGGCAAATGGTGGGAGGTCTTCGGCGATCCCCAGTTGAACGCGCTCGAAGAGCAGGTCGCCGTCTCCAACCAGACCCTGGCGCAGGCCGAAGCCCAGTTCCGCGGCGCCCGCGCGGTGGTGGCAGAGGCGAGGGCCGCGCTGTTCCCCACCGTCACGGCGGGCGCCTCGGTCACCACGTCGCGAGGCTCGACGGGCCGCGCCTCCGGAGTTTCGGGGAGCAGCGGCACGGCCACCGTTTATCAGGTGCCGATCGACGTCTCCTACGAATTCGACGTCTGGGGGAGGGTGCGCCGGCAGATCGAGGCCAATGTCGCCAGCGCCCAGGCGAGCGCCGCCGACGTCGAGACGGTGCGCCTGAGCCTGGAGGCGGAGCTGGCGGTCGACTGGTTCCAGCTCCATGGCCTCGACCAGCAGCGCCAGCTCCTCGATACCGCCATCGCCGGCTATCAGAAGACGCTCCAGATCAATGTCAACCGTCACGACCAGGGCGTCGCCTCGGGCGCCGACGTGGCGCAGGCGGAGACGCAGCTCGAGACCACGCGGGCTCAGGCGATCGACCTGGGGGTGGCGCGCGCCGAGTTGGAGCACGCCATCGCGATCCTCACCGGCAAGCCGCCCGCCGACCTGACGATCGCGGTGGCACCGCTCGGCGTCACGCCGCCGGCGATCCCGGTGGAGCTACCCGCCACGCTGCTGGAGCGCCGGCCGGACATCGCCGCCGCCGAGCGCCGCGTGGCCGCGGCCAACGCGCAGATCGGCGTGGCCACGGCGGCCTACTACCCGAGCCTGGGCCTGACGGCCTCGGGCGGCTTCGCGAGCTCGACCCTGTCCAACCTGTTCTCGTTGCCGAACCGTTTCTGGTCGATCGGGCCGCAGTTGCTGGCCACGGTCTTCGACGCTGGCCGGCGGCGGGCGGTGACCGCACAGGCGCAGGCCGCCTACGAGGCCGAGGTGGCCGCCTATCGCGAGAGCGTGCTGACCGCCTTCCAGAACGTCGAGGACAACCTCTCCTCGCTGCGCATCCTCAGCGACGAGGCCACCCAGCAGTCCGCCGCCGTGGCTGCGGCCGAGCGCTCGCTGACCCTGGCTCAGAACCGCTACAACGGCGGCATCACGAGCTATCTCGAAGTCATCACCGCCGAGAACGCCGCCCTCGCCAACGAGCGCACCGCCGTCGACCTCGCCGTCCGCCGGCTGATCGCCAGCGTCAACCTCGTCAAGGCGCTGGGGGGCGGGTGGAGCACGGAGCAGTTGCCGTCGGCGGGGTCGCTGGTGACGCGGTAGATCGGCGCAGAAAAACCGCTCATAACGTCTCCTCTCGCCGGGCATGGCTGCGGGTACGGACGACGGCTGCTTTGGCGAGCCCCCGCGAAACGTTTTCCCCTCTCCGGACACTCCATAGTAGAATCCCCCCCAAACCAGACCCTAGCCCCAAAGCGCCGTCGGCGGGGCGCTCGCTATGGGGGGCCGGCCGGGGAGGATTCCAAGACCCGCCGATCCGGACCAACCAATCCAGACCCTTGCTTCCCAAGACACTGGAGAACCCCATGACCGTCATCTATCCCGCGCTGCTCGTTCTGGGCGTCGTCTTCCTCTTCGTCCTCCTCCGCTCGCTGGTCTACATCCCCAACAACCGCGTGGGGATCCTGGAGAAGCTGATCAGCGCCCGCGGCTCCGTGCGGTCCGGCCTGATCGCCCTCGAAGGCGAGGCCGGCTTCCAGCCGGCGGTCCTGCGCGGCGGCTGGCACTTCCTCAAGCCGTTCCAGTATCGCGTCCACAAGATGCGGCTGGTCACCATTCCGCAGGGAGAGATCGGCTATATCTTCGCCCGCGACGGCCATTCGCTGGCGCCCACCCAGACGCTGGCCTCCAACCTGCGCGCCAACAACTTCCAGGACGCCGCAGCCTTCCTGCGCGCCGGCGGCCAGAAGGGGCCGCAGCGCATGGTCCTGCGCGAAGGCACCTACGCCATCAACCTCGCGCTCTTCGTCGTCCTGACCCGCGACTATCTCTACTACCTGCCCCTCGACCGCAGTGAGGAGGCGGTGTTCAAGAAGATGAGCGACCTCATCGGCGAACGCCACGGCTATCACCCGGTGGTCATCCGCGGCACCGAGGACCGCATCGGCATCGTCATCGTGCACGACGGTCCGGCCGTTCCGGCGGGTGAGCTCATCGCGCCCATGGTCGGCAACGACCCCGCCTTCGCGGAGACCTATCACAACAGCTTCCAGGACGCCGACAAGTTCCTGCTCGCCGGCGGTCAGCGCGGCCGGCAGCTCCAGGTACTGGTGGAAGGCACCTATTACATCAACCGCCTGTTCGCCACCGAGGAGCTGGTGCCCAAGACCGTCGTCGAGGTGGGCACCGTGGGCGTGGTCGTCTCCTACACCGGCGACGCCGGACGCGACCTCTCGGGCAAGGACTACAAGCACGGCGAGCTGGTGACGGTGGGCGCGCGGGGCGTGTGGAGCGAGCCGCTGCTGCCCGGCAAGTACGCGTTCAACACCTACGCCGGCCAGATCATCATGGTGCCGACGACCAACTTCATCCTGAAGTGGAATCGCACGGAGACCGGCGCCCACCACCTCGACGAGAACCTCTCGGAGGTGAACCTGATCACCAAGGACGCCTTCGAGCCGAGTCTGCCGCTGTCGGTCGTCGTGCACATCGACTACCGCAAGGCGCCGCTCGTCATCCAGCGCTTCGGCGACATCCGCAAGCTGGTGGAGCAGACGCTCGATCCGATGGTCAGCGCCTACTTCAAGAACATCGGCCAGACCCGCACCCTCATCCAGCTCCTCCAGGACCGCGCGGAGATCCAGGACCTCTCGGGCGTGCAGATGAAGGAGCGGTTCGAAGTCTACAACCTCGAGCTCCAGGAGGTGCTGATCGGCACCCCCACCTCGGGCGAGGGCGGCGGCCAGATCGAGCAGATCCTGGTGCAGCTCCGTTCGCGGCAGATCGCCGAGGAGCAGGTCGAGACCTACAACCGGCAGGAGCGCGCCGCCGTCAAGGAGCGCGAGCTGCGCGAGGCCGAGAGCCGCGCCCGCCAGCAGCAGGCGCTCACCGAGTCGGAGATCGCCATCACCGTGCAGGAGAACCAGGGCAAGGCCGAATATGCCCGCGCCCAGCAGCAGGCGGCGCAGATCCAGACCCTGGCCCAGGCCGAGGCGGAAAAGATCCGCATCCTGGCCGAGGGCGAGGCGAAGAAGATCCGCGTCGTGGGCGAGTCGGACGCCGACCGCGCCGCCCGCGTGGGCGTCGCCCAGGCGCTGGCCCTCGAAGAGCAGGTGCGCGCCTACGGCGGCCCGCAGTTCCAGCTCGTGCAAAACGTGATGAACCGCTTCGCCGAGGCCATCGAGAAGGCCGGCGCCGACGTGGTGCCGAAGATCCAGATGACCACCGACGGCAAGGGCGGCGGCAACCTGGTGGAGAACCTGCTGGCCCTGCTCCTCTCCGGCAAGCTGGGCGAGACCGTGGGCGTCCAGCCCGCCCTGCCCGCCGCGACGGCCGATCCGCAGGTCGAGACCCTGCGTTCGGAGCTGCGCCGCAGCCTGCAAAACGGCAATGGCGCCGGCTTGACCTAGAAGGAGAGCGGCCAACCCGCGAATCAGGTCACCCGCCCCGAGCTTCAAGCCAGCGGACCCGCGGATCAGGTCCTCTGATCCGCGGGTCAAGTCCTCGGACCCGCGAATGAGGTCATCCAATTCGCGGGTCGAGTCCTCTGACCCGTGAATGAGGTCATCCAATTCGCGGGTCGAGCCCTCGGACCCGTGAATGAGGTCATCCAATTCGCGGGTCGAGTCCTCTGACCCGCCAATGAGGTCATCCAATTCGCGGGTCAAGTCCTCGGACCCGCGAATGAGGTCACCTGATTCGCGAGTGAGGTCCTCTGATCCGTGGGTCGAGAGGTCTGATTCGCGGATCGGGTCGCTCGCGCCGCTCAAGCCGCTCCTCAAACCCTCAGCAAGACCTCCATGACGCAGATGCGCCCCAGGCGGAATCGGCTGGGCAAGGGGTGGTTGCCGTAAAGAATCCCATGTTGTCACAGTAGTGCATTTTTTATTTCTCATGGAACCTGGCTCGGCTACTTCCTCCTGAGGCACCGGATGTATTGGAGTCGTATCCCGTTTTTTCACATCCAATCGTTGCAGGAGGCCTTCATGAGAGTCTGTGTCCGACGTGTAGTTCTTGCTTGTGTCCTCTTGATGGGCGCTTCGCTGGCCCCCCCCGACCTGCTGGCCCAGAGCTGTGGCGTCGAACGCTGGTCCGTGAAGACCGGCACGGATGCGGACATCGGCAAGGTCAACGTCTCCTCCTCGACCGCCAACACCATCGTCACCATGCGCGGCTGGACCGCGCCCAACCCGATCCCCCCCAACAACCGCGTGTCTCCGTTCGAGACCACGGTCTGGGTGCTCAATGCCACGCTCACCCAGTACAAGCTCGAAAGCGATTCGGACTACCACCTGATCCTCTCGGACGCCTCCGGCAATACCCTGATCGCGGAGATCCCCCTGCCGGCCTGCGTCGGCTCGGGAAGCCCGTTCCTGTCGGGGATCACCAACGCCCGCGCGGCGTTCAACGCCCGGTTCACACCCACCTCCAGCTTCCAGACGGCCAACATCCCCGTGCAGATCAAAGGCGTGGGCATGTTCGACTTCCTGCATGGCCAGACCGGGGTCGCGCCGAACGGGATCGAGCTCCACCCCGTCATCGACATCATCTTCAACCCCAGCACCAGCCCCGATTTCTCGCTCTCGGCCTCGCCGGGCTCGGTGTCCGCCGCGCAGGGGTTTGCCACGACCACCACGGTGTCGACGTCGGTTTCGGGCGGCTTCAACTCCGCCGTCGCGCTGAGCGCCTCCGGGGTTCCTGCGGGAGCCTCGGCGAGCTTCAGCCCCACTTCGATCGGCGCTCCGGGCTCGGGCTCGTCCACCCTGACGCTGTCGGCGGGGACCGCCGCGGTGGGGACCTACACGATCACCGTCACCGGCACGGGCGGCGGCAAGACGCATTCGACGACCGTCTCGTTCCAGGTCACCTCGCCCTCGGCGCCGGACTTCTCGCTCTCGGTATCCCCCTCCTCCGTGTCCGCGGCTACGGGGACCAACGCGACGGCGACGGTCTCCACGACGGTCTCCGGCGGATTCAACTCCGCGGTCGCGCTCTCGATCTCGGGGGTCCCCACGGGCGCCTCGGCGTCCTTCTCGCCGGCCTCCATCGCGGCGCCGGGTGGAGGCTCGTCGACGCTGACGATCGCGACGGGAACGGCCGCGGCCGGGACCTACAACCTCACGATCACCGGCACCGGCGGCGGCAAGACCCACACCGCGCCGCTCACCCTGACCGTGACCGCCGCGGGCGGTGGGACTCAGATCCTCGTGAACCCGGGCTTCGAATCAGGGAACACGACCTGGGTCGCCACCACCAGCGTCATCAGCACCTCCGCCTCGGAGCCGGCGCACAGCGGCTCGTGGAAGGCCTGGCTCGACGGCTACGGCACGACCCACACCGACACCCTCTACCAGCAGGTCGCGATCTTCTCGAACCATACCTCCGCGACGCTGACCTTCTGGCTCCACATCGACACGGCCGAGACTTCGACCACGACCGCCTTCGACACCCTGCAGGTGCAGGTCCGCAATTCGTCCGGCACGCTGCTGCAGACACTGGCCACCTACTCCAACCTCAACGCCAACACGGGGTATGCTCTGAAGACGTTCGACCTCTCGGCGTACATCGGCCAGACCATCCGCGTCTACCTGGTCGGCACCGAGGACTCCGTGAAACAGACCTCTTTCGTCGTCGACGACTTCGCCCTCAACGTTCAGTAAGGGGAATCGAGGAGAACCATGAACAGAGCATCCTGTCTCGCCACGCTGGCTCTCACCTTGATCGGCGGCGCCGTCTCCCAGGCCGCCCAGAAGCCCCCAATGCAGGCGCCGTCCGCGCCGTCCGCGACCGCCATCCTGGAGTCCGCGACCCCGGGCACGGTCGTCTTCGACGACGACGGCGGCCGCGCCCAGATCATCCCCCGTCAGGCGGTCGCCGGCCGCGACGCCACCTTCCACGGCGGTCCGGTCATCTCGCACGGCACCGTGCAGGCCGTCTTCCTCGGCAGCGGCTGGCGCGCAAAGGCGAACCGGGAGAAGGAGCCCGTAGCCCAGGCGGCCCTGCGCGGCGCGGGGCTGGCGCTCGAAGATCCCGCCGGAGACCCGGTGGCGAGCGCCACGATCTCCGACCTCGAGATCCAGCTCCGCCTGGACAACCTGCTGAGCGGCGCCGGCCGGATCGAAGCGAGCACGGTCTACGTCGTCTTCCTGGCGCCGGGCCTCGGCTCGACGCTCGGCTCGGCCACCTCGGAGAAGGACTTCGCGGCCTACCATAACCATTTCCACTCCGCGGCCGGCGTCGTCCACTACGTCGTCGTCCCCTTCGACGCCGACTCCTCCCGCTGGCTCGCCAACGCCCATCAGAGCCTGCACCAGGCGCTGATCAACCCCGAGGGGAACGGCTGGTACTGAGGAACATTTTTTGCAATCCCTTCCTGCGTCGCGCTCCCCGCGCGACGCAGGAAGGGGGCACTCGTGAATGACACCTGGGACGACGAATCAGCAGAGAGCTCTGACCCAACGGGTTTAAGCCGCCGCGATTTCCTCGGCATGTCGCTCGTGGCCGTGCCGGTCGTGGGCGTGGCCGCCGCCGGCGTCAAGGCGGCGAAGCCGGCCGCCGCGGGGCCGCCGGCACGCGCGGCAGCGGCGGGCGCGATGCCGGTCAACCTCAACGTCAACGGGCAGGTGCGCCAGCTCCGGCTCGATCCCCGCACCAGCCTCCTCGACGCCCTGCGCGAGGAGATGGACCTCACCGGCACCAAGAAGGGGTGCGACCACGGCCAGTGCGGCGCCTGCACGGTGCTGATCGACGACCGCCGCGTCCTCTCCTGCCTGACGCTCGCCGCGATGGCGTCCGGGCATCGGGTGACGACCGTCGAGGGGCTCGCCCAAGGCGACCGCCTCCACCCGGTGCAGGCGGCCTTCCTCAAGCACGACGCCTTCCAGTGCGGCTACTGCACGCCGGGCCAGATCGTCTCGGCCGTGGGCCTGTTGAAAGAAGGGTGTCCGGGCGATGCCGCCTCGATCCGCGAGTGCATGAGCGGCAATCTCTGCCGCTGCGGCGCCTACCCGAACATCGTCGCCGCCGTCCAGGAGGCGAGGGGAGGGAGGACCTCATGAACCCCTTCACCTACTCGCACGCCAACCGGCTGGAGGAGGCGGTGGCCGCGGTCGCTAAAAATCCCCACGCCGCCTTCGTCGCGGGCGGCACGACCCTCGTCGACCTGCTCCGGCTGGACGTCTTGACCCCCGCCGCCCTGGTGGACGTCAACGCGCTGCCGCTGGCCAGGATCGAGACCCTGCCGGGCGGCGGCGTGCGCATCGGCGCGATGGTGCGCAACAGCGACCTCGCCAACGATCCCACGATCCGCCAGCGCTACCCGGTGCTCTCCGAGGCCCTGCTGTCTGGCGCCAGCCCGCAGCTCCGCAACATGGCGACCACCGGCGGCAACCTCATGCAGCGCACCCGCTGCTACTATTTCCGCGACGCCGTCTCGCCGTGCAACAAGCGGCAGCCCGGCTCCGGCTGCGCCGCGCTCGGCGGCTTCAATCGCATTCACGCCGTGCTCGGCACGAGCGAGAAGTGCATCGCCACCCATCCCGGCGACATGCCGGTGGCCCTGGCGGCGCTCGACGCGGTCGTCCACACCCGCCGGCCCGGCGGCGGCGAGCGCGCGATTCCGCTCACCGACTTCCACGTTGCCTACGGCGAGGACCCGGCGCGCGAGAGCGTGCTCGAGCACGGCGAATTGATCACCGCCGTCGAGCTGCCGGCCGTCCCCTGGTTCGCGCGCTCCGCATATCTCAAGATCCGCGACCGGGCGAGCTATGAGTTCGCCCTTGCCTCGGCCGCCGTGGCGCTGGACCTGGACCGCGGGGGCGCTGGCGCCATCCGCGCCGCTCGCGTGGCTCTCGGCGGCGTCGCCACCAAGCCATGGCGCTCGCGCGAGGCGGAGCAGGTGCTGACCGGCGGCAAGGCGGACGAGGCGACCTTCCGGGCCGCCGCGGAAGCAGCGCTCAAGGACGCGCGGCCGCAACGCAACAATGCATTCAAGATCGAGCTCGCGAAGCGTACGCTCACCCGGGCGCTTGCGATGGCCGCGGAGAAGAAGGTATGAGCCTCACGACAGTCGACGAAGTTGCTGCCAGCGCCGTTACCGGCAAGACGGCCCGCACGGGAAGCGTGGGAAAACCCATCGAACGCGTGGACGGCCGGCGGAAGGTCACCGGCACCGCCACCTATGCCGCCGAGTTCCGGCAGGACCACCTGGCCCACGCCTTCCTCGTCCAGAGCACCATCGCCAAAGGCCGCATCGCCGTCATCGACACCGCGGCCGCCCGCCGCGCGCCCGGCGTCATCGCCGTCCTCACCCACGAGAACATGCCCAAGCTCAAAAAGCCGCCGGGCGGTCCCAAGGCCCAGCCCCTGCAGAGCGGCAAGACGGGAGAGGACCGGCTGCCGTTCTCGGACGACGTGATCCATTACGCGGGCCAGCACGTCGCCCTGGTGGTGGCGGACACGCTGGAGCACGCCCGGCACGCCGCGTCGCTGATCAGAGTGCGCTACCAGGAGGAGAAGCCCCTGCTCGAAGTCGCCGAGGCGATGTCGACCGCGTACTCTCCCAAGGCGTCCTTCGGCCGGCCGCTGCAACACACGCGCGGCAACGTCGAAGCCGCGCTCGCGGCGCCCGGCGCGGTCAAGATAGAGCAGACCTACACGACGCCCGTGGAGACCAACAATCCCATGGAGCCCTCGGCCACCGTCGCCCATTGGAACGGCGACCGGCTGATCGTCGCCGATGCCACGCAGGGTGTGATCGGCACTCGCGCCGTGCTCGCCACGGCCTTCGGCATCCCCAAGGAGAACGTCCGCGTGCTCTGCCCCTACACCGGCGGCGGCTTCGGTTGTAAAGGTTTTCAATGGCCCCACACGCTGCTCGCGGCCATGGCGGCCAAGGTGACGCGCCGGCCCGTCCAGCTCAATCTCACGCGCCAGCAGATGTTCACCTCCGTGGGGCACCGCCCGCCCACCGTGCAGACGATCGCGCTCGCCGCCAACAGGGACGGCAAACTGACCGCCATCCGTCACCACACCCTCCAGCCGACGTCGCCGACCACCGAGTTCATCGAGCCCTGCGGCCTGACCACGAGCAAGCTGCTCTATTCCTGCGACAACGTGACCATCCCTCACCAGCTCGTGCGCGTCAACGTCGCGCCGCCGACGCCCATGCGCGCGCCCGGCGACTGCCCGGGCACGTTCGCCATCGAATCCGCCATGGACGAGCTCGCCTACGCGCTCGGCATGGACCCGCTGGAGTTGCGGCTGCGCAACCACGCGGACAAGGACGAGGGAGAGGACAAGCCCTGGTCGAGCAAACACCTCAAGGAGTGCTACCAGCGCGGCGCCGAGAAATTCGGCTGGAGCCAGCGCAACCCCAAGCCCGGCGCCACGAAGGACGGCGACCTGCTGGTCGGCTGGGGCATGGCGACCGCGATCTATCCCGGCAACCGCCGGCCCGCCTCGGCGAGGATTCGCATCTCCCCGGACGGCAGGGCGCTCGTCCAGGCCGCGACGCAGGACCTCGGCACGGGCTCGTACACCATCTTCACCCAGGTCGCGGCCGACGCGCTCGGGCTGCCCGTCGAGCGCGTCACCTTCGAGCTCGGCGACAGCGACTTCCCCGAATCGCCCGGCTCCGGCGGCTCCAACACGGCGGCGAGCGTCAGCGAGGCCATCCTCCAGGCGGCCGCGGCCCTGAAAGCGAAGCTCGCGGACGTGGCGGCGTCCGATCCCGAGTCACCGCTCGCGGGCCTGCGGCCGGAGCAGATGACGATGACCGACGGCCGGCTCGCTGTGGCCGCCAATCCTTCGCGGGGGCTGACTTACTCCGAGTTGCTGTCGCGCTCCCGCCGGCCGTCGATCGAAGCCGAGGCGCAGGTCAAGCCCGAGGACGAGAAGACCAAGCAATATTCCATCCACTCCTTCGGCGCGCAGTTCTGCGAGGTCAAGATCGATCCGCTGCTGCCGCGCGTCCAGGTGACGCGCTGGGTCTCGGCCATCGACGTCGGGCGGGTGCTGAATCCGCGGCTCAGCCGCAGCCAGGTGATGGGCGGCGTGACCATGGGCATCGGCATGGCGCTGATGGAGCACACCGTCTACGATCCGCGGACCGGCCGCCCCGTGACCGACAACTTCGCGGACTATGCGATCCCCGTCAACGCCGACGTCCCGGTCGTCGAGGTCGAATTCACCGACCAATCCGACCCGGTGATCAACACCCTCGGCTGCCGCGGCATCGGCGAGATCGGCATCACCGGCGTGGCCGCAGCGGTCGCCAACGCCGTCTACCATGCGACGGGCAAGCGGGTGCGGGAGCTGCCGATTACGCCGGACAAGCTGTTATAGGCAGAAGACAGCAGGGACTTCAGGGACTGCAAGGACTGCAAGGACAACAGGGACAAAGAAGCTCGTCCCTGAGGTCCCTGGAGTCCCTGCTGTCCTTGTCTTCGACTCCTCTGCGCAGCGGGATTTTGCGATATCATGCCGCCCGGCATGATCCGCATCTGTGTCGCCGGCGCGACCGGCGGCCTTGCGGTATCCTTTTCCTGGACGACGTCTAGGTCTGAACGCCCGCGACAGCGGGCCCGAGGAGGTAGACATGCTGAAGCCAAGGAGTTTTTTCTTCGGACCCTG
>DATARR010000154.1:0-1568 GCA_036264085.1 Thermoanaerobaculia bacterium | reverse complement strand
GCTCGCAGATCGGTGCTTCGACATTGGTTCGGTGGTACACGCTGCACGTGCTGGCGCTGCCCTTCGTGATCGTGATCCAGATGGCGGTGCACTTCTGGAGGGTCCGCAAGGACGGCGGCATCTCGGGACCCCTCTAGGCTCTAGGCTGGGAGCGGATCGATGGCAGAGACACCAGACGAGGTATTTGAGCGGACCCTGGCCGAAGAGCAGGCCAAGGGGTCCTCGCCCCAGGTAGCCCAGGCACGGGCGAAGGCCGCGCGCATGCGCGCGTCGAAGGGGTTGTCCAAACCTCCCGCCGCGCCCTCGGCTCCCTCGACCCCCGCCACGCCCTCGGCGGCGCAGCCTTCCGCTGGGGAGGCGCCCGCACCGGCGGCCGCCGCCAGCACGCCGGCCCCTGCGGCCGCAGCGGCATCGCCCAACGGTGGCGAGTCGCCGGACGCGGTCTTCGAGCGGGTGCTCGCCGAGGAGCAGGCCAAGGGCTCGTCCCCGGCCGTCGCCCAGGCACGGGCCAAGGCCGCAAGGATGCGCGCCTCCAAGGGAACCCCCGCTCCGGCGGCTCCGGCCGCCGCCCAGGTGCCGGTGGGTGCCGGCGTCGCTGCCGGGGCCGCACCGGCTGCGGCTGCCCCGGCTGCCGCTGCGGCGGCCGCCCCCAGGGGACGCGGGGCCGCGGCCCGGGCGGCACGGGCCGCCGGTACCGGCGAGGCGGTCCCCGAACGCATCCAGCGACTGCTGGCGGTCGTCAAGCCGGAGGCCATCCAGCGGGTCGAGAAGGAGCCGATCGACCGCGTCAACACCTGGCCGCACCTGATGGCCTCAGAGATGCTGGCGATCCTTGCCGTGACGCTGGTCCTCCTGATCGTCTCGGTGTGGATCAACGCTCCCTTCCGCGAGCTGGCCAACATCAACCAGACGCCGAACCCGTCCAAGGCTCCCTGGTACTTCCTCGGCCTGCAGGAGCTGCTCCGCTACTTCCACCCCCAGGTCGCCGGCGTGACGATCCCGCAGTGGATCATCCTCGGCCTCATGGCGGCGCCGTTCATCGACCGGAACCCCTCCACCAAGCCCGACGACCGGAAGATCGCCATCACGCTGTTCACCATCTTCATGTGCTTCTTCGCCATCCTTGTCTCCGTCGGCGTCCTCTTCCGGGGCCCGGGGCAGAACTGGGTCTACCCCTGGAAGGATGGCCTGTTCTATCTCCGCAACCTCAACCCTCTCGGCGAACAGGGATTTGAGCTATGACCCAAACAACCCTTGCGGCAGTGATCATCGGCGGCACCCTTGTGGCCTGGGCTCTCTTCATCCTCTACCTCCGGGCTCGCCCGGAGGCTGCGCCGCACGTCGAGTCCTCGCTCATGTCCCCGCAGTCCTCGACGGGAGCCGTTCCGGGTACGGTCATCGAGCGCTCCCCCCGGGCACGGCGCTCAGGAGACGACGCGGCCGGCGTCACCCGCCGCCAGTTCATCAACCGTGCCTACTTCGCCGCCATCGCCGTCGGGCTGCTCAACTTCGCCCTGGCCTCGCTCGACTACCTGTGGCCGAGGGGCGGCGGCGGCCTCGGATCCAAG
>DATARR010000140.1:0-16218 GCA_036264085.1 Thermoanaerobaculia bacterium | reverse complement strand
GGTGAGGATGCCGGCGGAGGCGAACATGCCGACGATGTCCTCGGGCGAGGTCTCGGCCCGCACCAGGATGACCGGACCCGTGGCGGCCATCTCGGCAGCGCGGTCGGCGGTCAAGGCGATGCGCCCGGAGGCGGCGCCGGGCCCCGCGTCCACGCCATGGGTCAGCAGATTGCCGGCAGCGATGGCTTTCTTCTTCTGCTCGGGGTCGAACTCCGGCGCCAGCATCTGGGCGAGCTGCTCGGGCTGGACGCGTTGGAGAGCCTCCTGCTGGCTGATCAGCCCCTCCTCCACCATCTCCACGGCGATGCGGATGGCGGCCGGGCCGGTGCGCTTGCCGGTGCGCGTCTGCAGCATGAAAAGCGTGCCATGCTGGATCGTGAACTCCAGGTCCTGCATGTCGCGGAAGTGCCGCTCCAGGTTGGCTCCGACCTCCTCGAGCTGGCGGTAGGCCGCGGGGAAGTCAGCGCCCAGGCCGCCCTTGCCGGCACCAGGAGCAATGTCTTTCGGCGTGCGGATGCCGGCCACCACGTCCTCGCCCTGAGCGTTGGTCAGATAGTCGCCGAAGATTCCCCGCTCGCCGGTCGCCGGATTGCGGGTGAACGCCACGCCGGTAGCGCAGTCGGAGCCGCGGTTGCCGAAGACCATGGACTGCACGTTGACAGCCGTGCCCAGCAGACCGGTGATCTTCTCGATCTTCCGGTACTCGCGGGCCCGCGGATTGTTCCAGCTCTGGAACACGGCGCGGATGGCGCCCCAGAGCTGCTCGCGAGGCTCCTGGGGAAAGGGCGTGCCATGCTCGGCGATGATCCGCTTGAAGTCGGCGACCACGCCGCGCAGCGACTCCGGGGTGAGCTCGAAGTCGTCGGTGGCGCCCTGGCGCTTGCGGGCGTCGCCCAGAATCTTCTCGAAATCGTGATGAGGCACCTCCAGCACCACGTCGCCGTACATGGTCAGCAGGCGCCGGTAGGAGTCGAGCACGAACCGCTCGTCGACGCCGCGCGCGACCAGCGCCGCGACGATCGAGTCTGAGAGGCCGAGGTTGAGGACGGTGTCCATCATCCCAGGCATGGACTTGGCGGCGCCGGAGCGCACGGAGACCAGCAGCGGATCGGCGGGATCGCCGAAGCGTTGGCCCGTCCGCTCCTCGAGCTGGGCGAGATGCTGGTCGACCTCGCGCTCCAGACCCTCAGGATAGGAACCGGCATGCTCCTGGAACCAGGCGCAGACCTCTGTGGTGATGGTGAAACCCGGCGGGACGGGGACGCCCAGCCGGCTCATCTCGGCCAGCCCGGCGCCCTTGCCGCCGAGGAGGTCCTTCTGGCTCCCATCACCTTCCGCCGAACTGGCGCCGAATGCGTAAACGTACTTCGCTGGCATGTCGTTTCCTCCAATGCTGCATGGTCTCTCGATGCCGACGCTACCTCAATCGGGTAGGTTGTTGCCAGCCCCCCGGGGGATCACCACCCCGGCCTCTTCTTCAAGCCATGGCTTCAAGATTACGTTGACGAGGCACGCCGCATCGCCAGCACTGCCGCCGTCAAGGTATCTGCCGCTGGCGTAACGCTGGCGGCGATGGCATCACCAAGGCGGAAGAGCTCCTGCCATGCCTCGGCAGTCTCTGGCGGTGTGGCGGACGCAGGGGACGAGGTCGAGGCCACCCTCTGAGCTATACGGAGAGCCAGGGAGCCAGGTCCACCTCGACCACCGCCCAGATCCAGTCCATGAACTCCGGGTTCGCCCGGTGCGTCTCGAAGGGCTTGGCGGCGGGCGCCACCCCGCCGCGCTCCACCACCTCCTCCAGCCACAGCGCGATGGCCTCTGGCGCGTTGGCAATCGCCTCATCCAGCGTATCGCCCGCCGAAAAACAGCCGGGCAGGTCCGGCACCACCACGCCGTAAGCGTGCTTCGCGTCGCCGGGTTCAATCGCAATCGGGTAGCGCATGGTCACCTCCTACTTCAGTCCAGCTTATACACCCTGCCAGCACGGTGGCAAAAAGGAGTTGCCGCGCCGGCACCGCCTCACCGAGGCACGCCCGCCGACCTTCGGGCTTGCACTCCGACCTTTGAACGGGATGGAATAACGCCGGTCGATCAGGAGCGCTACGGAGGACTAGAACGATGAAGGCGCGGCTCGATATGAAAAAGATCGCCAAGGGGCTAGGCGCCGTGCGCAGGGGGAAGGTCTCTGCGTCGGCCGGCCACTTCGGCGCCCTGCAATTGCTTGCAGACGTCGAAGCCAGATTCCGCACACCCGCTGGCGGTGGGCGGCCGACGGAACCCGAGCTGGACCGAACGGCGGCTGGTTCCTCTCGCTCCTCGCACCTTGGAGCGACTGGAGGAGATCACGGCCCCTGAAGCTCCCAATCCGCCGCAGGCCACAAACCCGAGCCCGGAGGGCGGCATACTCGTAGCCCAAGGCGAGAGCCCTGGGCAGGCGGCGGGTCGACTCCATTCCCGCCCTGCCAAGGGCGCCCTTGGCAGGGCTCACATCGGGAAATCGCCCACGGTCCCAGCGCTCACGCGCTGGGCTACGAGTATGCCGCCCTACGGGCTCGCCATCGGGGACTGACAAGCTGAATCACAGAACCTCCCCGACAGGATACGTCTCCGTAATTGCGGTACAGAGCACTTGGGTCCCGGCTGGCTGGACCAGGCGCAGACAGGCCCTGTGCACAAAGGCGGTCGTAGCGAGTATGTCACCTACGGATCGCCGGGCGGCGGACAGTCCTGCACGTACGGGTCGAAGTCGTCGCAGTCATAGCAGGCCACGACCCCGTCGCCGTCTTGGTCACGCCCCGCGCAGGGAGTGGTTGACGACGGGACGAGCTCGAACTGTTGATTGATCCCGCCGTGTGGGTAGTACTGGATGATGTACGCGCCGGGCGAGTAGGACGCGTTCGCCACGTCCATGTTGAGCAAGCTGTGCTGGACGCGTATCTGGTTGTAGTAGCCCGAGCCGACCTGGCCGCTGATGACGTCGAACTGTTGGTTGAGCCCGTTGTGGCAGAAGTACTGCATGAACTGGCCGCCGTAGGTGTAGGTGGCATTCACTTGGTCGATACAGAGATTGCTGTTGCCGGCACGGATGCGGTAGTAGCCGTTGCCCAGCGGCTCGAACCGAAACAGTTGGTTGTCACCGCCGTGGCAGTAGTACTGGACGAGGCGCGCTCCGGCGTTCGTCCCGCCGCCGGTCACGTCGAGACAGAGGCCACTGTTGTGGGCGACGATGCTGTACCACTGGTTGGGGTCAATGCCCGACTGTGCCTGCGCGACTTGCGTAGCCTCGAATAAGATGGCGAGGGCTACAAACGCGACGGGTAGGAATCTCTTCATCACGGCCTCCTTTCGGTTCGGTAAACGGTAAAAAGAACGGCGCGCTTGGATTCTTCCGCCCAGCCCTCTGCGAGGATGCGCGTTGTCAGGGCAAAGCTTCCCCGGCGCCTCCGCGCCGAAAGGTTGCCCCAAGTTCGGGTATCCCATCATACCACGATGAGGAGAAGGACCAAGCACTGGCGCATATTCTACCGCTAGGTTGCCCTGTGGACCATGGGGGAAGGCCTTGCCTCAGGAAGCGCCCCCAGTGGGCGCCATTCAACCAGCCTGGGGCGGGAGCCCCAGGCGAAGCAGGCCGAGAAGGTCCTTTTCAGAGCAGGGGATAGGGGTGAGGGTTTTGGGCGGGGGGACACCTCCTCAATCGTCATCCCCCTCCTTCTCCCCTCCCCTCACCCCCCGCACGAACGCCGCGTGCACCGGCGGCGGCATGGGCGAGGATGCGCCGCGGACCGACTTCCAGAGGATCTCGTTGAGTGCCAGCTCGGGGGCGAGGTCCGCCTCGGTGTCGAGATCCATGGCCGCCGAGGCCTCGGCTCCCCAGGCGCTCTTGGCGTTCTTCTCGTCGAGGGGGATGCGCGGCTCCCGGTGGTCGAAGGGCGCGAGCTGCGGCTGCGACCGGAAGGCGCGGTACATGGGCGTGGCCGCGGCGTCGTACTGGCTCAGGGGCGGCAGGCCGAGGATCAGCTCCATCGTCCGCAGCACTCCGGCCGTGGTGTAGAGCGTGCCGTCCACGGCGCCACGCCGGGAGTAGGGGCTGATCATCAGGAGCACCGAGCGGTGGGCGTCCACGTGGTCCGGACCGTTCTGGGCATCGTCCTCGACCACGAAGATGGCCGACTCTTTCCAGAACCGGCTGTGGGAGACGGCCTCCACGAAGCGGCCCAGGGCCTGGTCGTTCTCGGCGATCATCGCGCGCGGCGTCGGCGAGCCGGCCCGCGTCCCCTGCGTGTGATCCCGGGGGAGGCGGAGGATGGACAGCCGCGGCAGGTCCCCTTGCGCTTCGAAGTGGCGGAATTCCTCGCGCCAGATCTCCACCCGCCGGCTGTCCAGGATGCCGAGATCGTAGGGTGGGAAGTCCTCGTTCACCTTCCCTTCGAGGCCCGGCACCGAAGCGCGGACCTTGCCTTTGGCTTTCTCGTCCTGCCACTGGACGAACTCGCCGTAGCTGCGGACGCTCAACCTCGCGCGGTTGCAGGCGTCCCACAGGTAGCCGTTCGCGGGCGCCGCGACGTTGCCATAGGGATTGCGCTGCGGGCCCGCCCCTTCGCTCAGGTAGTCGCCGCCGCGCCGGGCATAGTTCATGGGCCAGATCTTCTCCACCACGTCCGTGGCGTAGGCGCCCGTCGAGAAGGCGTGGCCGTCGTAGCTGACCTCGGCGTTGACGTAGAAGTTGTCGAACAGGGCGAACTCGCGGGCCAGAGCGTGGGCATTGGGCGTCACGTCCTCGCCGAAGAGGCAGAGGTTGGGATCGCCGTTGCCCTGAGGCAGGTCGCCGAGGATCTGATCATAGGTCCGGTTCTCCCGGATGACGTAGAAGACGTACTTGATGGGAGACCGGCCGCCCACCCGCGCGGGAATCGGCGACCCCGCGGGAGCGCCCCGGGGAGCCAGCCGGCCCGCGGCCGTGTACGGGGTGAGGCGGTAGACGGTCTGCGTGTAGCGGGCCAGGGTCTTCTCGTCCGGCACCGGCAGCACGGAGAGGGAGCCTTCGAGCAGCTCGGCGATGTACTGGCCCGAGGCGCCCTCCACCCCGGGCTGATTGCCCCGCGGGTTGGCCACCGAGGTCAGCCCCTTGCCGCTGAGGACGAAGATCCGCTGGCCGTCGCGGCTGAACTGGGCCGCCGTGGGATACCAGCCGGTGGGGATGAAGCCGCGCACCCGGCTGTCCCCGGGACGGGAGACGTCCACCACGGCCACGGTGTTGTTGTCGGCGTTGGCCACCAGCAGGGTGGCGCCGTCCGGCGAGAGGCCGAGGCCGTTGGGCGTGCTGCCCGGCGGCGCCGCTGGTTCGAGGGCGATGGAGATCCGCTCGCGCGCCGCCCTCGCCGAGCCCGCAGCGACGTCCACCACCCAGACCTCATTGGTATTGGCGCAGGCCACGAAGAGCCTGGAGCCATCCTTGGAAAGGATCATGGCGTTGGGGTGCTCCCCCACCGCCACCTCTCCCCGAAGCGCGAGCGTCGCGGCATCGAAGACGAGGACCTTCGCGCCTCCCCACAGCGAGACGAAGACGGTCTTGCCGTCCGGCGCCGCCAGCGCCGTATAAGCCTCGGCCGGCAACTCGACGGTCTGGGCGACCTGACCGCTGCCCAGGTCCACGGCCGACAGGGTCTGCCCTAGGACGTGCACGGCGTAGAGCCGGGAGCCGTCCGGGCTCACCGCCAGGCCGCCCACGAAGCTCGTCGGGCCGGGCTTCTTCAAGGTGAGCACGGCGGTCTTCTCCAGGCCCTTCTCTCCCACCCGCAGCTCCTGCACGGTGCTGGCAGCGCCGCCCGAGGCATAGAGCCGCTTGCCGTCCGGGTGCCAGACGAGGCCGAGCCAGGCGTCGTCCACCGGCACCGTGGCCGGCACGGTGAGGCGCCGCAGGTCCACCACGGTGAGACTGGGCTTGGTATAGCCGTTGTTGGTCACCACCAGGGTGCCGCCGTCGGGCGACTCGGCCATCGCCAGGGGGAGGTCCCCCACCGTGATGTGGCGGCCGGCAGGGGCGATCCGCCAGCCGTTGGGCAGCAGGACGGAGATCCCCTCGCGGCCGGGCATCTGCCGGGGAGCGGGCTTCGTAGCGCCGAAGGCGGCCGGAGCCAGCAAGAGGGAGAGGAGGAGGACAGCGAATTGTCGGAGCATGGGCGAATCCTATGCAGGGAGAGGGAGAAAAGCCAACTCCACGCTGCCCGGCGGGGCGGCCGGTCCTGGTATAATCGCGCCATCTCTTCAGAGGAAAGACGACGCTGAGATGGCTGACATCGAGAGAATCGACAACATTCCCGCGCTCGACGAGCTCATCGCGCGCTCGAGCCAGACGCCGGTCTGGATCTTCAAGCACAGCCTCACCTGCCCCATCTCGAGCCACGCCTGGTCCGAGTTCCAGCGCTTCGCCGCCGAGGTTCCACAGGACGGCCCCGTCTGTGCCGTGATCGAGATCCAGCTCGCCCGCGCCGTCTCGAACGCCCTGGCCGAGCGCACCCGCATCCGGCACGAGTCGCCCCAGATCCTCCTCCTCCGCGAAGGCGGGGTCGCCTGGCACGCCAGCCACTACGGGATCAGCCGCGAGGCGCTACGGCAGGCGTGAGGGCAGCCTCTCGCGCAGCTCAGGAGCCAGCCGCCCCGTTGCCCTGCGGACGAGCTTGGCCGCGGAGGCGTTGTGCGCCAGGGCTTCCCAGGCCGCCTGAGGGCATGGGCTCCTCTCGTCGAGGATAGTTATACGCCAAGTCTGGATCTCGGCGTATAACCACGGGAATCAGCGGCGGCCGCCTCGCCTACTCAAACGCTGTGCGATGGTCACGCACGCTTGTGCAGAAAGACGTGGGTCGCACGTTCGCCAGCGACGTGCTTCGCGCATTCATAGCCCAGGCCGCTCATATCGATGTCGTTGAAGAGATGCTCCCCAGAGCCGAGCAGGACAGGCCGGATGGCGAGATGCAGCTCGTCGATCAGGGCGGCGCGCAGATACTGCCGGATCGTGGACACGCCGCCACCGAGGCGGACGTCGAGGCCGCCCGCCGCAGCGGCCGCCTGCTCCAAAGCGGCGTGAATGCCTTCGGTGACGAAGCGAAACTCCGTACCTCCCGCCATCCTGAGCGGCGCCCGCGGGTGATGCGTCAGCACGAAGACGGGCGTGTGATACGGCGGCTCGTCGCCCCACCAGCCCTTCCATGTCTCGTCCGGCCACGGGCCTCGGACAGGACCGAACATGTTGCGCCCAAGAATCCAGGCACCGATTCCGGCAAAGGCTTGCTCCGCAATTCCGTTGTCGACTCCCGTCTCTCCATCGTCGTAGCCGTGCATCCTCCGCCATACGCGGGTGTGGAAGAACCACTCCATCAACTCAGGGCCCCTGACGCCCAGCGGATTCTGGAGATCCTGGTTCGGCCCGGCACCGTAGCCGTCGATGGAGATCGCGAAGCTTTGGACGCGGAGTTTCGACATTACATTCCTCGCTGCCTGGTCAGTGGGACGGCCCCAGCAGTGGGCCACCTTAACACGGCCACGAAGAATGATTCCCCCTCAGCCCCGGACAGGATACCCTTGCCGCGATGAACGCAGGACTCACCCCCCGACGGCTCTCCACCCTCCTCCTCACCCTGGCACTCTTCGCCTCCCCTGCCCTCGCCGCGGGCGAGCCGCCGGCGGCGGCGCCGCTCCCGAAGGTGGACAACCTTCCTCTCATCAAGGTCCCCGCAAAAGCCTCCGGCCGCGACGAGCTCGCCGTCCTTCTCACCGGCGACGGCGGCTGGGCGCAGACGGACAAGGGCCTGTCGGAGGCCCTGGCCAAAGGGGGGATTGCAGTCGTGGGATGGAACTCGCTGCGCTATTTCCTCAAGCGCCGGGACCCGGACCGGTCGGCGAGAGACCTGGAGCGCATCCTGCGCCACTACCTCCCCCTCTGGCACAAGGAAAAGGTCATCCTCATCGGCTACTCCTTCGGTGCCGACGTCATGCCGTTCCTGGCCAGCCGCCTGCCCCCGGACCTGGCGGAGAGGGTCTCGCTCATCGCCCTGGTGGGACCTTCCGACTCGGCCGACTTCCGCTTCCACCCCTCGGAGTGGCTCGGCAAGCCCTCTCCCGAGAGCCGCCCCGTAATGCCTGAGATCGAGAAGCTCGCCGGCAAGGAGATCGTCTGCGCCTACGGCGAGACCGAGAAGGGCAAGACCCTGTGCCTCAAGCTCCCCCCCGGCCGGGTACGCCTCGTGCCGCGGCCGGGCAACCACATCGTCGGCAAGAACTACGGCCCCATCGCCCAGGCGATCCTGGGCCACGGGCGGACGGCGTCCTGATTCGCTCGGCCTTGGCGTTGGTACAATGCGCAACCTATGAAGCCGATTCTCCTCGCCAGCCTGCTCGTTCTTTCCCTCGTCCCCCTCGTCTCCCCCGCCGCCGCGGTCGAAGAGACCCTGAATCTCGAGCCCTTCGGCAAGATCACGCTCTACCATCAGACTCCGCGCCCCGCGCACGTCGCCCTGTTCATCTCGGGCGACGGCGGCTGGAACCTCGGCGTCGTCGACATGGCCCGCGAGCTGGAAGGCATGGACGCCTTGGTCGCCGGCGTCGACATCCGCCACTATATGAAGGCCTCCACCGCCGATCCCGACAAGTGCTGGGACCCAGGCACCGACTTCGCGGAGCTGGGCAAGGCCATCGAAAAGAAGTTCGGCTACTCCGAGCGGGTGCGGCCGGTCCTCGTGGGCTACTCCTCGGGCGCCACCATCGTCTACGCCGCCATGGGGCAGGCGCCGCCCCACACCTTCCGCGGCGGCCTCTCCCTCGGGTTCTGCCCGGACCTGATCGTCAACCATCCGATCTGCAAGGGCCGGGAGCTCTCCTGGGTCCACGACCCCCACGGCAAAGGAGTGGATTTCCAGCCCGCCCCGCTGACCGATCCCTGGCTCGCCTTCCAGGGGGACATCGACCAGATCTGCACCCCTGCGGACACCCGGACCTACCTCTCCAAGGTGGAGAACGGCGAGCTGGTCTGGCTCCACAAGGTGGGGCACGGCTTCTCGGTGCCCAGGAACTGGATGCGCCAGTTCAAGGAAGGCTTCGCGAAAGTGACCGGCCAGTCGCGGTAGGATCTTCCTCCATGAAGGAGGCCCCCAGCGCGCCGTCGCCGGCATCCCCGCCCTCTGCGCCGTTGACGGCCGAGGACAAGTACCGCCTCCTCCTGGAAGTCTCCGAGGCCGCCAACTCCCAGCTCGACATGGCCGCCGTCCTGGAGGCGGTGGCCCACGCCCTCGCCCCGTCGATCCCCGTCGGCGGCGTGAGCGTGACCACGGTCGCCGGCGACTCCCTGGTCCCCCACTCGCTCTACGTCCAGGGCGTCGAGCGGCGGCAGGGGGACACCTTCGCCGACGTCGTGGCGCGCTGGCTGCACATCCCGGCGGATCAGATGGGCCCGCACCTGAAGCCGCCGGTGCCGCTGGCAGGCTCGGGCACCGAGCACGTGGGGCGCACCGGGAAGGCCTGGGTCTGTGAGGACCTGACCCGGGAGACCCGTTTCCCGGAGGATTCGCGGCTGCTGGCGGCGGGCGTCCACTCCTACGTCCGCGTGCCGCTCCAGATGCGGGAGCGGCTGGTGGGCTCGATGTCGTTCACCCGCCGCACCGCCGGCCCCTTCCCGCCCCACGAGGTGGCGGTCTTCGAGGCCGTGGCCCGGCCCATCGCCGCCGCCGTGGCCAACGCCCTGGCTTTCGAGGAGATCTCCCGTCTCAGCCGCCAGCTCCAGGCCGAGAACCTCGCCCTGCGCCAGGAGATCGACGAGCGCAGCATGTTCGAGGAGATCGTCGGCGCCTCGAAAGCGTTGCGCGACACCCTGTCGCGGGTCGACAAGGTGGCGGCCACGGAGGCCACGGTGCTCATCACCGGCGAGACCGGCACCGGCAAGGAGCTGGTGGCCCGGGCCATCCACCGCCGCTCGCCGCGGGCGCACCGCGCCCTGGTGGCCGTCAACTGCGCGGCCCTGCCGGCGTCGCTCATCGCCTCCGAGCTCTTCGGCCATGAGAAGGGGGCCTTCACCGGCGCCCTCCAGAGACGCCTCGGCCGCTTCGAGCTGGCGGCCGGCGGCTCCATCTTCCTCGACGAGGTGGGCGAGCTGCCGCCGGAGGTGCAGGCCACGCTGCTGCGGGTGCTGCAGGAGGGGACCTTCGAGCGCGTGGGCGGCGAGCAGCCCATCGCCACGGATGCCCGCGTCATCGCCGCCACCAATCGCGACCTCGCGACGGCCGTGGCCGCGGGCACGTTCAGAAGCGACCTCTTCTACCGTCTCAACGTCTTTCCCATCGAAATCCCGCCCCTGCGCCAGCGGCGGGAGGACGTCCCCATCCTCGTCGAATATTTCGCGGCCCGTTACGCGGCGCGGCTGGGCAAGCGGTTCGAGAGCATCGAGAAGAGCTCGATGGACCGCCTCGTCGCCTACTCCTGGCCGGGCAACGTGCGGGAGCTCCAGAACGTGATCGAACGCGCCGCCATCCTCTCCGAAGGCGAGGTCCTGCGGGTCGACGAGCCCCTCCTGGCCACCGCGGCGCCGGTTCCTCCCGGCGCCGTCCTCCCCCTACCCGCCAGCCTGCGCGAGCAGGAGCGGCAGCGCATTGAAGACGCGCTGAGGGGGGCGGGAGGGCGGGTCTCCGGGGCCGGCGGCGCGGCGGCCATCCTGGGGATACCGGCCACGACGTTGGAGTCCAGGATCAAGAGTCTGAGGATCGACAAGCGGATTTTCCGGCCGGGGCCGTAGGCCTTCATCACCCCGACCCTCCAGGCAAAGGTAGGACCCCGGGGAACGGCCGTCTCATCTCGGCTGGAACGTATCTTGTTGAAGATGAAGGCAATCCGGAGCGGACTGGAGGCGATTCAGATCCTGCTCAAAGCGGTTGGGACCGATCTCCACGTGGTCGGGACCTCGCTCCAAGGGGTCCGCACCAAGGTCTCGACCCCTCAGACCAGGGTCTGAGCCGTTCGCACCAAGGTCTCGAGGGCTCAGACCTCGAGGCAGACCCCTCGGATCTCGGTACGAGCCTCTCAGACCTCGATGCAGACCCCTGAGAGCTTGGTGCAGACCCCTCAGACCTCGGTGCGACCCCCTCAGACCTCGAGGCAGACGCCTCAGACCTCGGTCCCAACCGCGTGGAGATCGGTGCGAGCGGCTTCGAGACCGGCGCCGGCGACGTTCAGGTTGACGCCGGCAGCGTTGAGGTCGGCGCCAGTCGCTTCGAGATCGGCGCCATCCTCACGAGATCTCGTGAATTTCCGAGATCTCGTTACGACATCGCTTCGTGAATCCGTCCTAAGTTGTTGATTCTTCAAGATCGGCCTCCTGGCATCGATCGTGTACTAGCTCGGAGCGGGAGCACAGACGATGTTGCGCATCGAGACACGATCCGAAACCACCGAAGCCATCACCTACGCCCTGGCCGGGCAGCTCACGCAGGAGCATCTGGCGGAGCTGAAGGAGTTGGTCACCGGGGCGCGGGCCGCGGGACGGCGAGTGACTCTCGATCTCGCCGGCGTCGTCCTCGTGGACCGGGAGCTCGTCCGCTTCTTCGCCTGCGGCACCGCGAAGAACGCGAGGGAAATCGAGCTGGTCCACTGCCCCGCCTACGTCCTCTCGTGGATCCGGTGCGAGGGGGAAGAACAGGAGAGGAAGACATCATGAGATTCCGTGCTTTGGGTGTGCTGGTGGCCCTGGTGACGATCGCCGGGGCAGGTGCGAGCACGGCCCTGGGAGAACCGCAGCCGCCGGCCGCACCCCCGGCATCGCCGGCCCAGCCGCCCCTGCGGCTGTCGCTGGCCGACGCCATCCGCCGGGCCCTGGACGAGGGCACGGCGACCCAACTCGCCAAGGCGCGCACGGCGGAGGCCGAGGCCCGGGCTCAGGAGGCCCGCTCGGGCCTCCAGCCGCAGCTCAGCCTCGGCAGCCAGGTCGCCAACGAGACGCTCAACCTGGCCACCTTCGGCTTTTCGCTTCCCGGCTTTCCCACCGTGACGCCGCCGTTCAACATCGTCGACGCCCACATCACGTTCGCCATGAACCTCATCGACCTGGCGGCGAAGCGGCGCTACCAGGCCGCCCGGGCCGGCGTGCGGGTGAGCGAGGAGGACCGCCGCCGCACGGAGAACGAGGTGGCCGCGGCCGTGGCCTCTCTCTACGTCTCCCTGGGGCGCAGCTCGGCGCGCATCGACGAGATCAAGGCCAACGTCGACCTCTTCCAGCGTCTGCGGCAGCTCGCCGTGGACCAGAAGAACGCCGGCGTGGGCACGCGCCTCGACACCACGCGGGCCGACGTCCAGCTCGCCCGCCAGCAGCAGGCGCTGCTGGTCGCCGTCAACCAGCGCGACCTGGCGCGCCTCGCCCTGCTGCGGGCCGTGGGCGGGGACCTGGGGGCCGACGTGGTGCTCACCGACGACTGGAGTCAGGCCGCGGCTCCCGTGCCCACCCTGGCCGACGCCCTGGCCGCGGCGCGGCAGGGCCGGCCCGAGCTGTCGCTCTTCGAGCAGCGCCTGCGCGCCGCCGCCCTCAACATCGAGGCGGCGCGTGCCGAGAGGCTCCCAACCCTGGGAGCTCAGGCGCAGGGCAACGAGAGCGGCAACCGGCTGCGGGACGTGGAGTGGAGCCGGACGATCGGCGCCGTGGTCAACGTGCCGCTGTTCACCGGCCGCCGCATCGAGGCCCGGGTGGCCGAAGCCCGCTCACAACAGGAGCAGCTCCAGCTCCAGCAGAAGGACACCGAGCGCCAAGTCGAGCAGGAGGTCCGCCAGGCCCTTCTCCAGTGGGCGAGCGCCAGGAGCCGCGTCGAGCTGGCCGACCAGAGCGTGCGGCTCGCCGAGGACGAGCTCGAGCAGGCGAGCGACCGGTTCAAGGCCGGCGTCGCGCCGTCGATCGAGGTCGACAACGCCCAGACCTCGCTGGCCGCCGCCCGCGACACGCGCATCGACGCCCTGGCCGACGAGGCGCAGGCGCGCTTCGACCTGTCGCGGGCCACCGGCCAGATCCGCGCGCTGATTCCTGAAACCAGTTCAATGCAGAACACCCGGCAGGACGGAGGGAAGTAACATGAGCAGTCCACTGAGAGTTGAGAAGAGTGCGGAGGCTCCGGCGCCGGAGACCGCGTCGCCGCAGCCCAAGCGGGGCACTCGCAAATACGTCGTCCTCACCATCCTGGCTCTGCTGGTGATCGCGGGCGGCATCTTCGGTTTCCGCACGTTCGTCTTCTACAGCCACCACGCCACCACCGACGACGCCCAGGTCGACGGCCACATCGATCCGGTGCTGGCCCGGGTCCCAGGCTACGTCACCGAGGTCCTGGTGCAGGACAACCAGCCGATCAAGGCCGGCGACGTGCTGGCGCGGATCGATCCCAGGGACCTCCAGGCCAAGGTGGACCAGGAGCAGGCGGCCCTGATCAACGCCCAGGCCGCGGTGTCCGTGGCCCAGGCCAACGTGGCCAACACCCGCGCCGCCCAGGCCAGCAGCCGTGCCAAGGCGGCCAGCTCCCAGGCCGACGTCTCCGCGGCCCGCACCCGCCAGGAGCAGACCGCCGCCGACCTCGCCCGCTACAAGACGCTGGCGGACAAGGAGGAGATCTCCCGGCAGCAGTTCGACGCCGCCCGCGCCGCCGCCGACTCGGCCCGCGCTTCGGCCGAAGCCGCGCGCTCCACGGCCGAGGCCTCCCGCGCCACCGCCGACGCCGCGGCCGCCCAGATCGAAGCCGCGCAACGCCAGGTCGCCGCCGCCCAGGCCGCGGTGGCCCAGCACCAGGCGACCCTGGAGGCGGCGAGGCTGCAGATCTCCTACGCCGTGGTGACGGCGCCGGTCTCGGGCTACGTCTCGAAAAAGGCGGTCGAGGTGGGCCAGTTCGTCCAGGCCGGCCAGCCGCTGATGGCCATCGTCCAGGGCACCGACACTTGGGTGAGCGCCAACTTCAAGGAGACGCAGCTCGCCAGGATGCACCCCGGGCAGACGGCGGAGATCGAGGTCGACGCCTACCCCGGCCACACCTTCCACGGCCGCGTCGAGTCGCTGGCCGCGGCCACCGGCGCGCGGTTCTCGCTGCTGCCGCCGGACAACGCCACCGGAAACTTCACCAAGGTCGTGCAGCGGGTGCCGGTCAAGATCGTCTTCACCGATCCGACCGATCCGCAACGTCCGCTGCGCGTGGGCATGAACGTCTCGGTCGTCGTGAACCTGGATTGACCAGGTTGAATGGATCAGGTTTCAGGGGAGAGAGGTTTCGCCATGGCCCAGCAGGGCGCCAATAAATGGATCATCACCATCACGGTCATCCTGGCCTCGGTGATCGAGCTGATCGACACCTCGATCGTCAACGTCGCCCTGCCCCAGATGATGGGCAACCTGGGGGCGACGCTCGACCAGATCGCCTGGGTGGTGACCGGCTACGTGGTGGCCAACGTGATCGTCATCCCGATGACCGGCTGGTTCGCTTCGGTCTTCGGCCGCCGCAACTACTTCACCGGCTCGCTGATCCTGTTCACCGTCGCCTCGTTCTTCTGCGGCCACGCCACCGGGCTCTGGGAGCTGGTGATCTTCCGCTTCATTCAAGGCGCCGGCGGCGGCGCCATGCTCTCGACCTCGCAGGCGATCCTGGTGGAGACCTTCCCCCCCGAAGAGATGGGCATGGCCAACGCGCTCTTCGGCCTCGGCGTGGTGGTGGGGCCCACCGTCGGCCCCACCCTCGGCGGCTGGATCACCGACAGTTACTCCTGGCGCTGGATCTTCTACGTCAACCTCCCCATCGGCGTCATCGCCGCGCTGATGGCCATGGCCTTCATCCCCGAGTCGCACGAAAAGCGCACGATCACCAAGGTGGACTGGACGGGGATCGGCCTGCTGGTGGCCGGCATCGGCTCGTTGCAGATCGTGCTCGAACGCGGGGAGAGCGAGGACTGGTTCGCGACCAACTACATCACGGCGCTCACCGTCACCGCCGTCCTCTGCCTCGCCGCCTTCATCTGGCGCGAGCTCACTACCGAGCATCCGATCGTGGACCTGCGGGTGCTCAAGGACCGTTCGCTCGCCGTGGGGACGTTCTTCACCTTCATCCTCGGCTTCGGCCTCTACGCCTCGGTGTTCATCTTCCCCGTCTTCGCTCAGAACCTGCTCGGTTTCACGGCCATGCAGACCGGGCTGATCCTGCTGCCGGGGTCGCTCGCCACGGCGGTGATGATGCCCGTGGTAGGCCGCCTGTTGCAGAAGGGAGTGCCGCCGCAGCTCCTCAACGCCCTGGGTTTCATCTCCTTCTTCTTCTTCACCTGGATGCTCTCGCACTCGACCCTGTCCTCGGATCGCCTGGACTTCTTCTGGCCGCTGATCCTGCGCGGCGTGGGCCTGGGATTCCTCTTCGTGCCGCTGACCACCATGGCGCTCTCGGGGTTGCGCGGCAAGGACATTCCGCAGGGTGCGGGGCTGACCAACATGATGCGCCAGCTCGGCGGCTCCTTCGGCGTGGCGCTGGTGGCGACCTTCATCCAATACCGCTCGTGGACGCACCGCGCCAACCTCCTCTCCCACACGTCGATCTACGATCCGGCCGTGCGGGAGCGGCTCTCGGCGATCACCCAGGGCCTGATGTCACGCGGGTCGAGCTTCTTCCAGGCCCAGCAGCAGGCCTACGGAGCGCTGGAGGGAGCGGTGATGAAGCAGACCTTCCTGCTCACCTACATGGACGCCTTCCGCGTCGTCGGCGTCTTCTTCCTCTGTTGCATCCCCATGCTGTTCCTCTTCAAGCGCCGGAGCGGAAGGGCGGCGGCGCCGGTGTCGATGCACTGAGAAGCGCTCAGAGGCTGTGCCGAGGCAGTGTTCGTAGTACGATCTCTGGGACCTCAGTTCGGCTCGTCGATGACCGAGGTGACCGAAGCAGCGACCGCGGCCTTCTCCAGCCAGCGCTCCAACCGCTCGGGATCCTTCTGGGCCAGGATGCGCTCGCGGACGGCGTCCGGCACTGCAATGCCGCGGGCCCGAAGCACGGTCAGCAGCGCGCGCGCCGCCTCCTCAGTGCGGCCCTCGGTGCGGCCCTCGGCGCGGCCCTCGGTGCGGCCCTGTGCGACGTACTTTTTCGCGAAATCGCTCTGGTATTCGTAGCCCTTCATCATCGCCTCCATGGCGCGGCGAGCCGCCTCATTCAAGGAATTGTACACGAGGTCGTAGTACAGCCTGGCCCT
>DATARR010000122.1:0-1787 GCA_036264085.1 Thermoanaerobaculia bacterium | reverse complement strand
GGTGAGGGCCCTTACCCCAACCCCGCCACCAACCGGTCGATCTCCGCCTGCAGCGCCTCCACCCCCACGTTCCGCTCCGCAAGCGTCCGCCGGAGCGCCTCAAACTCAGGCCGTGCCACCAACTCGGCGAGCCGCGGCAGCTCGTAGCGCTTCCCCGAGGCCGTGGCGTTCCGCATGAGGATTGCGAGGTTGCGCAGGTCGGTCGCTAGGAATTGCCGATGTCCCATGACGAGGTCGTAGACGATCGCGACCAGCCGGTGCCGAGCCGCTTCCTCGGCCTCTCCCAGCCGGTCGAGGTAATTCGCCAGATTGCCATGCGAGATGGACCGCCCCACAAGATCGGAGAGCCGGTTGCGCGCCGCCAACGCCTGCCGTCCCAGGCCGACGGCCTGCTCACGGTCTTCACGCTCGTTCCACAGGTCGGACAGCGCCGAGAGAGACTTGGCCTCCATCGACAGATCGCCGACCGCACGAAAGATCTCCAGGCAGCTCTCCAGAACCTCCTGCGCCTCGTCGAGGCGGCCAAGCCGCAGTAGCGGGCCATAGCGGTTGAATCGGGTCCTCGCCATCTCGTGCTCCCCTTCGCCCAGCGCTCGCTCGGCCTCTTCGAGCTCGGTGAGGAGCCCGAGGCAGGCCTCCCATCGCTCGAGCGCCTGGTTGGCGTCTTTGGCGATGTCCAGGCCCCCGGTCAGAGCCCGCCCCAGCGCCACGGCGTCCGGCGCTTCCGGAACCGTCTCGCCCTCGCGGTGTCGCCGCCACCAGCCTCGCACCTCCTGGAGACGGCTCTCGATCTCCGGCAGGGCTCGTTCAGCCTCTCCCTGCATCACGTCGACGCGGAGCGCCTCGAATTCGCTGAGGAGGACATTCACCCGTGGCGAACCGGCTCTCCTCTGGGCTTCGGCGCTTCGCCGATAAGTGGCCTTCGCGTCGTCCAGGCGGCCGACATCCCCCAGCCCGCTCGCCCAGTTCTGGCAGATCACGCCCATGTCGCTCCAATCTTCCGCCGTCTCGGCCTCCTCCGCGGCCTGCTCGTAGAACGGCAGCGCCGCATCCGGGCGACCGCCTTGCCGCAAGGCGTCCGCCAGATTGGTCCGCATCCTCCAGCGGGCTTGGCCCGGCGGGACCTGCTCAGCGGCCCCTTCGAGGTCGGCGATCACCTGGCCCAGCAGCCGCGGATCCCGCGTCGAAATCACGACCCCGCCAGCAAGGGAGGTCAGACGGTCGAAGGCCCGGGCTCGGACCAGGTAGGAGATCCCCCGCCGGCTCCACGGCGCCATTTTCCCCCGACCTCCGAAGTGCTTGAAACGCCGCAGCGTAGCGCTCGCCGTAGGCCACCCAGGTCTGCTCCTCCGTCCGCCCTCCCTTCTCTTCGGGGTGGTCTGCAACCCGGGCGGCGGCCCGCTCCCGGACCAGCTCGTGGAACCCGTAGGTGTCCGCGGCCTCCTCGGTCAGCAGACCGGCTCCCGTCAGTTCCGCGAGCAACGGGCCTGCCGGTGGCTGAGTTCCTGCGGTCTCTTTTCCTTGCTCGATCGCTGCTCGTATCTCGGGCGGAAGGGCCAGGAGAGCATCTCTTACCTCTTGGGGGAGATTCTCTTGCATCGCCAGGAGCGCGCGGAGTCGGTCTACTTGTTCCTCCTCTGGGCTCCTCCCCGCCCAGACCTCCTGAATCAACTCCTCCGTCACCGGCTCCGACGCCAGCGTCACCAGCCAGAGGAGCCGCCGGGCGTCCGGTGAGGCGCGGTGGAGGAGCAGATCCACGGCGCCGACCGCCACGTCTTCCAGATAGG
>DATARR010000064.1:0-9659 GCA_036264085.1 Thermoanaerobaculia bacterium | reverse complement strand
GGCCGGGCAGGCCGCCTGGCAGGCGGTCAGCACCTCGCCGTCGCGGATGTCCCGGCCGTCCACCTGGGCGTCGATCTCGGCGTGGCGGATCCGCTGCACGCAGTAGCTGCACTTCTCCATCACGCCGCGGCCGCGCACCGTCACGTCCGGGTTGGCGAGCAGCTTGAGCGAAGGCTTGTCGAACCAGCCGGGGGCGTTGGCCGGCTGGCCCGCCGTGAACTTGTAGAAGTTGAACCGCCGCACCTTGTAGGGGCAGTTGTTGGAGCAGTAGCGGGTGCCGACGCAGCGGTTGTAGACCATGTCGTTCAGCCCCTCGTCGCTGTGCACCGTCGCCGCCACCGGGCAGACCACCTCGCAGGGGGCGTTCTCGCAGTGCATGCAGGGCACCGGCTGGTGGTGGACCGTCGGCTCGTCGATGTCGCCGGAGAAATAGCGGTCGACGCGCAGCCAGTGCATGGCCCGGTGCTTGAGCACCTGCTCCTTGCCCACCACGGGAATGTTGTTCTCCGCCTGGCAGGCCACGACGCAGGAGCTGCAGCCGGTGCAGACGCCGAGGTCGATGGACATCCCCCAGGCGTGCCCGGGGTAGGGGTGCTTGGGGTAGAGCGTCTCGTCGGGCGCCGGCTTCTCCCGCGCCTCCTGGATGAAATTCGGGTTCTTGTGGAATTGATCGAGGGTGCCGTGGCGGATCACCTTCCGGCGCTCGGCCTCCTCGCTCGCCAGCTTCATCTCGTCCCACCCCGGCTCGAGCAGGTGGTGGTTCTGGGTGCTGGCGAGCGGGTAGCGCCCTCCCAGGCCCCGCAGCTCGACCCCCGGGATGGACCACGGCGCCTGCGTGGTGCGCAGCGGGTAGGCGTTGAAGCCCGCCCCCGTGGCCTTGCCGGCGTTCTGCCGGCCGTAACCCAGGTGGAGCAGGGCGGTGTCGTCGGCCAGGCCGGGCTGGATCCACACCGCCGCCCGGACCTTGCGGCCGGCATTCCCAGCAACCCCGGCAACGGCGACCTCCGCCATCTCCTCCACCTCCAGCTTCAGCCGCTGGGCGGTCCTCGGTGACAGCATGAGGGCGTTGTCCCAGGTCAGCTTGGAGATCGGTTTGGGCAGCTCCTGGAGCCAGGCGTTGCTGGCGAACCGGCCGTCCCAGATGGTGGGATCGGGCCGCAGAAGCAGGGTGAGGCGTCCCGAGGCGGCGCCAGCAGTCGTCGCTGCAATCTCGCCCGCCGCCTGCTGCACGGCGGCACCCTGGATGGCAGCGGAGACCGGCGGCGCCTGAGTGTTGGGGACGAGCCCATTGAGGAGGACCCGCCGGAACGCGGCCTCGAACGCCGCCGGCCCGGTCGGCCCGGAGCTCGCGGTCGCGCCATTCGCGCCGGTCGCTCCGGGGAGGGGCTGCGTCATCGTGCCCGGCAGCGCGCCAAAGCCGAGCGAGGTGGTGATGCCGCCGGGATCGGTCGTCCTGGCGACCGGCGGGACGGCGCCGGCGTTGAGGCGGGTCGACCAGTAGCCGCGCACCAGGTCGTAGCTCGTCGCGTCCGGCTGGTCGGAGAGCGCCGCCAGCACCTCGGTGGCCGTCCTGCCGCCGTAGAGCGGCTCGATCAGCGGCTGGAGGATGGACACCGTGCCGTCGAAGGCGCGGGCGTCGCCCCAGCTCTCGAGCTCATGGGCGGCGTTCAGGTGCCACCGGCAGTAGCCGGAGGTCTCGTCTTCGAAGAGGCCGTGATGGATCGCCATCCGCACCTTCTTCAGCCCCGCGGCGAACGGCAGGTCGGCCGGCGCCGAGTAGACCGGGTTGACGCCGTCGAGCATCAGCAGCACGTCCACCCGGCCGGCGTTCATGTCGGCGACCAGCTCGGCGAGCGACTGCATGGGGTCGACCGGGTCCACCGCCACCGGCTCGCTGTAGACGACCGTCTTGCCGGCGTTGCCCAGCGCCTGGTTGATGGCATGGACGAGGACCTGCACGGCCGGCGAGCCGTGCTCGTCGGCCACCACCAGCGAGGCGCCCGCGTTGGCCTTGAGGTCGGCGGCCACGGCCTGCAACCATTTCTGAGTCTTGGGATCGGCGGGTGGCGCCGCGTTCGTTTGGACACCTGCCGCCGCGCCCACGGCCTGGGCCAGGGCGAGGGCGAAGGCCTCCAACTGCGGCGGCGAGAGCTGGAGCCGGTGGTCGGCGATCGAGCCGGTGGGCGTCGGGAAGCTCTCCACGGCGTAGAGGCGGTTCATCTCCGCATGGTCCTTGCGCACCCGCCGTCCGTCCGTGAAGTCGCGGGCATAGCGCACGGCGCCCGGGCCCGTGGCGAGCACGTCGGCGCCCAGCGTCACCACCACCTTCGCCTGGGTGAAGTCGTAGCGCGCCGCGAGCGGCCGGCCGAAGGCGCGCACCGCGGCGGCGTGGGCACTGCCGGCGGCCGGCTCCCAGCGGTGCCAGCGGGCCTTCGGATACTTTTGCAACAGGCCCTGGATCTGCGCCGCGAGGGTCGGCGAGGTGACAGAGCCGGTGAGCAGGCGCAGGCCGTCGCCGCCCAGCGCCTGGAGGGCGCGCAGGGCGCCGTTGGCCTCGCTGACGAAGCCGCCCCAGGTGGCGGGGCGTCCCGACTGGAGGACGGTCTGCGAGCGCTCGGGGTCATAGAGGGTGAGCACCGCCGCCTGGGCGAAGACGTCCGTCGCCCCCAGGCTCGCCGGATGGTCCGGGTTGCCCTCGATCTTCGTCGGCCGTCCCTGGTGGCTCTCGGCGAGCACGCCCATGGCCATGCCGCTCATGGTGAGGGCGGTGGCGAAGAACAGGGGCTTGCCCGGCACGAGCTGCTCCGGCTGCTTGACGTAGGGAACGATCACCTCGGTCGGCTGGCGGGTGCAGGCGGTCAATCCGGCGAGGGCCAGCGAGGCGCTCGCGAGCTGCAGGAAGCCCCGCCGCGACACGCCGTCCGTCCACTCCGAGGCGTGGCGGGGGAACTCGCGATGCAGCATGTCCTCGAACTGTGGGGTCGCAGCGAGCTCGTCCAGGCTGCGCCAGAACTCCGGCCCCCGTTTCGTGCGCAGCCGTTCCCGCACCGCGTCCAGATCGAGCCGGTCTTTGGATGTGCTGTCCATCAGGTTCGCTCCCCACTCTCTAGCGATGGCATGTCGAGCAGCTCGTCAGGGATCTGACGTCGTATTCCTTGACCAGCCGCGCCTGGAGCGCCCGTGCCTGCCGCGGGTCCGCCGGCGGCTGCCAGTCGATGTTGAACACCTCTTCGCGTGGCCGTACGTTGCGGGCGGGATCGCGGTGGCAGCTCAGGCACCACTCCATCTGCAGCGAGGCGTGCTGGAAGGTGAGCTGCATCCGGTTCACCGGCCCGTGGCAGGTGACGCAGCCCATCCCCTTGGCGATGTGCACGGAGTGGTTGAAGTAGACGAAGTCCGGCAGGTCGTTGAGCCGGGTCCAGCGGAGGGGGGCGTTGTCCCGGAAGCTGGCCCGGACCGGCTCCAGCAGCTCGGCGTTCGTCCAGATCTGGCGGTGGCAGTTCATGCACGTCTCCGTCGGCGGGATGCCGGCGAAGGCGGAGCGCTCGACCGAGGTGTGGCAGTAGCGGCAGTCGATCCCGAGGCCCGCCACGTGGTGCTGGTGGCTGAACGGCACCGGCTGATCCTTCACCACACCCTGGCCCGTCACGTACGACGAGCGCAGCAGCGTCGAGTAGACCCAGGCGAAGAACGCCAGGAAGAAGATCGAGCCGAAGATGCTGACCTTGGCGATCGTGTTCGTGCTGCGGTGGAAGATCTGCATGGGGCCGCCCTCCCTAGCCTCCCAGCAAGCGAACATATCCGAGCGACGCCCGCGGTTCAAGGGACTTTGTGAAAGTCGTCACAAGCGGGCACTCTACTCCAAGCCCGAGCGGGGGTGCAAGATGGGTGCCCCGGCTTCGGTATTCGCGGTCCTGGTCTCGTCCTCCTGGTTTCGCTGGTAGATCTTACAGCTCAGGTAATTCCAGGGTGCCAGATTTTGTCAGTGAAGGCGGCAGTGGCTGATGGCCGCAAACCGCCGCTCGGGAGAAGTTGGCCCGCTTATTGCTAAGTCCAAATGGCGTACAAGGTAGGGGCTGAGTCGGAGCCTAGCGCACAACGGGCGTAGCCGCTACCATCCAAAGGAGATACAGCCATGCGTTCCGCCTTCCGTCGCGCCACGATCGCCGCCCTCGTCGTCGCGTTTCTGGCTCCGGGACTGATTCATGCCCGTCCTTTCGACCGCTCCTCGGGGAGGTCCCACGCTGTGAGCGACGTGGCTCGCGACGGAGGGTTCTTCAGCATGGTGTGGAATTTGCTTGCAAATCTTTGGCCAGGGAGTGGTGCGGGCTTGGCCGACTCGGCGGCTGTATCCGCAGACACGACGCCTCCACCGCCCCCGTCGACCGCGACCGCGACCGCGACCACGCCGCCGCCGCCCCCCGACAACGGGGGTCACTTGGATCCGGCCGGCTAACGGAAGTGCATCGAGGCGGCAGATGAGACAGAAGAATTGACTCCAAGCCCGAGAGGACGGATTCATGGTCGATTCCTTAAATGCTCTGGCGAGATCCCGAGCCGAAGCCTGCGAGCTCTGGGGCGAGCTTGAGCCTTATCGTTTTGAGGACCAGTACTATCTGGTCAGGACTCATAGCCGCTTTCTGGCCTGGGGTTTCTGCGAGTTCCTCTGCCGCGAGAGCCTGCGTCTGACGACCGTCGACGCCACGCGAGCCGTGGAGCGGGCGGAGCTCGCGGTGCTCGTCTCTGACCTCATGAAGGACGACGAGCCGGTCACCGACCGCCGGCTCTATCAGCTCCGCGGCTATGCCTGGGCGCACGACGGCAATGCCCGCCGCGTGCTCGGCGATCTGCGTGGCGCCGACGAGTCGTTCGCCATCGCCGACGCCTGGTGGGAGGCGGGCGAGGCGGAGCTCGGCGACTGTCTCGGCTACGAGCCGGTGATCCTCGAGCTCGAGGCCTCGCTGCGCATCGCCCAGCGGCGCTTCCCGGAGGCCTTCGCGCTGCTCGACCGCATGTATGCCATCCATGCCCGCGGCGACCGCCCCGAGCACAAGGACGCGCACCTCGCCGGTCTGGCCCTGGTGAAGAAGGCCCTCGCTCTGGCGGAGATGAACGAGCCCGAGAAGTCGATCGAGCTGCTCGAGCAGGCCGAGCCGATGCTGGACCTCCAGCGCGACCCGCGCCTCGTCCTCTGCCTGCGGCACAACCTCGTCTGGGACCTGACCACCGTCGAGCGCTACGCGGAGGCCGCAGCCCGGCTGCCGGGCGCCGAGGTCCTCTGCGGCGAGTTGGGCAACCCCCTGGACCTGATCCGCCTGCGCTGGGCCAAGGGACGGGTCGCCGCCGGCCTGGGCCGGACGGAGGAGGCGATCGATCTCCTCCGCGAGCTGCGGCAGGAGTTCGTCGGGCGCCAGATGGCCTTCGACGCCGCCCTCGTCAGCCTCGAGCTGACGGAGCTGTATGCCCGCCAGGGCTCGACCGCCGAGGTCAAGGAGCTGTCGCTGGAGATGGCGGGCATCTTCCGGGCCCAGGACGTCCCCCGGGAGGCCCTGGCCGCCCTCCTCTTCTTCCAGCGGGCCGCCGAGCGCGAGCGGGCCACCGCCAAGCTCGCCCGCGAGATCTCGGTCTTCCTCCAGCAGCTCCGCGCCAATCCCGAGCTGCGCTTCGAGCGGCGATAAGCACCCTCACCCCTCCCGCCGAAGGGGAGAGGTGAGGGCCGCTTGAAAAACCTCTAGCCTTTTTCCCGGCCAGTCTGTAGAATCCTGCCACTTTCAGGCAGGATGAAATTGAATCGCAGGGAGTTTTTACGCGCGAGCTTGCTCGCCGGGACCGGAGTCCTCGCCGGTCCGATGCTCAACCGGGGACGCTACGATCTCTTCGCCGACGGCCGGAGCGAGCACTCCTCTCGCGCCGTCGAGCTGGTCGGGCGGTCGATGGTCATCGACATGCTCGGCCTGCTGACCCTCGACTGGTCCAAGCTCTACGCCTGGCAGCGCGATCCGAGCGCCTTCGGCGGCTCCGACCTGCAGAAGCTCCGGGCCTCTGGCGTGCGGGTGTTCCACCCCGCGGTGGAGCCGAACGATCCGAACCCGTATGAGGCGGCCCTCGACTGGCTGGAGGGGTGGAACCGCCTCCTGGCCCGGCGTGCCGACTCCTTCGTCCGCATCGCCAGCGCCCGCGACCTGGAGCAGGTCCAGAAGGATGTCAGGCTGGGGCTCGTGGTGGGCTTCCAGAGCTCCGATCATTTCCGGACCGTGGACGACGTGGCGCGCTTCCACGCCCTGGGGCAGCAGGTCTCGCAGCTCACCTACAACACGCGTGACCGTCTCGGCTGCGGCTGCTTCGAGGAGCGGGACACGGGGATCACGGAGCTTGGCGCGCAGGTGGTCGCGGCCATGAACCGGGCCGGCATGGCGGTGGACGTCTCCCACTGCTCCGAGCGCACCAGCCTGGACGCCATCGCCCTCTCCACCCGGCCGGTGCTCGTCACCCACTCCAACTGCCGCGCCCTGGTGGCCCACCCCCGCTGCAAGTCGGACGCGGTGCTGCGCGCCCTGGCCGCTCGCGGGGGCGTGATGGGCATCACCGCCGTGGCCGCCTTCGTCAGTCCCCGGCGGACGGCCACGGTGGAGGACCTGCTGAACCACTTCGACCACGTTGCCCGCACGGTGGGCGTCGAGCACGTGGGGATCGGCAGCGACGTGGACCTCGCCGCCGCCGATCCCGTCACCGGCCAGCCCCTGGCCCGCTACGCCGTGCAGGGGCTCGCGCCCGCCCGCCGCGTCTTCGACCTCGCCGAGGGGCTGGTCCGCCGCGGCTACAGCGATCACGCCATCGAGCTGATCCTGGGCGGCAACTTTCAACGGGTGCTGGGGGAGATCTGGGGAGCCCCTAAGCCATCACCTGCCTGAATGCCCCCAGGAACGCCTCCATCTGTGGCCGGGTGCCGATCGTCACCCGCAGGCATTCGGGCATGGCGGCGAAACGGCGGCCGACCTCGACCCGCCGCCCTTTCAGCGCCTCGATCACCGGGCCCACGTCCGTCTTCAGATCGATCATCAGGAAGTTGGTCTCGGAGGGGAGGAGCTTGTAGCCCATCCCGCCGACCGCCGAGCGCAGCCAGTCCCGGGTCTCGCGGTTGAGTCGCCGGCTCTTCTCCAGGTGATCGGTGTCCTGGAGGCTCGCCCGGGCGGCGACTACCACCAGGATGTTGAGACTGTCCCAGGCCTGCTGGTCTCGCAGGTGCGCGAGCGTCTCGGGCTGGGCCACGGCGTAGCCCAGACGCAGGCCGGCCATGCCGTGGATCTTCGAGAAGGTGCGGGCCACGATCAGGTTCGGGTGATCGTGGACGAGGGAGATGACCGTCTCGTAGTCGCCGCTGTCCGCGTAGTGGTGGTAGGCCTCGTCCACCAGCACGGTCGCCCCGGCCGGAGCCTGGGCGATGAGGTCGCGGACCTGCGCCTTCGGGGTGATGGTGGCCGTCGGGTTGTTGGGATTGCAGACGTAGATCAGACCGCCGCCGGCCGCTGCCTTCAGCAAAGCCGGCACGTCGTGGCGGTAGTCGGCGGTGAGGGGCACCTTCACCACCGGCGCGCCACCCTTGCTGGCGTAGCGGGCGAGGGCCTCGAACGTCGGGTCCGCCGTCACCGCCGGCTTGCCGGGACTGGTGAAGGCCGCGGCGGCGATCTTGAGGATCTCGCTCGAGCCGTCCCCCGCCAGGATGTGGTCGGCGCCCACGCCGTGGAGCTTTGCGAGATCCGCGACGAGCGCGTCCACGTGCTCGTCCGGATAGCGCCAAGCCAGCCGGAAACCCTCGCGCATGGCGTCGAAGGCGGCGGGGGAGGGTCCGTACGGGTTCTCGTTGGAGCTCAGACGCACCACCCCGTCGACCGTAGGGGCCGCGGGCGCTGCCGTGGCGGCCTTGGCGGCCGGGAGCAGGGCCTCCGTGAGACTGGGGCGCAGGGCCGCGGCCGCCGCGCCGGCGCCGAGGATCTGAACGAACCCGCGCCGGGAAAGGGTCTTCGCCGTCATCGGCATGGCAAGCCTCCTTGAAAGGATTGATTATGACTCGTTCTCGGCTTCACCGCACCTGGATCGATCCGTCCGCCGTCCGCTCCATCACCGGCGCGTAGAGGCCCATCTCCCGGCGCCACCACCAGAGGCCCGTGCGCCGCTTCTCGGCCGGGGTGGTGAATCCATACTGCCAGAGGATGGCCCGCACCTGCGGCGGTGGCGAGCCGGCGAAGGGATCGCGGCGGAACAGGGCCAGCACGTCCCGGCTGCCTTCGAGGAGGCGGACCTCCGTGGTCTCCACCCAGGGGTTCTGGCTCAATTGACCGAGGGAGGCGAACCAGAGGTTCCAGTCGAAGCGCGGCTGGTAGGGGGCGAAGACGCCGGGCGGCTCGCGCGGGTCCTGGGGCTTGTAACGGAAGGGGTAGGCGATCCAGGTTTTACCGTCCCGGCTCCCCTGGAATTCGATCTCGTAGCGTTCGCGGGTCATGACCGCGAAGAGGCCGTACTGGTTGGCGATGCGGAACGGCTCCAGGGCGCGGGCCGGCGCCGCCAGGGCCGGGCTCCCCGCCGCGATCCACGGGACGAGCGTGGCATAGAAGATCCAGGCCAGGACCAGGGCGACGAGCCCCATCCGCCAGCGCGGCACCGGCCGGCCGGCCTCGGGCTGCGGGACGCGCAGACGCAGCCGGGCGAAGACCCCGTCGTCCAGCAGGAGGAAACCCAGCGCGAACACCAGGTAATTGAGAAAAGCGTAGTTGGCCGTGAGGATGATCCCCGTCTGGAGCAGCGTGCAGACGGCGAAGCACGCGAGGCGGAACGGGCGGGGGAGCCAGGCGAGCCAGACCAGGCCGAGCTCGATGACCAGCGTCGCGAGCGCCGTGCCGGCGTGGAAGGCGTGGGGGAGGCGCATCTGGACGTACCAGCCGATCCACGACGGGAGGGGGCCGTTCTCATAGTAGTGCACCATGGCGGTCAGGTCCCGCCACTGCGGATCGCCGCTCGCGAGTTTCACCACGCCCGACTCGAAGTAGATCCGGAACCACTCCCAGCGCAGCATGAACAGGCTGGCGCGCGACGGCGGCTGGTCCGCCCCCAGTCCCGGCCACCACCCCCGCGGCGCGAAGAAGAGGCTGAGGAAGGCCGCCTCCAGCAGCATGCCGTCCGACTGATACGAGGAGAAGTCCTGGGCCGCGCCGATGAAAGAGAGGAAGAGGAGGAGGCAGACGGCGATCATCCCCCGCGGCCAGACGTTCAATGTGAGGAGGATCGAGGCGATCAGCCCGCCCCAGACCAGGGCCATCAGAGTCCCGTTGCCCGAGCCCAGCCAGAGGACGGTCGGCGCGTACCAGAGCCGCAGCAGGCCCGGAGCCGCGTGGGCGACCATCTCCAGGTACGCCCCGGCCGGCAGCAGGCCGTTCAGCCCGATGAGCCCCTTGATCTGAAAGGCGAGGGAGTAGAACGCCGAGAAGAAGATCAGCCCCAGGGCCCGCAGGAAGACCCACCGCGGCCAGAGGGCGCCCCGGTCGCCAAGGGGGCCGGGACCGAAGAGACGGTCGAGAGGAGATTTGTCGTCCACCGGATTCCTGGAGCTTAGGGTAGGGGCGGGTCTGGACGGCAGGTTGGGGGCTCGACCCGCCATGGCGAGG
>DATARR010000147.1:0-188574 GCA_036264085.1 Thermoanaerobaculia bacterium | reverse complement strand
TCCAAGGGTCCGTAGAGACGACCCAGACCCGATACGACATCTTTTCGGAGGCCACGGGGACGGCGGGGCGTCTCCGAAGCGGCGATTCCGGTCCGGTCGACTCGCACCTCCGGCGTCGCGGCTCGCCCGCTCCGCCCCTCTCCTTGTCATGCGGAAACAAAAGGACTAGCCTAGCGTGGGTCTTGTCGCTCTTGCTTGTAGGAACTGCTTGCCTGCCTTGAACGTTCAACCGTGACCACGCACTGAGTGCGTACACCAGGAGTGTGATGCCGCGACCGAAGTCACCCGCGGTGCCTGATTTCCCGTCTCCGCTTTCGTGGGGGGGGGGGGCAGACTTGACATCCCCTGAGAAGTCTGCTCGGAGCAAGTCCGAGGTCCCCTCCCACGAGCTCGTCCGCCTGCTGGAGTACCTGAAGGCCAGCCGCGGCTTCGACTTCTCGGGCTACAAGCTCTCCAGCCTCATCCGCCGCGTGCAGAAACGCATGCAGCAGATGGGCGTCAACTCCTACACCGACTACATCGACTACCTGGAGGTCCATCCCGACGAGTTCCTCCCCCTCTTCAACACGGTCCTCATCAACGTCACGGGGTTCTTCCGCGACGCCGAGGCGTGGCAGGCCCTGCGGCAAGAGGTGCTGCCCCGCATCCTGGAAGGAAAGGGATCGCAGGACGCCATCCGCTGCTGGAGCGCCGGCTGCGCTTCGGGCGAGGAGGCCTACACCCTGGCCGTGATCCTCGCCGAAGCCCTGGGCGACCACGAGTTCCGGCAGCGGGTGAAGATCTATGCCAGCGACGCCGACGAGGACGCCCTGGGCCAGGCTCGCCAGGGGAGCTACTCCGAATCCCAGGCCGCGGGTCTGCCGGAAGAATCGCGGCAACGCTACTTCGAGAGGGTGGGCGAGCGCTGGGTCTTCCGCACCGATCTGCGGCGGTCGCTCATCTTCGGCCGCCACGACCTGGTGCAGGACGCCGCCATCTCGCGGCTCGACCTGCTGATCTGCCGCAACACTCTGATGTACCTCAACGCCGAGACGCAGGCGAAGGTGCTGGCCCGCTTTCACTTCGCCTTGAAGCGCGGCGGCTATCTCTTCCTCGGCAAGGCCGAGACCCTGCTCAGCCACTCCAACAGCTTCCGGCCGGTGAACCTGAAGGCCCGCATCTTCCAGCGCGCGCCCACCTCCACCCTGCACGACCGCATGCTGGCCCTCACCCCTGCCAACGCCGCAGCCGACGGGCAGGGCATCAGCCGCCACGTGCGCATCCGCGACGCCGCCTTCGACTGCGGCCCGGTAGCCCAGATCACCGTCGACCGCAAGGGACAACTGGTGCTGGCCAACGACCACGCGCGCCGATTGTTCAAACTGGGCCCCGGCGACACCGGCCGCCTGCTGCAGGACCTGGAGATCTCCTATCGTCCCGTGGAGCTGCGCTCCCATATCGAGGCGGTCACCACCTCCCGCACCGCCCTCACCCTGAAGGACGTCCCCTGGCACCCTGCCGGCGGCGAGCCGCGGGTGCTGGAGATCCAGATCGTGCCGCTTGCGGACGGCGCCGGCGCGCTCCTCGGCTGCTCTGTCTCCTTCCTCGACCTCAGCATCCAGCACCAGCTCCACAAGGACCTGGAGCGGTCCAACCAGGAGCTGGAGACGGCCTACGAGGAGCTGCAGTCGGCCAACGAGGAGCTGGAGACCACCAACGAGGAGCTGCAATCGACGATCGAGGAGCTGGAGACCACCAACGAGGAGCTGCAGTCGGCCAACGAAGAGCTGGAGACGATGAACGAGGAGCTCCAGTCGACCAACGACGAGCTGCGCGTCATGAACGACCAGATCCAGAACCGCTCCGAGGAGCTGGACCGGGTCAACTCCCATCTGCGCTCCATCCTCGGCAGCCTGCGGGCCGCCGTGGTGGTGCTCAACTCCAGGCTGGAGGTGGAGATCTGGAGCGACAAGGCCCAGGAGCTCTGGGGGCTGCGCGAGGACGAGGTTCGGGGGCAGCCTCTCCTCAGCCTCGACATCGGGCTGCCGGTGGAGCAGCTCGAACAGCCGATCCGCTCCTGCCTGGACAGCGGCCCCTCGGGCACCGAGCTGGTGCTCGACAGCGTCAACCGCCGGGGCAAGCCGGTGCGGTGCCAGATCGCCTGCACCCGGCTCGGCAACGGCATCGGTCCTGCAGGTGTCATCCTGTTGATGGAGGAAGTGTCGACGGAAGCAGGGGCGGCGCCGGCCAATTGATCGCGACCATGCAAAAAGGAACCTGATGCCGATGAGATCCTTGCAACCCGGGCTCTCCTCGGCACAGCGGCGCCTGGAGCGCCTACAGAGAGAGGCCGCCGCCAGCTCCCAACCGCAGCAGTTCGCCGCCGAGCTGAGGGAGCTTCAGGCCTCCCTCGCCGAGCTCGAGGTGGCGTACGAGGAGCTGGAGCAGCAGAACGACGAGCTGCTGACGACGCGCGAGGAGCTGGAGTATCAGCGCCACCGCTACCGCGATCTGTTCGACCAGGCTCCGTTCGGCTACTTCGTCACCGACCTCCACGGCGTCGTCGAGGAGGCCAACCGGGCGGCCGCCGACCTCGTGGGCGTCCCCCAGGTCCATCTCCCGGGCAAACCCTTCACCACCTTCCTCAATCCCGGGGATCGGCCGGCCTTCCGCCAGCTCCTCCCCCGCCTGTGCGCCGGGGAGAGCGAGGGGGAGCAGGAGATGATGCTGCGGCGGCGCCAGGGCGACGCGTTCCCGGCGCTCCTCAACGTCGTCCGCGACCTCGACGATCAGCAGCGGACGGCCCGCCTGCGCTGGGCGATCCGCGACGTGTCGCAGACCAAGGCCGCCGAGGAGGCCCTGCGCGCCAGCGAGGAACGCCTGCGCCACTCCCAGCGCATGGAGGCGGTGGGCCGCCTGGCCGGCGGCATCGCCCACTCCTTCAACAACCTGCTGGCCGCCATGGCCTTCCAGTGCGAGCTGCTCACCGAGCGGTTGGACGACGGCGACGAGCGGCGCGTCCACGTCGAGGAGATCCAGAAGGCCGGCGAGCGCGCGGCGGCCCTGGCCCACCAGCTCCTCGCCTTCGGCCGCCGCCAGGTGCTGCAGCCCCGGGTCCTGTCCCTCAATGAAGTCCTGCGCGACACGGAGCCCATGCTCCGCCGGCTGGTGGGCGAGAACATCCGTCTGGAAACCCGGCTCGACCCCGAGGCGGGATCGATCCACGCCGACCTCGGCCAGTTCGAGCAGGTGGTCCTCAACCTGGTGGTCAACGCCCGCGACGCCATGCCCACCGGCGGTACCCTGACCCTGTCCACGGCCAGCGTCGAGATCGCCGGGGCTGCCGGGATCGCCGGGATTGCTCCCGGCGCCCCTCCGACGGACTTCAACCTGCCTCCGGGCTCCTACGTCCAGCTCACCGTGAGCGACACCGGGACCGGCATGTCCCCCGAGGTCCTGAAGCAGCTCTTCGAGCCGTTCTTCACCACCAAGGAGCGCGGCAAGGGGACGGGCCTGGGACTGGCCACGGTGGACGGCATCGTCCACCAGAGCGGCGGCCACATCGAGGTCGCAAGCGAGCCGGGGAAGGGTACCCGCTTCGTCGTCCTCCTCCCCCGCGCCGGCGAGGCCGCCGCGGCGGAGCCGCGGCCCGCCCGCTCCGTGCGACAACCGAAGAGGCGCGGCTCCGAGGTCGTGCTGCTGGTGGAGGACGAGGACAACATCCGCGAGCCCGCCGTCGAGATCCTGGAGAGCCGGGGCTACAAGGTCCTCGCCGCCCCGGACGCCTCCCAGGCCCTCACCCTCGCCGACAGCCATCGGGGGCCCATCCACATCCTGGTCACCGACGTGGTGATGCCCGGCCGGAGCGGCAACTGGCTGGCCGAGCAGCTCTCCACCCGGCGGCCGGGGATCCGCATCCTCTACATGTCCGGCTACCCGGAAGACTCCATCGCCCACCACGGCGTGCTCGCCCCCTCCGAGCACTTCCTGCAGAAGCCCTTCCCGCCGGGCCAGTTCCTGGAGAAGGTGCGGGAGGTGCTGGGGGCGGAGGAGCCTGTATAGTGGATCCATGAGCAGCGAACCCGACAATGAGCTCCGCCTCCTCGTCATTGGCGCTTCGGCCGGCGGCGTCCAGACGCTGAGCGACCTGATCGGCCGGCTGCCCGCCGATCTGCCGGCCTCCGTGCTGGTGGTGCTGCACCTGGCGCCTCATGGCCGCAGTGTCCTGCCGGCCATCCTCTCCCGCGCGGGCGCGTTGACGGCGATCCATCCGCAGGACGGCGAGCTCCTGAAAGCCGGCCGGGTCTACGTCGCACCGCCCGACCACCACATGGCGGTGGAGGACGGCAGGCTCCGCCTCTCCCGCAGCGCCACCGAGAACGGCCACCGCCCGGCCATCGACGTGACCTTCCGTACCGCGGCCCTGGCCTACGGGCCGCGCTGCGTGGGCGTCGTGCTGACCGGCAACCTCGACGACGGCACGGCCGGGCTGGCGGCCATCAAGGGCTGTGGCGGCATCGCCGTGGTCCAGGATCCCCGGGACGCGATCTATGCCAGCATGCCCGAGAGTGCCATCGCCGCCGTGGCGGTGGACCACGTCGTGACCTTGGCCGAGATGGCGCCGCTGCTGGCGGACCTGACGCGTCGTCTGCCGGCTGGAGACATCGGCGCCGGCTGTGACGCGGAGGGCGAGACCACCCTGCTGGTCGCGGACTGGGAAGGGGGGGCCCGGGCCGGCAAGCCCACGGACCTGACCTGCCCCGAATGTGGCGGCACCCTCTTCGAGACTCCCGGCAAGGGGCCGGACCACTTCCGCTGCCGCACCGGCCATGCCTACTCGCCCCAGAGCCTCCTGGCCAAGCAGGCCGAGGCGCTGGAAGGCACCCTCTGGGCCGCCATGCGGGCCCTCGAGGAGCGGGCCGCCCTGGCCCGCCGTCTGGAGAGGCGCGCCCGCAAGAACGGCAACGAGCTGTTCCGGAAGCGTTACGAGAATCAGGCCCGGCTGGCCGAGGCCCACGTCGAGCAGCTCCGGCGGATCCTGGAGGACAAGAGGGAGGAGATCGCGGACGCTCCGCCGGTGCCGGCGTCCGTGGTCACGGTCTAGAATTCATCATGAGCCGCGCTCCGAGCTGCCTGCTGGTCCTCGTCACGGCCGTCCTGGCCGCCGCCGGCGGCTTCCGGGTGGGATCGAGTTGGGCGGGCCGCGCGCAGCAGGTGGCGCCCGCGGCTCCCACGTCTCCAGGTCTTCCGGGAGCCCTCGCCGGCCGGGCGCAGCGGCCGGAGGCGGTGCCCGCGGGGGTGACCGTCGCCGCGCGCGGCGGCCTGGACGAGGACGAGAAGGAGAACATCTCTATCTTCGAGCGGTCCTCGCCGGCGGTGGTGTTCATCACCTCCCTCGCCGTGCAGCAGGACGCCTTCAGCCTCAACTCCACCGAGATCCCCCAGGGGAGCGGCTCCGGCTTCGTCTGGGACCGCCAGGGGCACGTGGTCACCAACTACCACGTCGTGGCCGAGGCCGACGTCGCCCGTGTCACCCTGGCGGACCAGTCCAACTGGGAGGCCAAGCTGGTCGGCGCCGCGCCGGAGAAGGACGTGGCCGTGCTCAAGATCGACGCGCCTGCCGAGCGTCTCCACCCCCTGCCGCTCGGCACCTCGGAGGACCTCAAGGTGGGGCAGAAGGTCTTCGCCATCGGCAACCCCTTCGGCCTCGACCAGACGCTCACGACCGGCATCATCAGCGCCCTCGGGCGGGAGATCCAGTCGCCCAACAACGTCTCCATCCGCGACGTCATCCAGACCGACGCCGCCATCAACCCCGGCAACTCGGGGGGACCGCTGCTCGACAGCGCCGGCCGGCTGATCGGGGTCAACGCGGCCATCTACAGCCCCTCGGGAGCCTCGGCGGGCATCGGCTTCGCGATCCCGGCGCACGCCGTGGAGTGGGCCGTGCCGGACCTCATCCGCTACGGCCGCATCCAGCGCCCGACGCTCGGGGTACAGCCGGCGCCCGAGGCGCTGATGCGCCGGCTGGGACTCGAAGGGTCGATGATCTATCGCGTCACCCGGGGGAGCGGCGCCGCCCGGGCGGGCCTGCAGGGCCTCGCCCGCGACGTCCTCGGCCGCTGGCGCCTGGGGGACGTCATCCTCAGCGTCGACGGCCAGCCCATCGCGAGCAACGGCGACCTCCTCCTCGCCCTGGAAGGCAAGAAGACCGGCCAGACCGTCCACGTCGGCCTGCTGCGCGACGGCCGCAAGACCGAGGTGGCAGTACAGCTCGGCGAGCCCTCCGAGGGGAGCACGTAGGGCGGAAGAACAGGGACGAACACGGACTGACACGGACAAGCACGGACACCGCCCGGACCGGGTCCCTTCTCGTCCTTGTTCGTCCGTGTCAGTCCGTGTTCGTCCGTGCTCTTCAGCGGCCGGGGCGAGCGAGCCAGCCCGCGGCGGCCAGGGAGGGCTCCTCCGGCGTTCCGCTCAGGCGCAGGAGGTTGTAGCGGACGGCCTCCTCGCGGCAGAACCGGCAGCCCTGGAGGAAGTGCGCCATCACCTCCCGCGCCTCTTCCTGGGGCAGCTCTCCGGCCACGAAACGGCGCAGCTTCTCGGGGCTTGGATGTTCCTCCACGGGTTTCCCTCCATGGCGGCGAGCCGGACGACACCCATTGATGAGGCCGGCAGCCTAGCAGCGCAGTATTACGAACTTCATTACGGCAGAGTTTCATCATTCGCTTGGCGCTCCCAGGGACCCGGGCACGCCCTCTGCATTCCCTCCGCGCCGATGAGCGCCCCTGAGACCTCGCCGCAGCAGGAACCCGGCGCCGCGACGGCGGAGCTCCCGGCGCCTCGCCGCCTGCCCGTGGGCGCCGAGGTGGTGCCCGGAGGCGTGAGCTTCCGGGTGTGGGCTCCCGGGCGCCGGCAGGTGGAGGTGGTGTTCGAGGAGCCGGCGGAGGAATGGCCGGTCGAGATGAAGCTGGCGCCCGAGCCCTCTGCGGACAACGGCTACTTCTCGGGGTTGGTGGAGGGGGCCGGCGAGGGCGCGCTCTACAAATACCGGCTCGACGGCGGCGACGCCTTCCCCGATCCGGCCTCCCGCTTTCAGCCCGCGGGACCGCACGGTCCGTCGCAGGTGGTCGATCCCTCCTGGTTCCCATGGACCGATGCGGGGTGGCAGGGCCTCGGCCGCGAAGGCCAGGTGATCTACGAGATGCACCTCGGCACCTTCACGCCGGAGGGGACGTGGGAGGCCGCGGCGCGGAAGCTGCCGGCGCTGGCGGAGCTCGGGATCACGGTCCTGGAGGTGATGCCCGTCGCCGAGTTCCCCGGCAGGTTCGGCTGGGGCTACGACGGCGTGGACCTCTACGCCCCCTACCACCTCTACGGCGGCCCGGACGACTTCCGCCGCTTCGTGGACCGCGCCCACGCCTTGGGGCTCGGCGTCATCCTGGACGTGGTCTACAACCACCTCGGACCGGACGGGAACTATCTCAAGCAGCTCTCCGAGCAGTATTTCACCGACAAATACGAGAACGACTGGGGGCAGGCCCTCAACTTCGAGGGACCCGAGCCGGTGCGGGAGTTCTTCATCGCCAACGCCGGCTACTGGATCGACGAGTACCACCTCGACGGCCTGCGGCTGGACGCGACGCAGGACGTCAAGGACGCTTCGGAGGACCACGTCCTGGCTGCCATCGGCCGCCGCGCGCGGGCGGCCGCGGGCGGCAGGCGGATCTACATGATCTCCGAGAACGAGCCGCAGGACACCCGGCTGGTGCGCCCGCCGGAGCAGGGGGGTTACGGGCTCGACGCACTGTGGAACGACGACTTCCACCACTCGGCCATGGTGGCGCTGACCGGGCGCCACGAGGCCTACTACACCGACTACCGGGGTACTCCCCAGGAGATGATCTCGCTGGTCAAATACGGCTTCCTCTACCAGGGGCAGCGCTACTCGTGGCAGGAGCAGCGGCGGGGTACGCCGGGGCTCGGCCTGCCGGCATCGGCGTTCGTCGACTTCCTGCAGAACCACGACCAGGTGGCCAACTCCGCCCGCGGCGAGCGGGTGCACCGGCTGGCGAGCCCGAGCCGCTACCGCGCGCTGACCGCGCTGCTGCTCCTGGGGCCGGGCACGCCGCTGCTCTTCCAGGGCCAGGAGTTTGGCGCCTCCACCCCCTTCCTCTACTTCGCGGATCACGACCCGGAGCTGGCGGCGGCGGTGCGCCGGGGACGGCTGGAGTTCCTCGCCCAGTTCCCCAGCCTCGCCCTGGCCGAGACGCAGGCCGGCGTGCCCGATCCCGAGTCCCCCCAGACCTTCGCGCGCTGCAAGCTGGACTGGACGGAGCGGGAGACGAACGCCGCGGCCCATGCCCTCCACCGCGACCTGCTGAGGCTGCGGCGGGAGGACCCGGTCTTCCGCGCCCAGGGCGCCGGCTGGCTGGACGGCGCGGTCCTGGGTTCGGAAGCGTTCGTCCTCCGCTTCTTCGGAGAGAACGCAGGCGACCGCCTGCTGATCGTCAATTTGGGAGGCGACCTGGAGCTGGAGCCCGTGCCGGAGCCGCTGCTGGCGCCGCTGACCGGCCGGCGCTGGGAAGTGCTCTGGTCGAGCGAGGACCCGCGGTACGGCGGCAGCGGCGCGCCGCCGCCGGAGGATGAGGAAGGCTGCTGGCGGCTCGCGGGGCAGTCGGCGGTGGCGCTGCGGCTGGTCCCCCTGGAAGGAGTAGAGACGAGATGATCGCACCCGACCGTTCCCAACCCGACCCCGAGCCCGAGCCTCCTGCACCCGAGCCGGCCCGCGAGGACGTCCCCCTGGCGCCGCTGCCCGCGTCGCTGCTCACCCGCGAGTGGCTGATCGCCAACGGTCTCGGCGGCTACGCCTCGGGCACGCTCTCCGGGGTGCCCACCCGGCGCTACCACGGCCTGCTGGTGGCGGCGCAGCCGGCGCCGCTCGGCCGCATGCTCATGCTCTGCCAGATGGACGAGGTGCTGCGGCTGCCCGACGGCACCATCGTCCGCCTGGGCGGCGAGCAGCGGGCGGGCCAGGAGCCCGTGGCGCCGGGGGCCGGCCACCTCCTGGAGTTTCGCCTGGAGTGGGGGCTGCCGGTGTGGATCTACGAAGCCGGCGCCTTCCGCCTGGAGAAGCGGGTGCTCCTCGCCCACCGGCAGAACACGGTGCACCTCTTCTACCGGCTGACGGCGGGAGAGGGGGTGGTGCGCCTGGAGATGCACCCCACGGTCCACTTCCGGCCGCACGACGCTCCGGTCTCGACGCCCCTCGGCGGCGGCTACCAGCTCACCGCCTGCGAGGGGCGCTACGAGCTGACCTCGCCCTGGCCCAACCTGCCGTGCCTGCGCCTGACCCTCGACGGCCACATCCCCACCTTCACCGTGGCGCCGCGCAAGGTCGAGAACGTCTACTACGGCGTCGAGGACCGCCGCGGCTACGAGTCGGTGGGCGACCTCTGGAGCCCCGGATTCTTCGGCGCCGCCCTCTCGCTGGGCGAGGACGCCGTGGCGCTCACCGCCTCCACCGAGCCCTGGGAGGTGGTGCGCGCCCTCCGCCCGGCCGAGGTCGCCGCCGTGGAGCTGGAGCGCCGGCGGCGGCTGGTCGGGGCCGCGGCCCCCTCGGCCCACTCGGGCACGGCGGCGGAGCTGGCGCTGGCGGCGGACGCCTTCGTGGTCATCCCCGGCCGCGCCGAGGACGCCGCCCGCGCCCACGCCGCCGGCGACGAGGCCCGCAGCATCATCGCCGGCTACCACTGGTTCACCGACTGGGGACGGGACACTATGATCAGCCTCGAAGGGCTGACGCTCACCACCGGCCGCAGCCTGGAGGCGGGCTGGATCCTCCGCACCTTCGCCCGCTACGTGCGCGACGGCCTCATCCCCAACCTCTTTCCCGAAGGCAACCGCGAGGGGCTCTACCACACGGCGGACGCCACCCTCTGGTTCTTCCACGCTCTCCACCGGTACCTGGAGGCGACGGGCGATTGGGACACCCTGCGGCTCCTCCTCCCCACCCTCCTCGACATCGTGAGCCACCACCTGGCGGGCACCCGCTTCGGCATCGGCGTCGATCCCGCCGACGGCCTGCTGCGCCAAGGCGCCGAGGGCTACCAGCTCACCTGGATGGACGCCAAGGTGGGCGACTGGGTGGTGACTCCGCGGCGCGGCAAGGCGGTGGAGATCAACGCCCTCTGGTACAACGCCCTGCGCCTCCTTCAGGGCTGGGTGCAGGCCCACGGCGAGCCGGCCACCGCCGAGGAGTCGGCCCGCAACCTGGGGGCCCACGCCGAGAGCTGCCGCGAGTCGTTCAACCGCCGGTTCTGGTACGCCGAGGGGGGATACCTCTACGACGTGGTGGACGGCGTCCTGAACGACCAGCCGGGGGACGATCCGGCCTGCCGGCCGAACCAGGTCTTCGCCATCGCCCTGGATCACCCGGTGCTGGACCCGCAGCGCTGGGAGCCGGTGCTGCGGGTGGTCACCGAGCGCCTGCTCACCCCCGCGGGCCTGCGGTCGCTCAGTCCCGGCCATCCCGACTACAAGCCGCGCTACGACGGCGACCTGCGGGCCCGCGACGCCGCCTATCACCAGGGGACGGTCTGGGCCTGGCTCATCGGCCCCTACGTCGACGCCTGGCTGCGCGTCCACCCCGGCGATACCGCCCGGGCGCGGCAGCTCCTGGCGGGGTTCGTCCCCCATCTCGGCGAGGCCTGCCTGGGATCGATCAGCGAGGTCTTCGACGCCGAGGAGCCCTACACCCCGCGCGGCTGCGTGGCCCAGGCCTGGAGCGTCGCCGAGGTGCTGAGGTGCTGGGTGAAGACGACCGGCGCCGCGGAGGTGGGCCGGGAGCTGTCGGTGCGGGAGGAAGAGGTGCTGACCGGGTAGGGGGCACTACCCGGCCATCCTCCTCAGGACGGCGGCCCGTCCGGCCCCGGGGTCTGCTCTGTCCCCTCCGGCTGCGCCTCGCCCCGCAGCCGCTGCTGGCGCAGCCGCTGGCGGAGCTTCTGTCCCGGGCGCTGCTGCTGTCCGCCGCCGCCGAGGCCGGCGTTCGGTCCGAAGCCGCCGGGGTTGGGGATCCGGAGCTGGCCAATCAGCCGCAGGTACTGCTTCTCCTTCTCCGGCCCGAGCAGCTCCCGCGTCGCCAGGATGTTGCCGGTCAGCGACTTCTCCAGGGCCAGGTAGACGCGGCTGGACTCCTCCAGCAGGCGGTCCACCTGCGCCCGGTCGGGCGGGGATTGGATCAGCTCATGGCGCAGGTTGCGGTGGACCTCCCCGAGTTGCAGGCGCAGGTGGCTGGTCTCCTGGTAGAGGTTCCACTGGATGTCCAGGAACTTCCGCCGCTCCTCGCCTTCGAGGCCCAGCCGGTTGGCGAGCTGCGGGAGCCGGGGGAGGGGATCGGCCTGCTGCGGGTTCGCCGCCGGAGGTTTCGCTGCCCGGACCGCCGGATTCATGCGCCGGACCGCGACGGCGGCGAGGAGCCCCACGTTGAGCCCCACCGACAGGAGGAGCGCGATGACCAGCCACCAGCGCTTCATTGACGGGTCTCCGTCTCCCAACCCGTCGTCGTCGTGGCCTCCTCGAGCAGGTTCCAGTAGCCCTTGACCAGGCTGAGGTCCTCGCCGGAGGAGACCTTGAGACCGGCGATGGCGCCCTCCGGCGTGAGCGCGGGCTCGGCCGCCGGCCAGCTCCGGCCGACGCCGATCCCCAGCAGGGCGCCCGCCACCAGGGATGCCGCCGCCGTGGCCCGCACCCAGCCGGGAGCCGAGGCCCAGGAGAGGGAGCCGGCCTTCTCGCTGCGCACCCGGGCCATGATCCGGCCGGTGAATCCCGGCGGCACGGGGGCGGCCGGCGGCAGCTCGAGGCCGCTCCAGGTGCGCTCCAGGCGCTGGTATGCCGCCGCCAGCTCAGGCTCGCGCCACATCCGGGCCCGCAGCTCCCGGGCCTCGGCGGCCGGCAGATCGCCTGTCAGCAGGCGAATCAGATCGTTGTCGGTGCTGCTCGTCATCGTGTCCCCTCTGCGGGTGAAACCCGCGAGCTCGTCTTTTCCTGCGCCGCTTCGAGCCGCCGCATGGCCCGCACCAGGCGGCTTTCGACCGCCCCCTCGGTAATCCCGAGCACCTCGGCGGCCTGCTTATAGGCCATCCCTTCGAACCGCACCAGCACCAGCACCGCCCGCTGGTTCTCCGGCAGCCGGGCGATGGCCTGCCGGGTGGCCTGCCAGCGTCGGCGGGCCTCCAGGGTGGCGGCCGGATCGGCGCCCCTGTCCGGGGGGTCGAAGGCGGGGAGGTCCCGCTCCTCCGAATCCTCCCAGCGGAGGAACCGTACCAGCTTGCGGCGCCGGAGCTTGTTCAGGCAGTGGTTGACCGCGATGCGGTACAGCCAGGTGTAGACCTGTCCCTGGGGCCGGGCCTCCGCCGCTTTGCGGTAGGCCTTGAGGAAGACGTCCTGGGCGGCGTCGCGGGCCTCCTCCGCGTCGCCCAGCAGGCGCTCGCAGAGCCGGAGCAGGCGCTCCTGATGGCTTTCGACCAGGATGGCGAACGCATCCGCGTCCCCCGCGGCCACCTTCGCCAGCGCCTCCCAGCCCGGATCGACGGCCGCCGCCGTTACGGAATCGGTCGCCACCTCGAGTGTGGAACCCTCCGTGGGGAGATATCCTGCGGGGACAGGGACGGCCCGGCGCCGGTTCAGGGGGCGGGAGCCGCGGCCGCGTCGTCGGGCCGCACGCGGGCCTCGGCGGCCTCGTGCATCGTCTCCGGATCGTAGTCGTAGATCAGCGACCGCACGGTCTTCTCCGGGGCGAGGGCCAGTCCCTCCTCGTAGCCCCACATGTCGATCGTCTCCCACGGGCAGTAGCGGGCGCAGAGCTGGCAGCCGATGCAGCGTTCGAGGTCGACCTCCACCAGCTTCATGAAATCCCGGTACACGGGGCCGGGGACGATCTCGATGCAGTCCACCGGACAGAAGGAGATGCAGGCCTCGCAGCCGGTGCAGCCGGTCTGGTCGATGACGGCGAGCTGCTTCGGCGGCTTGGCCCGCGGCGGCTTGTCGATCTCGATTTTCTTCTCGTAGAGGAAAGCTTCGGCCATGGTGTCGGCTCCGGGGGCGGGTGCCCTCAAGTCGGAGGGTACTGTATCAGAAACGGCGCTCAGCGTCTCGGCCATGACAAAATCCCCCCGTGATCCTCGACCGCGTCACCCGCTTCCTCACTGCCCCCAATGTCGACTCCTTTGAGGACCTGGCGCTCGCCGCCTTTGCCTGGCAATTCGAGCGCGTCGAGGCGTACCGCCGGCTGTGCGAGCGGCGGGGGGCCACGCCGGAGACGGTGCGGGATTGGCGGCGGGTGCCGGCCGTGCCCGCCGCCGCCTTCAAGACGATGACGCTGGCGTCCGCTCCCGCCGTCGAGGTCTTCCGCAGCAGCGGCACGACGAGCGAAGAGCGCAGCGAGCATCACCAGCCGTTCCCGGATCTCTATCGCCGGGTGATCGACGCGTCGTTCCCGCCGTTCTGCCTGCCGTTCACGGCGCCCGGAGGGACCCTGCCCATCCTCTCCCTCATCCCCTCGCGGGAGCAGCTCCCGGACTCCAGCCTCTCGTTCATGGCGGACCACATCCTCGCGCGCTGGGGGAGCCCGGAGAGCGCCACGACCTTCGGCCCGCGGGGGGTCGAGGCGACGAAGGCCCGCTCGTGGGCGGCGGCCCGGCAGCGGGAGGGGCGGCCCGTGCTCATCCTGGCGACCGCCTTCGCCCTCGCCCAGTGGCTGGACGCGCTGGAGCGCCTGGGTCTGCGTTTCCGCCTGCCGCCGGGGACGGTCCTCTTCGAGACCGGCGGCTTCAAGGGGAGGACGACCGAGCTGACCCGCCAGGAGCTCCTCGCCCGCGTCCAGAGCTGGCTCGGCGTGCCGCCCGAATCCGTGGTACGGGAGTACGGGATGACCGAGCTGACGAGCCAGTGCTACACCCGCTCGCTGCTCGGCGGCGATCCCGACCTCTTCGTCGCCCCCCACTGGGTGCGCGTGCGGGTGCTGGACCCCGAGACCCTGGAGGAGGCAACCCCCGGCTCGCCCGGCCTCCTCGCCGTCTTCGACCTCGCCAACCTGGGCTCGGCGGCCCACCTCCTTACCGAGGACCTGGGTGTCGCGGACGGGAACGGTTTCCGCCTCCTCGGCCGGGCCGCCGGGGCGGAGTTGCGGGGGTGCTCGCTGGTGGTGGAGGAGCTGCGGGGGTAGCGTGGCGGCCTTTATCGAGCGCCTGCAGACTGGTAGAGTCCGATCTTGGGAGGACACCTCATGCTGTTCGACTACCTGACCGCGGCCCTCGAGCGAGCCACGTACGAGAAGATCGATGACGAGGAGCCCTTTTATGGGGAGATCCCGGGCATCCAGGGGGTTTGGGCAACGGGAAAAACCCTGGAGGAGTGTCGCCGCATGCTGATCCAAGCTCTGGAGGATTGGATTTTCTTCAGCATCTATCGCGGCAACCCGATTCCTCCCATGGGGGAGATCGCCATCGAGTTTCCCCGTCCCGCATGACGAGGATTGGCCCTGTCAGCCGGCGTGAGCTGATTCGACGTCTCCGGCGGCTCGGATTCGAGGGCCCCTTCACAGGAGGACGGCATGAATTCATGGCGCGCCGAGACCTTCGGCTGGTCATACCCAATCCTCACCGCCAGGAGATCAGCCCCGATCTTCTAGCACGCATCTTGAGGCAGGCCGGAGTCAGCCGCGAAGAGTGGGCGTCAGCGGACTAGGGCCGACTGCCAGAGACCCAGCACGTTCCCCTCGGGATCGCGGAAGCGGGCGTAGAAGCCCATCGTCCCCACGGGACGGACCGGCTGGTCGATCCAGCCGCCAGCCGCGACGATCCGCTGCAGACAATCCTCCAGGGAGGCCCCGGAAATGTGGACCACCAGCAACGGGTGATCCGCCCCGGCTTCGACCGGCAGGAGGCCGCCGTCGATTCCTTCCCTCCCGGAGGCGGACGTCTCGCCGCTCGCCCCGCGGACGGTGTAGTAGGGGTGCCCCTCCCAGGCGAGGGGCTCAATCCGCCAGCCGAAGACCTCGCGATAGAAGCGGGCGGCCCGCCCGAGGTCGTGGGCGGGAATCTCGAAACGGCTCACCGTGGCATGCATGATCTCCTCCAGCCACAGAGGCTCCCGGGGACCGAAGCCCTGTCTTTCCGCATCATAATGGCCTTCCGATGCTGCGCGACGCCTTCCTGCCGCTTTCCTTCGAGCACTCCCGGACGCCGTCGTTCCGTTCCCTGGAGCGGCCCGGGAACGTCCGCTACAGCTCGGCGCGCTGGAGCCCGGAGACGCTGGGCCGGCTGGTGGCGGCGCTCCAGGAGGGAGGGCAGGCGCTGCGGGAGATCCCCGCGGAGGACCTCCTCGCCGCCTGGGGGGATACGGTGGCGACCTTCCTGCGCCCCGGCTCGCTGGAGAGGCGGGCGCTCGATCCACCCCTCGCCCGGCTCTGCGGCCTGTCCCGCGAGGGACTCAAGGCCGGTCTGGAGGCGGTGCTGGGCGGGGTGCGGCGGGAGCCGGCGGCGACCCTCTTCGCCCGCGCCCGGCTGGCGCCGGCCGGCACCGGTCCGGTGCTGGCCGTCCTCGCCTCGAACCTCCCGGGGCTGGCCGTCCAGCCGCTGCTGCCGGCGCTGGCCCTCGGCCGGCCGGTGCTCCTCAAGTCCCCTTCCGCCGAGCCGCTGTTCGCCCCGGCCTTCCTCTCCGCCCTCGTCCGCAGGGAGCCCCGGCTGGGCGCCGCCGTGGCCGCCGCCACCTGGGAAGGGGGGGACGCGGAGCTGGAGGCGCCGGTCCTCGCAGGGGTGGGGACGGTGCTGGCCTACGGCGGGCGCGAGACGCTGGACGATCTGGAGCGACGGGCGCCGGGGAAGGTGACCGGCTACGGACCCAGGATCAGCCTGGCGGCGGTGGCGGCGGACGTGGACCCGCGGCAGGCGGCGGAGGGACTGGCGCGGGACGTGGCCCTGTTCGATCAGCGGGGGTGTCTCTCGGTGGTCGCGGTCTACATGGCGGGGGATGCCGAGGCCCTGGGGAGCGCCCTGGCGGAGGAGCTGCTGGACCTGGCCCGCCGCTGGCCCCCCGGCCCTCTCTCCCGGCCGGCGCTGGTGGGAGTGCAGCACCTGCGCCTGGAGGCCGAGATGCGGGGCCTCTGGCACTCCTTGCTGGCCCCCCGGGAAGGGACGGTGGTGGTGGACCCGAAGCTCGACCTGCGGCCGTCGCCGGGGCTGCGGACGGTGCGGATCCACCCCCTGACCGACCTCGCCCGCCTCCCCGGCCTGCTGGGCTCCTGGCGCGGCCGCCTCCAGGGAGCGGCCCTGGCCGGCGAGGCCGCCTGGAGCCTGGAGCCCCGGCTGCGCGAGTTGGGGATCTCCCGGTGCGCGCCGCCCGGCGAGCTGCAGTCGCCGGATGCGACCTGGCACAACGGTGGGATCGATCCGCTGGAGGCCCTTACCTCCCCTTGGCCGCCGGGCCGGTGATGATCCGGTCGAGCAGCACCTCGGGAGAGCCCCAGCCGTCGCCCGTGATCCGCCCGATCTCTCTGCCGTTGACGTAGACGATGCCGGTGGGCACGGAGCGGATCTCGGCCTTCTTGGCCTCGGGGTCGTTGAAGTCACGGGGGAGGCCGAAGTACTCGAACTTGATGTTGGGGTTCTGCACCTCGTCCTCGACCTTGAGGAGCAGCGGCACGTGCTGCCGGCAGTGGGGGCACCAGGAGCCGAAGAACACCCGCACGGTCACCGGCGTGCTCCGCTTCTTGAGGTCGGCGACGGCGGCGGAGTTGGGAGTGTAGAGCCTGGCGTTCCGCACGTAGTCGGGGAGATAGTTCTTGAGGTCGGCGTTCGTCTTGACGCCGAGCAGCGCCGGGCGCGGGTTGAGGCTCACCTTCTTCTTCTGGAAGAAGAAGGCAACGTTCTCGCCCTCCATCTTGAACAGCCCCAGCGGCGCCAGCGCGGCATCGGCCAGCAGGTCGACGGAGCCGTCCTTCTGCTTGGCGACCTTCATGAGCTTCACCGTTTCGGCGGTGCCGGCCCGCGGCGTCAGCAGCACGGGCAGAGGCAGGGCCGAGGTGAGGATCAGGATGGCCGGCAGCTTGTCGTTCTGGTAGATCTCGGCGGCCGGAACCGGCTTGCCGTCGATCGCCAGAGTGTACTCCCCGGAGGGCTGGAAGCCCCGCAGGACGCTGTCCGAAGGAACGTCCTGGGCGTGCGCGACGGATTGCACGGCCAGCAGAGAGAGGACGGCCACAACAGCGGCGGATCTCGTGAGCTTCATGTCGAGGACCTCTTATTGGAAGGATGAGCGATCTGATCGAAGGGAGGCGGCAGCCCGCCGAAGGTGCGCGTCACCTTCCCGTCTTCCACCGCGAAGGCCCGGGGCAGGCGTCGATACAGGGGGCGCAGCATCTCTGGCGGCGCCTCTCGGACGTCGAAAGCCGGTCCCCACTTCCAGAAGAAGGCCCGCTTTTCCTCCGGCGTGATGGGGGAGAGCACCCAGAGCGCGGGATTGCGGTGATCTCCGGCATAGGCGTTCATGGCGTCGACGGCCTTGATGAACCGCGGCTCGTCGAGCTTCGCCATCACCACCAGGTGACGGCCCGTCTTGAGCTCCGGGACGATGGAGTCGAGGCAGACCCGGGAATCCCCGTCGCCGGCGCAGATCCCCTGCACGGCGACACCCGGGCGCAGCCGGGTGGCCAGGTCGTCGAGCGGCAGCTCGGGGGCCTTCCAGGCGAAGGCCGCCACCGCCAGGGCGCCGGCGACGGCCACCGCGGTGCGCAGCGGCGGGAACCTCGGACCCCGCCGGTCGCGGCCCACGAAGGCGAGGAGCAGCGGCGGGACGAGCAGCGCGAGGTCCTGCCAGAACGCCTCCGCCGGCGTGCGCTGGACCAGGTTGCCGAAGCAGCCGCAGGAGGCGGACTGGTCCCGCAGCCCGTGAGCGGCCTGCCACCAGGCCCGGCCGGTGAGCGAGACGAAGAAGGCGACGAGCAGGGCTGCCGGCACCAGCACCCAGGATCGCCGCAGGCCCAGCAGCAGGGCGAGGCCGAGCCCCGCCTCCAGGACCAAGGCGATCAGCGCCACGGCCTGGGCCGGCAGGAAGCCGTCCAGCCCCTCGACGTGGATCTGCGCCGCAAAACCGGCCGGGTCCAGCGCCTTGGCCCAGACGGCGACCAGCAGCACGCAGCCGAGGAACGCGCCGCCGAACGTCCCCAGCCACCACCAGATCGGGTGGGAGGGAGCCCGCGATACCTCGGGCACCCGGTCGTCGGGCAGGCGATTGGCGTCGATGGCTTCCATCTTCAAGCGCTGATCCTAGCGGCCCGGCACCCCGCGCCGCAACCCGGGCTCCCCTGGAGAAACACGCTCACCCCCCGTGAAAAATCCAAAATCCAAAATCGCCAATCCAAAATCCCCCCTACGCTGCCTCCCCGGGCCAGCGCAGGTGCCGGCGGAGCTCGTCGGCGGTGGGGCCGTCGGCGTGGTCGAGGAAGGGCTCCAGGGGACCGCAGTAGCGCACCTCGCCGCCGTGGATGCCGCCGCCCGGCCCGAGGTCCACGATCCAGTCGCAGCGGGCGATCAGGTCCGGGCTGTGCTCGACCAGCACCACCCCGTCGCCGCGCTGCACCAGCCGGCGCAGCGTGTGATAGAGGAGGTCGATGTCGGCGAGATGGAGACCGGTGGTGGGCTCGTCGAAGAGGAAGAGCCGCTGGCCCTCGGCGGCCGGGCGGTCGAGGAAGCTGGCGAGCTTGAGGCGCTGCGCCTCGCCGCCGGAGAGGGTGGAGGTGGCCTGTCCGAGGCGCAGGTAGCCGAGACCCACGTCGAGCAGCACGCGCAGGCGCTTGACCAGGCGCTTGTGGTCGTGGAACAGCTCCAGGGCCGACTCCACCGTCAGGTCCAGCACTTCGGAGATCGTCTTCCCCTTGTAGCGGACGGCCAGCACCTCGGGCCGGAAGCGGCGGCCCTGGCAGGTCTCGCAGGGCACGGTCACCGGCGCCATGAACTGCATGTCCACCTCGGTGACTCCCGTCCCCTGGCAGGCCGGGCAGCGGCCGCGCTCGACGTTGAAGGAGAAATGGGCCGGAGTGATCTTCCGTGCCTTGGCGTCGGGGGTGGCGGCGAAGAGGTTGCGGATCTCGTCGTAGGCCTTGACGTAGGTCACCGGGTTCGAGCGGCTGGAGCGGCCCAGGGGGCGCTGATCCACGAGGGTGACGTCGGCCAGCCCCTCCAATCCCTCCAGGCGGTCGCACTCCCCGGGCTCCACGTCCACCACGCCCCGCGACCGCTGGTAGGTGCCGTAGAGGACGTTCTCGACCAGCGTCGACTTGCCCGAGCCGGAGACACCGGTGACCGCCACCAGGGCGCCCAGGGGGAAGTCCACGTCGACGTCTTTGAGATTGTGGGCGCGGGCGCCGCGGATGACGATGCGGGGCAGGGAGGAGAGCTCCTCGGAGAGCGTCTCCCATCCCTGCTCGCGGCGGAAGCGGGCCATGTGCCGGCGGGCCTGGGTGGGCGGGCGCTCGCGCAGGTAGCGGCTGGTGAGCGACTCCTGATTCGCCAGGATGGCCTCGATCGGCCCCTCGGCCACCACCCGCCCGCCGTGCTCGCCGGCCGCGGGACCGAGGTCGATCACGTGATCGGCGCCGCGGATCAGGGTGCGGTCGTGCTCCACCACCAGCACGGTGTTGCCGCGGGCCGCGAGGTCGCGCAGCAGGGAGAGGAGGCGCTCGCTGTCCTGCGGATGGAGGCCGATGGTGGGCTCGTCGAGGACGTAGAGGGTGCTGGTGAGCCCCGAGCCCAGGGCGGCGGCGAGGTGGATGCGCTGCGTCTCGCCGCCCGAGAGGGTGCGGGCCTGGCGGTCGAGGGTCAGGTAGTCGAGCCCCACCCGGTGGAGCACCTCGATGCGCTCCGTCAGCTCCGCGATCAGGTGGCCGGCGACCTCGCGCTGCCGGGGCGTCCAGCACCGCGCGGCGAGCCAGGCGCGGAGCTGCTCGACGCTCATGCCGGTGAGCTCGGGGAGGGTCTTCTCCTCCAGGCGCACGGCCACGGCCTCGGGGCGCAGCCGGGTGCCGTGGCACTCCGGGCAGGGCTCGTAGGAGCGGTAGCGGGCGAGCAGCACCCGCACGTGCACCTTGTAGGTGCGCTGCTCCAGCCAGTGGAAGAAGTCGGTCAGGTTATCGAAGCCCCCTTTGCCGCTCCAGACCCACTCCCGGGCCTCGGGGGGGAGGTCCATCCACGGCACGTCGAGGGGGATCCTTTTCTTTTTCGCGGCCGCGAGGAGGTCGTCGTACAGCTCCTCGTAGGCCGGCGTGTTCCAGGGAGCGATGGGGCGCTCGGAGAGAGACCGCCGGGGATCGGGGATCACGCGCTCGCGGTCGATGCCGATCACCCGGCCGAAGCCCTGGCACTCGGGGCAGGCGCCGAGGGGGGAGTTGAAGGAGAACAGGGGCGGGGTAGGCCGGCGCGAGGTCTCGCCGCACACCGGGCAGGAGAGCTCGCGGCTGTAGAGGCGCAGGGCGTCGCCCCCCCGCGCCTCGACCTTGCCGCCGTTCATGCGCCACCCCTGCTCCAGGGTGTCGAGGATACGCGCCGACGACTCCGCCCGCGCCGGGAAGCGGCCGAGGACCAGCGGCAGGGGATCGAGCCGGGCGGGCCAAGCCTCGCCAGGCTCCATGCGCACCACCTCGCCGTCCTTGAGCCGGCGCTGGAAGCCCTGGCGGATCAGCTCCCCCAGAGCGTCGTTCGCCCCCTTCTTCGGCCGCGGCAGGCGCACCACCAGGGTGAAGGGGTCGCCCGCGGTGCCGGCGGCGAGCTCCGTCGCGGCCTGCTCCGGGGTGTAGGTGCGGACGGGGCCGTGGCCGCGCGGGCACTCCACCACGCCCAGGTGGGTGAAGAGCAGGCGCAGCACGTCGAGCGCCTCGGTGATGGTGCCCACGGTCGAGCGGGCATTGCGCACGGCGTTCTTGGCTTCGAGGGCCACGGCCGGCAGCACGTTGTGGATGGCATCCACCGGCGGCCGTTCCATCTGATCGAGGAACTGCCGCGCGTAGGTGGACATCGACTCCACGAACCGCCGCTGCCCCTCGGCGAAGATGGTGTCGAAGGCGAGCGACGACTTGCCCGCGCCCGAGGGGCCGGTGACCACCGTCACGGCGCCATGCGGCACCCGGCAGTCGATCCCCTTGAGGTTGTGCGTGCGAGCCCGCTCGACCTGGATGGCTGGACGTTCGGACATCGATTGGTTCCACCCTGCTCCGGAGTCGCGCCGCTACGGTGGATCCCAGGTGCTCCCGGCCAGAGCAGAGCGGATCATCATAGCGCGAACAGAGCGGGGAATATTCCGAGTAGACTCCTCGCCCTGTGGACGCCCTCTCACGGACCCTCCGCGGCCTGCTGCTGGGAACGGCGGTGGCCGTCCTGCTGCTGGCCGGAGCCGAGGCGGGCCTGCGGATCGTCCTGCGCCTGAGGGACGGCGCCTGGCCGCGGACCCGGGCCGCCGCCTTCTACGACCAGATCCGGGTCCTGCGGCGCATCTACCGCCGCCACGCCTATCTCAACACCGGCCCTCGGGAAGGCGGGAGGGCCGAGGTGTTCGGCAAGAGCGCGACGCTCAACCGGCTCGGCTACCGTTCGCCGGAGCGCCCGCGCGAGAAGCCGCCGGGCGTCGTCCGCGTGCTCGTTTCCGGCGGCTCCACCACCTTCGACGTCCTGGCCTCTGACGACGCCGCGGCCTGGCCGAGCCTGCTCGAATCCCGGCTGCGAGCCGGCGGCCGGCCCGTCGAGGTCTGGAACGCCGGCTTTCCGGGCTGGACCAGCCAGGAGAACGTCATCTCGCTCGCCATCCGCGACCTCGACCTGGCCCCCGACCTCGCCGTCCTCTACCAGGGGCTGAACGATCTCCAGCCGGCGGCTCATCAGCCGTTCGATCCGCAATACGAGCATGGCCATGCCGAGCTGGCCCGGCGCGCCCTGGGCCTCGATCTGCCGCCCCCGTCCTGGCTCGGACGCTCGCTGCTGGTGGAGAAACTGCGCGACCTGGCGAGCGGTCCGGCCGATCCCTGGCGCGCCGTGAACCAGCCCGGCGGCGTCCCGGAGCGGCGCCGGGACCACGTCGCGCCCGAGAGCCTCGCCACCTTCGAGCGCAACGTCCGCTCCTTCGCCGCCCTGGCCCGCTCGCGAGGGGCGGGCGTCCTGCTGGTGACTCAGCCCCTGCGCATCCGGGTGGCCCAACGCTCCACCGACCACGACTGGCTGGCCGGCTGGTACCCGGGATTGATTCCCGAGGCCGTCCCCGCTGAGCTGGAGAGGCTCAACGACGTCCTGCGGCGGCTGGCGAAGGAGGGAGTGGGAACCCTGGCTGATGCCGACCGGGAGATCCCCTGGGCCGACGCCGACTTCGGCGATCCTCTCCACTACACTGAGGAGGGAAGGCACAAGCTGGTGGACTATCTGGCGCCGCGTATACCCTGACCCTACGGCGGCGGCGGTTCCGCCCGCGGCTCGCCCCCACGCCGCTCCCGCTCCCTGTCCTTGTCCCGATCCCTACCCCCGAACACCCGCCGCAGCCAGCGCCGGAACGGGTTGACGTGGGGCTCCTCCGCCGCCGGCCTCCTCTCCTCGCTCGCGTTCGCGGCGGCGTCGTCCGACGGCGATGCCGTCACGGGCTCGCCGCCCGCGGCAGCCACCTGCTGGTTGTCGATCCAGCTCTGGTGGCGGTTGCACAGCTCCGTGGGCACTTCGCCCTCGCGGAAGACCTCGGTCAGGACGCCGGGACAGTACTCGGTGGCGAGGCGGCCCGTGGTGGGATCGATCGCGGCGGTGGTGAGGCCCGGCGGCGGCGGGAAGGTGCCATAGCCCCCCGGCGGCGCGACGTGGGCCATGAAGCGGACCCAGATGGGCAGGGCGGCCCGGGCGCCGGAGAGCCGGGTGCGGGAGTTGTCGTCGTACCCCACCCAGACGACCGTCGTCCGCTCGGGACCGTAGCCGGCGAACCAACTGTCCCGCTGCTTGTTGGTGGTGCCCGTCTTGCCGGCGAGCTCGCCGGGGATGCCGGAGGCCGCGCCGCCGGCCGTGCCCCGCTGGAGCACCCCTTCGAGCAGTGAGGTCACCAGGTAGGCCGACTGCGGCGAGAGCACGCGCTCCGGCTTGGGCAGCGGCGCCCCCTGCACCGGCTTGCCACGGCGGTCGAGGATGGCGACCAGCTCGTGCACCGGCGGCCGGGCGCCGCCGTTGGCCAGCGTCGCATAGACGGTCGCCAGTTCCAGGGGGGTGATGGAGGCGGCGCCGAGCGCCATCGACGGGAACGGCTCCATGGGGGTGCTGATCCCCATGGCCTTGGCCAGCTTGACGACCCTCGGCATCCCGACCTCCAGGGCGAGCCGGGCCGAGGCCAGGTTGTAACTCTTCTCCAGGGCCGTGCGCGCCGTCACCCAGCCGTGGGTCTCGCCGTCGTCGTTCTTGGGGCTCCAGGCCGCCGGCTGGCCGGCTTCGTTCACCGTCAGCGGCTCGTCCTCCAGCAGGGTGGCGGGAGTGGCCTTCCCCTCCTCGAAGGCGGCGGCGTAGACCACCGGCTTGAAGGCGCTGCCCACCTGCCGCTGGGCGCGGCCGACGCGGTCGAACTGGCTCCCCTCGTACTGCCGGCCGCCGAGATAGGCGAGGATGCCTCCGGTCTCCGGATCGAGCGAGACCAGGGCCCCCTGCAGCGGCCCCTCCCCCTTGCGCCCCTTCTGATACCCCTTCTCGAGGGCGTCGAGGCCCCAGCCCACCGCCTCCTGGGCGACCTTCTGGCTCTGCCAGTCCAGGGTGGAGAAGAGGACGTAGCCGCCGTCCTCCAGGTCCTCGACGCCGAAGCGGCGGGAGGCCTCCAAGGCCGCGGAGTCGGCGAAGTAGGGGGCGCGCCGGCGAACCACCGGCTCGGGCGCGGCCGCCACCGGTTCCCGGAGGGCCTGGTCGATCCGCTCCTGGGGGACGAGCTTGAGCTCCGCCATGCGCCCCAGCACCCAGTCGCGGCGCTGCTTCGCCTTGTCGGGATGGAGGAGCGGCGAGTAGTTGGCCGGCGACTGGATCACTCCACCCAGCGTCGCCGCCTCGGCGAGGTCGAGCTGGCCCGCGTCCTTGCCGAAGAAGGCGCGAGAGGCGGACCCCATGCCCATCAGCGAGACGCCGTTGCCCCCGCCCATGTAGATCTCGTTGAGATAGGCCTCGAGGATCTGCTGCTTGCTGTAGCGCATCTCCAGGAGCACGGCGAGGAGGAACTCCTGGCTCTTGCGCGAGAGGGTCTTCTCCTGGGTGAGATAGAGGTTCTTGACGAGCTGCTGCGTCAGCGTGCTGCCGCCCTGGCGCCGCCCTTGGCCTCGGACGTCGACCCAGAGGGCGCGGACCATGCCGGAGATCGAAAAGCCGGCGTGCTGATAGAAGCCGTCGTCCTCGGCGGCGAGCACGGCGGCGACCAGGTCCGGCGACACCTCGGAGAGCGTCACCGGCCGCCGCTCCAGGAGATCGGGCCCGTAGTAGGAGGCGATGAGGGGTGGATCAAGGATTACGGACTCGACGGGCTTACCGTTCTGGCGCAGCGACGCGATCCGGGTTCCCTCATAGCCGAGCTCCACCAGTCCGCCGCCCCGGCTGCCGTCCGGCAGGGGGAAGCTGCGCAGGTGGACGGCCAGCCCCTGCTTCGAGCGCCGGTAGCGGCCGGCGGGAAGCTTGGGGGAGACGGCGTCCTCGCGATAGCCCTCCCCCTGAAGGTTGGCGATCACCAGGTCCGGCGGATAGCTCCGGCCCTCGAAGAGCCGGGTCGCCCGCCCATACAGCCGCGACGGCTGGCGAAAGGTGATCTCCTCGAACTGGCTCGACAGCTTCCAGAACGGCCGGATGATGAAAACGGCCGTGATCCCCAGGACCAGGACAACACCCAGCAGGGCGAGGACCCACCGGCGGCGGGTCCAGGGAACACGGGCGGTCTTGGCGCGAAGGACGGCTGGCATGACGGTTGAGCAAGGTTCCCCTGATTCGGAGGTCCGATCCAGGAGAACGCTTTCGGGCGGCGTGGACTTCCCGAGGCGGGAAGCCTAGCAGGCTTCGGCGGATTTGGGGCTTGTGTCGGGTTGCCCCAGGTGGGCCTCCCTCGCGTTGCTCCCGGCGAAGTGCTCCTCGTAGACCCGCTCGTCGAACAGGCTCGCCATTTGGACATCCCTGAGGGCCAGGACGACCACGAATCGAGTGGTATCCACCGTTGGGTCCCTGAAGACGGGGATGTAGTCGGTGGTCCTGATCGCCTGGAGCGTATCTTTCTCACGATAGCCGCTCAGGATCGGCAACAGCCGAAAGTAAGCCTCCTGGGGATCGAGGCTCCAGGCTTCGGCGATGTAGCCGACATACCACTTGCGGCTGCTCAGAGTGATCGAAACCAGGATCGAGTCCTTCTCGGCCTTGTGGATCAGCCTGATGAGGGCGCTTCCATGGTTCTGGATCTCGGTATCCCGGGCGCGCTCCGAATTCCTGCGGCTCCGCGCTTGAGCTGCCTGCCGCAAGTGCCTCCAGGACAGCCTCTCGCGTAGAGGGTCCGGGTTGTTGAGCCAGTTGTAAGTGTATCCCAGAAGGACGCCGAGGATCAGGGCTGCGCTTCCTGTACCCAGGTAAGGAATGGGTGCGAACACGTCCCATCGAGATTTGAGCCAACCGCCAGCCGGCGTGCTCCGGATCACGACGACCGAAACCCTCGCCAGGAGCAACAGGAGCGCCGCTGCGATGGAGGACTCAAAGAGCAGACGATAACCGTCGCTCCTCTGGGCACGGAACCGGAAACGGTGGCAGAGGTGGAGGAACAGAAAACCACCCAGCAACGGGAGGATCAGCAGATTGCTGGGCATGACCCGGCCGAGTTGGACTACTTCTCGTTCTGGACAGCCTGCTTTCCAGAAAACCGCGATGTCTGGATCTTTCGTTCAAGCACGGCCAGGGTCCTCACCACCTCTGGAGAGCGGATGAGGCGATTCGTATCCACCACGGCCCGGCCGTCTGGAGTTAGCGTCGAGAAGTCACCCTTGGCTTTGAGCAGCATGTCGTTCCTCTCCGAAATGATACCATGGTTCCAGGAGGTCTCCACCAACTCGTCCGGCGTGCCGTTGATAACCTCCCGGCGCGGCAGACCGGCCAGCCGCAGAGTATGCCTCCGCCGGTACTCCACAGCCTCCTCGACAAGCTGCCGCCTCAGTGCTTCCCGGGTATCGTCTTGCCGCAAGATAGCCATCGCGTTTTCCCCTGTCCGCAGACCTTCGTCACGACAGCAGGATACCACAGGTCGAGCCGGAAGGACAATTCCGTTCCGTGCGTCTCTCCTTTCCTCTCCGCTACGCATGACGAGCGCCCAGGAGCAGCCCACCCCTTCAGCCTGTTATCATCTCCGGCCCTATGATCGCCGTCTCCGACCTTGGCAAGTCCTTCGGCCCCCAGACGCTGTTCGAGGGGGTGTCGATCCAGTTCAACCCCGGCAACCGCTATGGCCTCGTGGGGGCCAACGGCTCGGGCAAGTCGACCTTCCTCCGTATCCTCGCCGGCGAGGACATCCCGAGCGAGGGCACCATCGCGATGCCCAAACGCCTCAAGCTGGGCATCCTCAAGCAGGACCACTTCCGCTACGAGCACATGCCCATCCTCGAAGTCGCCATGATGGGTAACCACGACGTCTGGGAGGCCATGGTCGAGAAGGAGCGCCTGCTCGCCAACGCCGAGCAGGAGTTCGACGCCGACCGCTACGCCGACCTGGAGGACCTCATCCTCCGCCACGACGGCTACACCCTGGAGTCCCGCGCCGGCGAGGTGCTCGAAGGGCTCGGCATCCCCACCGAGATCCACCGCCAGCCCCTCTCCACCCTCTCCGGCGGCTTCAAGCTGCGCGTGCTCCTCGCCCAGGTGCTGGCCGCCGAGCCCGACGTGCTGCTCCTCGACGAGCCCACCAACCACCTCGACATCCTCTCCATCCGCTGGCTGGAGAAGTTCCTCACCGACACCTACAAGGGCACCGCCATCGTCATCTCCCACGACCACCGCTTCCTAGACAACATCTGCACCCACATCGTGGACGTGGACTACGAGACGATGATCCTCTATCCCGGCAACTACGCGGCGTTCATGGCCGCCAAGGTCGACAACCGCGACCGCAAAGAGGCCGAGATCGAGAAGCGGGAGGCCGAGATCGCCCGCCACAAGGAGTTCGTGGACCGCTTCCGCGCCAAGGCCACCAAGGCCCGGCAGGCCCAGAGCAAGATCAAGATGATCGAGAAGATCGTCATCGAGCGCCTGCCCCAGAGCTCGCGGCGGTACCCCACCTTCAAGTTCCAGCAGGTCCGCCCCAGCGGCCGGCAGGCGCTGGAGCTCGAAGGGATCTCCAAATCCTACGGCGACAACAAGGTGCTCAGGGACGTCTCGCTCAAAGTCGAGCGCGGCGACCGCATCGCCATCATCGGCCCCAATGGCATCGGCAAGTCGACCCTGCTCAAGATCGCCGTCGGCGAGACCGACGCCGACGCCGGCCGCATCGAGTGGGGTTACGAGACCTACCCCGGCTACTTCTCCCAGGACCACCACGAGATCCCCAAGGGGAGCAAGCAGACGGTGGAGGCATGGCTCTGGGAGTTCGTCCCGGGGGAGCCCATCGGCTACATCCGCGGCAACCTCGGGATGGTGCTCTTCTCGGGCGACGACGTGAAGAAGCCCATCGGCAACCTCTCCGGCGGCGAAGCGGCGCGGCTGGTCTTCAGCAAACTGTCGGTGACCAAGCCCAACGTCCTCATCCTCGACGAGCCCACGAACCACCTCGACCTCGAAGCCATCGAGGCGCTGGTCGAGGGGCTGAAGAAGTACGACGGCACCCTGATCTTCGTCTCCCACGACCGCTGGTTCGTCTCCCAGCTCGCGACCCGCATCTTCGAGATCTCGCCCAAAGGGATCAACGACTTCGTGGGCACCTACGACGAGTATCTGGAGCGCCTGGGCGACGACCACCTGGACGCCGAGGCCGTGCTGCGCATGCGGCGGGAGCAGAAGAAGAAGGCCGCCGCGGCCGCCGCCCGCGAGGAGGCCGCCGATCCCGCCGAGGCCCGCCGCCGCCAGAACCGCCAGAAGGAGCTCGCCAGGAAGCGCGACCAGACGACCGCCGCCGTCGAGCAGGCCGAGTCGCGCGTCCACGCCATCAACGAGCTGTTCTGCGATCCCACCTTCTTCGACCGCACCTCCCGCGAGCAGGTCAAGAAGCTGGAGAACGAGCAGAAAACCCTCTCCACCAAGGTCGAGGAGCTGATGGCCGAGTGGGAGAGGATCGAGACCGAGCTCAGCGAGCTCGGAACGTAGCCGGCAAAGGAGAGAAACCCCGTGCGACCCACCCGCTTCGCCCTCGTCCTGTCGATCCTGCTCGCCCTGGCCGGGGTGGCGGCCGCCCAGCCGCCCGCGGCGCCCGAGCCCGTCACGATTCGCGCCGGCAGGCTCCTGGATGGCCGGGGGGGCGCCCGCGAGGATGTGACGGTGACGGTGGCGGGCTCGCGCATCGTCAAAGTAGAGAAGACGGAGCCTGGTGGGACGGGCAAGGCCACGTGGGACCTGCGCGGGCTCACTCTGATGCCGGGCGGCGTCGACACCCATGTCCACATCGGCTGGCACTTCGACCGCAACGGCAAGACCCACGACGACAGCAAGCCCGAGGCGCCCGGCCAGACGGCGCTCTACGCCGCGGAGAACGCCCAGCAGACGTTGATGAGCGGCATCACCACCGTCCAGAGCCTGGGCGCGCCGGAGGACAAGGACCTGCGGGACTGGATCGCCCGCGGCACCCTCCCCGGCCCGCGGGTGCTCACCTCGCTCGAGCCCCTCGAGGACCCGAAGCTGGCGCCGGAGCAGATCCGCAGGATCGTGAGCGAGCGGGCCGCCCAGGGCGCGGACGTGATCAAGATCTTCGCCTCGAAGAGCATCCGCGACGGCGGCGCCCCCACCTGGAGCCAGGAGCAGCTCGACGCCGCCTGTGGCGAGGCCCGGGCCCACGGCCTGCGGGCGGCGGTGCACGCCCACGGCATCGAGAGCGCCCGCCGCGCCGCCCTCGCCGGCTGCACCTCCGTCGAGCACGGGGTGCTGCTCGATGCCGCCACCCTCAAGGTGCTGGCCGAGCACGGCACGTACTTCGACCCCAACATCGACCTGGTGTTCCGCAACTACTTCGAGAACAAGGAACACTTCGTGGGCGTCGACAACTTCACCGAGGAGGGCTTCGCCCAGATGCACCGGGCCGTTCCTCTGGCGCTGGCCATCTTCAAGACGGCGCTGGTCACCCCCGGCCTCAAGGTGGTCTTCGGCACCGACGCCGTGGCCGGCTCCCACGGCCGCAACTTCGAGGAGCTGATCTACCGCGTCGAGAAGGGGGGACAGGATCCCATGGCCGCCATCGTCTCGGCCACCTCCCTCGCCGCCGAGTCGCTCGGCCTCAAGGACAAGGTCGGCGCCGTCGCGCCGGGTCTGGAGGCGGACCTCATCGCCGTCGAGGGGGACCCCCTGAAGGACGTCCGCGCCTTGAAGCGGGTGGTGTGGGTGATGAAGGGGGGCAAGGTGGTGAAGAACGAGGTGCGGTGCGGGAGATGAGGGAAACGAGGATCGCCGCGCCGCAGCGCAGATGACAACGCGGCGATCCTGAGAGAGTTACGAAGCCTTCCCCACCGCCCGCGCCTTGCCGATGTAGGCCATCAGCTCGCGCACCGGACCCGTCGCCATGCCGGCGATGGTGGGCTCCTCCCGCCACATCCGGCTGGCTGACTGGGCGATGCCGGGGTTGCCGCCGGTGAACTCCTGGATCAGGCCGTCCCACCGCCGGGCGAGGGCCTGCACGGTCTCGCTCGCGGGATCGGTCCCCTTCTCCATCTCCGCCCGCACCTGATCCATCAGCTCCTGCCAGTCGGTGTGGGACTGTTGAATGCGCTCGTCACCGAGTTGCTCCCGGCGCTGGCGGAGCTCCTCGGTCTGTTCGGGGGTGTAGTACTTGTCCATCATGTTCATCACCTCGATGAGTTGGAGGAATTCTCCGGTGGAGATCGATCCGCCCTCCCCCCAGCGTCCGGCGAGGGCTTCCAGGCGCTCGCACAGGCGCTGCTGCAGGGCGATCTGCTCCTTGAGGTGTGCGATCTGCATGCGCAGCACCTGGTCGGGCGAGACCTCGGGACGGGCCAGGAACGCCTTGATCTCCTCCAGGGAGAATCCCAGCTTGCGGAGCGCCTTGATCTGCTGGAGGCGGATCACGTCGCCCTCGGTGTAGAGGCGGTAGCCCGCCTCGGTGGTTTGCGCCGGCCGCAGCAGGCCGATCTCGTCGTAGTAGTGGAGGGTCCGCACCGAGACCCCCGTCCACTTGGCCAGCTCGCCCACCTTCCAGGGCGCGGGCCGCATCGTCCCCCCTCCTTTCCGCCGGTTCGTGGTGTCCATGGAGGAGACGATAAAGCCTCACGTGACGTGAGGGTCAAGAGGGATTTTCAACTTTCCTGCCTGTCTTTTTTGGCTAATAGTCGGCGTACCCCTCGCGGGTCCGGGCCCGGGCGCCGCCCTTGACGCGGACGTCGAGCTTGTGCCACTTGCCGTCGGCCTTGGCGTTGTTCGGGTAGTAGCCGACGGCGTACTGCTCGCGCAGATCCTTGAGGACGTTGCGGAAGGCGCCCTCCAGGTCCTCGAGGCGCTCGATGGTGAGGATCCTCCCGCCGCTCGCCTCGACGGCCTGCTCCAGCTCCCGGTACTCCTGGTCGTTCGCCTTGAAGTCGCGCCAGGAGGAGGTGAAGGACTCGTGCTTGCCACCGAGCTGGATCCAGTAGATCAACGCCTGGCCGGCCCGCGACTTCCACAGCACGTCCGAGGCGGGCAGGACGCTGTGCACGTCCGAGCCGTCGGAGAAGAGCACCACCACGCGCTGCCCCTGGCGGGCGTCGAGCAGCTTGAGCGACATGTAGAGGAAGTCGTTGACCGCGGTGCCGCCGGCGGCCTGGGTGCCGGCGATGGCAGATTCGAGGGTGGACTTCTGCGAGGTGAAGGGCGTGAAGCGCAGCAGCCGGTCGGAGAACAGGGCCAGCATCGCCTCGTCCGCAGGCTTCATGCCGTCGAGAAAAGCCTTGGCTCCCCGCCGGACGGCCTCCTGCCGCTTGCCCTGCATGCTCTCGCTGGTGTCCAGCAGGAGGACGGCGGTGAGCGGCAGCTCGTCGCGGCCGAAGGTGACGATCTCCTGCGGGGAGCCGTTGTCCAGCACCTGGAAATCTTCCTTGCCGAGGTCGAGCGCCCGCTGGCCGTTGCGCGTCACCGAGACGAACAGGGCGCGCAGCTTGAGGCTCATCTCGTCGTTGATCATCACCGGCTGCGTCACCACGCTGTCGGAGCCGGTGGCGCCGGTGGGGGTGTAGGCCACGGCGCGGAACTCGCGCTGGACGTTGTCCTCGCCGACGTCGACCTGGACGTGGTAGGGAGGCGTCCTGGCCGTGCCCGCCAGCTTGCCGTTAACGTAGATCTCCACCCGGTCGATGGCGGGACCGGGCTGCACGCCCACCCGCACGTCGGTGGCGCCGAAGACCGGCTGGCCGGGCTCGGGGCTGAGGATGCGGACCGCCACCTGGGCGCGGGCGGCGGCGGCGAGGAGCAGGCCCAGGGCCAGGGCGGGAATCAGGGCACGCCCAGGCTCCCTCGTCGCCCTCATCGGCCCACCCCCGTCCCCGCCGGCGCGGGCGGCGCGCCGAGCGCCTGGGCGAGCACCGGCAGGCGGGAGCGCGAGTTCTCGTCGAGGAACGTGCGCGCCGCGGCGAAGGCGTCCGGGCGCACGGTGTTGTAGAGGAAGCGTGCCGCGGCCTCTTCGCCGGCCGGCAGGGTGAGGGCCTTCTCCACCAGGGCCGTGGCCTCCCCCGGCGCGCCCCGGCGATCGAGCACCGCCGCGAGCTGGACGTGCAGCCGCAGGTCGTTCGGATAGCGCTGCAGGGCCTGCCGCAGCAGCTTCTCCGCATCCGCCGTCTTCCCCAGGTCGGAGTCGAGGCGGGCGAGCTCCTGGAAGGCCAGCGGCGTCACCCAGGAGGGCTCGGAGCCGGCCGTGAGCTCCTGGAGGAGCTTCGCGGCCTCGTCCTGATGGTCCTGCCGCTTGAGGTTCAGCGCCAGCCGCAGGCGGGCCTCCGCGTTGCCCGGCTCGACCTCCAGGACGTGGCGCAGAAGCTTGACGGCGCTCTCGGTCTGGGTGTTCTTCTCGTAGATCGCGGCGAGGCCCAGCAAGGCGGCCACGTTCTTGGCATCCAGGGTGAGGGCCTGCTGGAACATCTCCGCCGCCGGGAGCTGCTGGGCCGACTGCTGCAGCAGCCCGCCCAGGCTGGTGAGCAGCCGGCTGGAGACCAGCGACGCCCCCTCCGAACCCGACTGGTCGTGGTAGAGGATGGCCAGGTCCCGAGTCATGGTACGGGTGTGGATCATGGCCAGCGCATGGCCGTGGAACCCCCGCTTCAAAAGGCGCCGGTAGGCCTCGTGATGGAGCACGGCGATGGGCACCAGCACCTCGAGGTCGGCGGCGCCGACTTGGTGGATGACCGCCTGCTCCGCCTTGAGGAGGACCTTGCGGGTCCCTGCGTCGGCATCCGACACCACGGCCGATTCGAGCTCGATCAGCTCGTCCGGCGCCCGCTCCGTCTCGCCGGCCGACCAGTCGGCGAGGACCTTGCGGTAGATCTCCTGAATCCTCTCCGGCGACAGCCTTTCTCCGGCGCGCAGGCCGAGAGAGCCGGTTCCTCCCGGCGTCCCCGGGACCGGCTGAGCCCAGGCGGTCAGGCCGGCCGACAGCCAGACCAGGGCAAGCCAGAGGACAGGCCTGCCCCCGAGCTTCGCTTCCGTTCGCACGCGCATGGGACCTCCAAGCATCAGCCCATTATAGGTGCTGCCGGATCAAAAAACGTGACAGCGAGGGAGAGGGACCGCAGGGGCGCAGGCCGCGCCCCTGCGAGGGCAGGCGCTAGCCGTGGCCGTGGTGGCCGGGGCGCCGCGGCCGGGGCACCGGAGCCGGAGCCGGGGCCGGAGCCTCCGGAGTGCCGTCGATGTAGGACTCGGGCACGCCGAACGACTGCAGCAGGTTGCGCCGGGCCTCCTCGGTGAAGAGGAAGGGCGCACCGAACACGGAGTCTTCGGCGTTGGTCTGTGCCGGTGAGATGATGGCAGACTGGCCGAAGACGAACGGGAAGAGGTTGACCTCCGGCACGGTGGTGCCGAACTTCTGGTTGATGGCGTCGATGAACGTGTTGGCGATAAAGGCGTAGCCGAACCGGGTCGGGTGGACGCCGTCGTAGGAGAAGACGCCGCCGCTCAGGAAGGCGCTCGTGTAGGTGATGCCGCCGACGTTGACGCCGGTGGTGGCGAGCCGGGTGAGCGTTGCGTTGGCGTCCACCAGGGCGGCGCCGCGCTCGTTGGCCACCGTCTGGATGATGGCGTTGTAGGCGTTGACCCGGGCGCGGACGTTGGCCGCCTCGGCGGCGGTGAGCACCACGGAACCGGGCAGCGGCTGGCCGTTGCCGCCGAGCGCGGTGGGGATGCCGAAGCCCTGGGCCTCCGCCGCGGTGGCGGTGAGCAGCACGAAGTCACCGGGCTGCACGCCGATCAGGGGCACCGGGTTGCCGCCGACGAGCACCGGCTGGCCGGTCTGCGGATTGATGATGAACCGCGTCAGGGTGGTGACGAACGGGATGCTGGTCACGTCCGGGATGTTGGCGATGGCCATCTTGGCGCCGGTCGCGGCGATGGCGCCCACGATGGCGCGGTAGTCGGCCTCGAAGCTCGCCGTCGGCGTCAGGAGCTGGTCGGTGCCCGCCGTGGCGGAGCCGAGGGCGTCGTTGTTGCCGATCCACAGCGTCACGAAGGTCGGCTTCAGCGACAGGCCCTGCTGGAGCTGGGTGAAGCCCAGTTGACGGAGGATGAGGTCCGTCGGGTCGTTGGCGCTGGTCGACCGCAGCTTGGTCAGCAGATCGTGGACCGTGGCGCCCGGAACGGCCATGTTGTCATAGGCTCGGCCCAGACCGAGGTTTATCGGCGTGCCCGCGCCCGGGGTGGGAGCGATCACCGGCGTGGGCACCAGCCGCGTCAGTTGCAGGATGCCCGGCAGGCCGGGCGGGCTGACCAGCGGCTGCTGGAAGTTGGAGATGCCGAACTGGCGGGCCAGCAGCGCGGGGTAGCTGTTGACCTGGAAGTTCTGATTGATGCTGCCGCTGGAGAAGCCGGCGGTGAGGCTGTCGCCCAGGGCGACGTACTTGCTGAAGTCGACCTGGGCGAAGGCGCCCCCGGCCGTGAGGAGGGCGAGCGCCAGGAGGCTCGCCAGTATCTTGACACGATGCATCTTCCTGTCTCCTTGTCGTCGCGCGTTAGAAGCTGAGCGTCACGCCGAACAGCACTGCGTTGGTCTGATAGGTGCCGAAGAACGGCCCGTCGCCGGGCAGGCTGTGGCTGCGGGTGCGGTCCTTGAACGGCAGGTACATGAGCGCGAAGTCGGCCTTCCAGGAGCCGGTCCAGCCGTAGCCGATGCAGTAGCCGTTACGGTCCGCGTCCGGCAGAAGGGGATTGACGTTCACCTCGGGCTGGGGTGTCTGGTCATAGACGTAGCCCAGGCGCCATTGCGAGGTCGGGCTGGCCTGCCAGCGCAGTCCGAGGCGGTAGTTGTAGACGTCCTTCCAGCCCTGAGGGATGTTCGTGTTGGGCAGCGAGTTGGTCGGCCCGCCGGTGAAGGTGATCGGCACGTTCTTGAAGGTGCTCCAGCCGGTCCAGTTGGCATCGGCCTCGATCAGGAAGGCCGGCGTGAAGCTGTAAGCTACTCCGAGGCTCGCCATCGCCGGGAAGTCGATGGAGGTCTTGACCGGGAGGTTGGTGTTGAGCGGCAGCGCGGCGGCGATGGCGGCGTCGAGTTGGGCGTTGCCGGTGGAGATCGGGGTCAGCCGGGCGTTGCCCGTGTAGTTGACGGTGATCTTGCTGCGGTAGGAGAGCCCCAGGGAGAAGTCGGGGGTCGCCTTGTAGAGAAGGCCGGCATTGAAGCCGTAGCCCTCCTTGAAGTCGCCCTTCAGCTTGAGTGAGGCGGCGTTGACGATCGACTGGGTGAAGGGGTTGTTGGCCGGGATGTCGCGGTTGAGCTCGACGTCCGAGATGCGGGCGATGCCCCCGATGCCGATGCCGAAGTCGGGCGTCACCTGCCAGGCGATCGTGGGATTGACGTCGAAGGCGTCCAGGCTGGTCTTGGTGGAGATGAAACGGCCGGCGAAGTTGTGCGGGTCGTTCCAGTTGGTGGTGAGGCCGAACGGCGTTTCGATGCCGATGCCGAACTTCCAGGTGCTGTTGATCGGCTGCACGTAGTAAGCATGCGGTGGGAAAGCCGAGAGCTTCTTCTGGTCGGCCGTGTAGCCCTCGCCCGGGAACGGGTTGGCGCCATGGAACTGCGCCTTGGTGTCGTGAATGTAGGTGACGCCGATCGAGCCGTCGCGCTGGGTGACGAAGGCCAGACCGCCGGCATTGTAGAACAGCGCCGAGGGATCGTCGGCCTGAGCGGTGAAGGCTCCGCCCATGCCCATCGATTTCGTCCCCTGCTCGAAAATTCCGAAACCGGCCGCGTGCATGGGCACTGCGGCCAGAGCGCCGAGGGCTGCCGCTACGCCCAGGACCCTCCACATCACTCCTCCTCGCCTCTGCATTGACTTCCTCCTGTCTGGTGAGCTCATGAGATAGTTGACCGAGCCTGGATCCCTACGACGAAAAGGCCCCCGGAGTTGCGGAAACCGGGCTCGGGTGGCGTTTTTCAGCTCGCGTAAACGTTAGTCCCAACTCCCTGGGGTGTCAACGCCTGCGGCGATCCTGAACTGCTGATACAGTAGGCCGCTCTGGAGGTGAGGATCATGTTCGATAGCCCGGTCCATCATGAGACCTTCAACAAGCTGAGAGAATACCTGGGAGAGCTGTTCGAGGAGCCCTATCACGACCCCGAGAACGACCATTTCTACGTGCGCTACGGTTCGACGGTGCTGGAGATCTCCGTCGAGCCCTACGGTCCCGACGAGGCGGTGGTGGCCATCATGTCCTACTGCGTGCAGGACGTGGAGCTGGAGGAGGAGCTGATGGCCGGCCTCCTGGAGCTCAACCACCAGATGCCGTGCGGCCATTTCTCGGTCGTCGGCAACGACATCTTCTTTGCCCACTCCCTCTTCGGCCGCACCCTGGAGCCCCGGGACCTGCTGCGGGCCATCACCGCCGTGGCCTCCGTCGCCGACGACTACGACGACCGGATCGTCGCCCGCTATGGCGGCCAGACGGCGCTGGAGCGCATCCAGGACACCGGCGGCCGGCGCCGCCGGCAGGAGGTCGGGAGCGAGTAACTCGAAGGCCTGGAGGCCTCGGCCGCCGGTCACCAGCGGCCGCCCTTGACCGCGGCCTCGACCTCGCGGTCGAGCTCGCGGGCCTTCGTCGCCTCCCGCTTGTCGAACTCCTTCTTGCCCTGCACCAGGGCGATCTCCACCTTGATCCAGTTCCCCTTGAGGTAGACCGAGAGCGGCACGACGGTCAGACCCTTGAGCTGGGTGCGGCCGAAGAAACGGTCGATCTGCCGCTTCTTGAGCAGCAGCTTGCGCGGCTGCTCGGGCTCGTGGTTCTCCCGGTTGCCGTGGGTATAGTGGCTGATGTGGGCGCCCACGAGCCAGGCCTGGCCGTCCCGGAACTCCACGAAGCTGTCCTTGAGCTGCACCCTGCCTGAGCGCACCGACTTCACCTCGGTGCCGCTCAGCCTGATGCCGGCCTCCACCGTCTCCAGGACCTCGTAGTCGTGCCGGGCCCGGCGGTTGGAGGCGAGGGGGCGCTGCTCGTCCCTGGCCTTGGTCGCCACGGGGGGAAGTGTATCAGGGGCGGCCCGCCGCCGCCTTCGCCACCTTCCCCAGCTCCTCCAGCTCCGGCAGGTCCCGCCCCTTGACCTCGGGCCAGGTCATCCGGCGGGCGGCCATGGCCTTCTCCAGCCGCTCCCAGAGATCCCGGTTCTGTACCGGCTGCCCCTCCTGGGTCTTCCAGCCGCGCCGGCGCCACCCCTCGATCCAGCGGGAGGCCCCATTCCTCAGATAGTCCGAGCCGGTGTGGATGGCCACCGAGATCCCCGGCGGCAGGCTCTCCAGGGCGGCGATGGCGCCCAGGAGGTCGAGCTGATTGGAAGTGGTCCCGGAGAGGCTGCCGGAAAGCACCGTCTCCGATCCGCCCCTGCGGATCAGAGCCGCCCAGCCGCCCCGCTTGGCGGAGCCGGCGACGCGGAGGAAGACCTCGGCGTCGACTGGCGCGGCCAGAGCCGGAGCCCGGCCTCCACTCCGCAGCTTGCGGATCTCCAGCGTGGCCAGCTCGTCCGCCCGCTCGTTCAGGCGGTTGCCGGCGTGCCCCTTGATCCAGTCCCACTTCACGTCATGGAGCTGGACGAGCTCGGCGAGGCGGCGCCAGAGGTCCTCGTTCTGCAGCTCGCCGTCCTTGCGCCGCCAGCCGCGGGCGATCCAACCGGGGAGCCACTGCGTGATCCCCTTCCTCAGGTACTGCGAGTCGGTGAAGAGCTGGACCCGGCAGCGGCGCTTCAGCGACTCGAGGCCGCGGATGGCCGCCGTCAGCTCCATCCGGTTGTTGGTGGCGCGGGGCTCGCCGCCGGAGAGCTCCTTCGTCTTGCCGCTCGCCGGATCGAGGAGGATGGCCGCCCAGCCCCCCGTGCCCGGGTTCGGATCGGCGCCGCCGTCGGTGTAGATGGTGACTTCGGGGAGAGGGCTCGTGTCGGCCATGGGGCGGCGCGAAATCTAGAGGAAACGGGCTTGGAATGCAAAGCCCAGCCTCTTCCGTGGCACGCCTCTTGCGGGCTTTTCGAAGCTTCGGGCCGGCGCCGTGCCGGCCGTTGTGGAGTCGTCCAGGAGGCCGCCACCACTTTTCAATTCACCCTGATCCAAAGGAGGCATCCACGTGCGAGAAGACGTTGCTTCGAGCTCATTCCGACAGGGCACGGGATCTTTCGAGCCACCCTCCGAAGGCTACCTCGCCAACGAGGAGCCCACCACCTTCATGACCCGGGTCGGCCAGGCCGCCATGATCGTCAGCGGCGCGGCGCTGGTGGCCCTCGCCGCCAAACAGCGCTCCTGGCGCACTCTCGGCATCGCCGCTGCCGGCGCTCCCCTGATCTACCGCGGCGCCACGGGCCACTGGCCGGTGCCGGAGAGGATCGCGCAGCAAGCCAGCGATGCCGTGGCCATGGTCCCCATCGAGACCGCCGTCACCGTCGGCCGCCCGGCCAGCGAGCTGTACCGCTTCTGGCGCCAGCTCGAGAACCTCCCCCGTTTCATGAAGAACCTCGACTCGGTCACCGAGCTCGACGGCCGCCGCTCCCACTGGGTGGGCAAGAGCCCGCTCGGCTTCAAGCTGGAGTGGGACGCCGAGATCCTCGAGGAGCGCGAGGGCAAGCTCCTCTCCTGGCGCTCGCTCCCCGGCTCCGACGTGCACAACGCCGGCACCGTGTTCTTCGACCAGGCCACAGGCGGGCGCGGCACGGTGGTGCGCGTCTCCCTGGACTACCAGGTGCCCGGCCATTTCCTCGGCCAAGCGGTGGGCAAGATGCTATCGGGGCTCACCGAGCAGCAGGTGCGCGAAGACCAGCGGCGTTTCAAGGAGCTGATCGAAGCCGGCGAGGTCGCCACCACCGACGACCAGCCGCACGGCACCCGGCCCCTCCTCAATCTCAAGAACCCCTTCTAGGAATCGACATCAGAGCCTGACAAGGCCGGGAGAACAAACGTATGAGAGCACTCTGCTGGAATGGCACGACAGACGTCCGGGTCGAGACCGTCCCGGATCCCCGGATCCTCAATCCCCACGACGCCATCGTCCGCATCACCTCGACGGCGATCTGCGGCTCGGACCTCCACCTCTATGACGGCTACATCCCCACCATGATGAAGGGAGACATCCTCGGCCACGAGTTCATGGGCGAGGTCGTGGAGGTCGGCCGTGAAGTCAAGAAGGTCCAACTGGGCGACCGCGTGGTCGTCCCCTTCACCATCTCCTGTGGCAACTGCTGGTATTGCGAGCACCAGCTCTGGTCGCTCTGCGACAACTCGAACCCCAACGCCTGGATGGCGGAAAAGATGTACGGCCACTCGCCGGCCGGTCTCTACGGTTACTCCCATCTGACCGGCGGCTACGCCGGCGGCCAGGCGGAGTACGCCCGCGTCCCCTTCGCCGACGTCGGCCCCTTGAAGATCCCCGATGGGCTTCCCGACGAGAAGGTCCTCTTCCTCTCCGACATCTTCCCCACCGGCTACTTCGCGGCGGAGAACTGCAACATCCAGCCGGGCGATACGGTGGCCATCTGGGGCTGTGGCCCCGTGGGCCAGTTCGCCATCCAGAGCGCCTGGATGCTGGGCGCCGAGCGGGTGATCGCCATCGACCGCTTCCCCGAGCGGCTGCTGCTCGCCCAGACCTGGGGGCGGGCCGAGACCATCGACTACGAGGAGGTGGACAGCGTCATCGACGTCCTGCGCGACATGACCGGCGGGCGCGGCCCCGATTCCTGCCTCGACGCCGTCGGCATGGAGGCCCACGGCACCACACTCGACGCGAAGTACGACAAGGTCAAGCAGACGTTGCGGATGGAGACCGACCGGCCGCACGTGCTGCGCGAGGTCATCATGGCCTGCCGCAAGGGCGGGACGGTCTCGCTCGCCGGGGTCTACGGCGGCTTCGTCGACAAGATCCCCATGGGCGCCGCCTTCAACAAGGGCCTCACCTTCAAGATGGGGCAGTGCAACGTCCAGAACTACATGCGCCCCCTGCTCGAGCGGATCGCCAACGGCGACGTCGACCCCTCGCGGGTGATCACCCACCGCCTCGATCTCGACGACGCCCCCTGGGGCTACAAGACGTTCCGGGACAAGGAGGACGACTGCATCAAGGTCGTCCTCAAGCCGCACGGCTTCAACACCCACTCCCACAGTCATCGCCGCACGAATGGCGGCAACGGCCACTCGCACGGGCCCAACGGCGGCGGCAACGGCCAGGAGCACGAGGCATGAGGGCACCGGCCCATGACGACCTGAAGCGTCTGGCCGGTCCGGCGGCGGCCCTCGTGGCTGCCGCCGGCCTGGCCGTGGCCGCCCGGGCCCTGCGGCGGCGCCGTCCCATCCAGTTCCGCGACCGTGTGGTGGTGATCACCGGCGGCTCGCGGGGGCTGGGGCTGCTGATGGCCCGGGAGCTGGCAGCCGAGGGGGCGCGGCTCGCCATCCTGGCCCGCGACCCGGGCGAGCTCGACCTCGCCCGGCGCGAGCTTGCCGCCCTCGGCAGTCACCGGGTGCTGGCCCTGCCCTGCGACGTCGGCGACCGCGGCGAGATGCAGTGGGCCATCGACGCGGCGGCCGAGCGCTTCGGCCGGCTGGACGTGCTGATCAACAACGCCGGCACCATCCAGGTGGGCCCCCTGGAGCACATGACGGTCGAGGATTTCGAGACCGCCCTGCGGGTCCACTTCTGGGGTCCGCTCTACGCCGCCCTGGCCGCCATCCCCCACCTGCGGCGGCGCGGCAACGGCCGCATCGTCAACATCGCCTCGATCGGCGGCAGGATCGCCGTCCCCCACCTGGTCCCCTACAGCGCCAGCAAGTTCGCCCTCGTCGGCCTGTCCGACGGCCTGCGCGCCGAGCTGGCGGAAGAGGGGATCCACGTCACCACCGTCTGTCCGGGGCTGATGCGCACCGGCTCCCACGTCAACGCCCTGTTCAAGGGGAGGCGGGCCGAGGAGCTCGCCTGGTTCGCCGTCGCCGACTCGCTGCCGCTGACCTCCATGGCCGGCCGGCGGGCCGCCCGGCGTATCGTCGAGGCCTGCCGGTACGGCGAGCCCCACCTCACCCTCACCCCCCAGGCGCGGGCGGCGGTGCTGGCCGCCACCCTGGCCCCCAACGTCACCGCCCGCCTGCTGCAGGCGATCACCCGGCTCCTCCCCGCCCCGGCGGACGAGGACGGCCGCGAGGCCCGGCCCGGCTGGCAGAACGCCTCGCGCTGGGTCCCCTCGGTGCTCACCCGGCTGGCCGACGAGGCCGCCGTGGAGAACAACGAGCTGCGAGGCGGCGCGGTCGAGTACGGCAGGCCTCGGTGAGGCAGGCGGGGGAGCACGGACGAGCAGGGACAGGATAGCATCGGGGCTTCAGTTTCCCTGTCCCTGTCCGTCCGTGTTCGTCCGTGCTCGTCCGTGTTTTGCCTTGGCACAAAGTAGAATCAGCCCCCATGAGCCGCTCGAAGCGATACCGTCTCGGTCCCCAGCTCCTCCGGGCGGCCGCCGATCCCGCTTTTTTCGACCAGGTCCACGTCCTTTTTGGCGGCACGGGCGCCGTGGGCGGCGCGACGGCTCTCCAGATCATCGGCTTCTTCGAGGAGGCCGCGCGGGACAATCCCGCCGCCGCGGATCGCTCGCCCCGGCTGGTGATCACCGGCCGGTCGAAGGCCGAGGTGCGGCAGTTCACCCGCCTCCTCTTCGACCTTCAGGAGCGCGACCACGGCCGCCACCCCGAAGCTCTGGACGGCGTGGGCTACAAGACCGCAGGCGGCGTCACCGTCGAGCTGACGGTGCTCGGCGTCGATCCCGCCATCCCCGGCCTCCAGGACTTCGCCCAACGCGACGAGGCCGGGCGTCGGGAGGCCATCCGCCAGTTCCTGGCCGGCGGCGGCCTCGCTCCCGAGAGCCCGGACGAGGAGAAAGCACGCTTCCTGGAGGAGGCCCTGCGCCAGCGGGTGGGCCAGCCGTTCAGCCGCTTCCTCGAAGGCTACCTGGCCGAGCGCGGGCCGCTGCCCGGCGGCCGCGAGCGCTTCCGCTCGGTGGTGGTGGGCATTCCCCTTGCCAGCGTCGCCGCCTACAAGCTGGGGGACCTCGACGAGGCCGGCCCCTTCCTCGGCGTGGCCCGCGGCAGCTCGCGCATGGACGAGCTCAAGGAGGTCTACCTGGCGGCCATCCGGGACGACCTTGCCAACGTCCGCGACCGGCTGGCCGGCGAAGTGCTGGCCGCTCACACCACCGCCGTGGGCGGCATGTACGACGAGGAAGAGGATGGCTCGCGCACCATCCGCCTCGGCTTCGCCCACAGCGCCATCGACGACAAGCTGCGCAAGAAGCAGATCTTCGCCGAGGAGCTGGCCCGCCTCTACGCCGAGAGGCAGATCAAGATGCTGATCACCGCCGCCGCCATCGGCGTCGACGCCGTGCTGGTCAAGGAGAGCCCGCCGATGAACGGCGCCATCCGCCGCCAGCTCGCCCGCGCTCAAGGCCAGGGTCACCCCGTGATCCTCCCCGTTCCGCCCGCGCGCCTCGCCGTCTATCCACCCGTGGACCTCGACCTGCTGGCCGAGCCCCACGCGCCGGTCGGCTTCCAGCACGGCCGCCCCCTGGTGCTCGACTACGTCCTGAAGAGCGGTGAGAACGGCTACTTCACCATCTCCAACGCCGACGCCCTCTACCGGGTGATGCGGGTGACGACCAGCAGCGAGCTGGGTCTCCTCCTCGCGCGCACCGCCGTGTTCGGGGACGACCCCCACCTCCCCATGTTCCCCGGCAGCGCCTGCTACTACACCGAGACCGACAACAGCCGCCAGGTCTTCGACCTCCTGGGGCAGCCCCGGCTGCGGCGCAACCAGCAGAGCGGCCTGCAGCCCAAAGCCCTGCAGGACCTGGGGTCGGCCAAGCACCAGGCCGAGCTCCACACCCTCGGCCTGCTCATCCTCCTCCACCGCCTGAAGACCCTGGACTTCGACGCCCTGCCGCCGCACGTGGACCTCGCCTCGTTCCAGCCCGAGGAATACTTCGAGACGCACTCCCGGGGACTGACCCTGGAAGACGTCCTCCAGTGGAATTCCGCGGAGCTTTCCCGGGACCTGTGCCTGCTGGTGACCGCTCTCGAGGAGAAGGACCTGGCGTCCCTCAAGCATTTCTACCAGCGGGATCCGGACCGTCAGGAGGCCACGCACCGGGCGCTCCAGGCCGCCATCCATGCCGTCTGGGCCGTGCCCTCCATCGGCACGCCCGTGATCTATGAAAGGCACGGCCGGCGGCGGGTGGTCGCCGGCTACTACGCCGCCTCCCTCGACCGGGTGGTGACCCACCGCGACACCTTCGCCACCCATCTGCGGCGGCGCTTCGAGGAACTGGGGGGTGGCAGCGAGGACGACTTCGAGCGATTCGTCGAATTCCACGTCGCAAACTTCGGCTTCGCCGACCTGCGTCCCGTGGCCGTGCTGGTGACCGCCAAGTCGGACGAGAGCTGGCGGGGGAACGTCCAGGTGTTCCGCGACGAGGCGTCCTTCCTGGCGGCCCTGGAGCGCGTGGAGCCCTACAGCTACTTCACGACCAGCGGTCTGATCGCCCTCCTGGTGCGGCTGAGGGGGCTCTGCCGGCTGGCCCACCAGTTGGAGCCCCGCCTCGGTACGGCGAACGAGTTCCGCGCCCACATCCCCTTCGACGAGCTGGACCGTCCCCTCCTCGTCCCCGGCATCGTCGAAGCCTTCCGCATGGTCTCCGAGGGGCTGGAGAAGAACACCGGCTCGGAGCGGCTGGACGGGCGGTGGGGGTATTACGTTTGGAAGTAGGATCTTCTCCGTGGACAACCCCGAAATTGCCCGCATCTTCGAAGAGGTCGCCGACGTCCTCGAGATCCAGGGCGCCAATCCGTTCCGCATCCGCGCCTATCGCAACGCCGTCCGCACCGTCGAGAGCCTGACGACTCCGCTGCGCAAATGGGTGGAGGAAAATCGGCCACTGACCGACCTGCCAGGGATCGGGAAGGAAATGGCCAACCACGTGCGGGAGATGGTCGCGACCGGGACGCTCGGCTTCCGCGACGAGCTGCTGGCCGAGGTTCCCCGCTCGCTCGTCGAGCTGATGCGCCTCCCCAATCTCGGTCCCAAGAAGGCGAAGAAGATCCACGACGAATTGAAGATCGGCTCCGTGGATGAGCTCGAGGCCGCGGCCCAGGCGGGGCTCATCGCTGGGCTCCCCGGCTTCGGCGCCAAGAGCCAGGAGAAGATCCTCGCCGGCATCGCCGAGTATCGCCAGCACGGCAGCCGCTTCCTCCTTCCCGCGGCCGAGCGCAGGGTCGAGCCCCTCCTTGGATACCTGCGGGAGTCGCCGGAGCTGGAGCGGCTGGAGGTGGCCGGCAGCTACCGGCGGCGCAAGGAGACCGTGGGGGACATCGACCTGCTCGCCATCGCCTCCCAGCCCGTCCCCGTCATGGAGCGCTTCCGCGGCTATCCCCAGGTGGACAAGGTCCTCAATGCCGGGGATACCAAGAGCACCGTCGTCCTCGGCTCGGGCCTTCAGGTCGACCTGCGGGTGGTGCCGGCGGACTGCTACGGCGCCGCCCTGGTCTACTTCACCGGCTCGAAGGAGCACAACGTCAAGCTGCGGCGCCGGGCGGTCGAGAGAGGGCTGCGGATCTCCGAGTACGGCGTGTTCCGCGAGCAGGCGGACGGCGAGGGCGAACGGGGTGACTGGCTGGCGGGCCGCGAGGAGGCGGACGTCTATGCCGCCGTGGGCCTCGCCTGGATCCCCCACGAGCTGCGGGAGGACCGCGGCGAGATCGAAGCCGCGGCGGCCGGCCGGCTCCCCGACCTCATCCGGGTGCAGGACCTGCGCGGCGACCTCCACATGCACTCCACCTGGTCCGACGGCCGCAACTCGATCGAGGAGATGGTGGCGGCCTGCGCCGCCCGCGGCTACGAGTACATGGTCATCTCCGACCACAGCAAGTCGCTGTCGATGACCGGCGGCCTCGACGCCTATCGCCTGCGCCTGCAATGGCATGAGATCGATCAGGTCCGCTCCCGCCACCCCGAGATCCGCATCCTGCGCGCCATGGAGGTGGACATCCTGGTCGACGGCGCCCTCGACCTCGAAGACGAGATGCTGGCCGGTCTCGACCTCGTGCTCGTCTCCCTCCACTCCCGCCTCGACCTGCCGGGGGAGCAGCAGACCGCGCGCGTGCTCAAGGCCCTGGAGCACCCGGAGGTCAACGTCTTCTGTCACCCCACGGCGCGGCTCATCAACCGCCGCAAGCCGGTGGACATGGACCTCGACCTCGTCCTGCGCCGCGCCGCCGAGCTCGGCGTGGCCGTCGAGCTGAACTCCAGCCCCAACCGCCTGGACCTGAAGGACACCCACCTCAGGCTCGCCCGCGATCTGGGCTGCAAGGTGGTGATCGACACCGACGCCCACCGCACGGGCGAGCTGGACCTGATGCGCTACGGCGTCGAGCAGGCCCGCCGGGCGGGGCTCACGGCGGGCGACGTGGTGAATACGTTGCCGTTCGAGGCGTTCTGGAAAGCGATTCAGCGGTAAGGAGTCAGCTCAGATCGCGAGCCTCGGGAATCAGCCGAAAGCGCTCGATATCATCTGCCCAACGCTCCGCGAGCGCTTCGTCGAGACGCTCCGCAGGAACCCGAGGCAGCGTAGGGCCGTCAGTGGGACTGCTGAGCCGAACCGGAGATCACCTTCGCCAAATCCTGGCTCGAAGCTCCCATCGCCAGGAGTGAACGGATCAGGAGATCCAATGAGACCGTTTCGTCGCCAGCCTCGGCTTTCGCGACGCGGCTCTGGCTCGATTCGAGCAGCTCGGCCAACTGCACCTGCGTGAGATGCTTCTTCTTGCGGAAATCCCGCACGGCCTCACTGAGCTTGAGACGCAGCTCCACGTATGCGGACTCCTCGGGCGTCATACCCAGGAGCTCCGCCACGGTGCCGATTTTCCAGCCCTTCGCTTCGAGACGCTCCTTCTTGGCTTTGTCCATTCACTTCTCCCTTCTCCTGTCCTAGCGGTCGTAGTCCGCGAGCCGTCGCCGACAGGCATCGAGGATCGATCTTGGAGTCGCCTGTGTCTTCTTTTTCAGGACCTCCAGCACCAGGATCGCATCTGGATCCGTTCTGTAGAACACCCTCCAGGCGATCCCTTCAACATCGATCCGCAGCTCGTGGCAGCGTGATCCAATCGCAGGCATGGGCCGGGACTCAGGCAACGACAGCGTCTCGCCACGTTGCAGCCGTCGCAGAAGGTAGCCGGCCTCCGTCCGCGCACTGCTCGACATGGGAGGGCTCTTGATCTCGCCGTGGAGCCATATCAGCGGCTTGTCCCTCACCCTCATCGATAGGAGTATATGTCAGATCCGGCATAGGGCATCCTTCGGGTTACACTCCTCCAGACGGGAGACCCGACCATGCACCGAAACCCAGTAACCCGCGCCCTCGCGCTGCTCCTCCTCACTCTCGCCGCCGTCGCGCCCTTGGGGGCTCAGGACCTCGCGTCCTTCGAGGCGAAGACCAAGGTCCACGTCCTGCCGAACGGCTGGACGTTCATCATCGTCGAGCGGCCCACGGCGCCCGTCTTCTCCTTCGCCACGGTCGCGGACGTGGGCTCCGCTCAGGAGGTGCCGGGTATCACGGGGCTCGCCCACATGTTCGAGCACATGGCCTTCAAGGGCACGCCCAACATCGGCACCCGCGACTACGCAGGTGAGAAGAAGGCCCTCGACGCCCTGGAGGCCGCCTATCAGGCCTGGCAGGCCGAGCGCCTGGCGCCGCAGCCGGACGCGAAGAAGCTCGAGCGCCTGCTCGCCGACTTCAAGGCGAAGCAGCAGACCGCCGCGGGCTTCGTGGTCAAGGGGGAGTTCGACGAGCTCGTCACCCGCGAGGGGGGCGTCGGCCTGAACGCCTCGACCGGCGCGGACGAGACCCGCTACTTCTACTCTCTCCCCGCCAACAAGGTCGAGCTCTTCGCCTTCCTCGAATCCGAGCGGTTCTTCCACCCGGTGTTCCGCGAGTTCTACGAGGAGCGCGACGTGGTCATGGAGGAGCGGCGGATGAGCACCGAGAGCCAGCCCATCGGCCGGCTCGTGGAGCAGTTCACTAGCGCCGCCTTCGCCGCCCACCACTACCACCAGCCCGCCATCGGCTACACCAGCGACCTGCAGTCGATCACCATGACCGACGCCGAGCGCTTCTTCCAGACCGAGTACGTGCCGTCCCGGCTCACCACGGCGATCGTCGGCGACGTCCACGCCGAGACGCTGATCCCCATCCTCGACAAGTACTTCGGCCGCATTCCGGCGCGCCCGGCGCCGCCGCCGCTGCGTACCGTCGAGCCGCCGCAGGTGGCCGAGAAGACGGTGGTGCTGGAGGATGCCTCCCAGCCCATGTACCTGGAGGCCTACCACAAGCCGGCGTCCACCCATCCGGACCAGGCGGTCTACGACGCCATCGACGACGTCCTGTCGACCGGCCGCACCTCGCGCCTCTACCGCTCGCTGGTGCGGGACAAGAAGCTGGCGGTCGACGTCGAGTCCTTCTCCGGCTATCCCGGCGAGAAGTACCCGAACCTCTGGGCCATCCTCGCCGTGCCCGCCTTCGGCGTCAGCAACCAGCAGGTGCAGGCGGCGCTGCGCGAGGAGCTCGAAAAGCTCAAGAGCCAGGACGTCACGGACGAGGAGATGGCCCGCTTCAGGGCCCGCTCCAAGGCCAACCTCGTCCGCTCGCTGCGCAACAACCAGGGGCTCGCCAGCCAGCTCGCCGAGTACCAGCGCCTCTACGGCGACTGGCGCGAGCTGTTCCGCTACATCGACCGGCTGGACAAGGTGACCAAGGCCGACATCCGCCGCGTGGCCGGCGAGGCGTTCCGCAGCGAGAACCGCACCGTCGCCATGCTCGTCAACAAGCCCGGCGACGCGCCGCCGGCCGCCGCTCCGAAGGGCGGACGATAGGAGGACATGACGATGACCCGCACCGCTGCGACGCTCCTCCTGGCCGCTCTCCTTGCCCTGCCCGCCGCCGCGGCGGCCCAGGCCACCCGCGCCGACGACCTGCGCTACCCGCCGCTCCCCCGCTTCGACATCCCCCAGCCGGAGCGCGTGGTGCTCGACAACGGCGTGGTGGTGATGCTGCTGGAGGATCACGAGCTGCCGCTGATCGAGGCCACCGCCCTCATCCGGGGCGGCAGCCGGCTCGATCCCGCGGACAAGTCGGGCCTCGCCCGGCTCGGCGCCGACGTGATGCGCACCGGCGGCACCCAGAGCATGCCCGGCGACGCCCTGGACGACTACCTGGAGAGCCGCGCCGCATCCGTCGAGGTCCGCGCCAGCGACGACCACTTGCAGGCCTCGCTCTCCGCGCTCAAGGCCGACTTCCCCGACGTGCTCCGCGTCTTCGCCGACGTGCTGCGCCGGCCCGCCTTCGACGCCCGCAAGCTGGAGGTGGCCCGCAACCAGGCCATCGCCGAGGTGGCACGGCAGAACGACGAGCCCGGCCAGGTACTGGCCCGCGAGTTCAAGAAGGTCGTCTACGGCCCCGACTCCCCCTACGGCCGCACCGAGAGCTTCGCCTCGCTGGGCAGGCTCCGCCGCGACGACCTCGTGGCCTGGCACCGCGAGACCTTCCATCCCGACCGCCTGATCCTCGGCCTGGTGGGCGACTTCCAGCGCGACGAGGCGCTGCGCCGCATCCGCGACGCCTTCGGCGACTGGCAGAAGGGTCCGGCGTGGAAGCCCGCCGACGTGCCGTTCCGCAAACAGCCGAGCCCCGGCATCTGGTTCGCCCGCAAGGACGACGTCACCCAGTCCTTCATCATGATGGGCCACCTGGCCGGGCTGCGCAGCGATCCCGACTTCTACGCCCTCGAGGTCCTGAACCAGCTCTTCTCCGGCTCCTTCGCCTCGCGCCTGGTCGACGACGTGCGCACCCGCAAGGGGCTGGCCTACGCCGTCCAGGGCCAGCTCGACAGCGGCTACGACCACCCGGGCATGGCCTGGCTCTTCGTCTCTACCAAGATCCAGACCACCGGCGCCAGCATCGACGCCCTGCTGGAGGAGGCCCGCAACCTCACCGCCCAGCCGCCCACCGACGAGGAGGTGGCCAGGGCCAAGCAGGCCCTGCTCAGCTCCTTCGTCTTCAACTACGACACCCGGCGCGAGGTGCTGGCCCGCCAGCTCACCCTGGAGTACTTCGGCTACCCGCTCGACTGGCTGGCGCGCTACCGCACGGCCATCGAGGGCGTCACCACCGAGCAGGTGCGCGCGGCGGCCCGCCGGCTGCGGCCGGAAGACTTCGCCATCGTCGTCGTCGGCCCCGCCCAGGGGACGGACAAGCCCCTCACCACCTACGGCAAGGTGACGCCCATCGACCTCGCCCCGCCGGCGGCGCCGGGGAAGAAATAGGAACCATCATCGCCCTGTAGGAAATACAGGTACTTTCCTCTATAACTTCCCCTTCGGGCCTCTCGCCACCGCTCCGAGGCCCCATCCACCCTCTAAAAAACGCCGCTTCTGGCGTTTTTTCCCTTTGGCACGTCCTTTGCTCCACCAAGTCAGCGTTTCGATTCGCCAGCGGCGGCAAGGCCGGGAAGCGACAGAGACGGGAGAGTGAACGGTGATGCCGACGATTGACGACAGGTCCCGACTGCAGACGGATTCTCCCCGCCGGCGCCCGCCGGTCTCGCTCTCCAAGGCCGTCCCTACCCGGCACCATCTCCCGGCTCCTCGACCGACGCTGGACCGGCCGGACCTCGTCCGCCGGTCCCCTCGCGTGCGAGATCATCAATGACTTCCATCGGAGGACAGCATGAGCGGACGGATCCTGATCACCGGCGGTGCCGGCTTCATCGGCTCCCATCTCGCCGACGATCTGCTGGAGCACGGCTACCGCGTCAGAGCACTGGACAACCTGTCTGAACAGGTCCACGGTCCCGCGGCTGCGCGGCCCGGCTATCTCTCTCCCGACGTCGAGCTGATCGCCGGCGACGTCCGGGACCCGGAGGCCGTGCGCCGGGCGCTTCAGGGCGTCGACGCGGTGTATCACTTCGCCGCCATGGTGGGCGTCGGCCAGAGCATGTACGAGATCGAGCGCTACACCAGCGTCAACAACCTGGGGACCGCGGTCCTCCTCGAAGCGCTGATCGAGCGGCCGGTGGAGCGGCTGGTCGTGGCCTCCAGCATGAGCATCTACGGCGAGGGGCTCTACCGCGACGCGGACGGCCGGCCGGTCACCGCCGGCGAGCGCGACCGCGAGAGCCTCAGGGCCCATGAATGGGAGCTCAGGGACGGCCAGGGACGGCCGCTGACGCCCGTGCCCACGCCGGAGAGCAAGCCGCCGGTCCTCTCCTCCGTCTACGCCCTCTCCAAGTACGACCAGGAGCGGCTCTGCCTGATGGTGGGCCGCGCCTACGGCATCCCCACCGTGGCGCTGCGCTTCTTCAACGTCTATGGCACCCGCCAGGCGCTCTCCAACCCCTACACCGGGGTGCTCGCCATCTTCGCCTCCCGCCTGCTCAACGGCAATCCGCCGCTGATCTTCGAGGATGGCCGGCAGATGCGCGACTTCGTCCACGTGTCGGACATCGCCCGCGCCTGCCGCCTCGCCCTGGAGCGGCCGGAGGCGAGCGATCAGGTTTTCAACATCGGCAGCGGGCGCCAGTACACGGTCCGGGAGATCGCCCGCGCCTTGGGCGAGGTGCTCGGCCGCGAGGAGATCGAGCCGGAGATCACGGGCAAGTATCGCGTCGGCGACATCCGGCACTGCGTGGCGGACGTCACCCTCGCCCGCCGCGTCCTTGGCTACGAGCCGCAGATGCCGCTGGAGCAGGGTCTCCTCGAGCTCGCCTCCTGGCTCGCGGGGCAGGTGGCCTGCGACCGCGCGGTGGAAGCCGGCGCGGAGCTGGCGGCCCGGGGGTTGACGGTATGAGCACCCGGAAGGCGTTGCAGAAGCTCCCCAATCTCTCCGACATCGGGACCCGGCGCGGCGCGGAGAGGACGGTGCTCATCACCGGCGGCTCCGGCTTCATCGGCACCAACCTGGCGCACGCCATCGCCGCCTCCGGCCGCCGCGTCCGCCTGCTCGACAACCTGTCGCGGCCCGGCGTCGAGGAGAACCTGCGCTGGCTGAAGCAAACCCACGGCGACCGCCTCAGCATCGAGGTCGCCGACGTGCGCAATCCGGTCGCCGTGCGCCGGGCCATGGCCGGCGTCGAAGCCGTGTTCCACTTCGCCGCCCAGGTGGCGGTGACCACCAGCCTCGACAACCCCGTGCACGACTTCGAGGTCAACGTCCGCGGCACCCTGAACGTGCTGGAAGCCGTGCGGGCCCAGGAGCAGCCGCCCGTCCTCCTCTTCACCTCCACCAACAAGGTCTACGGCGGCATGACGGACGTCCCCCTGAAGCTGCGCGGCCTGCGCTACGAGCCGTGCGACGCGGCCTTGAGCGCCCGCGGCTTCGGCGAGGACCGGCCGCTCGACTTCCACAGCCCCTACGGCTGCTCCAAGGGGGCTGCGGACCAGTACGTCCTCGACTATGCCCGCACCTACGGCCTGCGCACCGCCGTCTTCCGCATGAGCTGCATCTACGGCCCCCACCAGTTCGGCACCGAGGATCAGGGTTGGGTCGCCCACTTCCTCCTCCGCGCCCTGGAGGACCGGCCCATCACTCTCTACGGCGACGGTATGCAGGTACGGGACGTCCTCTACGTCGAGGACCTCGCCCGCGCCTTCCTCCTCGCCGAGCGCCACATCGACGAGATCGCCGGCCAGGCCTTCAACATGGGCGGCGGGCCGGACAACACCATCTCCCTGCTGGAGCTGGTGGACCTGATCGGCGAGCTGCACGGCATCCCGCCCCGGATCTTCTACGAGAGCTGGCGCACCGGCGACCAGCGCTACTATGTCTCCGACACCGCCCGCTTCGCGGCGGCCACCGGCTGGCGGCCGCGTGTAAACGTGCGTGAGGGCGTGAGCAACCTTTACAACTGGTTGCTGGAATCCAGGGGCCTGTCCGAGGTCGCCGTGACGGCCGGGCTCCACGCTTCGTAAACCTCCCCAGAGGGGCGGCGCCGGGCCGGCCGCCCCGCGCTGCCCGGGTCCGGTTCGCCGCCGTCCGGCGGCACGAATCTTGGATAGATCCGTGCCCACGGCAGTGCTTCGTTCGGCAGGAGGGGACCGGCATGACTGAGACCTATCCACTTCCCCGCAAGGTCTTGATGACCGCGGATACGATGGGCGGCGTGTGGACCTACGCCGTCGATCTCGCTTTCGGCCTCACCGAGCGCGGGGTCGACGTCGCCCTGGCGACCATGGGCGATCCCTTGAACGACTCGCAGCGCGAGAAGGTGGAGCGCATCCCCCGCCTCAAGGTGTTCGAGAGCACCTTCAAGCTGGAGTGGATGGACGATCCCTGGCGCGACGTGGAGAAGGCGGGGGAGTGGCTCCTCGGCCTGGAGGAGCGCATCGGCCCGGACGTCATCCACCTCAACGGCTACGCCCACGGCGCCCTGCCCTGGAGTGCACCCAAGGTGATGGTGGGCCACTCCTGCGTGCGCTCCTGGTGGCGCGCTGTCAAGGGCGAGCCCGCCCCCGAGGGGTACGAGCGCTACACCGCCGAGGTGGCCGCCGGTCTCGCGGCCGCGGACCTGGTGATCGCGCCCTCCGAGGCCATGCTCAGCGCCCTCGGCGAGCACTACGGCAAGCCCCGCCGCTCGCGGGTGATCTACAACGGCCGCGACGCCAAGACTTTCAAGCCCAGCGCCAAGGAGCCGATGGTGTTCGCCGCCGGCCGCCTGTGGGACGAGGCCAAGAACCTCGAAGCCCTCGAGACCGTGGCGCCGCGCCTCCCCTGGCCCGTCTTCGTGGCCGGCGAGAACCACCATCCGGACGGCGGCGAGGCCCGCCCGCACCACACCCGGCTGCTCGGCCGGCTCTCCCCGCGGGCGCTCGGCGCGTGGCTCGGCCGCGCCTCCATCTACTGCCTGCCGGCGCGCTACGAGCCCTTCGGCCTCTCCATCCTGGAGGCCGCTCTCTCCGGCTGCGCCCTGGTGCTGGGCGACATCCCCAGCCTGCGGGAGATCTGGCGCCACCGGGCGGTCCTCGTGCCGCCCAACGATCCCGAGGCCCTCGCCGACGCCGTGCAGCGGCTCATCGACGATCCCGACCGCCGGTCGTCGCTCGCCGCCGGCGGCCGCGCCCGGGCGCTCCAGCTCACGCCCGGCAAGATGGTGGAGGCCTACCTCGCCGCCTACGGCGAGGTGCTGGCGGAACAGGCCGCCGCTCTGGACGCTTTGGACGATACGGCGTCTGGCTATCCGGTCGCGGTCTGACGGGAAGCAGTCGCCGGCGGCCGTATGCGCATCGCCTTCTTCGTCCACTCTCTGCTGTCGGACTGGAACCACGGCAACGCCCACTTCCTGCGCGGCGTGGCCACGGAGCTGATCGCGCGCGGCCACGAGGTCCTCGTCTGCGAGCCGCGGGACGCCTGGAGCCTGAAGAACCTCGTCGCCGACCACGGCGAGGAGGCCGTCGCCGGCTTCCATGCCGCCTATCCCACCCTCGCCAGCCGGCGCTACGACCCCGCGGCCCTCGACCTCGACCGCGAGCTGGACGGCGCCGACCTGGTGATCGTCCACGAGTGGAACGACCCCGGCCTGGTGCGCCGCATCGGCCGCCACCGCCGGCATGGCAGCACCTACCGCCTCCTCTTCCACGACACCCACCACCGCTCGGCGACCGATCCCGCGGCCATGGCCGCCTACGACCTGACGGACTACGATGGCGTCCTGGCCTTCGGCGCCGTGGTTCGCGACCTCTATCTGAGGAACGGCTGGGCGCAGCGGGCCTGGACCTGGCACGAGGCCGCCGACACCCGCGTCTTCTACCCGCGCGGCGTCGAGGACCGGCAGGGCGACCTGGTGTGGATCGGCAACTGGGGCGACGACGAGCGCACGGCCGAGCTGCGCGAGTTCCTCATCGACCCGGTGCGGGAGCTGGGGCTCTTCGCCCGCGTTCACGGCGTGCGCTATCCCGAGGCGGGGCGGCGGGCCCTGGCGGAGGCGGGCATCGACTACGCCGGCTGGCTCCCGAACTACGAGGTGCCGCGGACCTTCGCCCGCTTCGCCGTCACCGTCCACGTGCCCCGCCGGCCCTATGTCCAGGCGCTGCCGGGGATCCCCACCATCCGCCCCTTCGAGGCCCTGGCCTGCGGCATCCCCCTGATCTCCGCCCCGTGGGACGACGCCGAGGGTCTCTTCCGCCCCGGCCGGGACTTCCTGGTGGCCCGCAACGGCGAGGAGATGAAGCTCCTGCTGCGCGACCTGCTGCACGACCGGGAGCTGGCGGCCCGGCTCGCCCGCTCGGGGCGCGAGACCATCCTCGACCGGCACACCTGCGCTCATCGCGTGGACGAGCTGCTGAACATCGACCGCCAGCTCCGCGGCGCCTCGCTGCGGGCCGGCGCTTTCCTGGGAGTGGGGATGCTATGAGCGCCGGATTGAACGTCGCCTTCTTCGGATCGAGCCTCGTCTCCGCCTACTGGAACGGCGCCGCCACCTACTACCGCGGCATCCTGCGGGCCCTGGCCGAGCGCGGCCACCGCATCACCTTCTACGAGCCCGACGCCTTCGAGCGGCAACAGCACCGTGACATCCCCGACCCGGACTGGGCGCGGGTCGTCGTCTATCCTGCCGACGATGGCGGGGTGCTGCGGGCGCTGGAGGACGCGCGGGGGGCCGACCTGGTCGTCAAGGCGAGCGGCGTGGGAGTGTTCGACGAGCTGCTGGAGGCCGCGGTGCTGGAGCTGCGGCAGCCCGGCGGCCTCGCCATCTTCTGGGACGTGGACGCTCCCGCCACCCTCGACCGCCTGGAGAGCTCCCCCCGCGATCCCTTCCGGCCGCTGGTGCAGCGCTACGACCTCGTCCTCACCTACGGCGGCGGCGAGCCGGTGGTGGCGGCCTACAAGCGCTTCGGCGCCCGCGACTGCGTGCCCATCTACAATGCCCTGGACCCTACCACCCACCATCCGGTCGCGCCCGATCCGCGCTTCCAGGCCGACCTCGGCTTCCTCGGCAACCGCCTGCCGGACCGCGAGGCGCGGGTCGAGGAGTTCTTCCTCAAGGCGGCGGCCCAGTGCCCCGAGCGCCGCTTCCTGCTGGGCGGCAACGGCTGGGGGGACAAGCCGCTGCCGGCCAACGTCGGATACCTGGGGCACGTCTACACCCGCGATCACAACGCGTTCAACTGCACTCCCCTGGCGGTGCTCAACGTCAGCCGCGAGAGCATGGCCCGCTACGGCTTCTCGCCGGCCACCCGCGTCTTCGAGGCCGCGGGGGCCGGCGCCTGCCTGATCACCGACGCGTGGGAAGGCATCGCGATGTTCCTGGAGCCGGAGCGGGAAGTGCTGGTGGCGGCCGATGGCGGCGCAGTGGCGGCGCAGCTCCGGGACCTCGACCCGGAGACGGCCCGCCGGATCGGGAGAGCGGCGCGACGGCGGATCCTCGCCGAGCACACCTATGCCCATCGGGCGGCGCAGGTCGAATCCGTTCTGGGACTGCGATCTCTCAAGGGCGCCGGTGCCCTCTCCCTCTCCACCGCCGGCCTGGAGGCACTGCCGTGAGACACGAGCCGCTCGACATCGTCATCCTGGGCCTCTCCATCACCTCCTCGTGGGGCAACGGCCACGCCACCACCTACCGCGGGCTGGTGCGCGAGCTCAGCGTCCGGGGCCACCGCGTCCTCTTCCTGGAACGCGACCAGCCCTGGTACGCCGACAACCGCGACCTCCCCGCGCCGCCCTACGGCCGCACCGAGCTCTACACCAGCCTGGAGGAGCTCAAGGACCGCTTCGGTCCCGCCATCCGCCGGGCCGGCATCGTGATCGTCGGCTCCTACGTCCCCCAGGGCGTCGAGGTCGGCCAGTGGGTGACGGACACCGCGACGGGCGTCACCGCCTTCTACGACATCGACACGCCGGTGACCCTCGCCAAGCTCTCGCGGGGCGATCACGAGTACATCACCCCGGACCTGATCCCGCGCTACCACGCCTATCTCTCGTTCACCGGCGGCCCGACGCTCAAGAGCCTGGAGCGCCGCTACGGCTCGCCCATGGCCCGGCCGCTCTACTGCTCCTTCGATCCGAGCCTGTACCGGCCCGAGGCGTTGGAGCCCAAGTGGGACCTCGGCTACATGGGCACCTACAGCGACGACCGCCAGCCGGCCCTGGAGCGGCTCCTCGTCGAGCCCGCCCGCCGCTGGCCGGCCGGCCGTTTCGCCGTGGCCGGACCGCAGTACCCAAAGGAGATCCGCTGGCCGAAGAACGTCAAGCGCTTCGAGCACCTGGAGCCGAAGAAGCACTCCCGCTTCTACAACCAGCAGCGCTTCACGCTGAACATTACGAGGGCGGACATGGTGGCCGCGGGCTTCTCGCCCAGCGTCCGTCTCTTCGAAGCGGCGGCTTGTGCGACGCCGATCATCAGCGACGAGTGGCCGGGCCTGGGCACCTTCTTCCGCATCGGCGAGGAGATCCTGACCGCGCGCACGCCGGGCCAGGTGCTCCAGTATCTGCAAGGAATTCCCGAAGCCGAGCGCCGCGCTCTGGGCCAGCGCGCCCGCGCCCGCGTCCTCCACGAGCACACCGCCGCCCACCGCGCCGAAGAGCTGGAGGGCTACGCCCTGAGCCTCTTGGAGCGGCACGTGGCGGCGTAAGGAGTTGGGACGGTCTCCAACACGTCGCCGCAGACTCTGCGGACGTCGGTGGTATGCTTCTATCTCGATAGAGGAGGAGCCACCTTGCCAGCCTTCGACCGCATCAGCCTCGACCCCGACGTGATGGGAGGCAAGCCCTGCATCCGGGGTATGAGGATCACGGTGGGAACCATACTCGGCCTGCTCGCCTCCGGCCATACGGATGAAGAGATTCTGAAGGCCTACCCCTATATCGAGAAGGAGGACATTCGGGCCGCTCTCGCGTACGCCACCTGGCGCGTGGAAGAGATTGAGGTGGCGGTAGCGCGCGGATGAAAATCCTCGTGGACATGGGCCTTCCCCCCGCATGGCGAGAGACCTTCGAACACCATGGAATCGCGGCAATACACTGGTCCGAGGTCGGGGACCCGAAAGCCAAGGATCGAGAGATCCTGGCCTGGGCACGGGACCAGAGCTTCATCGTCTTCACGCACGACCTTGACTTCGGACACCTTCTCGCTCTGACCCATTCTGCAGGTCCAAGCGTCATTCAGGTCCGTTCCGAGAACGTCTTACCCGAGGATATCGGCGACGTAGTCCTCCGTGCAGTATTCCAAAACCAAGAGCTTCTGATGTCAGGTGCGCTTATCGTTATCGAGCCTGCCGATTTCCGAGTGCGGATCTTACCGATCTGATTTTCTTCGTACGCGATAACGTCGATGAGAGTTGCTGAACGAGCGGAGCGTTCTCCTCGATTCGGGTACGAGCCCAAACACCAGTACTGACGATGAGCATCCAGAAGCCACCCGTACACCAATCACCCCGAATCGGAGCCGCCATCTTTGAACGTGGTCTCCGAGAGAGGTTGGGACGTCGCCATTTTGGTCGATCGGAAAGGCAGGCAATTCTGCAATATTTGGGCGCACCGACTATTCGATGTGTCTACTGTGGGACCACTGAGGTTAAGCGTTGGGATCACCTTGTACCTATTCGAGCCGGAGGCGAGACGGTACCCGGTAATATGGTGCCCTCCTGTGGGCCCTGTGATGACTCCAAAGCTCAAAGCGACTTCGGGATGTGGATGCGAAGATGCGCCCGGTTGCAGTTGAACCAGGAGGCCGCTGAAGTTGAGGAACGGATTGCCATGCTTCGACGCTACATGGAAGCGTCCGGCTACGTCCCCACGCGGCTTGAGGATCGGCTCACCCCAGAGGAACTTGCAACATTCGAAGCAATTCGAACGCGGCTCAATGTGCTCAAGAAGGAGGCTGATGCCCTCATAGAGCAGTTCAAGACCCGAACAGCTCAGTGAGGTGAACCCATCACTTCTGAGGTCCGGAATCAACTCCGGCCAGCCGCATCCGCAGCGTGCTATAACGTGCAACCTCTCACAGCCTCACCCCTTCACCCGCCGCGCCGTCGCGAACACCTTCCCCCCCAACGAAACCACCCGTCCCTCCGGCCCCAGCGATTTGAGAATCGGCTCGTTCAGCTCCGGCGAGCCGATATCCCTGCCCATCTCCAGGCGCCGGCCCTTCTGGTCGATCTCGAAAAGGTCCCCGTCGTACGAGACGAGATAGACGTGGCCCGCATCGCGGAACGCCAGGCAGGGTGCGAAGGTCGTGCAGCGGAGCGTTCCGAACGTGGTCACGTACTGCGGCGACTCGCCGCGGACCTTGAATCGCGCCTTCCCATCCCGCAACGCCGCGTCGGGCGGACGGAGACGGACCTCCTGGCGCGCGCGGGAGTCCGTCCGCTCGTCCTCCATCGTCGTCGAGATGACGGTGAGGCGGCCGCTCTCGTCGAGCACCGAGCGGGTGATCTCCAGACCGCTGCGCCCGTCGACGACGCGGAGGAGATGGTAGGCGTCCAGCCTGCGCTCCTTGACACAGCGCGTGGGCGACCAGTTCACGATCCGCAGGACGTCGTAGCGCAGGGTCCCCTTCCCCATCCCCTTCAGGACGGCCGCCGCGCCCTTGGGGAGAGACGTGGGGGGCGTGTCCTTCAGGAGCCGCTGGAATTCGTGGACGTAGTCCTGGACGACCTCCGCCCTGGTCTTCGGAAAGGGCCGGGGAAGGTAGAGGGGATCTCCCGGCCCGGCCGCCCGCAGGGCCGCCTCCTGGGGAGCCCACGTCTTCACCACCTCCGGCGGGCAGTCCACGAGCGTCCAGGCCCCCGCCGGGGCGGTCGAGGCGAAGAGGGCCAGGACGAGCGTCTTCAGGAGATCCACGGCGGCCCAGGATCTCATGAATGGGCGGCCGAAGCAGATGACCTCATCCGGGTTGTGGGCCAGACGCCGGCGCCCCCGGGATCCCTTCAGCCCTGATATCCTCCCAGAGGAGAAAGACGGAAGAGGAGACTACCGCATGGACCATCAACCGTTCCTCGGCCTGCGCACGGCCATCTACACCGTCGCCGATCTCGCGCAGGCGAAGGCGTGGTACAGCGCTCTCTTCGGCACCGAGCCCTACTTCGACGAGCCGTTCTACGTCGGCTTCAACGTCGGCGGCTTCGAGCTGGGGCTCAATCCCGACACCTCGAAGGTGAAGCCCGGCCCCGGCGGCGTGGTGGCCTACTGGGGCGTCGCCGACGCGGAGGTGGCCTTCCTGCATGCCCTCCGCCACGGCGCCGGCGAGCACGAGGCCGTGCAGGAGGTGGGCGGCGGCATCAAGGTCGCCACGGTGACCGATCCCTTCGGCAACCTCCTCGGCATCATCGAGAACCCCCATTTCAAGCTCGCAGGACCGGGACCGGTGCCGGTGGGTTGAGGCTGGGAGAAGAGGGCCGGGGTGATGAGGGGGCACGCGATTTGCTGTCGCCACCAGACATGACCGAGCGCTCGATCGCGGCGACTTCATCCCGGGCGGACGAGATCGCGACCCTGGGCCCCTGGTTCCACAACCTGCACCTGCCGGACGGCACGCAGACCATTCCCGACCATTTCCTGGGCGACTTCCCGACCTTCAAGTGGCAGCAGATCCGGGACCACCTGCCGGCCGACCTCACGGGCTGGACGGCGCTGGACATCGGCTGCAACGCCGGTTTCTACGCGTTCGAGCTGGCCCGCCGCGGCGCCCTCGTCACCGGCATCGACCATGACCCCCACTATCTGGAGCAGGCGCGCTGGGCCGCCCGGCAATATGGCCTCACAGACCGGGTGCACTTCGAGCGGATGCAGGTCTACGACCTCGTGGCGCGCGCCGAGCAGTGGGACCTCGTCCTCTTCATGGGGGTGCTCTACCACCTGCGCTACCCGCTCCTGGGACTGGACATCGTGGCCCGCAAGGTGCGGCGGCGGATGGTCTTCCAGACGCTCACCATGCCCGGCGAGGAGGTTTGCGAGCCACCGGCCGACCTGCCCATCGACGAACGGGAGGCGATGCTCGCGCCGGGCTGGCCGAAGATGGCCTTCATCGAGCGCCGCGTCGCCGGGGACCCCACCAACTGGTGGGCCCCCAATCACGCCGCCGTCGAGGCGATGCTGCGCTCGGCGGGGCTCGCGGTGCTGGAGCGGCCGGGCCACGAGATCTACGTCTGCGAGCCCGCCCCGCCGCGCGAGGAGACGGAGTGGATCGAGACCGAGCTGCGCATCGCCACCGGGCGGCCATTATCTGGCGGGGCTGGCGGGGCCGGCGGGAACGGCGGCTAGCCGGTGGCCGACGACTTGGAGGACCCCGCCGAAGATCCGGCCGCCCAACGGGAGCGGCAGAAAGAGAAGGAGAAAAGCGAGGAGCCGCAGAAGAGCTACGAGACCATTCTCGAGCAGCAGATCCAGGCCGGCGTCACCGAGCTCGAGCGCCCCGCCCCCAACCTCTTCCTCTCCGGCCTCTCGGCCGGCCTCGACGTCTCCCTGAGCCTGCTGCTGATGGCCACCATGCGCACCCTGACCGAGGGCACGCTGCCGCATGCCGTCTCCGAGATGCTGGTGGCCAACATGTACTCCGCGGGTTTCCTCTTCGTCATCCTCGGCCGCTCGGAGCTGTTCACCGAGCACACCACGCTGGCCGTGCTGCCGGTGCTCGACGGCCGCGCCTCGCTGCGCCAGCTCGGCCGGCTCTGGGGGCTGATCTACGTCGCCAACCTGATCGGCGCCACGGCCTTCGCGGCCTTCGCCGCGTTCACCGGGCCGCGGCTCGGCGTCATCGCGCCACGGGCGTTCGGCGAGATCGCCGCCGGCATGATGGACCACCCGGGCTGGGTCATCCTGCTCTCGGGCATCCTCGCCGGCTGGCTCATGGGCCTGCTCTCCTGGCTGGTGGCGGCGAGCCGCGACACCATCGGCCAGATCTTCATCGTCTGGCTGGTGACCTTCGCGATCGGCTTCCTCCACCTCCATCACTGCATTGCTGGAGCCGCCGAGGTGCTGGCGGGTGTCTTCACGGGTGAGGGCGCGGACCTCGCCGGCTTCGGCAAGTTCCTCCTCTGGTCCACGCTCGGCAACGTCACCGGCGGCATCGTGTTCGTGGCGCTGATCAAATACGGCCACGCCCACAACCGGTCGTGATCGAACGCCGGATCGCAAAGCTCCCGGCATGGATCTTGCGGTTTCCATGACCGGGGCGCGACGTTGCGCCCGACTCATCCTGGAATGAACAGCAAGGAGGCAGCAGCATGAAGCTCGAATCCCTCAAGGACCTGTACCTGGAGCAGCTCAAAGACCTCTACAGCGCCGAGACGCAGCTCGTCGACGCGCTTCCCAAGATGGCCGAGAAGGCCACCGCGCCCGACCTGCGCAAGGGGTTCAAGGACCACCTGCGCCAGACCGAGGAGCACGTGAAGCGCCTGGAGCGCATCTTCAAGGACCTTCAGGAGAGCCCCAAGGGCAAGGAGTGCGAGGGGATGAAGGGGCTGGTCAAGGAAGGCGAGGAGATGATGAAGATGAAGGGCGAGCCCGCCGCCATCGACGCCGGCCTCATCGCCGCCGCCCAGCGGGTGGAGCACTACGAGATCGCCGGCTATGGCACGGTGCGCACCTACGCCGAGCTGCTGGGCCGGGAGCAGCACGTCTCGCTGCTCGAGCAGACCCTGCGCGAGGAGGAGGAGACGGACGAGCGGCTCACCGAGCTGGCCGAGAGCCACGTCAACGAAGAGGCCCTGGTCCGCTGACGCGGATCCGCCCGCTTCATCCCTTCCCCCTCTCCCCCACACGGGAGAGGGGGCCGGGGGTGGAGGCTTCGCAGCACAGACTCCTGAACAACCAAGGAACCCTGGAAGGCCATCGCAAGGTCCCGGCCCCATGGCCCGCCTGTTGCATTGCGGCAAGGCGCGGGCCGCCATCCAGGCCGGCCCCGGAAAGAGAGCCAATGCTGAAACCCGTGCCCACGCTTCTTGCCCTTTTCCTCCTGGCCGCCGTTCCCAGCGGGATCAGCGGAATGGCTGCCCAGAAGCCGGCTCCGGCTCCAGCCCCGGCCCGGCCGCCGCAGGCGCGACCCCAGCCCGCGCCTCCAGCGCCGGCCCCGGCTCCAACTCCGGCGCCCGCCCAGACCCCGGCCCCGGTGCCAGCCCAAAGTCCGGCTCCGCCACCCCAGACGGCGACCCCGGCTCCGGCACCTCCCATGGTTCCTGGGACTCCCGCGCCCGCTCCGGCACCGGCGGGACCGGCGCAGGGCATCCATGGCAATCCCTCCCCGAACGCCCCCGGGGACGTCCAGATCCTCCTCGACCGTGCAGGATTTTCGCCGGGCGTGATGGACGGCCGCTGGGGCTCGAACTCCCTCAAGGCCCTGACGGCTTTCCAATCGGCCCACGGCCTGCAGCCCACCGGCAAAGTCGACCCGGCCACGTGGCAGGCCCTCCTGGTGGCCGGCAGCCAGGTGCTCGTCCCCTACACCATCACGCCCGACGACGTGAAGGGACCCTTCTACAAAATACCCGAGGACATGGACGAGAAGGCCAAGCTCCCGGCCCTCGGCTACAGCTCGCCGCTCGACATGCTGGCCGAGAGGTTCCACTCGACCGAGGAGTTCCTCCAGAAGCTCAACCCCGGCGCCCGCTTCGACGTGGCCGGGCAGCAGCTCCGCGTGCCCGCCGTGCGGCAGGTGGCGCCGCCGCAGAAGGGCCAGATGCCGCCGGACGGCACCCAGGTCACGGTCTCGAAGAGCGCCCGCACCCTGACCGTGCAGGGGCCGAGCGGCGTACTCTTCTTCGCCCCCGTCACCGCCGGCAGCGAGCACGATCCGCTGCCCCTCGGCGACTGGAAGGTCACGGGGGTCTCCCTCAATCCGACCTTCAACTACAACCCCGCTCTGTTCTGGGACGCCCACCCTGCGGACACCAAGGCGAAGATTCCCGCCGGCCCCAGGAACCCGGTGGGCGTGGTCTGGATCGACCTCTCCAAAGAGCACTACGGCATCCACGGCACGCCGGTGCCGAAGATGATCGGCAAGAGCTTCTCCCACGGCTGCGTCCGGCTCACCAACTGGGACGCTCTCACCGTGGCAGGGCTGGTGAAGCCGGGAACGCCGGTCCTCTTCCGGGAGTAGAGTCCTCTCGCACTGTCGACAAGAGGAGGGGAGCGCCATGGCCGGGGAGAAGAAGCCGGGGAGCTTGAAAGTCCCCCTGGCGGGGCTGGGGGGATTCATCCTCGGAGCGGCCACCGTGCTCCTGGTGGTGACCCTCTACGGCCGGTTCAGTGGCCGGCCGCAGGAGCCGCGGACCATCTCGCCGCCCCCGCCCATGGCGGCCAGCCCCGCCCCGGCCCCCACACCGGCTCCCGTCCCCGGGACGACGCCCATCCTCCCTCCGGCGCCCTCGGGTCCTGCGGCTTCACCACGCCCGGCCGTGCCGCCGCCGGCGGACCTGGCAGCACGGCAACTGCTGATCCCCGTCCAGGGCGTCCAGCCTCAAGGCCTCCAGGACACCTACGACGACGCCCGCAGCGGCGGTCGCGTCCACGATGCCATCGACATCCTGGCTCCTCGCAACACGCCGGTGCTGGCGGTCGAGCCCGGCCGCATCGTCAAGCTCTTCACCAGCAACAAGGGGGGATTGACGATCTACCAGTTCGATCCTACGGAGACCTATTGCTACTACTACGCCCACCTGGAGCGCTACGCCCCGGGCCTGGCGGAAGGGAGTCAAGTCGCGCGCGGCCAGGTGATCGGCTACGTCGGCACCTCGGGAGACGCCCCCGCCAACACCCCCCACCTCCACTTCGCCATCACCCGCCTGCCCCCCCAGAAGAACTGGTGGCAGGGGGACGCGATCAATCCGTATCCGATTTTGCGGCGGGGACGGTAGGCGGACTCCGAGCGCGCCACTTGCAGGAGCATTCCGCTCCCTGCAGCCTCAAATGCACCCGGTGATCGGGTCAAAGCAGAGGGAGTGCTGTGCGGGGCATCCCGACGGCCGCGGCTGGGTGATGCGGCCGCCTGCCGCGTTGAGAAGATCCGGATGACTGAGTTGGCGTAGGGTCTCGGAATTGAGCTGCAGTTTCTTGGTCATCCTTTTCATGATGGTCTCCTTTCGATTCAGTCGCTGAGGCGGCAAGTCTCGTATCAAGATCTAAAATTATACCATACCCTCCGGGTTCACTACACCCACGCGGCCAAGAATCGGGCCCCTAGGGAGCCGGCCCCAGAGGGTGTTATGGATGCGAGAGGCGTATTGGAGTGTCCGGATCGTTATTTCAATATTTCCCAGCTTTTTTCATTGTTCTTCCCGTTTTTTCAATGTTTCACGGCTTTTTTCAATGTTCTACGGCTTTTTTCATTGTTTGGCGGCCGGAAACAATGAAAAAAGCCGTAGAACATTTTTTCGGCGGCTTTTCCACTGTTTCAGCCGGAGAAAGGACGTTTCAGGCGGCGGTACCTCGATACAGGCCAGCGCATCGCGCAACGCCTGCTCTCTGTGCGTGTGCATAGATAACAGGCCGTGCGTCGTCACGTCAAGCCGTCTGTTGACAAATCTTCCCGTTCCCGGCATTCTACCGCATATCGAGGAGGCAGCACCTGGAGGATGCTCCAAGCGGAGCCGTCAGGGCGTAGCCGCCGCAACGGCGGGTCGAATTGTGGCGTGTTCTGGCAGGTCGGCGGCTCCGCGACCCTGGGGACGGGCACCACGCTGCTGGGAAGCATCGTGACGGCCCTCCTGCTGCTGATGGGTCTTACGGCGTTGCGCAGGCGAGCCGTCTAGCTTCCCCGTTCTCGTCTGGTGGCGATAGACATCGGCCCCCACTGCGGCTCAGTGCTCCGGCCCCCCCGTGAACTTCTTCTCCCCCGCCTCGACCGCGAGGGCCAGCTTGTTCTGGGCCGGCGGCAGGGGGCAGGTGGCGAAGGCGGTGAAGGCGCAGGGCGGGTTGTAGGCGGTGTTGAAGTCCACGACCACCGTGCCGTCCTTGGGCGGGGCGGTATCCAGGAAGCGGCCGGCGCCGTAGGTGGACTTGCCGTTGGTGGTGTCGCCGAAGATCAGGGAGAGCCCCTCCTTGGGATCGCCCAGGGCGTCCAGACGGTAGGTCTTGCCCCGCCAGTCGAAGACCACGGCGCCCGGCGAGGGCTCGTCGGCCACCTGACCCAGAATGTTGGTGATGGGGATCTTCCTGTCCTTGTAGGGTTCGAAGCGCGCGACCACTCGCCACTGGGGATCCGGGGGGAAGGTGTCGACGCCGTGGAACGCGGCGCGCTCAGGGCTCTCCTTGTCCTTGATCCGCACCCCCAGGCGGTCTCCCCTTTTGATGACGTAGAAGGAGAGGGAGCCGAGCCCGAGGGCTGTGGGCTTGCCGTCGGCGTCCGACTTCAGAGCCACGGTCCCGGTCACCGGCTTGCCGTCGACGGTGAGGTTGGCGCCCGGCTCTGCGCGCAGGGTGACGGCGTCGCCCTCGCGGATCAGTGAGCCGGCCACCGCCGGGGATTTACCCTTGGGCAGGATGACCGGATTGCCCGGATCGGAGCCGAAGCGGTTCTCGCCCGGCTTCAGCCAGTAGAGGCCCACGAGGGTGAGCCAGCCGTCCTCTCGCTTGAGGCTCGCGGTCCGCTCCTTCTTCCAGGTCTCCACCTGCTGGCGCCAGGCCGCGAGGTCCGGCTGGGACACGGCGGTGTCGCTGGAGCCGGCGGCCAACGCGGCGGCGCCGGCGGCCAGGGTGGCCAGCAGGAGGATGGCGGCGAAGGTCTTGGGCTTAGGGGTCATGACTGTCTCCTCGCTTGGATCTCGGGCTGGAAGAGCATAACCTGCCCCGAGGCGGGAGGCATTCCGTAACCTTCTCCCCCTCTCTTTCGTATGGAGGCAAGACGAGGCCACAGCCGCGCCTCGGACACAAGGAGACTTCCCCATGCTGACGATCCGCGATCTCGTGAAGGTCTACCCCGGTCCCGTGACGGCGCTTCAGGGTATCAACCTCGACGTCCCGCCGGGCATGTTCGGGCTGCTGGGCCCCAACGGCGCGGGCAAGTCCACGCTGATGAAGATCCTGGCCGGCCTGCTGGAGGCGACCTCAGGCCAGGTGACGCTGGACGGCGAGGACGTGCTGGCCCGCCCGGAGCAGGTCCGCCGGCGGTTGGGCTATCTCCCCCAGGAGTTCGGCTTCTACCCCCATCTCACCGGGGAGAAGATGCTCTCCTACCTGCTCCAGCTCAAGGGGGTGGAGGCGCCCGGCGGATTGAAGCCCCTGGTGGCCGAGCTGCTCGACCGGGTCAACCTCGGCCCGGCGGCGAAGCGCAAGGTCAAGACCTACTCCGGCGGCATGCGGCAGCGGCTGGGGATCGCCCAGGCCATCGCCGGCGATCCGCGGCTGATCATCGTCGACGAGCCCACGGCCGGCCTCGACCCGGAGGAGCGGCTGCGCTTCTACCGCCTGCTGGCCGAGCTGGCCGCGGACCGCATCGTGCTCCTCTCCACGCACATCGTGGAGGACGTGGCCGTGCTCTGCCCCCGCTTCGCCGTCATCCGCAAGGGGCGGCTGGTGGCCCAGACCTCGCCGTCCGAAGCGCGCGGGGCGATCGACGGCAAGATCTTCGAGGGGCGGGTGCCGCGCGAGGAGATGGACGAGGTCCGCCGGCGGCTGCGGGTCACCCAGGCCGTCCTCGTCGAAGGCAAGAACCGGGTGCGGATCTACCAGCCGGACGGCCAGCCGCCGGTCGGCTTCGAGGCCACGCCCGCCACCCTGGAGGACGCCTACCTGCTGCTGATGCAGGACACCGCCCAGACAACTCAAACGGAGCCCTACGGCGAGCGGCGCGAGGAGCCGGAGGTCGTGGCGGCCGGGGGGGCCGCATGAGCTCCTCCCTCGCCCGTGCCCGGACCATCTTCGGGCTGGAGCTCGCCCACACTTTCAAGCGGCCCCTGTTCTGGTTCCTCGTCGGCATCCTGGTCCTCACGACCTGGCTGTTCTCCACGGGGAGCCTGACGATCTCCTCGGGCGACGCCTCGGTGGGCGGCACCAAGGCCTGGATCACCTCGGAGTTCAACTTCGCCTTCCTCCTGATCACGCTGATCGCGATCCTCTATTCGTTCTTCGGCTCGATCGCCTCGGGAATGGCGGTGATCTCGGACGACGAGGCGCGGGTGGGCGAGATCCTCCACTCTACCTCGCTGCGCCCGGGCGAATACGTGTGGGGGAAGTTCCTCGCCATCGTCGCCGGGTTCGTGGCCGCCCTCGGAATCCACCTGTTGCTGGCCATGTTCTTCAACCACCTGGTGCCCAACTCGCAGTCGGCGGAGATCCGGGGCCCCTTCCACGTGTTCAACTACGTGCGCCCGGTCCTCATCTTCGCGCTGCCGGCTTTGATCTTCTATCTCGGCGCGGCCTTCTACCTCGGGGAGCGCTGGCGCCGGCCGATCGCCGTCTTCCTCTTCCCCACGGCGGTGCTGCTCCTCTGCGGCTTCTTCCTCTGGGACTGGGCGCCCACCTGGCTCGACCCGCGGATCAACCAGGCGCTGATGATGGTCGACCCGGCCGGCTTCCGCTGGCTCAACGAGACCTGGCTCAAGGCCGACCGCGGAGCGACCTTCTACAACACGACCCCTGTCGGCCTCGACCTGCCGTTCGTCATCTCCCGCCTGGCCTTCCTGGGTCTGGGGCTGCTGGGGGTCTACCAGGCCCAGCGGCACATGGCGACCCATCTCCAGGGCGAGGCGGTGTCCGAGGGCGGCTGGCGCCTCTTCCGCCGCCGCTCTCAGGTCGCAGCGGCGACCGGCGCCGTCCTCCCCTTCCGGCGCACCCTCTCGGAGCTCGGCGCGAAGAGCGGCGAGGTCGGTCTCTTCCGGGGGATCGGCCTGGTGGCGAGCACCGAGCTCAAGAACCTGCTGGCCTCTCCGGGCCTCTACCTCTTCGGCGCGCTCATCCTCCTCCAGACCCTGGGCACGAGCCTGCTCGCCCTGGGCGCGTTCCAGACCGAGGTCCTCCTCACGCCCGGCCTCACGGCGGTGAGGAGCTTCAACACGCTCTCCCTGCTGCTCTGTCTGCTGCTGATGTTCTACACGGTGGAGTCGCTGGAGCGCGAGCGGTCCTCGGGCCTCTCGCCCATTTCCTTCTCGACCCCGACCCGGACGGCTTCGTTCCTCTTCGGCAAGGCCGTCGCCAACAGCCTGGTGGGCGTGGTGATGATCGCGGCGACCTTCCTCGGCTGCGCCATCGCCATCCTGATCCAGGGGAAGGTGGGGCTCTCCTTGAGCCCCTACCTGATCGTCTGGGGCCTCCTGCTGGTGCCGACGCTCTTCCTCTGGACCTGCTTCATGGTCGCCGTCCAGTCGATCGGCGGCCAGCGCTACCTGACCTATGGGATCGGTCTGGGGGTGATCGTCCTCACCTTCTTCCTCCAGTTCAGGAACCACATGAACTGGGTGTGGAATTGGTGGCTCTGGAGCGCGCTCCAGTGGAGCGACCTGGGGCTCTTCGAGATCAACCGCAAGGCCCTGCTGCTCAACCGCCTCCTGGCGCTGAGCACGGCGGTGCTGCTGGTGGTGGTGGCGGTGCGCGCCTACGGCCGGCGGCAGGCGGACGCCATCGGCCGCCTCCAACGCCTGCAACCGGCGTCCTTCTGGCGGGGCGCGCTGCGCCTGGCCCCCTTCGCCCTGGTGCCGCTGGTCCTCGGCATCGTCCTCGCCGTGGCCGTGCAGGACGGCTTCCAGGGCGGGTTCTATGAGAAGAAGGCGCACGACTACTGGAAGCAGAACCTGGCCACCTGGAAGGACGCGCCGCAGCCGGCCATGGCGGACGCCGACCTCGACCTCAAGCTCGCGCCCGAGCGCCGCTGGCTGCACAGCCGGGGGAGCTACGAGCTGGTGAACGACCGCGACAACGAGCTGCGGCAGTTCGCCCTCACCGGCGGCTTCCACTGGCGCAAGCTCCACTGGACCCTCGGTGGCAAGCCGTACAAGCCGGAGAACCGCACGGGGCTCTACGTCTTCACCCCGCCGGCGCCCTTGAAGCCGGGGGACCGCATCCGCGTCGGCTTCGACTTCGAGGGCAGCTTCCCCCCGGGGATCACCAAGAACGGCGGCGGGAACATGGAGTTCATCCTCCCCTCGGGCGTGGTGCTGACCGCCTTCAGCCCGAGCTTCGTGCCGGTGGTGGGCTACATGGAGGAGATCGGCAAGAAGGACGAGACCAACTACGAGACCAAGGTCTATCCCGACGACTTCTACAAGGGCAAGACCGACGTGGCCTTCGGCGTCGGCCACCCGCTCACCACCCGCATCGCCGTCACCGGCCCGGCGGACTACACCTTCAACTCCGTGGGGGTGAAGGAGAGCGACACGGTGGCGGGCGGGCAGCGCACGGTGGTGTGGAAGAGCGACTACCCCGTGCGGCTGTTCAACGTCGTGGGCGGTCATTGGAAGGTGCGCCGCGGCCAGGGCACGGCCATCTACTATCACCCCGGGCACGAGTACAACCTGAACGAGATGATCAGTACGCTCGACGCCGCCCGGCGGTACTACTCGGAGTGGTTCCGGCCCTTCCCCTGGCGCGAGCTCAAGCTCTCGGAGTTCCCCGGGCTCGCGGGCTATGCCCAGGGCTTCCCCACCAACATCACCTTCTCCGAGAACATCGGCTTCCTGACCAAGAGCGACGTCAAGACCGACGCCGTCTTCCTGGTCACCGCCCACGAGAGCGCCCACCAGTGGTGGGGCAACCTGCTGACGCCGGGCAAGGGGCCGGGCGGGGACCTCCTCTCCGAGGGCATGGCCCATTTCTCCACCGCCCTGCTCTTCGAGCAGGTCAAGGGTCCCCAGGCGCGCATGGAGTTCATGAAGCGCATCGAGGAGGGCTATGGCAACTCCCGCCGCGCCGACGCCGAGCGTCCGCTGGTGAAGATCGACGGCTCCCACACCGGCGACACCACGGTGACCTACGACAAGGGGGGCTGGGTCTTCTGGATGATGGGGCAGAAGCTGGGGCGCGAGCGCATGCTCGCCGGCCTGCGCAAGTTCATGACCGACTGGGGCAACGGGCCGGACTACCCCGTCCTCCAAGACTTCACCGCCGCCATGCGACCCTTCGCGCCCGATCCCGCCTCGTACGACGACTTCGTCCGCCAGTGGTTCCACCAGGTGGTGGTGCCCGAGTACCAGCTCTCCGGCGCCCGGGGTGTCCGCACGCCGGGGGGGAGTTGGAAGGTGACCGTGCGGGTGAAGAACGTCGGCAAGGGTCGCATGCCGGTCGAGGTGGCGGCCGTGCGCGGCGAGCGCTTCGCCGGCACCAAGGGCAAGCCGAAGCCGGGCTACCAGGACGCCCGCGCCACCGTCGTCCTCGGCGCCGGCGAGGAGCGGGCGGTGGAGATCGCCTGCGCCTTCCAGCCCGAGAAGGTGGTCGTCGACCCGGACGTCCAGGTGCTCCAACTCCGGCGCAAGGCCGCCGTGGCGAAGCTGTAGGTAAGCTGTAGGTCGACCTACTTCCTCAGATGCGTCAAAACTGCTAGTGTCTGCTCGCCTTCCGGCTCCCCGTCCCCGGGGAGCCGGAGACGGGCGGCTGCCGAGGGAAAAAGAACTTTTACGGGAACGGCGCGTTTTTCCTCTCAGCCTGCACTACTAGACATAGATGCGTGTATAGCTTGGCCTGAGGCGTGGCCGGCCAACCAGGGAGGGAGGCCGGGGGCGCAGCAGGAAACTTGAGATCCCAGAGCCCGTGGAACAGCGCGACGAGTCCGTTGCGTGAAGGAGGGCCGGGGTGGACCCGGTAACCCGGAGGCTCTCGTGAAAGGAGGAGGAGATGTACCGCAGAACCGCTCACCGAGGGATTGCCGCACTGGCGCTCGTTCTCATGTTGGCGCTCGTCGGAGCGCAACCGGCCGCCGCGGCTGCGGCTCGGAGCTCCAAGGTTCACGTTGCCGGCTTCTGGGACGCCGTCCTCGACGTCATCCCGGGCGCGCACGTCGTGGTCGACACGCTGGCGGGCTGGTTCCACGTCACGGAGGAGACCACGGCCTCGGACCCAGGCGCCAGCGAAAAAGGCTGGGGGATCGACCCGAATGGCAATTCGCTGAACAGCCTGCCCAGTCCGGGAACGATCAACGGTGGCGCCTAGAGCCCCGAAGAAGACATTGATCCTCCGACTATGCGAGAATAGCTTCAACTGTGCTGAACTGATCTGAGGAGAAACGGATGAGCGAGCATCCACAACGCGAAACCCTGGAGGGCTTCCTGCTCAATCGCCTGCCCTCAGGTGGGGCCAAGGCGACGATAGCCCACCTTTTAGGCGGATGTGAGCGCTGCCAGCAGGATCTGTCGCCACTCGCGACAGCGATGTTCAAGCCGGGAGCCGGCCTGGAAGCGCAACTCTCGGCCGAAGAGGACGCCGCCTACGACCGTTCGATCTCGGCAGCCTTCGCCAAGGCCCTGGAGATCGACCGGCGCCTGGGCTCCGAGCGGGAGGTGGCAACCGCGAGGTCGGAGGAGATCGTCCGCACCCTGGAGCATACGGAGGTGTCGGCGCTGCCCGAAGACGCAATCACCTGGGGCCTCTGCGAGAGCCTGCTGGAGAAGAGCCGCGCCCTGCGCCACTCGGATCGAGCCGGCATGCTGCGCATGGCGGATCTCGCCCGGCTCGCCGCCGACCGGCTCGATCCGGAAGTCTACGGCGCCGAGCGGCGGACGGATATGCAGGCCCGCGCCTGGGCCGAGCTCGCCAACGCCTACCGTGTTGCCGAGGATCTCGCCCAAGCCGAGGCTGCCATGGCCTATGCTCTGGAGCTGCGCGCCCAGGGAACCGGCGAGCCCCTCCTCTACGCCCGCATCGCTGACCTCGACGCCTCGCTGCTCTGCGACCAGCGGCGCTTCAAGGAGGCTTTCCGCATGCTGGATCTCGCCTATGCGATCCACCACCGGTACAGCGACTCGCACGAGGTAGGCCGCGTTGTCATCCTGAAGGGCCTCTACACCGGCTATGCCGGCAAGCCCGAAGAGGGGCTCCAGCTCCTCGTGCGTGGGCTCTCCTTGATCGACCGGGGACGGGATGCCAAGCTGGTATTCCACACCCTGCACAACATCCTCCTGTTCCGCGTCGAGCTCGGCGAGTACGAGCGGGCGCAGCGCCAGCTCCAGCGGATGCGGACTCTCTATGCCGCCCACGCCGGCTGGCTCGACCTCGTCAAGCTCCATCGCCTCGAGGCCGAGATCGCCGCTGGCCTGGGTGACCTGGTCACCGCCGAGGCGACTTTCCAGCAGATCCGCGAGGACCTCAACGATGCCGGCCTGGGCTATCAGGCCGCCCTCGTCTCCCTCGACCTCGCCGGCGTATGGATGCGCCAGAGCCGCACTCCCGAGGTGCGCGGCCTGGTCTCCGAGATGCTGACCAGCTTCCAGGTCCTCGGCGTGGAGCGCGAGGCCCTCTCGGCCCTCCACCTGCTGCACGACGCCCTGGAGCGCGATCAGGCCACCCTGGAGGTCCTCCGCCTGGTCGGCGGCATCCTCCGGCGGCTGCAGAACGAACCGGTTACACGAGCAGGGATCGACGCTCTCTAACCGTTTATCCTCCTCCATCCTCCCAAGGCCCGGGGCTCTCCTCCCGGGCCTTTTCGTTGTCCCCCATTCGGCCCGTCCCTTGCAGGAGCCTACCAAGGCGAGACGCGACCCGCGTCCGCCGAAAGGAGGCCCCATGAACGACAGAGCTCCCACGGGCGACCTCGACGCGGCCGAGCCGAGCCACACCCTGAAACCGCTCGGCCGGCTGCACGACTACGAGATCGTCGAGGGCGATCCCGACGTGCGCGGCTGGGCCGTGGTCGGGGCGGACGGAAGAAAGGTCGGCGAGGTCTCCGACCTTCTCGTCGACACCGACGCCGGCCGGGTGCGCTATCTCGACGTAGCCGTCGACGCGGACCTGCTCGATGCGCCGGCCGGCGCGGGCAACGGAGCGCCGGAGGCCGCTCCCGGGCTCCTCGGCACTCCCGCCGGACTGGTGACGGCGCACTCCGCCATGGGCGGAGCGGCTCCCCTGTTCACCGAGGACGTGGTGCGGAGCACGCTCTCGGACGCGGAAAACGCCCTCACCCGGGACCACCACCTCGGGATGGACAGCCGCCATGTCCTGATCCCCATCGGCCGGGCGCGCCTCGACCCGGCGCATGACCAGGTGAGTCTGGAGGAGCTGACCGCCGGTCAGATCGCGGAGCTCCCCGACTACGACTCCGGCGACCTGGACCGGGAGGCAGAGGCCCGCGTGCGCCGGGTCTTCGACCGCGGCGTGGGCCACGCTCCCGGGGCCGCGCCCGACGCCAGCCCCCTCTTCGACGAGGATCGCTTCTATGGCTCCCGGCGGCGGACCGGCGAGACACGGGCAGAAACCGCTCGCGGGGCGGGCCTCGCGGCGGGCGGCGCAACCCCGGCCGGCGGACAGGACCGGCCGCTCACCGGCGAGCTCGACCGGGCCGTGGAGGCACCGGAGGAGGAGACGGCGGCGGTGCCGGGGCGGGGCGCCCGGGATTGAAGCTCCGAGCGGGGCGGAGGGCTGGGCTGATCCATGGCTGACGAAGCGCGGCCTCTCGCGATCTACGGCGCCATGGGCGCGAACCTCCTGATCGCCGCCACCAAATTCGTGGCCGCCGGTTTCACCGGCAGCTCGGCCATGCTGTCGGAGGGGATCCACTCCGTGGTGGACACGGGCAACGAGGTCCTGCTCCTCCTCGGCCTGAAGAAGAGCCGCAAGCCGCCGGACGCCGGGCACCCCTTCGGCCATGGCAAGGAGCTCTACTTCTGGAGCCTGATCGTCGCCGTGGCCCTCTTCGGGGTCGGCGGCGGGATGTCCGTCTACGAGGGGATCACCCACCTGCTGCACCCCCATCCCCTGGAGGATCTCGCCTGGAGCTACGGCGTCCTCGGCAGCGCCTTCGTCTTCGAAGGGATCTCGTGGGTCCTCTCCGTCCGGCCCCTCCTGCCGGAGATCCGGGAGGAGGGGCTCTGGCAGGCGGTCCGCACGAGCAAGGACCCGTCGGTCCTCACCGTCCTGTTCGAGGATTCGGCGGCGCTGGCCGGCCTGATCGTCGCCTTCTGCGGCGTGGCGCTGGGCCAGTGGCTGGGCACCCCCTACGCCGACGGTATCGCCTCGATCGTCATCGGGGTGCTGCTGGCGGCGGTGGCCCTGTTCCTGGTCTACCAGAGCAAGCGCCTTCTCCTCGGTGAGAGCGCCGATCCGGAGGTGGTGGAGGACATCAGGATCCTGGCCCGGTCAATCCCTGCCGTGGCCGACGTCAAGCCCCCCCTCACCATGCACTTCGGTCCCGACGAGGTGCTGCTCAACCTGGAGATCGATTTCCGCCCGGATGCCACCGCCGCCCAGATCACCGCCGCCATCGAGCGCCTCGAGCGGGACGTGCGGGAGCGGCATCCGGAGATCGGCCGCATCTTCATCGAGGCGAAGTCACTCAAGGTGCGGACGCCGGAGGGGTCGAAACCGGGGGTGAAGGTCGGGTAAGCTACGCCGACGATGCCCACCCCACTCCCCGTCACCTTCGCCGACGTCCAAGCTGCCCGCGAGCGCATCGCCCCCCATGTGCACCGCACGCCGGTGCTGACGTCACGGTTGATCGACGAGCGGGTGGGGGCCCGCGTCTTCTTCAAGTGCGAGACCTTCCAGCGGACCGGGGCGTTCAAGGCTCGGGGAGCGTTTTCGCGGCTGACCCTGCTCACCGCCGAGGAGCGGTCGCGCGGCGTCGTGGCCTTCTCCTCGGGCAACCACGCCCAAGCCGTGGCCCTCGCCGCGCGCGAGCTTGGGCTTCGCGCCACCATCGTCATGCCGATGGACGCTCCCGCCCTCAAGATGGCGGCCACCCGAGGGTATGGCGCCGAGGTCGTGCTCTACGACCGGGTCGGCGGCGAGAGCCGCGAGGTGGTCGCCCAGCGCATCCAGGAGGAGCAGGGGGCCGTGCTCGTCCCCCCCTTCGACGACGACGCGGTCATCGCCGGCCAGGGGACCCTCGGCCTGGAGCTCATCGAGGACGTGCCGGACCTGGAAACGGTCATCACTCCCTGTGGCGGCGGCGGCCTCCTCTCCGGCACCGCCGTGGGCGTGCGCGGAATCCGCTTCGGAGTCCTGATGTGGGGCGTCGAGCCCGAGGCCGGCAACGACATGAAGCTCTCGTTGGAGTACGGCGAGCCCGTCACCATCCCCCTGCCGGACACCATCGCCGACGCCCTCCAGACCACCCGCCCCGCCGAGCGGACCCTGCTCATGGTGCGCACCCTCACCTGCGGCATCCGCACCGTGAGCGATCTCGAGCTGCGGCGCGCCATGGCCCTCCTCGCCTCGCGCATGAAGCTCGTGGTCGAGCCCGGAGGTGCCGCCGCCTTCGCCGCCCTCCTCCACGACAAGATCCCGGACACCCGCGGCCGGCGAATCGGCGTCGTGCTCTCCGGCGGCAACGTCGACCCCGAACGCTTCGGCGCCCTCGTCTCCGGCGTGGAGTAGACTGGAGGATGGAGTCTGCGGACGGATCCTTCCGTCCAGCGGGCTGTTGCGGGATCGGCCATGGCAGACCACCCGGATCGGGAAACTCTGAGGCGGTTCGTCGCCGGTGAGCAGTCTGCCGGCGAGGCTCGGCAGACCGATCAACACCTCTCCTGCTGCACCGAATGCCGGGACCACGCGGACGCGATCTCCGCCCGGCTGACGATCCGGCTGCTGGACTCCTGGTTCTGTCCCAGCTATGACGAAGCGTTCGAGAGCGCCGCCGAGCGGGTCGTCGACCGGTTGGCGGGCATGGCCGAGGATCCGCGGAGCACGGAGGGCCTGCTCGCCGAGCTGCTGCGGGAGCCAGTCTCCGGGCGCCATCGCAGAATCAGGACTGAGGAAAAATTCAACTCTCTGAAACTCTGCCAGCTCCTCCAAGCGCGCAGCCGGGAAGCCTGGTTTTCGGCTCCGGCCACCGCTTTGGACATGGCGGACCTGGCAGTCGAGGTGACCCAGTACCTCGATTCCGGACGGTACGGATCCAGTCTCGTCGAAGACGCCCGCGCCCTCGCCTGGTCGTATCTGGGCAACGCCTTCCGGATCAGCTCGGATTACTGGCGAGCGGATCAGGCCCTCCAACAGGCCTGGTCCCATCACGTGCTGGCGGGAGAGGACGCGTTCACGGAGGCCGAGCTGCTGACGTTCACCTCCTCACTCCGCAGATGCCAGACCCGGTATCGGGAGGCCCTGCAGCTCTCCGACCGGGCCATCGCCCTCTACCGAGAAGGGCAGGACAGCCATCGGGAAGGAGGCGCTCTGATCCTGCAGGGGCTGGCCTTGGGGCAAGAGGGCCGCCCCCGGGAGGCGATTCCGGTGCTGCGTGCGGGACTCGAACGGATCGATCCGCAGAGAGACCTGAGGCTCGTCTTGGCCGGATCGCACAACCTGATCTGGTGCATCGCCCAGGACGGAAAGCCGGGGGAGGCCCAGAACCTCCTCGAACGGAACCGGCACTTGCGTCAGGGTCTCGGCAGCATGGACCTGGCCCGGGTCCAATGGCTCGAAGGCAAGATCGACAACGAGCTCGGCCGCTCCGCAGAAGCCAAGGCGGCGCTACATGGAGCCCGCGAGTTCTTCCTCGATCTTCAACTTGGGTCCGAGGTCGTGCTGACCTCACTGGACCTGGCGGGGGTCTATGCGGCGAACCGGGAGCCCGGAGAGGCGAAAGCGATTCTCGGCGAGTCCATCCCCCTGGCAGAGGCCTTGGGGCTCTCCAGGGAGGTCCTTCGTGCCCGGCTGCTATATGAGAAGGCTTAGGCCGACCTTCCCAGATATGCCTTGAGCTTCGGCGCCACGCTGCGCCGGACGAGGGCGCTCTGGGCCTGCCAGCGGGCGGCGGGGTCGAGGTCCACGAGGAAGTGGGGCTCGCGCCCTTCCAAGAGGGCGATGGGCTCGCCGTCGCGGAACAGGAGGCGGTTGCCGGCCAGCGCCGGAAGGCGGTCGCCGGGGGTGGCGATGCCCACCAGGTTCAACGGGTCCGCGGCGGAGACCGAGACCAGCACACCCTTCTTCGGCTGCTTGCGCACGGCGCGCAGACGGCCCACGGCGTCGGCCAGCGCGTACTGCTCGCCCGAGAAGCCGTCCACGAAGCGGCCGCCCCGGATCTCGCCCCTTGCCTCCAGCCGGCGGAGGACCATCAGCAGGTCCCTCCAGGGCGGCAGCAGCGTCTCCCGCTCCAGCAGGCGGCGGAAGACGACGCCGTAGCGCCTCAGCAGGCTCCAGGCCACGGCTTCGACGGACTCCCGCGAGGGCGACTCCGGCATTGCCGCGGGCGCGGCAGGATGGAGCAGCGACCAGCGGCCGGCGTTCTCCATACCGAAGAGCGAGATCGAGCTCCCGCGCCGGCGGTCGACGGGAGGGCGCTTGTGGGCCGGCACCAGCAGGGCGCGCAGGCCCGTGAAGCTGTCCGAGGTGACGAGGCCCCAGGCCACCAGCTCTCCCAGGGCGATCTCGAGCTGGGTGTGGAGGAGCCCGGCGCCGTGAGCGATCTCGCCGAAGAAGGAGGCGCCCCGGGTGCTCAGCAGGTCATAGACCGCCCGCGCCCCGGCTGAAAGGTCGAGTCCCGCCGGGTCGGCCGGCCCTGCCACCTCCCGCCACAGGTGGAGGCCGCCGCGGGAGAGCAGGGCCAGAGGCGTGGCCCGCACCGGGCCCGAGCGCCGGGCACCGCCGTTCGGCCCGGGCGCCGTGGCCCGGCCCCACACCCAGCGGCCGGAGAGGCAGAGGGCGTCGAGCCAGGTGGGGTCGTACTCCTTCATCCGCGCCGGCAGGATCTCCCCTTCCCAGGCCGCCGCCGCGGCTTCGAAGCCTTCGAGCTGGTCGAGCAGGGCGTTCAGGCTCTCCGGCCCCTCCGCCCGCTCGTCGGGATCGACCCGCTGCCAGGCGAGGAGGAAGCGCAGGTAGTCGGCCTGGGAGACCGGCTCGATCTCGCGCCGCAGCCGGTCGAGCGTGTAGCGGTGGATACGGGCGAGGAGCCGGCGCTCGCACCACTCTTCCTCCCCCGGACCCGGAGTGAACCGGCCGCGGAAGGCGAAACCCTCCGACTCCAGGGACGCCAAAGCCGCCTCCACCGAGCTGCGACGCACGCTCAAGCTCGCCGCCAAGGCTTCCGTGGCGATCGGCCCCAGCCCTTCCAGCCGGCCGCGCACCAGCTCCACGAGCGCCTCTTCCCGGGTCCACTCGCGGGCCAGCCGGGGCGGCGCCGTGATCGCCGGCTCAAGGTCCACGCCGGGATGAACCGCGAGGAGCTGGGACAGCCGTTCCGCCGCCACCCAGAGGCGGAGACCTCCATCGGGGAGTGTCGCGATGGCCGCCCGCCGGGCCACGGCCAGGGCGTCGAAGAGCCGGCCCCAGCCGGAGCGGATTCCCTCCTCCACCGTCACGAAGCCCAGGGTCAGCAGGGCGTCGTGCAGCTCGTCCGGCGTCTCGGCCTCGGGCCAGGCCTCTTCCCGCACCCGGGCGATGGCGTCGGCATCGAGGGCGCCCAGGTCCGAAGCGGTCTCCGGATCGAGCCAGCGGCGCAGAGAGACAGCCTGGGTGCGCCGCTCCTCCAGAGGCGCGTCGTCCAGGAAGGCGTAGGGCTGGGCCTTGAGAACCTCGTGCGCCAGAGGCGATGGCTCCACCACGTCGCGCGCCACCAGCGTGACCTCGCCGGCCTCGATCCGCCGCAGCAGCGCCTCCAGGCCCTGGATGTCCATGGCCTCTTCCAGGCAGTCGTTGAGGGTCTGCTCCACCAGCGGATGGTCCGGGACCTCGCGCTCGCCCACGATGTTCTCCAGGCAGGCGAGCTGATCCGGGAAGACCACGGCGATCAGGTCCTCGGCCTGCTGGCGCAGCAGCGGCGCCGGCAGCCGCCGGCCGCCCCGGTGGCGGGGGACGGCGAGGGCCCGGCCGGCGTTCCACCGCCAGCGCACGCCGAAGAGCGGCGCGTCGAGCACGGCCTGGGTGAGCACCCCGCGCACGGTGTTCGAGTGGAGGAAGTGGAAGGCGTCCTCCAGGGGGAAGCTGTGAGTCGGCCCCAGCGAGAGCACGATGGCGTTCTCGGTGGCCGCGGCCTGCAGCTCGAAGTTGAAGGTCTGGCAGAAGCGCTTGCGCAGGGCGAGACCCCAGGCCTTGTTCAGCCGGCTGCCGAAGGGCGCGTGGACCACCAGGTGCATGTCCCCGGCCTCGTCGAAGAAGCGCTCGGTCACCAGCGTGTCCTGGCTGGGCATCGTCCCCAGCGCCGCCTGCGAGGCGACCAGGTAGTCGGCGATTTGCACCGCCGCCGCGGGCGGCAGCCCCAGCTCGTTTTCAAGCCACTCCACGGCGGACGCCCGCGAGCCCTCCTTCGCCCGCCGCGCCACCTCCTCCCGCAGCCGGGAGACGGCGGCCGACAGCTCCTCCGTCCGCGAGGGCGCCTCGCCCAGCCAGAAGGGGATGGTGGGCGGCTGCCCCTTGGCATCCTCCACCAGCATCCGCCCCTGCTCGACCTTGATCACGCGCCAGGAGGCGTTGCCGAGTTGGAAGATGTCGCCGGCCAGGCTCTCGACGGCGAAGTCCTCGTGCACCGTGCCGATGGTGTTGCCCGACGGCTGGAGCACCACCTGGTAGTCCGCGAGGTCGGGGATGGCGCCGCCCGAGGTGATGGCCGTCAGCCGCGCCCCCTTGCGGGCGCGGATCACGCCGTTGACCGCGTCGTGGTGGAGGTAGGCGCCGCGCCGCCCGCGGCGGGTGGTGAAGCCCGTCGAGAGCATCGCCACCACCTCGTCGAAATCCTCCCGCTTGAGGTTGCGGAACGGCCAGGCCCGGCGGACCATGGCGAAGAGCTCGTCCTCTTTCCGGCCCTCTGCGGGGTCAACGGCCGCCTCGGCCACGATCTGCTGGGCCAGGATGTCGAGCGGCCGCTCGGGGATGATCAGATGGTCGAGCTCCCCGCGGCGGACGGCGTCCACCAGGGCCGCGCACTCCACCAACTCGTCGCGGGTGAGGGGGAAGAGCCGCCCCTTGGGGAGCCCGCCGAGATGGTGGCCGGACCGCCCCACCCGTTGCAACAGGGTGGCGATGGAGCGCGTCGAGCCGAGCTGGCAGACGAGATCGACCGAGCCGATGTCGATGCCCAACTCCAGCGAGGCGGTCGCCACCAGCGCCGAGAGCTCCCCGGCCTTGAGACGCCGCTCGCTCTCCAGCCGGTGCTCCTTGGCCAGGCTGCCGTGGTGGGACGCCACCCGCTCCTCCCCGAGCCGCTCGGAGAGGTGGCGGGTGACCCGTTCGGCCAGCCGCCGGGTGTTGGCGAAGACCAGCGTCGTGCGGTGCTCGCGGATCAGCTCGGCGAGGCGGTCGTAGATCTCGGCCCACACCTCGTTGGGCATCACGGCCTCCAGCGGCGAGGAGGACGGCACCTCGACCGCGAGGTCCATGCGCCGGCCGTGCCCCGCGTCCACGATGACGCAGTTGGGAGCGCCGTCCGGCGCTACGTTGCCGGCGCCCACCAGGAACCGCGCCACCTCCTCGATCGGCCGCTGGGTGGCCGACAGGCCGATGCGCAGGAGAGGTTTTCCAGTTCCGGCACAGAGCGCCTCCAGCCGCTCCAGCGACAGCGACAGGTGCGAGCCCCGCTTGTCGTCCGCCACGGCGTGGATCTCGTCGACGATCACCGTGCGCACGGTCGAGAGCATGCGTCGCCCGCCGTCGCTGGTGAGGAGGATGAAGAGCGACTCCGGGGTCGTCACCAGGATGTGCGGCGGCCGCTTGACCATGGCCGTGCGCACGGACGCCGGAGTATCCCCGGTGCGGACCTGGGTGCGGACCTCCACGTCCGGCAGCCCCATCGCGGCCAGCTCCTCGCGGATCCCCGCCAGCGGCTCCCACAGGTTCTTCTCGACGTCGTTCGACAGGGCCTTCAGGGGCGAGACGTAGACCACCTCCGTCTCGTCGGGCAAGCCACCGTTCAACAGTGCTTGGCGGACCAGGTCGTCAATGGCGGAGAGGAAAGCGGCGAGCGTCTTGCCCGAGCCCGTCGGGGCGGCGATCAGCGTATGGCGCCCTGCCCGGATCTCGGGCCACGCCCGTGCTTGAGGTTCGGTCGCGGCGCCGAAACGCTTCGCGAACCAAGAGGCGACGGCGGGATGGAAGTCGGTGAATGGCATGGCGCAAGAAGGGCGGAAGACGCTCATGATAACAGGAAAACGGGCGGGGGGATTCCGGGTCCGGAGCGGTCTCCGGACCCGGGTCGCACAGCGGACGATTTCACCGTGAAGAGCGCGACGAGCCGCCCCGGGCTCCCGCCTCTTCGAGGACCTCCTCGTGCTCGCCGGAGCCGTGGATCCGCCCCTCCTCTCCGGGCTTGTAGAGCGTCCCCTCCGGATCGCGCGGCGGCTCGGGCTTCTGCTGGCGGTCGGCTTGCTTGGCGGACATCTTGTCGCCGAGACCGGGCGCGACCTTGGCCACCGTCGTGTTGAGCTTGGACATCGTGCCCACCTTGACGTCGCGCTCGGGCTTGGTCGCCGCCTTGAGGATCGCGTCGGCCACCTTCTGCGGCTCGATCATGGGCGTCGGGAGCTTGGGCTCCTGGTCCATGTAGTTCCTGGCGTGCTCCGGATAGGGGGTATTGACTGCCGTCGGCTGGATCAGGGTGACGGAAACCGGCGCCTTGTCGATCTCCTCGATCTCGACCCGCAAGGCGTCGGTGAAGCCCTTGACCGCGTGCTTGGATGCCGAGTACATGCCCTGCAGCGGGACCACCGCGTCCGAGACCTCGCTGCCGACGTTGATCAGCGCGCCGCCCTGCCGCTTCAGGTACGGCAGCGCGGCGAGCGAGCCGTTCACCACGCCCCAGAAATTGGTGTCGAACAGCCGGCGGCTGTCCTTCTCGCTGACCTCGTCCAGCCGTCCATAGATGGACACGCCGGCGTCGTTGACCCAGGTGTCGATGCGGCCGAACTGGCGGAGGGCAGCGTCGGCCACCCGCTCGACCTGCTGGCGGTCGCCGACGTCGGCGACCACGGAGATCGCTTCGCCGCCTTCGGCGTTGATCCGCTGCACGATCTCGTTGAGCGTCTGCTGGCTGCGTGCAGCCAGGACCAGCTTGGCGCCCTCCTTGGCGGCGGACAAGGCCGTGGCAAGGCCGATGCCGCTCGAAGCACCGGTTATGATGATGACTTGTTGATCGAGAGGTTTGAGGGATGCAGCCATGTTTTTCCTCCTTGCTGATCCGCCGAGCCCGTGGATGCCGGCGGCACTTGGTGAGACCCTTATCTGGCTGCAACCGCCGTGCCCAGGTCACACAAATGCAAAAGGGCGCCGGGTCTCCCCGGCGCCCTCGCGCTCACGGTCTGTCGTCCAGATCTACTGCTGGCCGCCGTAGGCCTCGATGTGGATGTTCTGGTACACCCAGTTGTAGGACGGGACCTCGTCGGGAACGTTGTTCTCCTTGAAGCCCATGTCGATGATGAACCGCTGGCCCGGCCTGGAGGTGTAGAGGTGCACGTTGGGCTGGTCGGTCAGCACCGCCTGCACCGCGCCGGTGGCCTTGTCGGTGATGGTCACCGTGTAGACGCCATTGCCCATGTCGTAGTCGTTCTCACAGTGATAGGTGCGGCCGATCGTCGCCAGGAAGGGCTTTTCGATCTTGCCCTTCTGCGGGTGGGTCAGGCCGATGCCATGGCGCACCAGCGCCGTGCCGCCGCCCGGGCCCGGACCCCGGAAGTACAGCATGCCCGGCATGTCGAGGTTCTTGTCGATCACGAACCAGTAGATCAGCGCTTTGCCCTGGGGATCCAGGGGATACCAGGGTCCCACGGTGATGTCCATCGACATCTTGAAACGGCTGTAGGAGCCCTGCGGTAGGGCGAAGGTCACCCGGCCCACCGGATTGGCCGGCGACGGCTGGTGGACGACGCCCTGAGCGTCGAGGCAGACGACGCCGGGGCTGCCGCAGCCGGACTGGGGGCCAGGGGTGCCGGGCGTGCCGAGCGTCGAGTCGCCGCTCGCCGCGGGCTGGATCAGGGCGAGCTCGCCCGTGGCACTGTTGGCGAGCACGCCGTAGGCATAGAAGTCCTGGTTGCAGCTCACCAGCGCCCGGGCATCGGCCACGCCGCTCACGTCCACCAGACCGGCCAGGACGTTGGCGAAGTAGCGGTGGGACAGCGGGCTTAAGGAGACCGTGGCGTTGGCGCCGATGGCCGAGCCGTCGGCGCGCGCCAGGCTGACCGTGCACTGCGCGGCCGCATTGCCGAGGTTGACCAGCGCCAGGTCCACGCTCCGCGAGCCGGCGGAGATCAAACCCTGGAGGCTGAGCCTGCCGTTCGCCTTCGTCACGGTGGACGAGGAGATGAGCGGGAGGTCGATCCCGAGCCCTCCCGCGTTCACCACCCGGGCGGAGTAGCGGAAGTCGGCCGCGCCGGAGAGCTCGAGCAGGCCGTTGAAGGCGGCTCCCGGCTTCACCACGCTGGTCTGCCCGCCGTTCACCGCGAGGGAGGTCACCGTCACGCCCGTACGCTGGGTGCCGTCGGTGTCGCTGGTGAGCAGCACCTGGTTGACCGTGGCCCCCTGGCCGGCGGTGTTGGCGATGGAGACCTGGACCTCATAGGCCGACGCGCCGACGGCGGCCTTGCCGGGCAGGGGCACGTAGACGGTGCCGGCGTGCGCCGCGCCGGCCGCGGCGAGGATCGCGAGGAGCAGGGAAGAGACGATCGATCGAGTCATGCTCGGTCTCCCAAAGCGGTTCGGAGAACCACGGAAAGCTGGACCTGCTTGTCCTTTACAGCTTGGTGCGAAGGGATTATAGCCGATTTTGAATCGATCTCACTGCGAGGAGGAAATGCAGGGGCGGGGAAACAAGCTCCCCGCCCCTGCGAGCTCCTTGTCTTACGCGCGCCGCCGCCGCAGGAGGGCCGCTCCGCCCAGGGCCAGCAGCAGGGCCAGCAGCGTCAGGCCCACCGTGTCGAGGGTCGGGATATCCGGGGCCGGGGCCGCGACGACTTGGAAGGAGGTCGGATCGGCGGCGCCGCCGGCCCCTGGATCGTCCGTCTGGGCCGAGGCCTCGTTGGTGCCGTCGCCGTTGGCGTCGAAGGCGATCGTCCCCTGGTTGCTGATCGTCGTGCCGGGAGCAGCGTTGGGGTCGACCGTGGCGTTGATGGTGATGGTCACCGAGCCGCCGGCCGGGATCGAGCCGTTCCAGGTCACCGTGTTGGTTCCCACGGTGGCGAGGGCCGTGCCCGAGCTCGCCGTGGCGCTGACCAGGGTGAGACCGGCCGGCAGCACGTCGGTGAACTCGTTGCCCGGGTTGTCACCCTGGGTGCCGGGGCCGCTGTTGGTCAGCACCACGGTGTAGACCATGGAGCTGCCCGGCGTGAAGGTGCCGGAGACCGTCTTGGTGCCGGAGAGGGAGGCGCCGGGCGCGGCGGTCACCGTATCGGTGTCGGTCGCCGAGTTGTTGCCGGGGTTCGGGTCGGTTGGCCCGCCCACCATCATGATCACCGTCGCCGTGTTGGAGATCGTGCCGGCGGCCGCCGGCGAGACGGTGCACGGCACAGTGAAGGTGACGCTGCCGCCGGCGGGCAGGTTGATGCCCTCGCTGATGTTGCCGCTGCCCGAGGCTCTGCAGAGGCCGCCGCCCGCGCCCGCGCAGGTCCAGGTGCAGGTGAGCGACGCCGGGAAGGGGTCGGCGACGATGGTGCCGCCCGGCGCGTCGCTGGGACCGGCGTTGCTGACGACGATCGTGTAGGTCAACGAGCCGCCCGCCGTGACCGTGGTCACGCCGTCCGTCTTGGTGATGCCCAAGTCCGCCTGGGGAGCGAACGTGTCGCTGTCGGTGGCCGAGTTGTTGCCCGGGTTGGGATCGGTGACGCTGCCCGGAGCCGTCACCGTCGCCGTGTTGGTAAGCGTGCCGCTCGCCGCGGCCGAGATCGTGCAGCTCGCCGTGTAGGTGACGCTGCCGCCCGCCGGCAAGTTGACGGTGTCGTTGAGGTTTCCGGAGCCGGACGCCGTGCAGGTGCCGCCGCCCGCGCCCACGCAGGTCCAGGTGCAGGTCAGCGAGGCCGGGAAGGTGTCCGCCACCGTCGCGCCCGGCGCGTTGCTCGGACCCGCGTTGGAGGCCGTGATGGTGTAAGTGACCGAGCTGCCCGGGGTGAACGTGGTCACGCCGTCGGTCTTGGTGATCGCGAGATCCGCCGTCGCGCCGAGCCCGTCGACGTCGGTGGCCGAGTTGTTGCCCGGCGTGGGATCGGTGACCCCGCCCGGAGCGGTGACGGTCGCCGTGTTGGTGAGCGTGCCGGTGGCCGCGGCGGAGATCGTGCAGCTCGCCGTGTAGGTGACGCTGCCGCTGGCCGGCAGGTTGACGGTGTCGTTGAGGTTGCCCGAGCCGGAGGCCGTGCAGGTGCCGCCGCCGGCGCCCACACAGGTCCAGGTGCAGGTCAGCGAGGCCGGGAAGGTGTCCGCCACCGTCGCGCCAGGGGCGTTGCTCGGGCCGGCGTTGGAGGCCGTGATCGTATAGGTCACCGAGCCGCCCGGAGTCGCCGTGGTCACGCCGTCGGTCTTGGTGATGGATAGATCCGCGTTCGCCGCCAGCGTATCCGTATCCGTGGCCGAGTTGTTGCCCGGGGTGGGATCGGTGACGCCGCCCGGGGCCGCCACCGTCGCCGTGTTGCTCAGGCTGCCGGTGGCCGCGGCGGAGATCGTGCAGCTCGCGGTGTAGGTGACGCTGCCGCCCGCCGGCAGGTTGATGGTGTCGTTGAGGTTGCCCGAGCCCGAGGCCGTGCAGGTGCCGCCGCCCGCGCCCACGCAGGTCCAGGCGCAGGTCAGCGAGGCCGGGAAGGTGTCCGCCACCGTCGCGCCCGGGGCGTTGCTCGGGCCGGCGTTGGAGGCCGTGATGGTGTAGGTCACCGAGCCGCCCGGCGTGGCCGTGGTCACCCCGTCCGTCTTGGTGATCGAAAGGTCCGCCTGCGGCGTCAGCGTGTCGGTGTCGGTGGCGCTGTTGTTGGCCGCGTTGGAGTCGGAGGTCGCGCCGTTGGTGACGGTCGCGGTGTTGCTGAGCGTGCCGGAGGCCGCGGCGCTGATCGCGCAGGTCGCCGTATAGGTCACCGAGCCGCCCGCCGGCAGGTTGGCGGTGTCGTTGAGGTTGCCCGAGCCGGAGGCCGTGCAGGTGCCGCCACCGGCGCCCACACAGGTCCAGGTGCAGATCAGCGAAGCCGGGAAGGTGTCGGCCACCGTCGCGCTGGAGTCGTTGCTCGGGCCGGCATTCGACGCCGTGATGGTGTAGGTCACCGAGCCGCCCGGCGTGGCTGTGGTCACGCCGTCCGTCTTGGTGATCGCGAGGTCGGCGACCGGGAACAGCCCGACGAGCACGGGGTCATGGTCCGAGGCCCGGTAGGGCGTGCCCGGCGCGAACACGACGCGCGGCGGCGTGAGGGCGGAGCCGTCCGGCTTCTCTTCGAAGGTGGCCTCGCCGGCGTCCTTGACCTCGTCGTTGTAGTCGAACAGGTCCACCTCGTCGGCGTTGATGTGCCAGGGGGCGGCGCCGGTCACCTGCGGCAGCAGGCTGGCGCTGGCGAAGCCGTAGTCCAGGTGGCCGAGCTCGGCGCTGAACAGGTAGGAGTAGGTGTTCGGGTCGAACGAGGTCTCGAGGTCGGTGTAGCCGCCGGCCTCCAGCGTGGTGACCGGATCCTCCTTGGCGTAGGAGTTGAAGTCGCCGAGGAGCAGGACGTCGGGGTCCCCCGCGGCCGGAATCACCGTCCCGTTGATCCAGGTCAACAGCCGCGTCGCCTGCTGCGTGCGCGTCGCGTTCCAGCAGCTCTGGCCGTCGAGCTGGTCCGTGTCCGGGCCGGAGGCGGGGCAGCTCCCCTTCGACTTGAAGTGGTTGGCGATCACCGTGAAGCGCTTGCCGAACGCGGGGTTCGCCGCGTCGACGACGTCGAACGTCTGCGCCGTGGGCGGCCGGTTGTGGACCGGATCGAGATCCACGAGCGGCGAGCCCACGGGGGAGACGACGCCCGTGCGGTAGATCTGCTGCACCCGGATGGCGTCGGTGCCGAGGGTGCCGCCGGTGTTCACGAAGGCGTACGGATGGGCGCCGCCGCAGCGGGCATTGATGGCGCCGAGCAGGTCGGTGATGGTGTCGCTCGGCGTGGTGTTCTCCAGCTCCATGAAGGCGTAGACGTCGGCGTTCAAGGTGCAGACCACGATCGAGGCGCGCTCGCGCTGGCGGTTGAGCTCGGCGACGCTGTCGGCGCCGCGGCAGTCCTGCCCTCCGGACGGACCGCACGGTCCTGACGAGTTGCTCGACGTGGTGTCAATGGTCGTGAAGTAGTTGAGGAGGTTCATCCCCACGGCCTTGATGGCGCCTCCCACCGGCGGCGGCGTCACGGGCCGCGGGTTGGCGACGGTGAAGGTCGTCGGGTGGGCGTTGGTGGGGCGGATGCGCCATGTGGCGTTGCCGAAGCCGGGGAACGACCAGTGGAGGACGCCGGTAAGGCCGTTGACCAGGTCGCCGCCGCGGAAGAAGTCGACGCCCTGCGTCCCCACCGAGAAGCCGCCGTTGGCCCGCGGATAGAAGACGAACTGCTGGCCGTCGGGCGGTCCAGGCACCGGCGTCGACGATGTCAGGTACCACTCCTGCTGGTTGTTGTCGTCGTCGAGGATCACCTCGCGGCGCGCGACGCCGTCCTCCCACGCCGCGAAGCCCGCAGCGCTGGGTGGGTTGTGCTCGCTGAACTGGAACGGACGTCCGCCCTGGGCGAGCACGATCTGGCCATAGCGGCCGAGCTCGAAGTACTCGGAAACAGTGAGCGGGTCGACGAAGGTGACGAGCATCCCCTCGCGCGCCTCGTAGAAGGCGTTGAGGTCGCCGACCACCGGCAAGGTGATCGGCGACGGCGTCACCTCGGCGAGGTGATTGGCGGCGTCTGTGACCACGACCGAGCCCGCCGTGGTGGCGCTGATCTCCGTCATCGTCCCTGGCGGGTCGGCGAACTCGCTGACGGTCCCGGTGACCTTGACCCGCTGCCCCTCGGCGACCGCCGTCGGGCAGGTGCTGCAGAAGATGAAGATGCCCTCGGAGGTGTTGGGGTCGGCGTCAGCGTCGGCGTCCTCCTCCTGCAGGAAGAAGCCCTTGAGCTTGTTCGCCCCCTGGAAGTTGGCGGTGACCACTCCCTCGACGGTCACCGTGCTGCCGACAATCGGCGAGGTCGCGCCGTTCCCCTGCACGTCGTGGATCTTGGTGATGTCGTCGTTGACGATCGTCCCCAGGCCCTGCGTGTCGGTACCGATGGCATTGACGATGTTGGTGACGTTGACGAAGAACGTCTCGTCCGTCTCCGGGGTGGTGTCGCCGTTGACCAGAACGTCGAAGGTGTAGGTGGAGCTCCCCGCGGGGATCGTCTGGCTGGTCAGCGTCTTCTGCGTGTAGTCGCTCGGCTGGGTCGCCGTGCCGTCCGCGGTCGCGATGTCGAAGGTCACACCCCCGGCCCCGGCCGGCGCCGAGAGGCTGACCGTGAAGGTGAAGGTGGTGGTGCCGGCGTTGCCCTCGTTCAGGGTGACGTCGTTGATCGTCAGGTTGGGCGCCGCGTCGTCGTTGACGATCGTCCCCTGGCCCTGGCCATCGGTGACGTTGGCGCCGGTGACGTTGGTGACGTTGACGAAGAACGTCTCGTTGGTCTCCGGCGTCGTGTCGCCGTTGACCAGCACGGTGAAGCTGTAGGTCGAGCTCCCCGCCGGGATGGTCTGCGCGGTCAGCGTCTTCTGCGTGTAGTCGCTGGGCTGGGTCGCCGTGCCGTCGGCGGTGGCGATGTCGAACGTCACCCCGCCGGGCCCGGCCGGGGCGGAGAGGCTGACCGTGAAGGTGAAGCTGGTGGTGCCGGCGTTGCCCTCGTTGAGCGAGACGTCGTTGATCGTGAGATTGATCGGTGGCACCGCCTGGGGAGTCAGCGAGAAGTCGTCCACCGCCAGGCCGTCGTCGGCGCCGGTGGCGTCGGTATCGTTCCAGCGGATCCAGAACGTCGCCCCATTGGCGATGCTCAGCGACGAGATCGTCGAGGAGAGGGCCGTGCGGTCGGCCGCGGCGTTGCCGTTCTTGGCTCCAGTCGTGACGGTGTCCGGGGTGACGAAGTTGAGGGCGGCGACGCCCGTCCAGGTGCCGGTCACCAGGTCCGTGGCATTGAGGCTGTACTCGAAGTTCATCTGGTCGGTCCGCCCCGCCGTCCCCAGGCGCCACTCCTCGCCGTTGTAGGCGACGGCCAGGCTGGTGATCGTCGAGCCGGTGTTGTTGGTGAAGCAGGCGCCGAAGAGGGGGATCAGCGTGCCGCTGCGCAACTGGCCCAGGGCCCGTTCCGTGCTGCCCGCGGCGCCATAGCTGTACATGTCACCCGTGGTGCTGCCGCCTGTATCGACCGCATACTGCTCGTTGTCCCGTGCCCCGCCTCCCGATTCGGTCAGGAACCACCCCGGGATCGTCAGGTTGTTGGTGGTGCTCCCGGCCACGTTGGAGAGCGTGTCGAAGTTCTGGGTGTAGGCCGACCCGAGGGTCGTCAGGCTCACGCATTGAGCGGCGGCGGGACGCGCAGCCGGCAGGCCGAGCAGGAGCGCGGCCAGGAAGACGAGCGAGAAGCGAGAGACGAGACGCATGCAGAGACCCTCCGGAGTATCGAGTGCTTCGGCCGGCTCGGGCGAGCGGGCGGATCGGGACGCTTTAGCTGACGGGGTAGTTTAACCCGAACTGGAGTGGAATGGGTGACGGATTCGCAACAGGATCAGGCGGCTCCCGGTATCCGTTTTGCATCTGCGTCGCGCTACCGCGGTCGGACCGCGCCGGACGAGGTCGTGGTCTGCTGCCGAGACACGGAGCCTGATGAAGAAATGAGCGACTCGTTCAAGGGGTTCCCCCGCGCCTCCACCGGCATCGCGGGGCTCGACGACATCCTGGGCGGCGGCTTTCCCATCAACCGGATGTACCTGGTGGAAGGGGACCCCGGCGCCGGCAAGACGACGATGGCCTTGCAGTTTCTACTCGCCGGCGCCCGCGCCGGCGAGCCGGGAGTCTACGCCACCCTCTCGGAGACCGAGGAGGAACTGCGGGACGTCGCCGCCTCCCATGGCTGGTCGCTGGACGGGATTACCATCTGCGAGCTGCAGACGGCTGAAGAGAGCCTGAAGGCCGACTCCCAGTACACCCTCTTCCACCCCTCGGAGGTGGAGCTGTCGGAGACCACCCGCGCGGTGCTGGACACGGTCGAGCGGGTACGGCCGCTGCGGGTCGTCTTCGATTCCCTCTCCGAGATGCGGCTCCTGGCCCGCGATTCGCTGCGCTACCGGCGGCAGATCCTGGCCCTCAAGCACTACTTCACGGGCCAGAGCTGCACCGTGCTGCTGCTCGACTACACCGGCGCCACCACCGGCGACTTCCAGCTCCAGAGCCTCACTCACGGCGTCATCGGGTTCGAGCAGCTCGCGCCCGGCTACGGCGCTCAGCGGCGGCGCCTGCGGGTGCAGAAGGTCCGTGGCATCCCCTTCCGCGACGGCTATCACGACTACGCCATCCGCACCGGCGGCCTCCAGGTCTTCCCCCGGCTGGTGGCGGCGGACCACCCGCGGGGCTCCGTGACGGAGACGCTGGAGAGCGGCCTCTCCGAGCTCGACACGCTGATGGGCGGCGGCCTGGAACACGGCACCAGTGTGATGCTCCTCGGTCCGTCAGGGGTCGGCAAGTCGACGCTGTCGGCGCAGTACGTCGCGGCCGCCATGCGCCAGGGCGAGCGGGCCGCCGTCTATACCTTCGACGAGGGCCCCGAGAGTTGGCTCAGCCGCGCGGAGCGGCTGGGGCTCGACCTGCGGCAGCCCCTGGCGGAGGAGAGGATGTCCATCCGCCAGGTGGACCCCGCCGAGCTGGCCCCCGGCGAGTTCGCCCATCAGGTGCGGCACAGCGTCGAGGCGGGCACGCGGCTGGTGGTCATCGACAGCCTCAACGGCTACCAGCACGCCATGCCGGAGGAGCGCTTCCTCGTGCTGCACCTGCACGAGCTGCTCTCCTACCTCAACCAGCAGGGGGTGCTGACGCTGCTGGTGATGGCTCAGGCGGGCATCCTGGGCGAGACGCTGGAGTCGCCCGTGGACCTCTCCTATCTGGCCGACACGGTGGTGCTGCTGCGCTACTTCGAGGCCTTCGGCGAGGTGCGCAAGGCCGTGTCGGTGGTCAAGCGGCGCACCGGCGATCACGAGCGCAACGTGCGGGAGCTGCGCACCGCCCACGACGGCGTGAAGGTCGGCCGGGAGCTCCGGGAGTTCCAGGGCGTCCTCACCGGGCGCTTGGAGTACAAGGGCGAGAGCGCGCCGCTGCTGGGTGTGCACGAGAGAGAAGCGGGGGAGGCCGCCAGTGCCTGAACGATCGGCCCGCGAGCAGCGGGTCCTGGTGCTGGCGCCGACCGGCCGCGACGCCATCCTCGCCTGCCAGCTTCTGAGCTCGATGAACGTGCCGAGCCTCGCCTGCAGTTGTCCCGACGAGCTGTTCCGCGAGATCACGGCCGGCGCTGGCGCCGTCATCCTCGCCGACGAGGCGCTCCAGCCTGATACCACCGCGGGCCTGCTGGAGATCGTCGCCGGCCAGCCCCCCTGGTCGGACCTGCCGCTGATCATCTTCACTCGCGGCGAGAGCAGCGAGCAGATCCTCGAGCTCCTGGTCCCCCTCGGCAATGCCACCCTGCTCGAGCGGCCGGTGCGCCTCTCCACCCTGGTCAGCACCGTCAAGGCCGCCCTGCGCGCCCGCCGCCGTCAGTACGAGGTGCGCGACCTGCTGAAGCGCCAGGCCGAGGCCGACCGCCGCAAGGACGAGTTCCTGGCCATGCTCGGCCACGAGCTGCGCAATCCCATGGCCGCCATCCGCAACGCCCTCTGGGTGCTGGACCAGGTGGGCTCGAAGGACGAGCGCGCCGTGCGCCAGCGCGAGACCATCCAGCGCCAGACCCGCCACCTGGTGCGCATGGTGGACGACCTGCTGGACGTCTCTCGCGTCACCCTCGGCAAGATCATCCTCAAGCGCCAGACGGTCGACCTGCGCGAGACCGCCGAGCGCTGTCTGGCCGACCTGGGGATGAAGTCGCTCGCCGAGGACAAGGGGCTCACCCTCACCCTGCGCGCCCAGTCCGTTTCCGTCCACGGCGATCCGGTGCGCCTGGAGCAGGTGGTCTGCAACCTGCTCCAGAACGCCATCAAATACACTCCCCATGGCGGCCTCCTGTCCCTCATCGTGGAAGCCGACCGCGGCGAAGGCGTGGTGCGGATGAAGGACACCGGGATCGGCCTGTCGCCGGAGATGCTGCAGACCATCTTCGAGCCGTTCGCTCAGGTGGAGAGCTCGCGCCAGCGTTCGGAGGGGGGGCTGGGGCTCGGCCTGCCCCTGGTGCGCAGCCTGGTGGCCATGCACGGCGGCCGGGTGGAGGCCCGCAGCGAGGGGCCGGGCCAGGGGAGCGAGTTCATCGTCCGCCTGCCTCTCGTCCGGCCGGAGGAGAAGCGACCCGTAGCCTTCCGCAAACCCGCGCCCGCCGTCCGCACCGTCGTCGAGCCCGCCGCCGCAGGCCGTCACGTCCTGGTGGTGGAGGACAATCCCGATGGCCGCGAGTCGCTGCGCGACCTGCTGGAGATCTGGGGGTACCAGGTCTCCCTGGCCGCGGACGGCCCCGAGGGGGTCGACAAGGCCCTCTCCATCCACCCCGACGTGGCCCTCGTCGACATCGGGCTGCCCGGGCTGGACGGCAACGAGGTCGCCCGCCGCATCCGCTCCGCCCTGGGCAGCGACGAGATCTCGCTGATCGCCATGACGGGCTACGGCCAGCCCGAGGACCGCCGCCGCGCCCTCCAGGCCGGCTTCGACCGCTACCTGGTCAAGCCGGTGGATCCCAGCATCCTCTCCCAGCTCCTCGCCGAGATGCGCGGCCGTGGGGATATCCGCCAAGCCGCGGGAGAATCCTCCGTCGCCTGAGAGGGGGACGAGGATCCCGGGGACCGGGATTAGAGGACGAACGTCCGCGGCATTTGAAGCGGCACCGTGCAGCTTCACGTGCTGTATACTCACGCGATGAGGGACCGGTCCCGCTACCAGCAGGAGACGACCCGGCTGGCCTCCCTCCTGCGGGAGGAGATCCGGCGGCAGGGCGTGTCCATCCGTTCTCTGGAGCAGAAGATGGGAGTCGGAAACTCTATTTTCCAGAAGGTCCTCACCGGCCGGATCAAGATGACGCTGGAGCACCTTCTGGAGATCACGAACGCCCTGGACCTCGACTGGACCGCGTTCTTTCGTCTCGCCTATCCCGGCTCTCCGGAAGGCAAGCCCTCGAAGGCTGCAGACGAGCTTGAGGAGAAGGTCCTCGCCGTGCTCCGCCGGTATGGCGTCGTGCCGCAGCACCCCCCTGAGGGCTAGTGGCTCAGCCTACGTAGTCCGCCGGCTCGAAGCGCAGCTCGGGGTTGCGGGTGAGCCGCTCCATGAACGAGCGAACGCCATAGATCATAGGCACTGTCACCTTCTGCCTGCGGCACGCCTCCCGCACGAAGTACAGGGCATTTTGAGCTTCCCGGTGGACTTCCAGCATCTCGAAGGTCTCGTACATCTCTTCGGCCAGCTTCCGAGCTTCAATGACTTGGCCTAGCCGGAGCCACAGTGCGGCCAATTCCAGACCGACCATGGCAGCGTCGTAATGCCTGTCCAGGCGGAGGAGCTCCTCTCGAACCGAACAGAAAATTCTCTCCGCCCGGCTCAGGTGCCCCAGTCCTGCGTGGATTTTGGCCTCGACTCCGCGGAGCTTCAAGAGATTGAACGGCTCCGACGCGAACGCCTCCCGAAGGCCACCCGCCAGGATCAAGCGGCTGGCGCGGCCGTAATCCCCCGCATCCACCAAGGCGTGGAGGAGATCCTGCTTTCCGATCGCACAGATCTGGGAGTCACGGCTCGGATCCACCAGCGCAAGGCCCGCTTCGAGGGTGGTCACCGCTTTCCCGGGATCACCCTGGTAATGAATGTTGACTCCTTTTTTGAGCAGCGCCCTGCCTGCAAGGTGGGAGTCGCCGGCTTCGCGATAGAGGTCGTGGGCCTTACCGAGGAGAGTGATTGCGTCTTCCAGGTGCCCCTCGTCGCTTTGGAGGGACGCTTCCAGGTCGAGCAGTCGGGCGTGGAGCAACAAGTCACCGGTCCCCTGCTCCAGGAACTTCCAGGCGCGCCCGAAGGCGGCCTCCGCCTCCGGGAATCTGTCGTTGACGCGGTAGGCATTGCCCAACTCGGCGAAGGCCCGGGCCCGGAGGTCGAAGACGAAACCCGGAGACGGCTGGTATTTCTCGAGAGGGGTGTGCTCCGCCACGCCCGCGGCCTCGTAGGCGAGGATCAGCATCGTCTCCGGATCGCGAAACCGGGCCTCGAAGCTCTTGCGCAGCAGGGCCTCGCACAACGGCCAGCCGTGGAGCCCCCGCGCCTTCCGGTCGGGAAATCCGGGATCCCGGAACCCCTTGGGCGCCCGATCGAGGAGAGTCAGTGCCTGCGACAGCCGCTCGGACTCCTTGCTCCATCGCGTTTCGAATCGTCGGGCCGCGGCAAGGGCCCGGGTGATGGCCCCATCGTAAGCGTCCTCTGGCACGGCCTCGGCGTGAGCCCAAGGCTCGTCTTTGAGCAACGGCCGGACACAGGCCCTGAGCTGGTGCACGCACCATTCGCAGCCCGTCCGGAGGTGCTGCAGCAGGCGATCCCACTCCTCCTGTGACGCCCTGCCGGCAAGGATCTCCTCGATCTCTCCCTTCCCAAAATGCGTCATCTCAACTCCTCCCGACGAAACAAGGCACACCAGCACTGCAAGATTGTCGCACATCGGCCCGTCCAAGGGGAACAACCCGAGGTCGTGTCCTAACTCAATGTGGGTACTGGAGGGGGCGGCGACGATCCGCTCCCGCGAATCCTGCGCCTAGACAATCTCTAGGGACCGATGGGCTCGTCCACGCAGTAGCGGCAGGAGGCGCAGGTTTCGGAGGCACAGGCGAACATCGGCAACGCGCTTCCGCCGGCGACCTGCTCAAGGCTCTTCACCCCAAGACTCCGCAACGTCTCCTTCGCCAGCACCAGCTTCTTCATCTGCTTCTTCATAAATGTCTCCCTGGTAGCGCCAGGGGACCATCCCCCCGGCTCCCTCATTAGTTTATCCCGCTTCAATTCAAAGGGCTTTGCAGAGGGGAACGCCTCCCCCTTACAGGGGGAAGCTACCCTAGCTGAAGAGGTTTTCCAGGGATTTCCCAGCACCCACAGGCTAATAGGACACGACCCGGCGCGGGTCACCGCTGCCGCGGCGTGGGGTGCCGCGACGGCAGGAGTCCTCGCTGCGCTTTGGCGCTTGATGCAGTGATTCTGTGACGAGCCCTCAATCCGAAGTTGCCGGCGGAGCTTCACCCGGCCGGCTCAGCCCGCGATGCTTTCAACAGGATCGCCCCGGCGTTCCTCAGGCTGGCTCCTCCCGCCGCCAGCAGAAGAGCCGCCAGGGCGACGGGCGAGCGGGTGCAGAAGTCGGCCATGTGGGCCAGATCGACGGCGCGGATCTGGAAGTGCGCGATCCAGCCTTCGAGCCTCCCCTGCGCGGATACGATGTTGAAGCGCCCCTCCGGACCAGGTTCGGACTCCTGCCAGAACAGCGGCTCTCGGCTCGCCGCGGAGAGAGCCGCGGAGAACTTCAGCGCTGTCGCCCTGTCCTTGAAAACGGCGATGGGAGAGTCCTCCAGGTCCTGCCACTGCTCGTAGAGGCCGAAGCCCTCCTCGGTCGCGAGAACCTTCCACGGGCCGGCGAGCTCGGCCTCCAGCGACGGCCCGAGCTCGTCGAGCGTGTCCAGCAGGTTGAGGAACTCCTCTGAAAAAGCGTTCTTGAATCCCATCATGAGCCTCCCCCCTTCAGCCTGTCGTTGTGTCCAAGTGATCGATCCGGTCGCCTGGCTCAGCATGGAGCCGCCGCAGCAGATTCAGCTCCGCGCTGGAGCCCGCGAAGCCCGAGCACCAAGGCCCTCAGGAGCCGCTTCGCGCAGGCCTCCTCCTCCCGGGTGAGAGTCTTCTCCAACTCCCGCAGCAGGTGGGCCCACTCCCCTTCCAGCGACTCCGGGTGGCCGAACACCAGCTCGTCGAGCCCGGCGTCGAGCGCTCTGCCGAGCCGCACCAGCTCCGGCAGCGTGACCCGGGCGATGCCACGCTCGATCCTGGAGAGCCGCGGCGGATCGAAGTGGGCACGACGGGAGAGCTCCCTTTGCTGCCACCCGCGAGCCGACCGAAGTTTCGCCAATCGCGAACCGATGTCGCGGTAGTGGCTGGCGGGGAGGTCTCCGCTTGCAGGCAGCGATGGAGCAAATCTGTCCATGCGCAGCATGATGGGCGGCACTCGTTACCGATGTCAACCCCTTTTCTGCGGAATTGTCGCAGGAACATCGGAATGGTTAAGCCATACAACAAAGCTGGCCGGCGTGGACCACAGGCATGGTTCCCGGAACAACGATTTGCAAATCGCGGAAACACAGCTCTAGATTCCGGATGGCGAGAACCGCTGCGGAAGGCGTCGCCGCGCTGGTGGCTCTCGCGCTTGTCGACTGGACAACAAAAGGCATAAATGGAGACAAACTGGAGGCAAACTAGAACTGCCTGAGGGCGATCCCCGCGGACGCGCAGCGCCACTCCGGCGCCTCGCGATCCCGGGGAGGAGGAGGGTTTATGTTGCGCATGGACACGAATCGTAGGGTGGTGGCGTTGGCTGTCGTGGTCGCGCTTTGCTTGGGAGGGCCGCTCGCCGCCGCGGGCTGGGAGAGGCCGGCGAAGTGGATGGGCCCAGGGGATTTCCTGAGCGGCGGAATGGGCGCGCGCATCCTCGTCTGGCTCGGCCTCGCGCCGGCCCCAGACGGGGCTCCGAAGTGCGACACCTGCGGAAGCATCGACCCCAACGGCTGCCCCCAGGCCAGGATAGATAGGGGAGGGAGCATCGACCCAGACGGTGCTGCGAGCACCACGACCACCGACAGAGGAATGAGCATCGATCCCGACGGCGTGCACTGATCTTGGGCGAGAAGGGGGAGGGGAAACCCGGGAGCGGCCTGCCTGGATAGGCTCCCGGGTTGGGTTGTGGGGTAACTCTGTGTTGCCGAGCTTGACCGACCCGTTCCTCCTAAGAACGTGAACCGGACTTCTAGTGGAACACAGACGGCTTCGGCGCCTCGTTGAAGACGGACGTAAAGTAACCCTCCGGGAACTTCAACTCCGCGAGGGCAGCGACCAGCTCCCACCGGGAAGGCCGCCTAACTTTACGAAAGAGCGGCGCGCTTTTGGGTCATAAGCGCCACTGTTATAGGTAGGAGGGAAGAAAGGGCGACCGGTGCAAGCGGTCGCCCAAGAAAGGAGGTGATGGGATGAGATACCGCAAGCCGGTCAACTGGACTTTGGTGTTCGCGGCGGCGATCATGGTACCACCGTACCTAGTCGCCCTGGCGCTCATTCTCGCCCGAGGCTTCTAGGATCTCCTCTCTAAAAAAGAGGGTGTCGGTCGAGCGCCAAAGCGGGAAAGCAGGGTCGGCTGAAGGATGGCCGACCCTGCTTTTTGTCGCCCTTGTTACCTGACAACACACGATTACCCCCACTACCTCACGCCGCAGCAGCGGTGACCCACGCCGCGGCGGTGATGACCCACGCCGCGGCGGCGACGACTTCAACCGTGGTTATAGGGAACCGGGGAGGAGCTTGCCGCCTGAGCCACTTGTTTCGTGACGAGCCTAAGGAGCTGGAGCCCTACAGTCGCCGGTGACGGGCCACGGGGATGGCCTCCCGCACCTTCGCCAGCCGCTCGAGGTCGATCTCGGCGAGGGCGAGGCCGGGACCGTCCGCGGCGGTGGCGACGGGGAGGCCCCAGGGATCCACGATCATCGCGTGCCCCCAGGTGTGGGCGAGGCCGCCGTCGTCGTGCCGGCCGTGCTGGGCCGGAGCGATGACCCAGCACTGGTTCTCGATGGCACGGGCGCGGAGCAGCGGCTCCCAATGGTCCTTGCCCGTGGCGAGGGTGAAGGCCGAGGGGATCATCAACACCTCCGCTCCCTGATCAGCGAGCTGGCGATACAGCTCGCCGAAGCGCAGGTCGTAGCAGATCGACAGGCCGAAACGGGCGAGCGGCGTCGCCACCACCGCCGTGGCCTCGCCCGGCTTGCAGGTGGCGGACTCGAGGAAGCGCGGACCGTTCGGGACGTCGACGTCGAACAGGTGGATCTTGCGGTAGGTGGCGAGCACCGAGCCGTCGGGCCCGTAGAAGACGCTGGTGTTGTAGCAGCGCTCCGCCTCGTCGCTACGCTCGTTGAAGGAGCCCAGCAGGAGGTGGATACCCAGCCGGCGGGCGAGCCTGGCGAAACGGGTACCCGTCCTGCCGTCCAGGGGCTCAGCACGGCGCACTTTCTCCGCGTGCGGTCCGAGGTAGTTGGTATTCTCCGGGGTCGCCACGAAGCGGGCGCCGTGGCCGGCCGCGCGCTCGATCAGCGACCGGGCGCTCTGCCAATTGGCATCTTCGTCCGAGGTGGAGGTAAGCTGGATGGCGGCGGCGAGGAACATGGCGCTTTCTTGTAGCACATTCCTGACCCGCCCGTGACGCCGTCGTCATCCGGAATTGCCATCCTGCCACTGGGAGGAAAGGACTCCGTGCAGACGATCACCGCCCTGCTCGCCGGACTCGCCGCGATGGCCGCCATCTCGCTCGCCACCACGCTGGTGATCGCGGGCCTTGCGCTGCGGTTCCTCGCCCGCTCCCGCCGTCCCGCGCCGCGGGGCCTCCCCCCTCTCTCCGTGCTCAAGCCGCTGTGTGGGCTGGACGACGGGCTCTACGAGAACCTGGTCTCGATCGCCCGCCAGGACTACCCGGACTTCGAGATGATCCTGGGCGCCGAGGATCCGCACGACCCGGCCCTGGCGGCGGCGGAGCGCCTGCGGCGGGAGTTCCCTCGTCTCGCCATCACCATCGTCCGCGGCACTCCGCCCCTGGGCCACAACCCCAAGGTGCGCAACCTCGCCTCGCTCAGCCGCCACGCCCGGCACGAGCTCCTGCTGGTCTCCGACTCCAACGTCCGCGCCCGGCCCGGCTACCTGCGGGCCATGGCCGCCGAGATGGCGGTGCCCGGCGTGGGGCTGGTGGCGAGCACGCTCGCCGGCAGCGGCGAGGAGACGGTCGGCGCCCTGCTGGACAACCTGCACTTCAACTCCTTCGTGGCCGCCTCGGTCTGCGCCGCCCAGCTCGTGGGCCGCCCGGTCGTGGTGGGCAAGTCCATGCTCCTGCGCCGCGGCGACCTCGCGGCGCTGGGCGGCTGGGAGATCGTGCAGGACGTCCTCGCCGAGGACTACGTGCTGGGCATGGCCTTTCTCCGCGCCGGCTTCCGGGTGGCCCTCTCGCCGCACCCTCTGCCCGCCCTCCACCAGCGGCGGACGGTGGCCGAGTTCGCCGAGCGCCACCTGCGCTGGTCGCAGATGCGCCGCCGCATCTCCCCCGCCTACTTCGGCGAGCCGCTGCTCAATCCCGTGCCCTTCCTGCTCGTCCTGGCCGTGGCGGCCGGCGGCGCGGGCCGCGGTCTGCTGGCGGGGGCGGCCCTGGCCGGCGTCGCCGCCAAGCTGGCGGCCGACGCGCTGCTGGCCCGGCGGTTGCTGGGGGAGACGCCGTCCCTCACCCTCCTGGTCCTGGGCACGCCGCTCAAGGACGTGCTGATCCTCGCGATCTGGGCCGTGGCACTCTTCAAACGGACGATCTGCTGGCGCGGCCACCGGCTGCGGGTGGGCCCCGGCAGCGTCCTCTCGCCGGAGCCCGTCGCCCGGGCTGCCGCGCCGGCGTTGCAGGAGGTCGCATGATCCGCGCCGCGCTCGCCGCCACCATCTCCCTCGACCGCTGGCTGCTGCTGACCGTGCGCCGGCTGGAGTCGCGGGCCATGACCCGCCTGATGCGCGGCCTCACCCGGCTGGGCGATCCCTCGACCTGGGTGCTGGTGGGGCTGGTGCTCGGCTGCAGCGGCGGCGCGGGGCCGCACTATTGCGCGCTGCTGGGCTCGGCGGCGGCGCTGGCTCTCGCCCTGTCCCAGCCCCTGAAGCGGGTCTGCCGCCGCCAGCGGCCGGACCGCGGCATCGGCGGCTTCGCGGCGCTGGCGGACAATCCGGACGCCTTCTCCTTTCCTTCGGGCCACACCGCCGTGGCCTTCGCGGTGGCCTTCGCCTTCGCCAGCCCGGGCAACGCCCTCGGCGCGCTGATCCTCATCGTGGCGACCGGCATCGCCGTCTCCCGCGTCTACCTCGGCGCTCACTATCCGCTCGACGTGGCCGCGGGCGTCCTCCTGGGGAGCGTCGCGGGCGCGGCCGCCCGCATGCTCGTGGGCCAGTACCCTCTCCTCAAGCTCGTGGGATACGCGATACTCGCCGCGACCTCGTAGGCCGACCGCTCCGGATGCAGCCTGCGCTCCCCGTCGTCGCCGCGGTCGAGATGGGTTACGGCCATCTGCGGGCCGCTCACGCCCTGGCGACAGAGCTGGGCACGGAGGTCCTGCACGTCGACCGGCCGCCTCTCGTCGCCGCCGAGGAGCTGCGGCTGTGGCGGGCGTCCCGGCGCTTCTACGAGATCACCTCGCGAGCCTCCCAGGTCCCCGTCGTCGGCGCTCCCTTGCGCTCGCTGCTGGAATCGTTGACGGACATCCCTCATCTCCATCCGCAGCGCGACCTCTCCTCGCCCAACCTGCAGGTGCGCTCCCTCAACCGGCTGGTCGAGAAGGGACTCGGGCGGGGGCTCGCCGATCACCTGCGGGCCACGGGCGCGCCGCTCGTGGCCACCTTCTTCGCCCCGGCCCTGAGCGCCCAATTTCACGGCTGCGAGCAGGTCTTCTGCGTCGTTACCGACGTCGACATCAACCGCGCCTGGGTGCCGCTCGAGCCGGCGCGGTCGCGCATCGTCTACCTGACGCCGAGCTACCGCGCCGTCCACCGCCTGCGGGCGTATGGCGTGGCCCGCGAGCACATCGAGTACACCGGCTTTCCGCTGCCGCCCGAGCTGCTGGGCGGCCCGGACCTCCCCGCGCTGCGAGGCAACCTGGCGGGCCGGCTCGTGCGCCTCGATCGCAAGCGGGTCTTTCGCGATCAGACCCGGGGGGAGATCCACCATTTCCTGGGCGGCCTGCCGGAGGACCAGGAGGGGAGGCCGCCGCTCCTCACCTACACGGTCGGCGGTGCCGGCGCCCAAGCCGACCTTGCCCGGCCACTGCTGCGGGGCCTGAGAGAGCTGATCGAGGAGGACCGGCTCCGCCTCTGCCTGTCCGCGGGCGTGCGGAGCGAGATCGCCGCCAGGTTCCACGAGTGGGTGCGGAAGGCCGAACTCTCCGACCGCTTGGGCCACGGCGTCGAGGTCTTCTCGGCGCCGACCCTGGAGGACTACTTCCCACGCTTCAACGCCCTGCTGGCGGCGACCGACGTGCTGTGGACCAAGCCCAGCGAGATGACCTTCTTCTCCGCCCTGGGCCTGCCTCTCGTCTTCTCGGCGCCGGTGGGCGTCCACGAGCGCTACAACCGCCGCTGGGCGATCGAAAACGGCCCGGGCCTGAAGCAGCGCGACCCCGCCCAGGCCTCCTACTGGCTGCGCGAATGGCTCAACGACGGCACCCTCGCCGGAGCGGCGTGGACCGGCTTCGTGAGGATGCCGAAGTTCGGGCTGTACCAGATCCTCGAGCGGGTGACGGGAGCTTCGCGGCGGGATTAGTTTAATCATCCCGGGACAATCTACGGCTGCGGAGCCACCCTTTCCCCCACGTGGTCCTCGCCACCGTACCGCATGTTGACCTTCACGGCCTTGCCGCTCTCATCCAAGGTGAACACGGCCTTGCCGTCGCCGAGCGGGAAGTAGAGCTCGGTGGGGGAGAGGGGGATCAGGCCCGCCAGGTAGCGGCCCTTGATCTCCGCCGTCAATAAATCCGGCTTTTTGCGGACGGCCAGCAGCTTGCCGTCCGTCATCTTGTAATCGCCTTCTAGCTTCGCGAACTGCTCGGCGGTGAGTTGGACCACCTTGCCGTGCACGGGCAGGTCGTACGGCTTGCCGAGCACGATTGCCGTGACGTCCCGTGCGACGCGGTCCAGCCGCGTGCGATCGAGGTTCGAGGTCAGGATGATCGTGACCTTGTCGCCGGGAAACTTGATGAAGTCCGAGACGTAGCCCGGCAGGAGGCCGGTGTGGCGCATCCGCGGACGATCGAAGCCATTGTCGATGAACCAGCCGTAGCCGTAGTTTTCCAGACCCGGCGTGAAGACCTCAGCGGCTTCTTCGACGGAGACGAGCGCGCCGCCCTCCATGACCTGGCTCCAGCGGTAGAGGTCGTCCACCGTGCTGTAGATTCCCGCATCGCCTTCCGGCGGCGTGAGGGGGAGCTGTGGAACCTTCTTGAGATGACCGGCGGTGAGCGAGACTCCGCCGAGCATCTTGTCCCAGCCCAGGTCGCCGTGCGTGTAGCCAGTTGCCAGGTTCTTCGGCCCATCGCCAACACCGAAGACTCCTGAGTGAACCATGCCCGCGGGCGCCAGCAGCGTCCTGGCGACCAATACTCCGAACGGCTGGCCCGCCGCCTTCTGGACCGCATAGCTGAGGAGGATGTATCCCGTGTTGCTGTAATGAAACTTCTCCCCGGGCTTGAAGTCGAGCGGCAACTTCTTCGCGTTCTCCACGATCTTCGCGGAGGTTCCCGGCTGATTCATGAAGGCCATGTACTTGTCGGAGCCGATCTCCAGGGCCTCCTCATAGTCGGGGATGCCCGAGGTGTGGCGCATGAGTTGCTGGAGCGTGATCGGTTTCCAGGTCTCCGGGCAATCTTCCAAATACTTGCAGACGGGGTCGTCAAGCCGGAGCTTCCCCTGCTCCCGCAGCTTGAGCGCCGCCATGGCGGTGAACATCTTGGAGATCGAGGCGACGTCCTGCTGCGTTTCCGGCGTGTAGGGGAGCCGCTTCTCGACGTCGGCGAAACCGTAGCCCTTCCGCAACAGGACCTTGCCATCCTTCCCGATGAGCACGGCGCCGCTGAAGCGCCCCAGGTCGGTGCGGGCGGTGAGGTATTCGTCGACCGTCTGGGCGATGTCCTTGGCCTGGCCAGCGGTGGGCAGCGCGACGAGAAGGACGAGCACGGACAGCAGGGACTTCAAGACGGGGAGTCGCATGCGGGGATGGTACAACGAATCCGGTAGTTGAACCTAGACCGTCAAGCGATCTTCCGCGCCCACCCCATGAAGACGATGCTCTTGTCGGAGCTCTCCCGCAGGTCGATCCGCTGCGCGGCTTCCAGGTAGGAGATCTCCCCCCGCTTGCGGGCGCGCAGGAGGCGGAAGATCCGCAGTGGGCTGGCCGCGGGCTTGAAGCCGGTGAGCCCCTGGTTCTGGAGGCCGCTGCCGGTGAGGGCGGCGGTCAGCTCCTCGGGCTTGATGAACATGCGCCAGTCGTGCAGGTTGGGGGGCATGAAGCTCGTCCAGCTCCACTCCTGGAAGAGCTTGATCATCACCAGCTTGCTCCGGAAGGTGCGGTTGATGGTGTCGTAGAAGAAGAGGCCGCCGGGGCGGAGGACGCGGGCGATCTCGGCGACGACGCGGCGCAGGTCGTTCACGTGCTCCAGGACATCGCAACAATAGGCCAGTTCGAAGCTGGCGTCGGGGAAGGGGAGGGCCTCGCCTATCGCCCGGCGGTAGTCGATGGCGAGCCCCTCGTGCCGGGCATGGGCCCGGGCGGCCTCCAGGGACTGCTCCGAGGGGTCGACCCCCGTGACATCGCATCCCAGCCGGGCGAACTCCTCGGCCAGGATGCCGCCGCCGCAGCCCACGTCCAGCGTCTTCCTGCCGCGTGGATCAAGCCCCAGGTCCTCCGTCAGCACCCGCCGCATGTAGCCGAAGCGGGCGGGGTTGAGCCCCCGCAGGACGTGCAGGAACCCCGACTCGTCCCACCACGAATTCGCCATCGTGTCGTAGAGATGGTTGTCGACCGGCATACATCATTCCCCCACGATCTCCCCCCGCACCCCGTCCGCCGCCAGCGCCACCAGCTCGACCTCGCTGAACCGGTTCCACAGCCCGGCGCCGGCGGGGCATTGCACGCGCAGGTAGTTGTCCGTCAGGCCATGCCCCATACCGTCGCGGGGTTTCTCCCAGAGGACCGTGGCCCGGGTGCCGAGGTGGGCGCGGTGGAAGAGCTGCTCGGCGCGGGCGGCGGCGGCGAGCAGGCGATCCATCCGCTCCTTCTTCTTTTCGGGGGGGACCTGGCCAGGCATGGCCTCGGCCTCGGTTCCCTCGCGGGTCGAGAAGGGGAAGACGTGGACCTTGGCGAAGCCGGCCGCCTCCACGGTGGCGAGGCTCTCGGCGAACTCCGCCTCGGTCTCGCCGGGAAAGCCGGCGATGACGTCGGTCGTGATGGCTACGCCGGGGACGGCGGCTCGCACCGAGGCGAGGAGGTCGAGGTAGCTCTCTGCCGTGTAGGGGCGGCGCATGCGGCGCAGGGTGGCCGTCGCGCCGCTCTGGAGGGAGAGGTGGAGATGGCGGCAGAGGCGGCGGTCGGACCAGAGGCCGAGGAGGCGGTCGTCCAAGTCCCAGGGGGCGATCGAGGTCAGGCGCAGGCGGGGGACGGCCGTGCGGGTCAAAATGGCCTGGACGAGATCCGCCAGGCGGTCCGCTCCCCGGCGCCAGGCGGAGATCTGGACTCCCGTGACCACCACCTCCCGGTAACCCTCCCGGACGCGGGCGTCCACCTCCGCCACCACCTCGGCGAGGGGACGGCTGCGCTGCGCGCCGCGGGTGAAGGGGATGATGCAGAAGGCGCAGCGCATGTTGCAGCCGTCCTCCACCTTGACCAGCGCCCGGGTGTGGCCGGAGAGCGGGGGAGAGCAGGGGACCGGCTCGGCAGCGGTGCGCACAGCGCACCCTACCTCGGGAAAGGCCTGGTGGACGCGGGCGAGGAGGTGGTCCTTCTCGGCGTTGGGCACCACCAGGTCCACCCCGGCGAGACGCGCCGCCTCCTCCGGCCGCTCCGTGGCCCAGCAACCGGTGAGCACGGTGCGCACCCGGCCCCTGCCGCGGCCCGCCGCCTGGCGCGAGCCGCGGGCGGCGGTGCCGGTCACCGTGCAGGAGTTGACGACGTGGAGGTCCGCCTCGGCGAGGGAGCCCACCACCTCATGGCCGGCGGCGGCGAAGTCGCGGGCCAGGCGCTCGACCTCCGCCTGGTTCAACTTGCAGCCGAGATTGGTAAAGTGGACGCGCATGGAAGTTGGCCGTAAATTTCCTGTAAAGGCCGGCCGCTGGAGGAATTCTAGCCGCACCGTCCGCAGTTTGGGTTGAACGCTGAGGCTTTCGAACCGCCCGAGCCATGACCAGGTCCCGAATCGCGTCGTTCTCCGCCGCCGTCCTGCTGGCGCTGCTGCCGGGCCGCCCGGCGAGCGGCGCCGCCAGCGCGTGGTCGGTCAACAGCCAGTCGCAGGTGCGGCTGGTGACGGCCTGGAAGGTGGCGCCGCGCCAGGGCGAGCTGTGGATGGGCCTCCAGTTCCGCTTGAGCCCCGGCTGGCACGTCTACTGGAAGAACAGCGGCGACGCCGGCTTCCCGCCGTCCGTCACCTTCCAGCCGGCGGACGTCCTGGGCAAGCCCGAGCTGCTCTGGCCCGCGCCCCGTCGCTTCGACCTGCCGGGCGGCCTGGTGGCCTTCGGCTACGAGGGCGAGGCGCTATACCCGGTGCACGCGCGGCTCCAGGCCCCCGCGCCCGCTCCTGCGCCCCCCACCACGGCGGATGAGCCGGCGCCGGAGACCCTGCCGGAGACCCTGAAAATCACGGCCGAGCTCGACTATCTGGTCTGCCAGGTGGACTGCGTCCCCTTCCGCTACACCCTCACTCTGGACCAGCCCGTGGGCGATGCACCCGAGTCGGATCCGGAGATCGCCCCGCTCCTCCAGGCCGCGCTGGACCGCCTGCCACGGACGACGGCGGAGGTGAAAGGGGTGACCACGGGCGCGGTGCTGGACGCCAGCCGCCCGGATGGGCCGGACCTGGAGATCCGCGTCCTGGGCGCCCGGGCCGAAACGGGGAAGACCGACGTCTTCCTGGAGACCAACGACGCCCTGGACGCCGGCCGGCCGCGGATGAAGGTCGCCGCCGACGGCGTGGTCTTCCATATACCCATGAAGCCGCGGCAGACGAACAAGGCCCTGCCTGCCCGCACCCCCGTCGCCTGGACGGTGTCCAACCTGGTGGCGAAGGACGGCCACGGCTTCAACCTGGAGGCCCGGCGTGACGTCGAGGTGTGGACCCGCGCCGGCGGACCGCCGGCCGGTGCCCCTCAGCCGGCGGCGACCCCCGGCCGCCTCGCCCGGCTGCTGCTCGCGGCCTTCCTGGGGGGCGCGCTGCTCAACCTGATGCCCCCGGTCTTCGCCCTCCTCCTGGCCGAGCTTTTCGTCCTGCGCGCCGGCGAGGGGAACGGCCGGGTACGGGAGGGTGCGGCCGCCGCGGCCACCGGGATCGTGGGCTCCACCTGGATGGTGGCCGCCCTCGCTCTGCTCGCCCACCGCGCGGGGCTGCCGGCCGGCTGGGGCGCGCAGCTCCAGGAGCCGGTGCTGGCCGCCCTGCTCGCCGTGGTTTCGGCGCTGCTGACCCTCAATCTCTGGGGGGTGGCGGAGGTGCCGCTGGCACAAGTCGACGCGGTGGGGACGTCCGGCACGGGCCGCCACCTGCTGGCCGGCCTCTTCGCCACACCCCTGGCCCTCGCCTGGCCCGTGCCCCTGCTCCAGGAGCCCGTCGGCTACGCGCTCGGCCGCGGACCGGCGACGGTGGCCGCCGTCTTCGCCGTGGTGGGCTTCGGCCTCGCCCTCCCCTACCTGCTCCTCGCCGCCGCGCCTGCCCTTGTGCGCGGCGTGCCAGTGCCTGGGCTGTGGGTGCCACGGCTGCGAGAGGGGCTCGGCTTCCTCGCCGGCGCCGGAGTCTTCTGGGTGCTCTATGCCATCTCCCACCAGGTGAGCCCGGAGGGGCTCGCCGGCATCGAGCTCGCCCTGCTCGGCATGGCCCTGCTCGCCTGGCTGCGGCACCGCGAGGGGAACGGCCGGGGGTACCGGGCCGTCCTCGCCGTGGCCCTGCTGGCCTGCGCCGCGGGGGCTCTCTGGCTGGCCGACGAAAACCGGCTGGCACCGCGGCCGGCCGTCCATCTTCCAAAGGCCCAGACGACTCAAACGACAACGACCAACCCTGACCGAGGAGGTTGAACATGCGCAAGACGCTTCTCACCCTGGCCGTCCTGAGCCTCGCCGCCGTCCCGGCCTTCGCCGGCAACGCGGTGGGCGACGTCGCCCCCAACTTCAAGCTGACCGCGATGGACGGCAAGAGCTACTCGCTCGCCGACCTCAAGGGCAAGACGGTGGTGCTCGAATGGGCGAATCCGAACTGCCCCGTCTCGTCCCGCCACACCCGGGAGAAGACGATGATCGAGCTGTCCAAGCAGTACGGCGAGGTGGTGTGGCTGGGGATCAACAGCACCAACCCGAACAGCGGCGACTACATGAAGCCGGCCGAGGAGCTGGCGTGGAATCAGAAGAACGGCATCAACTATCCCGTGCTGGCGGACCCGACGGGAGCCACCGGCCACGCCTACGGCGCGCGGACCACGCCGCACATGTTCATCGTCGACAAGGACGGCAAGATCGCCTACAACGGCGCCATCGACGACGATCCCCCCGGCCGCAAGGCCAAGGCCGAGCGCGTGAGCTACGTCGGCCACGGGCTCGACGCCGAGAAGGCGGGCAAGAGCCCCGATCCCGCCTCGACGCGTCCCTACGGTTGCAGCGTCAAGTATTGATAGACGCGAAATGACGCGCCCGGAGGCCCGGAAGCGTTGCCTTCCGGGCCTTTTTGCGCCCCGCCGCGCCTTGACGCTCTGTTTCTCCCTGACTTAGAATCTAGTCTTCGCACGACATTTCCCGCTTTGAAGCTGGAATCGATCTCCATGCCGTAGCGCGAATGGTCCAGGGACTCACTTGTCTTTATCCGGGAGGGATCCAATGCCGAACAGGAAAGAAGCTCTCATGGTGCAGGCCGTCTTCGCCTTTGCGCAGGGCTGCGGCGACGCCCACATCGCGGAGGACGCAGCCGAATGGTTCCACGAGCGCTATTATGCGTGGATCGACAGGAAGAAGCAGCATGGCAGGAGCCCGCAGGAGGCATGGGACCAGGAGGGGAAGGGATTCCTCGGCAAATTCAAAGAGATCGGGCGCCAGGCCGTCCAGGGAGGCGCCGTCGACAAGGCCGGGCTGACGCAGGCCGCCCTGGCCGTCGAGCAGCAGTCCGAGTGCCCGTTCTGCCCCGATAACTGAAGACAAGGGCGGTCGACGACTTGAAGAAGGGTCTCTGGACACACCTCCTCCTGACGTTGACCGCCCTCAAGGTCCTGGGGGCCGCGACAGGGTTCGCCTGGACCTGGGACGCCGTGCGGGAGACCGTCGAGCCCACGGTGCTCTCGCCGGCGATGCTCTGCCTCGTCATGCTGGCGTTCGCGGCGGTGGGGCTGTTCCTCCTCACCTCCGGCCGCAGCGACGAGCGCGCCCAGGACCTGGGCGCCTTCTTCTTCATCCTGGCAACCCCGTTCGCCAACCGGCCGCTGCAGGCCCTGGCGACGGGGGGACCGCCGGCCTGGACGTGGCCGAGCCTCGCGCTCAGCGTCGCCGCTCCCGACGCCTTCCTGGCCTGGTTCCTCTGGTCGTTCACTCAGAAGTTCCCCAATACCGTCTCGTCTTTCCGGGTGCAGCGGCTCCTCGCCTGGGGCAGCCGGGTGGCGCTGGCGGCCGGCATCGCAGGCTTCGTCTGGCAGATCGGCCGGCTGCTGGCGGGGCTCCACGGGGCCACGACGCCGGCCGGGCTGGCGCCGTCGAAGCCCAGCTACGAGTATTACGGCCCGCTGCTGCTGCTCAACGTCCTCGCCTTTGCCATGCTCGTCTGGCGCACTCGGGGAGCGGCGGGAGAAGAGGGGCGGCGGGCCCGGCTCTTCGTCATCGCCCTGGTGGCCGGCATCGCGCCCCTGTTCCTCGACATCGTCGCGGAATCGGCATTCCCCGTCTACCGCGCCTACTCGGGCCGGGAGGGGCACCGGGAGCTGCTGTCGAAGGTGCTGCTCTACCCGTGTCTGCTCTCCGTCCCCTTCACCACCACCTACGCCGTGGTGGTGGGGCATCTGCTCAACGTCCGCCTCATCGCCCGCCGGGCCCTGCAATACGCCCTGGCCCGCTACTCCGCCATCGGCCTGGCCGTGGTGCCGCTCGTGGCCCTGGTGGTCTATCTGTTCGAGCACCAGACGCAGCCGCTCCGGGAGATCTTCTCCGGCCCCCACCTGCCGCTGCTCGCCTCCTCCGCCGCCGTGGGCATGGCGGCGCTGCGCTACCGCAAGACGCTGCTCGACTCCATCGACCGGCACTTCTTCCGCGAGCAGTACGATGCCCGCCAGACCCTGACCCTGCTGGTGGAGCGCATCCGTGCCACGCACGGCGTGCTGGACCTCGCCAACCTGCTGTGCCGGGAGGTCGACCTCGCCCTGCACCCCGAGAGCGTGTCGCTGATGGCCTTCGAGCCGCGCTCCGGTCTGCTGGCCGATCCCAAGGTGCGGGGCCGGCGGCTGGACGCCTCCTCGGCGCTGGCCTCGCTGGTGGCCAGCGCCAGCGAGCCGCTGGCGGTGGACCTCGAGGACTCCCGCTCGCCGCTCGCCAAGCTGCCGGAGAAGGACCGCCACTGGCTGGTGGACAGCGGCTTTCGCCTGGTGGCGCCCATCCTCGCCCGCGACGGCTCGCTGCTGGGCCTGATCGGCCTGGGGGAGAAGAAGAGCGGGCTGCCCTTCTTCAAGGAGGACCGCCAGCTCCTGCGCGCCATCGCCAGCAGCGCCGCCTGGGTGCTGGAGCTGGAGCAGAACCGCTCGCTGGGCTCTTCGCACAAGAGCTGGCAGGAGCCGGTGGACCGCGAGGCCGCCCTCCCCTCCCCGGAGCCGGCGGCCACCGCCGCCGAGCTCGCCAGGGAGTGCCCGAGCTGCGGCCGGCTGTACGCCTCCTACACGGTCTTCTGCAGCCATTGCAGCCGCCGCCTGGAGCCCTCCCACGTGCCCTACGTGCTGCCCGGAAAGTTCCGCTTCGAGCGGCGCATCGGCATCGGCGGCATGGGCGTCGTCTACCGCGGCACCGACCTGTCGCTGGGCCGGCCGGTGGCGGCGAAGACCCTGCGCCGGGTCTCGCCCGAGGATGCCATGCGGCTGCGGCGGGAGGCGCGCACGGCGGCGGCGGTCTCCCATCCCCACCTCGCTCCCGTCTATGGCATGGAGACCTGGCAGGGCACGCCCATCCTGGTCATGGAGCTGCTCGAGGGGGGCACCCTCACCCAGCGCATCGAGAAGGGGCGGCTCGAAGCCGTCGAGACCGTGGACCTGGGGATCGCCATGGCCGCGGCGCTGGAGCACCTCCACGCCTCGGACATCCTGCACCGCGACATCAAGCCGAGCAACATCGGCTACACCCGGGACGGCATCCCCAAGCTGATGGACTTCGGCATTGCCCGCGTCATGTTCGACCTGCGCCGCGACGCCGAGGTCCCCTCGCCCGACGATCCGGTGAACGACTCCGCGCTGCCGCCCACCTCGCTCTGGCACCACACGCCGACCTCGGACACCGTCTCCAAGCAGCTCGTGGGCACCCTGTCCTATCTCTCGCCCGAGGCGCTGAACGGCCAGCCGGCGGACACCTCCTTCGACCTCTGGAGCCTGTCCATCGTCCTCTACGAATGCCTGCTGGGACGGAAGATCTTCAGCGGCGGCGACCTCCACCAGCTCATGAACCGCATCCGGCACGGCCGCGTCCCCGAGTTCGCCCAGGTCCTGCCGGAGCAGGACGAGCTGCTGGGGGACTTCTTCCGCTCGGCCCTCCACCGCGCCATCGGCCGGCGCCCGGCGAGCGCCCGCGAGCTCAGGGAGCGCCTCGCCGCCGTGCGCCTGCATCTCACCTGAAGCATCCAGTCTAAACACAACCGGAGAATCTCGTTTCCTTCTTGCTGAAGCTTGACGAGACGGGAAATCCGGGCGTATGATCGTCTCTATCTGAATCAGGTTGTTTTGTCGTTCTCTGTTGCGATTGTCCGGCGCCCCGTTCGGTGACGGCGGTCCAACCATCGGGCGACACTTGCGCCCAAGGAGAGAAACCATGGCGTACACGCAGGAGGGCATCATGGCTCAGATCTGGGTCGCGTTCGGCCAGGGCGCCGGGGCGATCCGGGTATCGCAGGAGGCGGCGCTGGAGCTGCGCCGCTGGTATTTCGACGCGATCACTCAGCAGGTCATCGACCAGCAGTGGGCGACGGAGGCGGTACAGGTGCTGGACCGCATCCGGGCCATCGGCAGCCTGGCGGCGTTGAAGGCGACGGGCGCCGGGTCCACGGCGATCGGGCCCCAGGACGTCTACGTCTCGGCCTCGACGGTGCAGGACCTCTCGGACACCCAGCTCTGCCCGCCCAAACCCCCGATCCTGGCGTGACCCGGGGCGGAAGGGCGGCGTGCTGAGAAGGTCTTTCCTGGCGCGGCTGGTCCCGCCGCTGGCTGCCTTCAAGCTGGCGCTGGGGCTGGCCGCGTTCGTCCTCACCTACGACGGCGCGGCCGGTCGCGACCCGACCTTCCCCTACGCCTTCTTCGGCCTGTTCTCCACCGCCTTCGGCGCCACCGGCGCCCTGCTCCTGCTGGGCTGCCGGGAGGACCGGCGGGCGTTGGCCCTGGGGGGCTTCTTCCTGGTCACCGCCACGGCCTGGTGCAACGGACCGCTCAACGTCTTCCTGGAGGCACACCGGGAGGCGAGCCTCTTCGCCGTGGCGAACGCCCTGGAGGTCAACGCCTTCATGCCCTGGTTCCTCTGGCGCTTCGTCCGCGACTTCCCCCAGCCCTCGGTGTCGCTGCCCGTCCGCCGCCGCATCCAGTCGGCGGTGCGGGTGAGCGCGGCGGCCGGCCTGACCCTCTTCTTCCTCAATCTCCTGCTGTTCACCCTCCGTCACGTCGCGGGGACGCCGGCGAACGCGCTACGGCTGCTGACCTGGTTCACTCCCAAGCGGGGAGAGGGTTCCTTCTACACCGTGACGCTCGGGTTCACGGCGGCGGCCTTCGGCCTGCTGCTGTGGAAGGCACGCGCCGTCCGGGGCGACGACCAGCGCCGCGTCCGGGTCTTCCTGGAGCTCCTCGCCATCGCCCTGGGCCCCATGGTGGTCGAGGTGGTGATGGAGCTGTTCGTGCCCGGCTACGAGGGGCACCTGGTCTCCCATCCCCGAGAGCACCTCGTCACCGTGATCGTCTGCATGGTGCCGGCGCTCAGCCTGCCGTTGACGGTGCCCTACGCCGTCCTCGTCCACCGCGTGCTCGACGTCCGGCTCATCGCCCGGCGGGCGCTCCAGTACCTCCTCGCCCGCTACTCGGTGCTCGCCGTTCTGGCGGTCCCTCTGGGGGCGCTCGCCGCCTACCTCTACCTCCACCTCAACGAGTCCCTGGCCAGCCTCTTCTCCGGGCCGCGGGTGCTGCTCCTGCTCTCGGTGACCGCCATCGGCGCCGCCGGCCTGCGCTACCACCGCACGCTGCTCGACGCCATCGACCGGCGCTTCTTCCGCGAGCAGTACGACGCCCGCCAGATCCTCACCCGGCTCGTGGACCGCATCCGCGCGATCAAGGATTCCACCAGCCTGGCCAACCTCGTCACGCGGGAGACCGACCTGGCGCTCCACCTGGAGGGGATCGCTCTGCTGGTGCTCGATCCCCGCTCCGGCCTGCTCGCCGACCCGCGCAACCGGGCACGCAAGCTGGACGCCTCCAGCTCCCTGGCCCTGATTGCCTCCAACACGAGCGACCCGCTGGAGGTGGACCTCGAGAACCCCCAGTCTCCCCTTCTCAAGCTGCCGGAGCGCGACCGTCACTGGCTGGTGGACAGCGGCTTCCGGCTCCTCGTCCCCATCCTGGCCCGGGACGGCTCGCTGCTCGGCCTGATGGGTCTGGGGGAGAAGAAGAGCGGCCTGCCCTTCCTGCGCGAGGACCGGGAGCTCCTCCATGCCATCGCCAGCAGCGCCGCCTGGGTGCTGGAGCTGGAGCACGAGCGTCCGCTGCCCCCCTTCTGGCAGGTCGCTTCGGGCCCGCCGCCCGAGCCGGCGTCCGCGGCAGCCCCGGCAACCCCGGCCATCACCGAGCTCGCCCGGGAGTGCCCCAACTGCGGCGCCCTCCACCCCTCGTACACGGTCTTCTGCAGCTCGTGCAGCCGCCGCCTCGAGCCTTCGCGGGTGCCCTACGTGCTGCCCGGCAAGTTCCGCTTCGAGCACCGCATCGGCGAAGGGGGGATGGGGATCGTCTACCAGGGGTCCGACCTCGCCCTGGGCCGTCCCGTGGCCATCAAGACCCTGCGCCGGGTCTCGCCGGAGGACGCCATGCGGCTGCGCCGCGAAGCGCGCACGGCGGCTGCGGTCTCCCATCCCCATCTGGCGCCGGTCTTCGGCATGGAGACCTGGCAGGGGACGCCGATGCTGGTGATGGAGCTCCTGGAGGGCGGCACTCTCGCCCAGCGCATCTTCCGCGCGGGGCTGGCCGAAGTGGAGACGGTGGAGCTGGGGATCGCCATGGCCGACGCCCTGGGCCAGCTCCACGCCGCCGACATCCTCCACCGCGACCTCAAGCCGAGCAACATCGGCTACACGCGGGACGGCGTGCCCAAGCTGATGGACTTCGGCATCGCCCGCGTGATCTTCGAGCTGCGCGACGAGGAGGGGCTGGAGGATTGGGAGGAGGACGACACGGAGGTGGCGGTGTGGCCGGCGGAGGCAGAGCCGGACGCCGATCCCCGCCACCGGTTCGTCGGCACCCTCTCCTACCTCTCTCCCGAAGCCGTGCGGGGCGATCCGGCGGACGCCTCGTTCGACCTCTGGGGCCTGTGCGTGGTGCTCTACGAGTGCCTGCTCGGGCGGAAGGTGTTCGGCGGCACCAATGCGCAGATCGTCGAGCGCATCCGCTCGGGCCGGGTGCCGGACTTCGCGCAGGTCTGCCCCGGGCGTGCCCCGACGCTGGCCGACTTCTTCCGCGCCGCCCTGCACCGCAACCCCTCGCGCCGGCCGGCCACGGCCCACGACCTGCGTCGGCGGCTGGAGGCGGTGCGGCAGAGCCTCTAGGAGCCTGTCGGGAAACCCGAAAAATGAGCCTTTCGACCCCAATTAGCGGTGCTCGCTTCTGGGATATACCACAACATATGGGCACGCTCAGAGGTTTTCCGACAGGCTCCTAGAACGGTCCGCCCATCTCCAGGATCGTCGGCTTGAGCTTGGTGGCGACTCCCACGCCGTCGCCCAGGGGGATGACGACCGACTGGAGCTGGGGGTGCATCATCAGGTAGCCGTTGAAGGCCCGCAGGGCGTCCGCCTGCCGGTCCTCCTCCGCGGGCGGCACGGCCACGTGCCCGCTCCACAGCAGGTTGTCCAACAGGATCACCCCCCCCACCCGCAGCCGCGGCAGGACCTGGTCGAGGTACCGGCGATACTGCATCTTGTCGGCGTCGACGTAGACCAGGTCGAAGGGGCCGGGCAGGCGTTGCAGGACGTCGAGGACGTCGCCCTCGATCAGCTCCACCCGGTCCGCCACCCCCGCCTTCTCCACGTAGCTGCGCGCCCAGACGAGGCGGCCGGGGTCCACGTCGACGGAGACGACGCGGGCCTCCGGCGCGCCGCGGGCCAGGCAGATCGCCCCGTAGCCGATGGCGGCGCCGATCTCCAGGATCAGGCGCGCCCCGGTCGCCCGGGCCATGATGCTCAGGAAACGGCCGACCTCGGGGTCGGAGATGGGGACGTTCTCCCGCCGCGCGTGCTCCTCGATCTCCCGCAGGACAGGGTCGCGCGGCGGCAGGAGGCGCTCGACGTAGCTCTCCTGCTCGGCATGGAGGATGGAGCCCTTGCCGTGCTTCATGGCGATCCTACCGCGGCGCCGGCGGCGCAGTCGGGTTGGCCGGGTCCGCCGGTGGTGCCGCGGGCCGGCGCGACCCGCCAGGGACCCAGGCGATGTTCTCCAGCGAGACCGAGCGCTTGGGCCTCGCGAGCCGCGACTGAATGGTGAAGTTGGCCGACAGTTGGACGCGGCAGGGGGCGTCCGGCGGCGGCGAGTCCATGGCCACCTCGGCCTCGTGGATCCCGGGTCCGGAGAGGTTCGTCTCGCCGCCTCCACAGTTGCCCTGCACCAGGACCGAGGGGGAGCTGGCTCCCGGATCGAGCGCCAGCTTGTAGTCGGGTTTGTCCGTGGCCGGGATCTGGACCACCAGCCAGACGACGCCCGGCCCCTTCTGGTCGACCACACGGACGTCTCCCCGGTCGGCCATCCAGCGCCGCGCCACCACCTGGCGGTCGCCCCCGGGCTCGACCGGCAGCCAGGTCGGCGAGAAGGTGAACCTGGGGCCCGGATCGTCGGCCGGCACCTCGACCTCGAAAGCCTTGTACTCGTCCTTCCCCACGGGCTCGCCGAGGCCGTCGAGAGGCCAGCGCTTGCCGTCCCGCCCGTAGAGGCCGGCGACCACCTGGTACTTGCCGGCGGCGAGGGGCGGCGCCAGAGCCGACTGGTAGACCCTGAAATCGTCGGTCAGCGGCTCGCCCTCCCGCCAGCGCTGGGGGAACGGATGGTCGAAGGTGCGGACCACCTTGTGCTGGCCGTCCAGGAGGTGGACGAAGACCGTGGGCGTCTCCCCCTCCAGCGGCGCAGAGGGCGTCCAGGTCAGGCGGACGGTCTGCGCCTGCCCGAACGGCAGGCGCACCAGGCGCGGGTCGACGTCCACTCGCGCCACAGGGGTCTGCTTGCCGCCGCCGCAGCCCGCAGCCAGCGAGACGGCCACCGAAAGGGGGAGAAGGATTTTTTTGCGGTTCATGAGTGACGGGAGACGCTAGCTAGCAACGGCGCCGCTGTCAAGCCGGGACCTGCCGACCCTCACGGACGGTAGGTCGCCGAGCAGTCCGGCCCCTCCCAGACGGTGACCTCCACCAGCGGCGCGCCCGGCAGCCTCTCGCTCAGGGCGGAGAAGAACCAGGCGGCGATCCGTTCGGTCGTGGGGCTCGTCCGGTCGAAGGGGGGGACGGTGTTGAGGTCGCGGTGGTCGACCCGGGAGACCAACTCGCGCAGGGCGGTCAGCACCGCCACGAAGTCGTAGGCCATGCCTTCGGCGTCCAGCTCCGCGGTCTCCAGGGCGGCCTCGACCCGCCAGGAGTGACCGTGGACGGGCTCGGGCGATCCCTGGTAGGAGGTCAGGTGGTGGGCCGCCTCGAAGCGGCTTGCCACCCGCAGCCGGTACGAGGGCATCGCGTCACCTCCCGCCCAGGAGCTGCTGCACGTGGGCCACCACCATCTCCAGGGCCACCTTGTTCTCTCCGCCCTCGGGGATGATGATGTCCGCCCAGCGCTTGGAGGGCTCCACGAACTCCAGGTGCATGGGGCGCACCGTCTCCAGGTACTGGCGCAGCACGTCCTGCACCGAGCGCCCGCGCTCCGCCATGTCGCGGCCCAAGCGGCGGATGAGCCGCAGGTCGGCGTCGGTGTCGACGTAGATCTTGAAGTCGAGGAGCTCGCGCAGGTTGGGCTCGACGAAGATCAGGATCCCCTCCAGGATGATCACCGGCTGGGGCGTCACCCGCTTGGTGCGCGCCGTGCGCCGGTGGCGGACGAAGTCGTAGATCGGCACCTCCACCGGATGCCCCGCCTTGAGCGCCGCGAGATGGGCCACCAGCAGCTCGTTGTCGAGGGCCGACGGGTGGTCGAAGTTGTGGTGCAGCAGCTCGATCTCGCTGCGCCAGTCGACGTCGCTGTAATAGCTGTCCTGCTCGATCAGGGTGATGCGGTCGGCGCCCACGGCGTCGACGATGGTCCGCGCCACCGTCGTCTTGCCCGAGCCGGTTCCCCCCGCCACGCCGAGGACGCAGGGCCTGAGCCGCGAGGCGGCGAGGAGGGGCAGCAGCAGCGGCTCGGTGTCGACCATGGCGGGGGATTGTAGCTCTTCGCGATCAGCGCTGGCAGCGCGGGCAGTAGTAGGTGCTGCGGCCGGCCTGGACGAGACGCCGCACCGGCCCGCCGCAGGCGAGGCAGGGCTCCCCCTCCCGGTCGTAGGCCGCGAGCGATACCTGGAAATAGCCGCTGCGCCCCTCGCCGTCCGCGAAGTCGTTGAGCGTGGTCCCCCCCTGGGCGATGGCTTGGCGCAACACCGCGACGACCGCATCGGCGATCCGGTCCCAGCGCGCCGCCGCGATCCGCGCCACCGACCGCGCCGGATGGACCCCCGCCCGGAACAGCGACTCCGAGGCGTAGATGTTCCCCACGCCCACCACCACCCGCGCGTCCATGAGGAAGGCCTTGACCGGCCCCCGTTTCCCGGCCGCGGCCCGCGCCAGCACCTCGCCCGAGAACCCGGCCTCCAGCGGCTCCACTCCCAGGTGCGCGAAGTGGGGGTCCGCTTCGATCGTCGCCGTCTCCAGGGCCAGCACGAGGCCGAAGCGCCGCGGATCGCGCAGCCGCAGCCGCCGGCCGGAGCGCAGGTGGAAGGCCACGTGCTCATGCGGCTCGAGCGGCGCCGCCCCGGCGGCGAGCGTCAGCCGGCCGCTCATCCCCAGGTGCACGGCCACCGTCCGCCCCCCTTCGAGGTCGATCAGCAGGTACTTGGAGCGCCGCCGCAGGGAAAGCACCTCGCGCCCCGCCGCTCCCCGTCGTAGCCGGGCCGTCTCCACCGGCTCGCGCAGCGCCGGATTCAGCACCTCGACGCGCTCGATCCGGTCCCCCACCAGGTGGGGCTCCAGGCTCCGGCGCAGGACTTCGACCTCGGGCAGCTCGGGCATTGGCGGATTCTATTTTGAATTGTGAACGAGAAGGATACTTGACAATGAGGCGTAAGTTGGCGTAAAACAGGCGCAACATGATCAACCAGGCGACCTTCCCGCTCCTCCTCGCGCTCTCCCCGGCCTTCCAGGCCGATCCCTCGGCGGTGCTGGAGCGACGGCTTCGCCGGTCGCTGCTCCGCCGCGAGCCCATCACCGCTGGTACTCTGACCGAACCCTACGAGCCGGGGAGCTCCGAGTCGCCGCTGCGCCTGCTCCTCGCCGCCGAGGGGCTGGAGATCAGCGTCACCACGGCGTCGCCGCGCATCCTGCGGGAGCTGGACCTGCTGGTGGAGCTGGACCGGCGCCACTCCGTGGCGGTGCGCATCGCCGTCCCCGTGTCGCGGACCCCGGACGCCGCCGCCCGGCTGGAGGCGGCCCGCAGACTGGCCGCCGAGGGGATCACGACCCGGCTGGTCCTCACGCCGGTCCCGGGGGCGAGGACCTCCGACCTGCGCGGCTTCTTGGCGCAGGCCCGGGAGGCGGGGGTCTTCGACGTGGAGATCGAGGGTCCCAAGGTCCGGAGCTCCCTCCTGGCAGCCTTCCGGAGCCTGCGGCTGGAGCACGGTTTTCCCCGCGACGTCCCCGGCCGGGGGTGATTCACTGGATGGGATTGCTCACTGGGGATCGCCGGACCAGCCGTCGCCCATTCCCAGCGCCAGCTCCCGGCAGCGTTCGATCACCGTCCGCAGCAGCCACCGGCCCGGGTTCTGGCGATCCCACCGCTTGCTGATGAGGATGGCGCAGCTCTCGTCGACGATGCGCTGCGCCTCCTCCTCCGCCACGCCATAGGCCGCGAAGATCTCCTTCAGGACTGGCTGAAGGCGGGTGAGCAGCTCGGCTGCGGACTCCATGAGAGGGTGAGAGCATACCCTCAAGAAACTCCCTACGTCCGCCGGGCCCCCTGGCTCAGCCGGGCCACCAGGCGGGCGAGGGCCACGTCGGCCTCGCCGCTCTCGCCCTTGAGCTGCAGCTCCGTATCCAGGAGGTCGGAGGGAAGCCTGGCCAGGAAGGGCTCCGGCAATCGGCTCGCGGCGAGATAGGCGCGGTGGAGGCGAAAGGGGTGGAGGCCGGCCAGCGGGTTCTTGCCGCCGATGGGGACCTCGCCCTGGAGCGCCGGCGCGTGCTGGCTCTTGAACCGGGCGTAGTTCGGTTCGCCGGCGGGCACGCGGGCGACGCGCATCATGCCGCGGATGGCCACGAGCTGGCGGCAGAAGGAGGAGAGGAGGGAGAAGAAGGTCAGGCGGGCGGCCAGCGCGTCCTCCGCCGAGCCGATCAGGCGGTGGAGCCGGTCCAGGGCCTCGCCACCGCGGGCGGCGGCGATGGCGTCCAGGAGCTGCCAGACGTCCTCCTCGCCCCGGTCCTCCACCGTCTGCTCCACGAGCCGGCGATCGATCCGTCCCACTGTCTCCGCGGTTCCCTCGACGAGATTGGCGAGCTTGCGGTACTCGCCGGCGAGGCGGGAGGTGGAGTCGGAGTCCACGCCGCCCGTCGACCGGCCGCGGCCGTCGCTCTCCTGCCGCAGCGTACGCCGGGCGAGCTCCGTCAGGGCGTCCGGGGTGATCGCGACGCCGGTCTGCCGCTCGAGCTCGCCAGCCAGGAGCTCCAGCCCCTGCCAGCTCCCCCGGTCAGCCTCGACGCGGCCCAGGCTGAGGACGGCGCCGCGCTCCTGAAGCAGACGGACGACGGGGTGGTCCGTGGCCACGGCGGCCTCGGCGAGGACCAGGGAGTGACCCGGGGGGAGCCCGCCGCGGACGGCTTCGGCCAGCTCCGAGAGGTCCCCCTCTCCCATCCCCTGGAGCCCCTCGCGGCGGGCCGCCTCGAGCAGCCTGGCGAGGGTCCCCCTCAACTCCTCCGCCTGCTTCTTGCTCCGGCCCTTGCCGCTGCCGCTGCGGCGCGCCTTGCCGCCTTCGAAGACCCAGGCCGGCAGCTCGCCCAGCGCCTTCTCGGGCGCACCGGCCTGCGCGTCGACGTCGAAGAGGTGCAGGGCTTGCAGGAGGCGCGAGGCCGCCTGCCGCTCCCGGCCGGAGAGCGGCCGCAGCCCTGCATCGGCCAGGGGGACCACCTCCGCCGCGTCATCGATCAGGTCGCCGGCGGCGTTGCGGTCGGCGAAGACGGCGGAGTCGACGGCGAGCGACACCTTGCCCGGCGTAAACAGGGAGAAGGTGCGGAGGTCCTGGAGCAGGGAGGAGAGGGAGGCGGGGCGGCGGTGCACCTCGACCGTCTCGGGCGGCAGCCCCACGGCCTGGGCCAGGGTCTGGGCGACCCGCTGCGCGGCGGGCTCCGCCAGCACGACGTCACCCTGCACCAGGCAGACCTGGGGCAGCGGCGCCCGGCTCAGCCGGGAGAGGAAGGAGGCGACGGGATCGGCCATCTGGGCCCTCTGACCTGTCTGGGCTATCTGAGAAAGGCACGCAGGCGAGGAGGCCGCGGCGGCGCTCCTCGCCTTTGGAGTCCCGGGTTTCGGGTTATGAGGCCTCGACCTCCAGGATACCCTTTTCCGCCAGCTCCTGACAGTCGATGCAGAAGCGTGCCCAGGGCACCGCCTCGAGGCGCAGGATGTGGATGTTCTGCCCGCAGTTGGCGCAGCGCCCGTAGCTCCCCTCTTCCATCCGGCGCAGCGCGTTTTCGATCTGGAGGAGCGTCGTCCGTTCGGTGTCGGACAGGGAGAACATCAGCTCCCGGTTGTAGGCGTTGTTGGCGCGGTCCACGATGTCCTCCGTGCCGTCGTCCGCGGACTCCTGCCCTGCCCGGAGGTCCTGCTTGTACATGTTGAGGATCTCGTCCCGCTGGTTCTGCAACCGCTGGCGCAGGGCCTGGTACTGGTCCTGTTGTGGCACCTCAACGGTTGGCTTGGCCTTCTCGGTTCTGGCCACGCTGCTTCTCCTTTCGACAGGGGCGCTCAAAAAAGTTCCCTATGATACCGCCTACAAGGGCTCGCGATGATAGCTCATTCCCGCCTCGATCGAGAGCGCGCGGTAGAGCTGCTCGTACAGCACGACCCGTGCCAGCTCGTGGGAGAGCGTCATGGGGCCCAGCGAAAGGACCGCGCGGGCGCCGTCGACCACGGCGCGGTCGAGGCCGAGGTCGGAGCCGACGAGGAAGGCGATGGGGTGAGGCCATTCCTGGCGCAGGCGCGCGAGGCGCTCGGCGAACTGCTCCGAGGAGAGCCTTTCACCCCGGCTGTCGAGGGCGAAGCTCCAGGCGGACGGCGGCAGGGCGGCGAGCAGGGCCTGCCCCTCGGCCCGCAGCCGCTGGGGATCGTCCGCCGCCGCCCGGGCGCGGACGGGCACGTCCCGCACCGTCGTCGATTTAGCGATGCGCGCGATGCGGCGGCGGTAGGAGTCGCAGATCTCTTCCCACTGGGAGCGCTGGTGCCGTCCTGCCCAGAGGACGGCGAGCTCGCGACCCACCTCAGCCGACCGCGGTCTCGTCGAGGTCCGGCTGCGAGCCGCCGACCAGGTAGGCCTCCCACTCGTCGAAGAAGGCCAGGGAGCGCAGGTCCCGCATGCGGTCGAGGAAGACGATGCCGTTGAGGTGGTCGAACTCGTGCTGGACGATGCGGGCCTCGAAGCCGGAGACCCCGTAGTCGAGGGGGCGCCCCTCGCGGTCGAGCCCCTGCACCCGCACCTTCGGATGCCGTGGCACCAGCCCGCGCAGGTCGGGGATCGACAGGCACCCCTCCCAGTCGTAGGCCAGCTCCCGGGCCTGCGGGGTGATCATGGGGTTGACCACCACGTGCAGCGGGATCTCCGGCGGGCCGGCCGCCTGGTAGACGAAGACCTGGACCTCCTCCCCCACCTGCGGCGCGGCGAGCCCCACGCCGCGGGCTTCGTGCATCGTCTCGATCATGTCGTCGATCAGCGCCTGGAGCTCCGGCTCGCCGATCCGCTCCGGCGGGATGGGAAAGGCCGGAGTGCGGAGGGCGGGGTGGCCCAGGCGGACGATGGGTCTCAGCGGCATGCACCGACATTATATGTGGAACGGGCTCAAAAGCTCCGCAATGGTATGCTCCCGGCCATGGTGAGAGGCACCGGACGGTCCCTCGCAAGCAATCGTGGACGGCGCTGGACCCGGCGCCTGCTGCTGGCGGGCTTGGCGGTGGGGGTCCCCGTCGCGGTGGGCGCCCTGCTGCGCCGCCGCGCCGAGCCGCCCGCGGCCCCCCGCTGGGGCCGCGCCCACCGCTACGCCGGCCGCTCCGGCCCCGAGGTGGTCTTCCAGGAGCTGGGCAGCGGTCCGCCGCTCCTCCTCCTCCACTCCTTCGGTCCCGGCTACGATGCCCAGCAGTGGCGCGCCGCGGCCGAGGTCCTGGCCGAGCGCCACCACGTCTACGTCCTCGACCTCCCCGGCTGGGGGCGGACCCGCGGCGCCGGAGCCCTCCGGCCCGAGCAGTACCTCGACCTCCTCGCGGACTTCCTGGCCAACGTGGTGCGGGAGAGGGCCGTGCTGGTGGCGGCGGGCCTCGCGACGGCCTATGCCGTCCAGACCGCCGTGGAGCATCCCGGCCGGGTGCGCGCCCTCGCCCTGGTCTCCCCCCTGGGCCTGGGCGACGACGACCCCGCCCGCACCGTGGCCCAATCCTTCGTGGGGAAGCTGCTGAGCGTGCCGTTGCTCTCTGACACGGTGCTGGACGCCCTCACCGGCCGGGCCGCCGTGGAGCATCACCTGCGCAAGGAGGTCTACGCCGCTCCCGAGCGGGTGGACGCGGCCCTTCTCGAGCATCACTACCGCGCCAGCCACGCGCCCGGCGCCCGAGCCGCCCTCGCCGCCTACCTGCGGGGGGACCTCTGGCTGGACGTCTCCGAAGAGCTCTCCGAGCTCGAAGCGCCCGTCTGGCTCGCCTGGGGCCGGCAGGCGAAGACCCCGCCCGTTACGACCGCGGACCAGTGGCTCCAGCACCTCCCGGAGACGGACCTCGCGGTCTTCGAAGGCGCCGGCGCCCTCCCCCATGCCGAGGTCCCGGCCCTGTTCTGCCGCGGACTGGAGCGGTTTCTGGAGGAGCTGCCGGAGAGTCGATGATAGGGATGACGAAGCGGATGGAGGCGGCTCAGGGCGCCGCCGCGGCTGCCCCCTGTTCGCCCTGCTGATTCCGGAACACCTCCGCCGTGTCGAAGGCCAGGGCCTCGGCATTGGTGTCGGAGCTGTTGGACAGGACCATCACCGAGAGGCTCTCCCCGGGGTAGTGGAGATAGTAGGAGGTGTAGCCCATCCAGAGCCCCGGGTGGCCGTAGTAGAGGTTGCCGGTATCGCCCGCATAGTCCACGGTCCAGCCGAAACCGTAGGGGAAGGGCTGGCCGTCGTTGAACCGGCCTGGCGTGAACATCTCCGCCAGCAGGTCGGCCCGCAGCAGATAGCCGCCGAAAAGCATGCGGTCGTAGCGGGCCAGGTCGGCGATGGTCGAGTAGACCTCGCCCGAGCCGTAGAGGAAGTTGAGGGAGTTGGAATCGTCGGGGACCCAGCCGCCGAGACTCCCGGTATCCCAGCCGCCGAGACCCCGGGCGTAGCCCCGGGCCCGCCTGGCTTGGCGCACCCGCGCGTCGTCGAAGACGAAGGTGTCCGCCATGCCGGCCGGACCGAAGATCCGCTCCTGCATGAACTGCGGAAAGGGCTCTCCGGAGACCCTCTCCACCACCAGGCCCAGCAGGTCGAAGCCCGCATCGCTGTAGGCGTACCGGGTGCCCGGCGGGAAGTCGAGGCGGTGCCAGGAGGCGAGGAGCCGGACGGCGTCCTCCTCCGTGGGCCTGCCGGGCCACTCCTCCAGGGCCGCGTAGGTGTCCGGGATCCCGCTCGTGTTCTGCAGCAGGTGCCGGATCTTGACCCTGCCTCCCCAGCCCCGCATCTCCGGCACGTACCGCACCGCCCGATCGTCGAGCCGCAGCTTCCCGTCCTGGACGAGGAGCAGGGTCGCCACAGCCGTCATCTCCTTGCCGCACGAGGCGAGGTGGAAAGCCGTCTCCGGATCCACCGGCGTCCGCTTACGCAGATCGGCGGCGCCGTAGCCCGCCTGGAAGAGGACCCTCCCCTTGCGGACCACCCCCACGGCCGCCCCCGGAGTGTCCCGGTCGAAGGCGGCGAAGAGCTCGTCCATCCGCTGCCGCGTCGTCTGGCCGGGTCGCGGCCGCCGGCCGGCCCGGGTGACCGAGACCACCTCCAGCGACAGGCAGGCGCAGACGGCGACTCCCAGCAGCGAGATCGCGAGGATGGGATGTCTCCAGGTCATCTTCGGCTCCTCGCCCTCCGGACGGATCAACCGCGACCAAGATAACCCAGGACGCGAAAACCTGCGGCCTGGGCTTGACGTCTAACTATGCACATTTCTCTTTGCGTTAAAATAGTTGAGGCCCAGTCCAGGGGCTTGACCGGCTTGCACATTCGGCTTTACGATCTGAACAAAACCACAGCGGGGAGAGCTTCCGGAGAGATCTCCGGGAGGTGACCTCCGCATCTTCATGAAGGAGAAACCATGCTAAAGACCAAAGTCTGCCTGCTGACCTTCTGTCTGCTGATCGGGCTGGCCGTCGCCGGCTCGGCGGCACACCACCCCACCTACCTCGTGGGCAACGGTGCCGTGTCCTCCATCAACCTGGCCCCGGCCGGCATCGTGGTCAAGGGGCATCATCATGGCACGCAGACGTTCACGCTCGCTCCGGGAGCGATCGTGGACAACCTCAGCCACCAGAACGTTGGCTTCGGCGCCATCAAGGTCGGAGACATCGTCCGGGTTCGCTACAAGGTGTCCGGCTCGACCCTGTCGGCCGCGCACATCACCATCGAAGGTCACGCCAAGCCGCACTGACGAATTTTGTAATCTTTTCTTTGGGTCATCTGCAACACGGAGGGGAGCTGGCTGTGTTTACGCCGCTCCCCTCCACGTTTTAGAAGACAGCTCCTCATCCTGCTGCTGAATCTCGCCTCGTTACCTACTTCTTCCGCGGGCGCTCCTCCTCGTACACTGTCTTGTACAGCAGGCCGGCCGCCACACCGCCCAGGGCGGGACCGACGAGGTAGACCCAGAGGTCGGAGAAGTTGCCGGTGGCGAGCGCCGGGCCGATGCTGCGGGCCGGGTTGAGGCTGGCGCCGGTCAAGGGGCCGCCCATCAGAATGCAGAAGGTCAAGGTGAGGCCGATGGCGAGACCCCCGGGGACCGAGGCCTTGCCGCTGATCCCGGCGTTCATCACGGCGTTGACCAGGAAGAAGGTCAGGATCGCCTCGAGGACGACCCCGATGGCCGGCGTGACGTTGATGGTCACGTCCTTCACCTGGAGGCCGTGGGCCAGGGTCGTAGCGCCCAGGCCGGTCCCCGTGCCACCCAGCACCCAGGCGAGCACGAAGGCGGCGAGGATGCCGCCGGCGATCTGGAAGACGATGTAGGAGAAGGCGCGGGCGGCATCGATCTTGCCGGCCGCCCAGACGCCCAGGGTCACCGCCGGGTTGATGTGCGTGCCCGAGATGTGGCCGTAGGCGTAGGCGAAGCCCAGCACCACGAGGCCGTGGGCGAAGGCCACCCCTACCAAGCCAGCCTGCAGGGCCCCGGCTCCGGCGCCGATGAAGATCAGCGCGAAGGTGCCGATGAACTCGGCGAGCAGCGACGTCGACAGCTTGTGGTACATGCAAGCCCTCCTTCAAGTGATAGCCGGCCGAAACGGCGCCTAGTCTAGCGCAGCGGCCCCATCGGCATCCGACCGATCCGACCGATCCGACCGATCCGTCGGATCAATGCCGGCCGGCCATGGAGCGGATTCTATACAATCCCCCCATGGCACTGTTCCGGCGGAAATTCCGCCTCACCGCCTGCGCCACCACCGGTGGCTGAGCGGCCAAGATAGGTCCGGGGGACCTTTCGACGATGATCGCCCCGCTCGTCCGGCTCGCCGGAGGAGATGAGAGGATCCTCGTCGGTCCGGAGACGGGCGACGACGCCGGGGTCTTCCTCCTCGACGGCCACGCCCTGGTCGCCACCGCCGACTTCATCACCCCGGTCTGCGACGATCCCCGCCGCTTCGGCCGGGTGGCCGCCGCCAACTCGCTGTCGGACGTCTACGCCATGGGGGGCAGGCCCCTCTTCGCCCTCAACCTCTGCTGCTTCCCGGAGTTGGAGGGGGAGGGCGCGGCGGCGCTGGGCGGCGTCCTCCAGGGCGGCGCCGAGGCCCTGGCGCAGGCCGGCGCCGTGCTGCTGGGCGGCCACTCGGTGCGCGACGAGGAGCTGAAGTACGGCCTCTCGGTCGTCGGGCTGGCCGATCCCCGGCGGCTGCTCACCAACGCCGGTGCCCGGCCGGGGGACCGCCTGATCCTCACCAAGCCCCTGGGCACGGGCGTGCTGGTCAACGCCTTCAAGGTCGACAAGCTCGACGAGGCGGGGCTGGAGCCGGCACTGAAGGAGATGGAGCGGCTGAACGACATCGCCGGCCGCCTCGCCCTGGAGCACGGCGTGCACGGCGCCACCGACGTCACCGGCTTCGCCCTGGCCGGCCACGCGATGGGGATGGCCAGGGCGTCCGGCGTGGCGATCCGCCTCGTCTTCGAGCGGCTGCCCGTCCACGACGACTTCTACCGGTTGGTCAAGGCGGGGGTCACCACCGGCTGCACGGTCGCGAACGAGGACAACGTCCGCGGGGTCCTGGAGGACCGGGCCGGGCTCGACCGGCTCCAGCGCGAGGTGCTCTTCGATCCCCAGACCTCGGGCGGCCTGCTCCTCGCCACCCCGCCCGAGAGCGCCGCCGCCCTCCTCGCCGCCCTCCTCGCCGGCGGCCACCGCGCGGCCGAGATCGGCGAGGTGCTGAAGGGGCCGGCGAGGATAGAGGTGGTCTAAAAGAAGCGGAGTTAGCCGGCCGGCGGGACGCCGGCGGTCCCAGGGGGCCTAGATTCCAAGCTGCCGCTTCAATTCTTCCAGGTCAGAGGTCAGCTTCGCCACCAGCTCCTCCAGCCGCTCCACGCGGGAGGAGAGGGCCGGGCGGGCGGCGGCCAGGGCCAGCGCCTCGGGGGGCTCGGAGACCTCCCGGGGCTCCGGCTCCGGAGCGAGCTCCCCCACCAGGTGGATCCAGCGGACCTCCTTCTGGCCGGGCCGGCGGGGCAGGTCCCGCACCAGGGGCTCGTCGATGGCGGCGAGCCGGCGCAGGGCCTCCTCCACCTCCTCCACGGAGGCGAAGGGGTGCAGGCGCTCGCTACGGGTGCGCAGCTCGCCCGGGGTCTGGGGACCGCGCAGCAGCAGCAGCGTCATCAGGGCCTTGCCTGCCCGGTCGAGCCCCCAGCGGCGGACCACGCTCTGCTGCCAGCGCTCGGTGCGCGCCCCTTCGGTGCGCCAGACCAGGACGTCCTGCCGCAGGCGGTCGAGGGCGTTGACCACCTGGTCCTCGGTGAGCTGCATCGCCGGCTCGCGATTCGTCTTCTGGTTGCAGGCCAGGAGGATGGCGTTGACGGACAGGGGGATGGTCTCGGGGTTCGTCTGCTCCTTCTCGAGCAGCGAGCCGAGGACCCGGATCTCCACCGGATCGAGCTGTCTGGGGATGCGCGTCGACATGCACGCGATCTTACCGAATCTTTCTGGTCAGACCCCCTTGATTTTTTCCCCGAGAGGTGCCATGATGCGCTCAAATTCCGAGTCGGCGCATAGAATGAGATAAGGTTGGAAGCGGCTTCACGAGATCACACCCCGCCCGCACACCCTCCCGCAGCAACCAGTTTAATACTATAAATTCGAAGTTGTAGCGATATGAGGATCACCAGGCATAGAGGGGGGCGCGAGAGAGCCTAGCGATCCTGGAGTATCGAGCCGAGCGCGCGCGACGTACCGACCGGGCGCAGCTCCTTGCAGTCACGAGCGCCGGCCTCGACGCCCCGTATGATTTTCCCCCCTTGTCGGGGGCTGGAGGAGGCCGCCTCGCGCGGCGAACAACAAACCTGTTTCTTTGTCGCAAGGAGCAAGAGCATGGCTGAACAAGGTACGGTGAAGTGGTTCAATGATGCCAAGGGGTACGGGTTCATCGTGCGCGAGCGGGGCGCGGACGTCTTCGTCCACCACGCCTCGATCATCGCCGAGGGTTTCCGCACCCTGAGCGAAGGAGATCGGGTCTCTTTCGACGTGGTGGAGGGGCCGAAGGGTCTGCAGGCCAAGAACGTCGTCAAGATCTCCTGACCTGGCTTCCATCGCTGTCTCGATAACCGCGCCCTGCCGGACCTTCTGGCGGGGCGTTGTCGCGTCCTAGTGCACCCGCGCCCGGAACTGCTGGTAGTCGCGGCTGTCGCGGGTGAGCGCGGCGTTCCTCGGCAGCGTCGCGATCTCGGCGCTCACGTTCTGGATGCGTTCCCGGGTCAGCGGGTGGTTGGAGAAGAACTGCTCCACCTTCAACGGCTGGCGGCCCTGGAGCTTCTGCAGGTCCGCGAAGAGGTCCAGCATCCCTCGCGGGTCGTAGCCGGACTGGTAGGCGTAGTGCACGCCCAGGCGGTCGGCGGCCCGCTCGGCGTCGCGGCTGTAATGGTTGAGGATGCCGTTGCCCACCAGCCCGGCCAGGAGCTGCCGGCCCTGGCCCGGGTGCCGGCCCATGGCCAGGCGGGCGATCAGGTTGTAGCCATACGCCTTGGTCATGAGCTGGGTGCCGTGGCGGGCGGCGCCGTGGCCGATCTCGTGGGCCATGGCGCCGGTGAGCTCGTCCAGGCTCCGCGCCTCCTTGATCAGCCCCGAGTTGACGTAGACGAGGCCGCCCGGCAGGTTGAAGGCGTTGACCGCGTCGTCGCGCACGATGAAGAAGTCCCAGCGGCGGTTGCCGTAGGGGGTCTGCGCGGCGATCTGCCGCCCCAGCCGGTTGAGGTAGTCGAGGGCCGCCGGATCGTTCACCAGCGGCATCTTCTGCGCCACCTCGGCGTGGAGCTGGCCGCGCATCGACCACTCCTCGTCCACCGAGATGATGTCGAAGGCTGCCATGGCCGCCGCGCTGGCGAGCAGCGAGACGAGGACGGCCAGGGCGGCCGGGGACGGGGTTCGTGGTCTGATCCGCATGGCTGGGTCTCCTCTCGGCCATCCCTCAAGGCAAAAGCGGTGCCAGTGTGGGCTGCGGGAAAAGGACGAGAAGGACGGGCAAGGACGACAAGGACAGCAGGGACGGAGAGCGCTAAGATCGCGGCGCATGCGCCAAGCCGCCGCCGCTCTCGCCGTCCTCGGATTCTGCGCCGCCCTTCCGGCGAGCGCGGCGGAGGCCGGCGGCGGTGGCCATGGCGGTCCGGTGGTGCCGGTCCTCCTCGGGCTGGTGCTCATCCTGGCGGCGGCCAAGCTGGGTGGGGAGATCTTCGAGCGCATGGGCCAGCCGGCCGTGCTGGGCGAGCTGCTGTTCGGCATCGTCCTCGGCAACCTGGCGCTCGCGGGGTATGGGGGCTTCGGATTCCTGGCCACGGAGCCGGGGCTCGAGATCCTGGCGCAGCTCGGCGTGATCCTCCTCTTGTTCCAGGTCGGCCTGGAGTCGAACATCCAGGAGATGCTGTCGGTGGGATGGTCGAGCCTGCTGGTGGCGGTGCTGGGAGTGATCGCTCCCTTCTTCCTCGGCTGGGGGGTCTCGGCCTGGCTGCTGCCGGGGGAGGAGACCCTGGCCCACCTCTTCATCGGCGCCACCTTGAGCGCCACCAGCGTCGGCATCACGGCCCGCGTTCTCAAGGACCTCGGCAAGATCTCGACGCGGGAGTCGAAGGTCATCCTCGGCGCGGCGGTGATCGACGACGTCCTCGGCCTCGTGGTCCTCTCGGTGGTGGCGGGGACGATCAGCGCCGCGAACACCGGCGGCAGCCTCGCCACCCTGGACGCGCTGGGGATCGTCGCCAAGGCCATCGCCTTCCTCGTGGGCGCGATCCTGGCCGGCGGCTGGCTCTCCCGCCGCGTCTTCCGGCTGGCGAGCACCCTCCGGGTCCAGGGGCTCCTCCTCGCCCTGTCGCTCGCCGCCTGCTTCCTCCTCTCCTATCTCGCCGACCGCATCGGCCTCGCCACCATCGTCGGCGCCTTTGCCGCCGGCCTGATCCTCGACGGCGTGCAGTACCGGGACCTGGGCGAGCGCACCAAGCACACGATCGAGGAGCTGATCGTTCCCATCGCCGGGTTCCTGGTGCCGGTCTTCTTCGTCCTCATGGGGGTGCGGGTCGACCTCGCGAGCTTCGGCCGCGCCGGGGTGGTGGGCTTCGCGGTCCTGCTGTCGCTCGCCGCCATCCTGGGCAAGATGATCTGCGCCGCCGGCGTGCTGGAGCGGGGGCTCGATCGCCTCTCGGTGGCGGTGGGCATGGTGCCGCGGGGAGAGGTCGGCCTGATCTTCGCCGGGCTGGGCGCCCAGCTCACACTCCACGGCCGGCGGGTGATCACGCCGCCGGTCTTCGCGGCCGTGGTGGTGATGGTGATCGTCACCACCCTCATCACCCCGCCAGCTCTGAAGGTCACTCTCAGTCGCCGGGGCCGGGCGGACCGGAAGCGGGGACGGAGACGGGAGCAGCCGGCGGCGGAGCCGGTGGACCGACCAACCCCGCCCCTGGGGTGACGGCGGGGAACGGAGAGGAGGCCGGGAGCTGCGGCCCCATCGCCGCGGCCATCCCCAGGGGCGCCTGGGCCGCCTGGGGAACCCGGGGAGCTCGCGGCGCCACCGCTCCCTCCGGCAGCTCGATGATCACGTCCCGAGGATGGACCATCCCCAGGTCCTCGCGGGCCAGCCGCTCGAGCATGCCGGGGTCGTGATGCAGGCGGTCGATGCGCACGCGCAGCCGCTCGCTGCGGGCGCGGGTTTCCGCGATCTGCGTCGCCAGCAGGTGCTCGTGGGCCCGCGCCGCCGACAGGTCGCGATAGCTCTTCAGGGCCGCGATGGCGAGCAGCGCGAGAAACAGGACGAGGGTCGCGCCCAGGACCGGGCGAAATGTATCGATCCGGGCGGGTGCTTCAGGCCGGGTCACGGGGACCAACGGGGGAAGGCCTTGGCACCCGGATAGGTGGCCACGCCCTCCAGCTCCTCTTCGATGCGCAGCAGACGGTTGTACTTGGCGACGCGGTCGCTGCGGCACGGCGCGCCGGTCTTGATCTGGCCGGCGCGGGTGGCGACGGCCAGGTCGGCGATGGTGGTGTCCTCCGTCTCGCCCGAGCGGTGGCTGATGACGTTGGAGTAGGAGTGGGTCTTGGCCATCTCCACGGCCTCCAGCGTCTCGGTCAGGGTGCCGATCTGGTTGACCTTGACGAGGAGGGCATTGGCGAGGCCGTCGGCGATCCCCCGGGCCAGGATCTCGGGGTTGGTGACGAACAAGTCGTCGCCCACGAGCTGCACCCGGCTGCCCAGCTCGGTGGTGAGCTGCTTCCATCCCTCTTGGTCGTCCTCGGCGAGGCCGTCCTCGATGGAGACCAGGGGATAGGCGCCGAGCCAGTCGCGATAGAGGGCGATCAAGTCCGAGGAGCTGAGGCCGGAGCGCCCCTCGCCGGCCAGGGCATAGCGCACGGCCTCCTTCGCCTTCCCCTTCTTCTTCTCCACCAGCTCGTTGGCAGCCACGTCGACCGCCAGGGCGATCTGCCGGCCCGGGGTGTAGCCGGCCTTCTCGATGGCCTGGACCAGCAGGTCCAGGGCCTCGCGATTGCTCTTGAGATCCGGGGCGAAGCCCCCCTCGTCGCCCACGGCGGTGACCAGCCCGGCGGACTTCAGCACCCCCTTGAGGACGTGGTAGACCTCGACGCCGGCCCGCAGCGCCTCGCCGAAGCGGTCGAAGCCGAGGGGCACCAGCATGAACTCCTGGACGTCCACCGAGTTGTCGGCGTGGGCGCCGCCGTTGAGCACGTTGAGCAGGGGGATGGGGAGCACGGTGGCCGCGGGGCCGCCGACGTAGGCATAGAGGGGAAGGCCGCTCGCCTCGGCCGCGGAGCGGGCCACGGCCAGCGAGGCGCCGAGCAGGGCGTTGGCCCCCAGCCGGTTCTTGCCCGGGCTGCCGTCGAGCTCGACGAGCGTGTGGTCGATGCGCGCCTGGTCGCGGGCATCCATGCCGCGCAGCCGGGGCGCGATCTCGTCCTGCACGTGTGCGACGGCCTTCCGGACCCCCTTGCCACCATAGCGCTTGCCGCCGTCGCGCAGCTCCAGCGCCTCGCGGCTGCCGGTCGAAGCCCCCGACGGCACCGCCGCCCGTCCACCCACGCCGCCATCGAGGATGCAGTCGACCTCCAGCGTCGGATTCCCCCGCGAATCGAGGATCTCCCGCGCCACGATCTCTTCAATGGAAAACATCCGCTCCTCCGAACCCAAGAATTCTGACCAGACTCCAGACGGAAGGTTATCCGCAAAACCCCGCCGGCTCAAGCATTTCAAGGGAAAACGACCGCGGGCGATCTTTGAAGCAAAGGTGATGCCTGAAAGAGGGAACCGGGAGAGGAGACGACCCGAACTAACTTGGGCTATACCTTGGCGGGTGCCGCTCCATGAGTTCGGGACTGCCCCGCCATCCCGACGGCCGCGTGCACGACGGCTGCGTGCCCTCTGAGACGGCCCAGCTCGTTACTGGCGAATTCGCGAACAGCTCCAGATTCTGCGCGATTGGGCGGGGTAGGACACCCACAAGACGCGCGGCAGGTCGTCGTCCACATCCTCCAGGCGGGGAGGTATACGGAGCTCTGCCGAGGCGGGATGGGCGAGAAGGTCTGGTCCTCCGTCCTCCCCGGGTTCCGGCTGAAGGTCGACTCTCTGTTTCCGGCCTCCGTCGCGGAGGGGAAGGAGTAGGGGCTTTGTCCTGGCGCGCCAGTGTCGTATACTGGCGACAATGTATGCCAATCTCGCCACACTCCGTGACTTGTTACAAGCGGTTGTCTATGCGACCGCCATCCTCACAGCGACTGGCTCCCTGTGGCAATACAGACGAAACTCCCGTCGCGAGAGGACTCGCTGGTTGTTCGATCTCTACCAGCGTTTCTGGGAACAGAAGACGCTCAGAGGCATGCGCATCCGGATCGACGTTGGGCACACCGGTTTCGTGAAAGAAGACACGGATCTGGATCTCTTGGGCGAGCTTGACGATTATCTGAATTTCTTCGAGTTTATCGCCTACCTCTGGAAGAGAAGAGAGCTCAAGCTCAAGGAGGTGCGGGCGATTTTCGAGTATCCGCTACAGATGATCGCTCGGGACCAAGCGGTACTTGGCTACATCTCCCAGTACGGCTATGATGAGCTGGGAGGCCTCTTGAGGAGGCTGGGCTATGTTGGCCAAAAGCGATCTTCAGCCCGATAAGCTCTTCGTCTATGGGACGCTGCGGCGGGGCTTCGATCCCCATGAGTACCTCAGGGCCTTCGCTCGTTTCGTCGGGCGAGGCAGGATCGCAGGGCGCCTCTACGATCTCGGAGAGTTTCCGGGAGCCATCCCTTCGGAACTGCCAGGCGAAGAGGTCGAAGGAGAGCTCTACGAGTTGGGAGACCTCGGCCAGCAATTGAAGACCCTCGATGACTACGAGGAATTTGATCCCAAGCATCCGGAGAAGAGCCTGTTCATCCGGCAGCAGGTCGACGTCAGTCTCGAGGGCGGTGAGCATCTAAAGGCTTGGGCCTACCTCCTTCCGCGCAAGCCGTCGGATGCTCGCCGGATTGCCAGCGGGGACTACCTGGAGCGTGGAGATCCGTACCGCGCTGACGTTGCCGGAGGCAGAGCTGAAGGGCAAGGATCGGGCTTGGCTGGCAGGTCCAGATCATAGCCAGGGTGGTGGAGGGCCACTTCCCCCTGGATTCGCCCTCTAACCGTCTGCAATCTTAGCTGCCTCCTCCACCCCGACCTCCGCTAGACTTCCCTGCCGTGCCAGACCGGGAAGACACCGCCGCTGTCCGCTCCTACCTCCTCGACCTCCAGGACCGCATCGCGGCGGCCATCGAGGCGGAGGACAGTGCGGAGCGTTTTCGCGAGGACGTCTGGGAGCGGCCCGAGGGGGGTGGCGGCCGGTCGCGGGTCCTTGCGGGCGGCGACGTCTTCGAGCAGGCCGGAGTCGGCTTCTCCCACGTCTTCGGCCCGGGGCTCCCTCCCTCGGCCACCCTCCACCGGCCGGACCTCGCCGGACGCGGCTTCCAGGCCCTCGGCGTCTCCCTGGTCTTCCACCCGCGGAACCCCTACGTCCCCACGACGCACATGAACATCCGCTTCTTCATCGCCGAGAAAGAGGACGAGGCGCCGGTGTGGTGGTTCGGCGGCGGCTTCGACCTCACCCCCTACTACGGCTTCGAGGAGGACGCCGTCCACTGGCACCGCGTCGCCCGCAAGGCGTGCGCGCCGTTCGGGCCCGAGGTCTACCCGCGCTACAAAAAGTGGTGTGACGAATACTTCTACCTCCGCCACCGCCGCGAGCCCCGAGGGATCGGGGGAATCTTCTTCGACGACCTGAACGAGTGGGGCTTCGAGCGCTGCTTCGAGCTCCAGCGCAGCGTCGGCGATCACCTCCTCGCCGCCTACCTGCCCATCGTCCGCCGGCGCAAGGACACGCCCTTCGGCGAGCGCGAGCGCGACTTCCAGCTCTATCGCCGCGGGCGCTACGTGGAGTTCAACCTGGTGTGGGACCGGGGGACGCTCTTCGGCCTCCAGTCCGGCGGACGCACGGAGTCGATCCTCATGTCCCTGCCGCCGCTCGTGCGCTGGCGCTACGACTGGCACCCGGAGCCGGGCACGCCGGAGGCGCGGCTGTATGAGGAGTTCCTCCGGCCCAGGGACTGGGCGGAGGGCTAGAGTCTGCGCGGTAGATCGGGTGGAACGTCTCCGGATATGTCGCAGACTCCGCAGATATGAGGCACCCTTCCTGGATACGTTGCAACTTCACTGGATACGTCGCATATCCTGCAGATACGATGCAGCATCCCTGAATTTGTGGCAGCCTTCGGAAATACGTTGCAACTTTTTCAGATATGTGGCGGCCTGGGTGGATATGATGCAGCCTCTCTGGATATGACGCAGCATTCACGGATATGTGGCAGAGTCCAGGGATATGATGCAGCCTCTCAGGATATGAGGCAACTCCCCGGGATACGCCGCAACCCGACTTTGGATTTCAGAATCCCAGCAGCTCCCGCAATCCCGCCGCCAGGTTGCGGTTCGCGGAGAGCGTCGCCGCCCGGAAACCCGACACCAGCGGCGCGTCGTGGCGGGTCAGGAAGACGCCTCCGGCCTCTTCGAGGATCGGCTTGAGGGCTGCCACGTCGTGCAGGGCGACCTCGCCCTCCACCATGGCGTCGCAGCGCCCTTCGGCGACCAGGACGTGGCCCCACCAGTCGCCGAAGCCGCGGGTACGGGCGGTGCGGGCGACCAGGTCGGAGAGGGCGGGCCAGAGCCCCCGGCGCTGGAAAATCTTCAGGCCGCCATGGCTCACGAAGGCACGCTCCACCTCGGCGACGTCGCTCACCCGCAGCCGCCGCTGGCGGGTGGCGGCGAGGGTGGTCCCCGTCCCCCCCCAGGCGCCCTGACCCCGCGCCGCCCACCAGGTCTCGCCGAGGGCGGCCGGTTCGCCCCCCTCCGGTGCGGCCAGGAGGCCCGAGCCCGGACCGAGCGCCGGCGCGTGGACGACGCCCAGCACCAGCTCGCCGCCCAGCTCCAGCCCGATCAGGGTGGCGAAGAAGGGGAGCCCGGCCACGAAGTTCTTGGTGCCGTCGATGGGATCGACGATCCAGCGATCCGTCTCGCTCCCCTCCTGCCCGAATTCCTCGCCCAGCAATCCGAGCTCCGGCGTGGCCCGGTGAAGCGTCTCGCGGATCGCCTCCTCGGAGGCCCGGTCCGCCACGGTGACGGGCGAAGCGTCCTGCTTCAGCTCGACCTGGAGGTGGACGGAGCGGAAGTGCGCGCGGTGGATCTCGCCCGCCCGGCGGCAGGCTTCGAGGGCGGCGAGGAGATGGCGCTCGGTAGCGGGGAGACGCGGGCCGTTTTTCATGTTTGGGAAGTCTACCCGAGGAGGGGCGGCGGCCTCCGCCTCCCGGGGGGCGCTTTTTGCGCTGGTAATCTCTTCCGCAAGGGATTCCCTGCTACTCTGACGCCGTCGTCTTGTCGTCTTCCGATAGGAGAAACCTGCGATGAAGCCCGCGGCGTAGGTCGTGGCGAGCGAGTATAATGCCGGCTTCAACTGAGAGCGGTCCGCCAGCGGCTTTCTTCTCTCGCTACTTCAATCCCACTGGAGGTTGACGCATGAATCGAGTCCTCGTCTCCTGTCTGCTCGTCGCCGGGATCTCCGGATCGATCGCGGGCGGTGCCGCCTACGCCGGCAGAACGTCCTCCGCTCCCTTGCCGGATCGCTTGACGGTGGGCCGCGCGAACCGGAGGGTGAGCCTGCCGGGCCTCGTCTCCGACGCCTCGCGGACGACCGACCTCAACCTCGTCAACCTCGCCAACTCGGCCGCGACCTGCACCGTGAGCCTGGTCGACGCCGACGGCGCCGCGATCGGTGAGACGGCGACCGTGGCGCTGCCGCCGCGCGCGCAGCGTTCTCTCGCCGACGTCTTCAGCCGGCTGGGCGCGAGCGGCGTCTCCGAGGCGCAGGCCGCGGTGAGCTGCACGCGGGAGTTCTATGCCTGGGCCGTGATCACCGACCGCGCCACGGGCCGGGCATCCGTGGTCAAGCCGGTCGCCGTGACGGTCGAGGACAAGCGCGGCAACACCGATGGAAAACCCTGCGGGACGGGCGTCATCTGCTTCAGCCGCTCGGGCGTGGTCCACCGGCCGACGCCGCAGGAGCCGGTCAAGCGGCTGGCCTTCGCCGTGCCGCCGGGGACCTATACCCGAGTGAAGATGGGGCTCGACGTCACCGTCGGCCCCTGGTTCACGGGCCAGCCGGACGGCAAGCACCTCATCTACTGGTTCGTGCTCAACAAGAACTTCGACATGCTTGGGATGCTCTACTTCCGGGGTCCCGACTCCTACACCGCGCTCGCCCGCTACGGCATCCACCTGCTCCACCCGGACAAGCTCAAGCTGGTGAAGCCGTTCCAGGCCGTCCCGGGCCACACCTACCGCTGCGAGAACGACCTCGACATGGCCGGCGGCACGATCACCATCACCGTCACCGACAAGGGGACCGGCCAGGTCACCAGGCTGCTCGGCGCGGCCAACGTCAGCCAGCTCACGACCAAGGCGAAGGACAAGTTCCTGATCGACATGGCCTTCCCCGAGGACGTGAACCCGGACGAGGTTCCGGCCTACGGCTGGACCTTCGCGAACGTTCAGATCCAGGCCTACACCCAGTAGGGCCCTGACCATCCTGGCCCTCCTCTCCCGGGCGGCGGAGAGGAGGGCGGACCGGAAATGCCGGTCGGGATTTTACAGGACCGCCAGATCCTGTCCCTCGTTCCGCCCCTTGCCCCGGCGGACGAGGCTCGCCAGCCGATCGGGACCGGCGTTGGTCACTCCGCGGGCCAGCAGGCCGAGCCCCACGGTGCGCAGGGCGATCCCCAGCGGTCCCTTCTTCTTGAAGCCCGCCACCGCCAGGGCGCCGCCGGCCGTGCCCGCCAGCACGCGGGTGGCGGTGGGCACCCAACGCCGATTCGCGAACCGTGACGCCGAGGGGCCGTCCGCCTGGAACGCGGGGTGGTCCTCCGAGCGCTCGTGGAGGTCGAACCGGCACTCCACGTCCCGCACGCCCCTGACCGAGCGCACGGCGTCCAGCAGACGATCCGCTTCCAGGGCGAGCACCGGGCCGGTGAGGGTCACCCGGCCGTCCTCGACCGTCACCTCCAGGGCCGACGGGTGAGAGATGGCGTGGCCCAGCTTGGAGCGCACCCGGTTGCCCAGCACCTGGTCGTCGACCTGGACGTCCTCGCCCTGGCGCAGCCGCGATCCGACCTGGGCCACCAGGCCCTTGGTACGGTTGCCGAGGTCGCGGGAGGTCTTCTTCACGGCGTCGCCACCCTTGTTGAGAGCGCTCGCGGCCTTGTCCCGGGCCACGGCCCGGCGGCGGCGTCCGCCCTGCGGATCCAGGAGATACATGAGGCCGGCACCCAGCCCGGCCCCAGCGCCGGCGCTCCCCATGAGAGTCCACTTCTGTCTGTCCATACTGCCTCCTTCTGTCTTTCAATTTCAAGAAAAATCACGGGGATCGCTCCCCGCAACTCTTCAGAGACCTGCAAGCGGTGTACCGGTGAGATTCACTAGACTACCCGCCATGCCCCTGCACCAGGACACCCTCGTCATCGATGCCCATACCGACGTCCCCACCCGGCTCTGGGAGAGCCCGGCGGACCTCTCCCAGCGCCTGACCGACCGCCACGTCGACCTCCCGCGTCTACGGCAGGGAGGGGTGAGCGCCCTGGTCTTCGCCCTGTACGTTCCGGCCGAGCTCGACCCGCAGCGGGGGTGGGAGCACGCCAGGGCGCTCCACGAGATCTCCGAGCGGGCGCTGATCCCGGGCCAGCTCGTCCAGGTGGCCACGGCGGACGACCTCGAGCGCGCCGCCCGGCGGGGCGAGGTGGCTGTCCTCTTCGGCCTGGAGAACGGCCGTCCCCTGACGGTGACCGGGGCCCTCGACCACTGCGCCAGGATCGGCGTCCGCTACGTCACTCTCACCCACTGGACGAGCCACGAGTGGTGCGACGCCTCGACCGGCAAGCCCCTCCACGACGGCCTCTCAGCGGAGGGGGAGGGGATCGTCCGCCAGATGAGCCGCCTGGGCATCCTGGCGGACGTCTCCCACGTCTCCGACGTCGCCGTCCTCCACACCCTGGACGTCGCCACGGCCCCGGTGATCGCCAGCCACAGCTCCGCCCGCGCCCTCTGCGACCACCCGCGCAACCTCCCCGATCCCCTCATCCGGGAGATCGCCCGCAAGGGCGGCCTGGTGATGGCCAACTCCTACCCCGCCTTCCTCGATCCCGAAGCCGCCAGGGCGGACGCCGCGCGCGGCAAGGAGCTCAAGCCGATCCTCCAGGAGACCGAAGAGGAGTACCTGCGCAACCCCGGCAGGCTCTGGCAGGAGAGGGCGCGCCTCTTCCGGGACCATCCCCTCCCCAGGGTCCCGCTCGCCGTCTACGTGGACCACCTCATCCACCTCCTGGAGATCGGAGGAGAAGAGCACACCGGCATCGGCACCGACTTCGACGGCATCCCCGACGTCCTCGCAGGCTTCGAAGATCCCTCCAGGTTCCCGGACCTCACGGCGGCGCTGCTGGACCGGGGAGTGGACCGGGCCGGGGTGCGGTTGATCCTGGGCGGAAATTTCCTGCGGGTGCTGCGGGAGGGTGAGCGGCGCGCGGGGTAGGCAGCACGTCCGGCCACCATCCCCCCGGCACGTTCAGCGGCCAGGGGCAGGTCTGCTGGATGTTCAGCTCGCGGAACATGGGGCTGTCGTACTTGAGGTTGAAGTTGAAGCTGTCCTCGGGCTTGTGGCCGGCGCAACGGTAGAACGGGGAGCCGAAGGCGATGGCGAGGAGGAAGGCGACTTCGGCGATGCCATAGACGCGGGTCCAGGTGATCGCCCGGACGGCGTGGCGGGTGCGGGCGAGGGGACCCGCCCAGAGCACCATGGGCAGGACTGCGGCGTGAAAAAGGATCAGTCCCTGCCACATCATCACGGTCGTGGGGGAGAGGGAGAACACGATCAGGGCCGCCACGAAGCAGATCCGGACGTACCCCTTCACCCAGGAGCGGCCGGAGGTGCCGGGAACGAGCTCATGGCGCCAGACGGCCCGGCCCCACGCCCGCAGCCGCATCATTCGCGCCGGGCGCACCGGGCGCGCCGGAGCCATCGGCCGGGTCCGTCGCACCCGCCACAACCGGAGGTTGGCCATCAGGGGGAAGAGGACGGTGAGGGACAGGACCGTGCTCGCCAGGAGGTGGAGCCCCGGTCCCAGCCAGCGGTCGGGGCCGCCCAGGATTTCCGAGAAGTTGAAGTCGTCCATCCGCCAGGAGACGGACAGCGAGGCGTAGCGCAGCCAATAGCCGATCCCCCGCGGCAGCCCGGAGACCAGGCCGCGACCGAGGAACCCCTTCCTGGCCTCGGTCACGATGGCGGGGTGGGACAGCACCTCGACCGCCCAGGGAATGAGGGGGAGCGCGGCCACGGCCCCGCCGGCGATCAGGCCCGGCCAGTGGATCCGGAAGAAGCGGCGCAGCCAGAGCAGACCTGAGGCCACGGCCAGCAGCAGGACCGAGGCGTGGATCTGGAGGGCGAGCACCAGCCCGGCGGCGTGCAGGAAGGAGGGCCAGAAGCGGGCCCGCTCGCGCTGCGCCAGGGTGGTCCAGAGATGGAGCGAGCCGAAGAGGAAGAGGTAGTTCGGGTTCCAGAGGAACGAGGCGAAGAAGAGCTGCCAGGGGTTGAGCCAATAGAGCAGGGCCAGGAGCACCCGCTCCCAGGGCGACAGGATGCGCCGGAGCGCGGCGTCCAGCAGCCACCAGGCGGCGACGTGGAACAGCAGGACGAGGACGGCCGGCGCCCGGTGGTCCCGCCAGAGCAGGAGCGGCAGGCCGACGAGGACGGTGGTGATCCCCCCCGGCGACTTGCCACCCGTGGACATGGGATTGCCATAGGGGATGAACCGCCCCTTCGCGGCCAGCAGCCACCCCCGGGCCAGGAGGTTGAGCTGATCGCCCCCGACCTGGCTGCGGACCAGCATGAGGACGGCGAGGGCAAGCCCGAGGGTGAAGAGGCTCCAGAGGGCCCAAGGGGTGCGGGCGGCCGCCGGGGAGAGCCGGGATGGAGTGGTCGGAGACATTCGGAGGGCCGGTTCGTGAGGGGGAGCTGAACTATACTCTGCCGTTCGTGAACGAGGATAGGACGACCGCTCCGGCCCATCCGGCATGGACCCGCGCTCTCATCTGGACGGCGTTGGCCGGCCTCTACACGGCGCTCACCCTGGTCTATTTCTGGCCGTTGCCCCGGCTCTGGCAGGACCACCTCGGCCCCGAGCTGGGGGACCCGCTCTTCGTCCTCTACGTCCTCAAGTGGGGAGTGCACCAGATCCACCTGGGTCTGCCGAACTTCTGGGATGCCAACCTCTTCTATCCCACCCGGGGTGCGCTGGCCCTCTCCGACCACCTGCTGGGGCCGGCGGCGCAGCTCGCCCTGTTCGAGACGGTGACCCCCAACGCCATCGCCGGCTACAACTTCCTCTTCCTCAGCTCCTTCATCGCCAGCGCCCTCGCCACCTGCTGGGTGCTCCGCCGCTCGGGTCTCTCCTGGGTGGCGGCCGGGCTCGCGGGCTGGATGTTCTCCTACTCGTCCTTTCGGGTGTCGCAGACACCTCATCTCCAGATCCTGATCGCCCAGTGGATTCCCCTCACCCTCTGGTTCTGGGACCGGCTGCTGGCGGAGCGGACGGTGAAGCACGCCGTCCTCTTCCTCCTGTTCTACCTGTTGAACCTTTCGGGGGGCTGCTACTACGCCTACATGATCCACTTCCCCCTCGCGGCGATCCTGGTCAGCCGCGCCCTCGAACAGCGGCGGGAGCTGATCTCCCTGCGCTCGTTGCGGCTTTTCGTGCCGGTGGCGCTGGTGGCGGGAGCGGCCGCGGCGGCTCTGTTCCTGCCGTACGTGCGGATCTCCCATGAGCTGGGCCTCACCCGGATGAAGGCCGAGATCCAGGAGTTCGGGGCGACTCCGGTGAGCTACTTCAGCCCCAGCTCCGAGAACCTCTACTTCGGTGAGCCGGCGGGGCGGTTCCTGCGCTTCACCCTGGGGAGCGCCGCCGAGCTCTTCTTCCGCCCTGAGAACTCCCTGTTCGCCGGTTTCCTGCCGACCCTCTTCTTCTTCGTGGGAGCCGTCGCCGCCTGGCGCGGGCGGCGCGCGGGGACGCGCGACGTCTGGGCGCGGGGCCTTGCCCTCTCGGGCCTGGTCTGCTTCGCGCTCTCGCTCGCGGTCGTCTATGGGCCCTTGATGCGGGTGGTCCCCGGCCTTTCCGGGATGCGGGTGCCCGCCCGCTTCTACGCCTTCGTCTCGTTCACCGTGGTGTACTTCGCGGCCCGCGGGATCGACGTCCTGATCGCCCGGCTGCCCGAGCCCCGGGCGCGGAGGGCCGTCGCCGCAGGGCTGGCCGTCGTCCTCGCCGTGGAGCTGGCTCCCCGGCGCATCGACTGGGAGCCCCTGGCCAGGGAGGAGGAGATGCCAAAGGTCTACGCCTGGATCCGGGACCAGCCGGCCATCCGCTCTCTCGTCGAGCTGCCCATCTTCACGGACACCCGGGAGAACGACTATCTCTACGCCGCCACGGTGCACTGGAAGCCGATCGCCAACGGCTACAGCGGCTATATCCCCGAGAGCCATCAGCTCCTGGCGGATGGCATCCGCTACCTGCCCGGCCAGGGCGGCCTCGAGCTGCTGCGCAGCCTGTGGATCTCTCACCTCCTGGTCCATGCCCGGAGGGCGGCGCGCGCCGAGGCCGTGCGGGCGTGGGAGGAGAAGTTCGGCACCGGCCCGCAGCGCCAGGTGGAACGGGTGTACGCGGCCGATGGCTACTACGTGTACCGTCTGCTCGACAGGTCCGGCGGTCCGGGAGCGCCGGTACGGAACGGCTCTTGAACATGGCAGAGACAGGGGACGAGACAGAGGCGACGCCACGGCGCGGGAGATGGCCACGGGCTCTGACGTGGACGGCGGTGGTCTGCCTCTACACGGCCCTCACCCTGGTCTACTTCTGGCCTCTGCCCCGGCTCTGGGAGGACCACCTCGGTCCCGAGTTGGGGGACCCCCTCCTCTCCCTCTACGTCCTCAAGTGGGGGGTCCACCAGATCCGGCTGGGCCTGCCCGACGTCTGGAACGCCAACCTCTTCTACCCCACCCGGGGCGCGCTGACCCTGTCCGAGCACCTCCTCGGTCCGGCGGCCCTGCTGGCCCTGTTCGAGACGGTCGACCCCAACGCCATCGCCGGCTACAACTTCCTCTTCCTCAGCTCCTTCGTGGCCAGCGCGCTCGCCACCTGCTGGGTGCTCCGCCGCTGCGGGCTCTCCTGGATCGCCGCCGTGCTGGGGGGCTGGATGTTCTCCTATTCGTCCTTCCGGGTGATGCAGACGCCCCATCTCCAGAGCGTGATCGCCCAGTGGATCCCCCTCACCCTCTGGTTCTGGGACCGGCTGCTGGCCCGGCAGACGGTCAAGAACGCCGCCCTCTTCCTCCTCTTCTACCTGCTGAACCTCTCGGGGTGCTGCTACTACGCCTACATGATCCACTTCCCGCTGGCGGCCATCCTGATCAGCCGCGCCCTGGAGCGACGGCGGGAGCTGGTCTCCATCCGCTCGCTGCGGCTCTTCGTGCCGGTGGCCCTGGTGGCGGGAGCCGCCGTCGCCGCTCTCTTCCTGCCCTACGTGCGGACCTCCCATGCGCTGGGCCTCACCCGGACGCCCGCCGAGGCCCGGGAGTTCGGCGCGACGCTGGTGAGCTATTTCAGCCCCAGCTACGAGAACTTCTACTTCGAAAAGCCCACCCGGCAGCTCCTCCGCTCCCTCCTGGGGGGGGCCGCCGAGCTCTTCTTCCGTCCTGAGAACGCCCTGTTCGCCGGTTTCCTGCCGACGATCTTCTTCTTCGTGGGAGCCATCGCCGCCTGGCGCGGGCGGCGGGAGGGGGAGCGGGACGTCTGGGCGCGCGGGCTCGCCCTCTCGGGCCTCGTCTGTTTCGCGCTGTCGCTCGCCGTGGTCTATGGACCGTTGATGCGGGTGGTCCCGGGCCTCTCGGGGATGCGGGTGCCCGCCCGCTTCTACGCCTTCGTCTCCCTCACCGTCGTGTACTTTGCCGCCCGTGGGATCGACCTCCTGCTCGGCCGTCTGCCCGGACCCCGGGCGCGGGCAGCCGTCGCCGCGGGCCTCGCCGTGGTCCTCGCCGTGGAGCTGGCGCCCCGCACCCTCCCTTGGCGGCCGCTGGCGAAAGAGGAGGAGATGCCGGAGGTCTACCGCTGGATTCGGGACGAGCCGTCGGTCCGCTCCATCGTCGAGCTGCCCATTCACGACGACGGCCGGGAGATCGAGTACCTCTACGCCTCCACCGTGCACTGGAAGCCGATCGCCAACGGCTTCGGCGGCTACATGCCGGCCAGCCACCAGGCGCTGACGGAGGCCATCCCCCGCTTCCTCCCCGGCCGGGTTGGCCTCGAGCGGCTGCGCAGCTTGTGGATCTCCCATGTCCTGATCCATGCCCGGAGAGCGGAGCGCGCCGAGGCCGTGCAGGCGTGGGAGGCGAAGTTCGGCACCGGACCGGAGCGCCAGGTGGAGCGGGTGTACGCGGCCGACGGGTTCTACGTGTACCGCCTGGTCGATCCCCAGGCGAGTCCGGGGAAGCCCGTACGGAACGGACCGTGAACGGGGAACGGCTGCGTCGGACTCTGGCCTGGGCCGGGATCGCCAGCCTCTACACGGCCCTCGCCCTCGTCAGCCTGCGGCCGATCTGGCGGGTCGGGGGGGATCACCTCACCAACAGCCTTTCGGATCCCCTCTTCCTGCTCTGGGTCCTCAAGTGGGGCGTCCACCAGATCCGGCTGGGGCTGCCCGACTTTTGGAACGCCAACATTTTCTATCCCACCCGGGGAGCGCTGGCCCTCTCGGACCACCTCCTGGGGCTGCGGGTGCTGGTCCCGGTGGTCCTGGTGGCAGCAGCGGCGGTCGCGGCTCTCTTCCTTCCTTATCTCAGGGTCTCTCAATCGCTGGGGCTGGCCCGGACGGACTCGGTTCGCCACCGGGCCGCAGCGCCAGGTGGAGCGGGTCTACCAGGCGGGGGAGATCTCGATCTACCGGCTGCTGAGCTCGAGGACGCCGAAGCGCGCCGGCTGATGAAAATCGGCCGGGCGGGTGAGGGTCGGGGACCAGCCGCTGAACTCGGGCTCGCCGTCCCGTGGGCGCTCGATGCGATAGAAATTGGCCCGCCAGAGCCGCGGCGGCGGCAACCCCGGGGCGATGCCACGCCAGGGGATGGCGAAGGCGCCCCACCAGTCCTGACGGGCCGGGCCCCTGCCCACGGCCCAACGGATTCCCGGACAGTCCCAGGACTTGTCGGTCACCCTCTCGGCCCGCCGGGAGGCGGGGTTGTGGATCCTGCCGTCCCAGAGCACGCCCCGGGGGCTCACCTCGAATTCGAAGTAGTCGACGGGGTCCGCCGTCCCGGCCGCCAGGAAGACCTCGACCGCCTCCTCCTCGTAGATGGGATCGTCCCGCCGCTCATGGGTGCCCCAGGCATCGCGGTCCTCGCAATCGAAACGCACGTGCAGCGCCGCGTCGTCCCAGGCGACGCGGACCCGGGTCTGCTGCACGGCGGGTCCGCTGCCGTCGGCGAGCAGGAAGGGGGGGAGGGAGGGGATCGCGTCCCAGGCCGGGGAGGCGGGATCGGCGAGGCCCCGGGCTCGGGGAACGTGACAGCGGGGAAGATCGGGCGCGGGGGACATGCGAGCTCAAACTATACCGGTAGTGCCAACCCGCTTGCGGTAGACTCTTCCGCGACGGGAACCCCATGGCCAAGCCCTTTCTCACCGACGAATCCAAGGCGGCGTTCTCGGCGGCGGTGCGCACCGTCGAGGGGGCGAGCAGCGCCGAGCTCGTCGTGGCGGTCCGCCCCCGCTCGGGGAGCTATCTCCACGTGGACCTCGCCGTGGGCATCCTGGCCGGGCTGGTGACTCTGGCCGTCCTCCTCTATGCGAGCTGGACCTTCGAGCTGACCTGGTTCCTGGTGGACCCGGTGGTGGCCGGCGCCCTCGCCGGGCTGGTCTTCTTCCGCAGCCCGCTCCTGCACCGGGCGTTCACCCGGCCGGCGGTGCGGCGGGGCCGGGTGGAGACGGCGGCCCGGTCGACGTTCGTCGAGCGGCGGGTCCACAGCACGTCCGGACGGACCGGCATCCTTCTCTACGTCTCCCTGCTGGAGCGGGAGGCGGTCCTGGTGGTCGACCTCGCGGTGGAGGCCCTGGCCGCCACCGACGCCTGGCGCCAGGCCGAGGACGAGATCGAGGCCGCGGTGCGGCGCGGCGCCTCCGGCGTCGAGGTGGCGGGGAAGGTGAGCGAGCTGGCGGCCGTGCTGGGGCCGGTCCTGGAGCGCAGCGAGAACGACGTGAACGAGCTCCCGGACGAGGTGTGCTGACCGTGAAGACCCCGGGCCGTCCGCTCCGCTTGCTCCTCCTCACCGTCCTGGCGCTTCTCGTCCTGTCCTCGGCGGCGGTAGCCAGGCCGGGCGGCGGGCACAGCTACTCGGGCGGCAGTCACGGCGGCAGCGGGGGCGGCGACGGCGGCGGCTGCATCTTCCTGCTCGTCCGGCTCTGGATCGAGCTCGTCTTCCGGTATCCGGCGATCGGCATCCCGCTGACGATCGTCCTCATCGTTGGTTTCATCGCCTACCAGAAGCGGAAGGGGGGCTCGGTCTCCCAGTCCTGGGACTCGGCGCCGCCGGCCGCTCCGCCAGCGCCGCGGGCCTCGCACGACCTCGACGACGTCCGCCAGCTCGATCCCGAGTTCTCGGTGGTCCTCTTCCAGGACTTCGCCTATGCCCTCTATGCCCGGGCCCACGAGGCGCGCTCCAGCCAGCGGGACCTCGAATCTCTGTCTCCCTACCTCGGGCAGGCGGTGCGCGACCATCTCGCCCAGCGGCGGCCGGTGGGCGCGCCGGTCTCCGGCGTGGTGATCGGGGCCCTGCGGGTGGTGGACCTCGCGATCCCTCCGGCCAACCTCGCGGCGCCGGCCGGCACCCCTCAACCGCAGGTGGTCGTGCTGCTGGAATTCGAGGCCAACATGACGGTGGGCATGGCCGGCGCGGAGCACACTCACTACGTGCGCGAGCGCTGGCGTCTGGTGCGCGACGCCGGCGTGAAGAGCAAACCGCCCGCGCAGGTGAAGTCCTTCCAGTGCCCCAACTGTGGCGCTCCCTTCGGACCCGAGGGGGGCGACCGCTGCCAGTATTGCGGCCAGGTGGTCTCCGGCGGCCGGTTCGACTGGAGCGTCACCTCCATCGACCTCCTCCAGCTCGAGGAGCGGCCGCCGGCCCTCACCACCAACGTCCAGGAGGTGGGGACGAACTGGCCGACGATCTTCCACCCCCAGCTCGCCACCCGCTGGGCGGAGCTGGTGCGGGACGATCCCGCCGTCACCCAGGAGGCCCTGGCCGCCCGCTTCAAGATGATCTACGACGAGCTCAACGCCACGTGGACCCGGCGCGACCTCGGCGGTGCCCGCCCCTTCGTCTCGGACGGGCTCTTCGACTACCTGCAATATTGGGTGACGGCCTACGAGAAGCAGGGGCTGCGCAACGTGCTCGAAGGCATGCGCATCGTGGAGTGGAAGGCGGTGAAGGTCGTCCGCGACCGCCACTACGACTCGCTGACCATCCGCCTCTGGGGTGCGGGGCACGACTACACCGTCCGCCAGGCCACGGGCGACGTGGTCACCGGCGATCCCAGGCGCGACCGCTTCTACTCGGAATACTGGACCCTGATCCGCGGCGCGGGGGTCAAGGGGGCGCCGCGCACCGACAAGACCTGCCCCAACTGCGGCGCGCCCCTGGACGTCAACATGGCCGGCGAGTGCGAGCACTGCGGCGCCAAGATCACCAGCGGCGCCTTCGACTGGGTGCTCTCCACGATCGAACAGGACGACTCCTACACCGGGTAGGGCGTCCCGCTCGCGCGCGGCCTTTTAGATCGTGTCTCGAAAGTCCGGTGTTTCGCTCACCGCCGCCCGAATAGACCGCCACCGGGAAAGAATCATGCCAAGCGCGTTTGGGCTAAAAACGAGGGAGGTAACGGCGGAGAGCGGAAATCATAGAAGAGAAGACACTTATGGGCGGAGAAGCCGCGCTGGACGCCAGGATTTTGGGCTCGCGGGAAGGCTCTCTGAAGGGGGTAACGGCGGAAGCCCTCCTAAGTGGTGTAGAATCTTGGCGTTGGGAAGGTGGCAGTCGGAATTGACCAGGGCAGGACGGTGGGATTGCGACCTTCTTGATCTGCCGGACATCGGGGACGGTCTGACCGCTTCCGGCGTCGGAATTGACCAGGGCAGGACGGTGGGATTGCGACCGCTTCAAGAACGTCTTTCTCGCGATCATCGACCGTTACGTCGGAATTGACCAGGGCAGGACGGTGGGATTGCGACTGTCGGGTCCAACCAGGGCAACGGGATGCTTCATCTCAGCGTCGGAATTGACCAGGGCAGGACGGTGGGATTGCGACTTCTACTGAACCTCCGAGACGCACTCACAAAAAGAGTCAGCGTCGGAATTGACCAGGGCAGGACGGTGGGATTGCGACGCCGTTGGCGAGCGCGTTCCCGAACGACCAGACGAACAGCATGTCGGAATTGACCAGGCAGGACGGTGGGATTGCGACAGACGGAGACCGGTCTCGTCGTGATCGAGGCCGATACCGTCGACCTGAAGCCCGCTCACCGGGTTCGCCGGCTCATGAACCGGGCGAACGACTCTGGCGCTGCAATCCGTTTCGGCGCGCCGGCAGAGGCGAGGCCTTCGCCAGCACCGGCGCGGCTCTTACCGATGACGGCGGGGCCTTCGCCGATAGCGGCGAGCCTTCCGCCAGCAGTGGCAGGGCCTTCGCCAGTAGCGGCGGGGCCTTCGCCGACAGAGGCGCGGCTCTTACCGACGACGGCGAGGCCTTCGCCGGCCTTGGCGGGGCGTTCGCCGACGGCGGCGAGCCTTCCGCCAGCAGTGGCGAGGCCTTCGCCGACAGAGGCGCGGCTCTTACCGACGACGGCGAGGCGTTCGCCGGCAGTGGCGAGCCTTCCGCCGGCAGTGGCAGGGCCTTCCGCCGGCAGTGGCGAGGCCTTCGCCAGTAGCGGTGAAGCCTTCACCCACAGCGGCGAGAGGGTCGCATACACCGGTGGGCTTCTTGCTCTTAGATCGCCAGGTCGTCGAGCGACTTTCCCGCCGCCAGGGCCTCGTTGACCCAGGCCGGGCGCTTGCCGCGGCCCGACCAGGTCAGGCTGGGGTCGCTGGGGCTGCGATATTTGGCCTGCGCGCCGCCGGCGCCGCCCTTGCCCCGCTCCAGACGGACGACGTCCTCCAGCGTCAGGCCCAGGCTGGCCGCCAGCTCGCGCATCTGGCCGAGGACCCGCTCCCGCTCGGCCTGGCGGCGGGTCGTGACCTCGGTCTCGATGTCCTTCGCGAGGCTCTCGAGCTCCTCGATGGAGAGCTTGGAGAGGTCGATGCTGCTGCTCTTTGCCATGGTTCATCTCCTCCTCAGGGGACCGGCGGGGGAGTATACCCGCTCGCCCCGGCAACCGGGGCCCGCCGGAGATCGCCGCACCCGTCCGTCTACGAAGGCACACCCACGCAGGGAGCTGTGTCATCCGGGATAACCTTCTTCGCCGCCTTCGCCGGCTCCGCTTCTGGACCAGACAGCTCCACCGCTGGATGCGACAGAGCCGCCGCTGGCGACCGGCGTCGTGGCGTTAGGGGCGGCGAGGTCGTGAAGCAGTATTTGATCGCGGAGCGGCTCCTTCCCTGCCTCTTCCGGAATTGACGGCCGGGGGGGACTGCGTCACACTGTGACACATGAAACGGGTGACGCTCCGCGAATTGCACGAAAACACCGGCACTCTCGTCCGCGAAGCTGTGCGTCTGGGCGGCCTCGTGGTCACCGACCGCGGCGCGCCAATCGCCCGCATCGAGCCCGCCAACCGCCCAATGACGGACAAGCCCTTCAAGCGCCGGCGCATTCTGCCTGCTTATCAGGAGCTTCTCGATGCCCGCGCGCTCCAAGGCGGCACTGACAGCACGCAGGTCATTCAAGAAGACCGCGACAGCCGCTGAGATTCTGCAATGCTGTATTTCGACGCAGCGTTCATCGCCAAGTTCTATCTCCAAGAGCCGGAGAGTGACGCGGTCCGCGCGTTCACCGAAGATTCACCAGGCATCGCCAGCATGGTCATCGGTCGGCTCGAGACGGAGTTGGTGTTCTCGCGCAAACTGCGTGAGGGTGCGCTGACGCCACTTGGCCATGAGGCGCTCATCGCCCAGTTCCAAGTGGACTGCGAGGATGGTCTCTGGAACTGGCTACCTGTCACGGACGAGCTTGTCGCAGCCGCGCAGGCAACGACCCGTGGTCTTCCCGCAGGGGTCTTCGTTCGGTCTCTCGATGCCCTGCACCTGACCTGCGCACGTTGGCACGGCCACGAGCGCATCTACTCGAACGACAAACACCTCGTAAGCGCGGCGCCTCACTTCGGACTGCAACCAGGCTCACTCGGCCACTGAGCAGCGTTCCTGGGGAGAGGCGGTCATGAAAGAGACGAAGCCGGCGAAGGAGACGCTCAAGAAGCAGCGCCGTGTCGCCGAGAAGCTCGGAGTGCCCGCGATCGAGCGGCACATCTTCCTCTGCTGCGACCCCACCAAGGCCAAGTGCTGCAGCCGCAAGCGCTCTCTCCAGGCCTGGAAGTTCTTGAAGAAGCGGCTCAAAGAGCTGGGCCTTGCCAAAGCCGGCGTCCACTCCACGCGTGCCAACTGCCTGGACATCTGCCTGGGCGGCCCCATCGCCGTCGTCTATCCGGACGGGACCTGGTACGGCCACTGCGATCCCCCGGTGCTGGAGCGCATCCTCAAGGAGCACCTCCTGGGGGGCGAGGTGGTCAAGGAGTATCTGATCGCGGCACGGCCGCTGGGGGCGGGAGTCAGTTGACGCTGCTTTGTCCGGCGAAGTGGATCCGGACCTCAGCGCCCAAAGCTCTGGCGATCTTGGCCATCACTGTGACGTTGAGGTTGACGCTTCCACGCAGTACCCTCGTGACGTAGGCGGGCGAATGCCCGATCCGGGCCGCCAGCTCATCAGGGGAGACCTCCTTCTCCTTCATCCAGCGGGCCAGTTCCTCCGCGAACTGGATGACCAAGCCTTCGGTCCAGTAATCGTCGTGCTGGCGCCCTTCCTCGAAGAGCTGCTTGAATGATCGTATCGTCTCCATGATGGTTCTACACTATAGAACGCTTTGCGTGGCATGTCTATAGGACATTCCGCAGTAGCTCAGCGCGTCTCTGCCAGCGGGAATGACGCCACCTGTGCCCCTCGTTGTCTGAAGAAGCGGTACGCTGTCATTGCAGGCTTCCAGACAGCCGTAGCGTGCCAGGAGACCCCCATGATCCGCCAACCCCGCCCTACTCCCCTCCGCCGCGCCTGGCCCCTGATCCTCCTGATCCTCGCCTGCGGCGCACCGCTGCCTTCTAGCGGCCAGGTGACGGCTCCGAGGGGTCGGATCGCCCCGACGGCCCCGGCGATGCCGAAGCGCGAGCCGGCCAACGTGATGAGCTATGAGCACGCCGACTGGCTGGAGCGGGAGGGGCGGGCCGAGACGGAGAAACCCGAGATGGTGATCCAGGCCATGGAGATCCGCGAGGGGATGACGGTGGCGGAGATCGGCGCCGGCACCGGCTTCTTCAGCCGCCGGCTGGCCAAGGCCGTGGGGCCGTCCGGCAAGGTCTACGCCGAGGACATCCAGCCTCAGATGATCGACCTCCTGAAGAAGAGCGCCGCCAAGGAGGGGATCGCCAACGTCGTCCCCGTCCTGGGCACCGAGACCGATCCCAAGCTGCCGGCCGGAGGCGTCGACCGCATCCTCCTCGTCGACGTCTACCACGAGTTCCAGAAGCCGGAGCCCATGCTCGCCGCCATCCGCGCCAGCCTCGCCCCGGGGGGCACGGTGACCCTGGTCGAGTACCGCCTGGAAGGGGACACGGCCGCCCACATCAACGTCAAGCACCGCATGTCGGTGGACCAGGTTCTCGCCGAGTGGACCAACGCCGGCTTCCTCCTGCTCAATCGGATCGAGACGCTCCCTTCCCAGCACCTGTTCATCTTCTCCGGCAAACGCGGCGCCCGGCCGCGATGACGGGCAAGGCACCCCCGGCGATTCGTGCTAAAGTTCGTGCGGCCGGGTGTGTCACCCGGCGCTTCCCGAAACCCGACCGCGGAACGTCAGACCTTTTTCCCCTTTCAGGGATCATGAGAGGAGTCCTCGCACCAAGATGGCTACCGCGCCCCTGACTCGCCGCTGGACGCCGGCCGACTCCCTCGACCTCTACAACATCCGGGGTTGGGGCAACGACTACTTCTCGGTGGACCACCGGGGCCACATCGTCGTCCATCCCGGCGGCCACGGTTCGCCGGCCATCGACCTCAAGGAGCTGGTGGACGAGGTGCGCGAGCGCGGCATCGGGCTGCCGCTGCTGATCCGCTTCTCGGAGATCATCAAGGCCCGCGTCGTGGAGCTCAACGAGGCTTTCTCCCACGCCATCGCCGAGTACGGCTACCAGGGCGCCTATCGCGGGGTCTATCCCATCAAGGTCAACCAGGACCGCTACCTCGTCGAGCGGCTGGTCGAGTACGGCCGCCCCTACCACTACGGGCTCGAGGCGGGCTCGAAGCCCGAGCTGCTGGCCGTCATGGCGCTGCTCGAGGACGAGGAGGCCCTCATCATCTGCAACGGCTACAAGGACGAGGAGTACATCGAGACCGCCCTCCTCGCCTCGAAGCTCGGCCGCCGCATCATCCTGGTGGTGGAGAAACCCTCGGAGCTGCCGCTGATCCGGCAGATGTCCCTGAAGCTGGGGGTGCGCCCCCGCCTCGGCGTCCGCTCGCGCCTCTCCGCCCGGGGCGCGGGGCACTGGGAGGCCTCCGGCGGCGACCGCTCCAAGTTCGGCCTCTCCGGCCGCGACCTGCTCGACGCCGTGGACTACATGCGGGAGAACGACCTGCTCGACTCCTTCGAGCTGCTCCACTTCCACCTCGGCAGCCAGGTCTCCTCCATCCGTTCGGTCAAGGACGCCCTGCGCGAGGCCATCCAGGTCTACGTCAACCTGGTGAAGATGGGCATTCCCCTCACCTACCTCGACGTCGGCGGCGGCCTCGGCGTCGACTACGACGGCTCGCAGACCAACTTCTCCTCGTCGCTCAACTACACCCTCCAGGAGTACGCCAACGACATCGTCTTCGGCGTCATGGAGGTGTGCGACGCCCGCGGCGTGCCGCATCCGACGATCGTCTCCGAGTCCGGCCGCGCCACCGTGGCCCACCACGCGGTGCTGATCATCGACGTGCTGGGGGTGGTGGAGTTCGCGGTGGGCAAGCTCCCCCGGAAGCCGCCGGTGGACGCCGAGCTGTCGCTGCGCAACCTGTTCGGGACCTATCGCGAGGTGTCGCGCAAGAACCTGCTGGAGTCCTACCACGACGCCATCTCCTACCGCGACGAGTGCCTGAGCCTGTTCAACCTCGGCCACCTGTCGCTGGAGAACCGCGGCCTCGCCGAGGACCTGTTCTGGGCCACCTGCCAGAAGATCCTGCGCATCACCCGCACGCTCCCCCAGGTGCCGGAGGACCTGGAGGGGCTGGAGCGGACGCTCGCGGACACCTACTTCTGCAACTTCTCCGTCTTCCAGTCGCTCCCCGACTCCTGGGCCATCGACCAGCTCTTTCCCATCGTCCCCATCCACCGGCTGGACGAGGAGCCGTCGAACCGCGCCGTGCTGGCCGACATCACCTGCGACTCGGATGGCAAGATCGACCACTTCATCGACCGCCGCGACGTCAAGGACGTGCTGGAGCTCCACCCCTACAACGGCGAGCCCTACTATCTGGGCGCCTTCCTGGTCGGGGCCTACCAGGAGATCCTGGGCGACCTCCACAACCTCTTCGGCGACACCAACACCGTCCACGTCTCGCTCGACGAGGAGGACGACTACCGTATCGAGGGCGTGGTCAACGGCGACACGGTGACCGACGTGCTGCGCTACGTACGGTACAACCGGGACGAGCTGGTGGCCAAGGTGCGCCAGGCCACCGAGGCCGCCCTGCGCTCCAAACGGATGACCTTCGAGGAGTCGAAGACCCTGCTGCGGCGCTACGAGGAAGGGCTGTCGGGGTACACTTACCTGGAGCAGGACTGAGAAAGTCGGAGGAGACCCCATGAAGACCCAGGCGACCGTCGTGGACCCTTTGATCGACCGTCTGTGCGAGGCCGTGCGCCTCGGCGAGGTCCACGCCATCACCGAGCGGATCAAGGACGACCTGGAATCCTTCATCCCTGCCGAGGGGCTGACCCTGCCCGAGCGCTTCCGGCGTGCCAAGCCCGAGGGCTACGCCCGCCGTCTCCTCTACCGCGACGACGACCTGGGCTTCACCGCCGTGGTCATGACCTGGGGACCGGGCCAGCACACGGCACTCCACGACCACGCCGGCATCTGGTGTGTCGAGGGGGTGATGGAGGGGGAGATGGAGGTGACCCGCTACGAGCTGCTCGCCGAGGAGGGGGACGGCCTCTATCGCTTCGCCGAGCGCGGCGGCGCCCATGCCCGGGCCGGCTCGGCGGGTGCCCTGATCCCGCCCTTCGAGCACCACGTGCTGGCCAACGCCAATCCCGACCGGGTGGCCCTCACCCTCCACGTCTACGGCGGCGAGATGGATCACTGCGACGTCTTCCAGCCCGAGAGCGCCGACGGTCTCTACCGGCGATGTTCCAAGCGTCTGGCGTACGACGACTGAGCCACCGCCCTCCAGGAGCTCCATGCCCCCCTTCGACAAGCATCCAGATCTGATCGTCCGGCAAGCGGACCCGTTCAACGGCGGCCCCCCGTCCGGCCTGCTGCTCGGCCGCTTCATCACTCCCTACGAGCTGTTTTTCGTCCGCAACCACGGCGGCGTGCCGGTGGTGGACGAGGGTGCGTACCGCCTCACGGTCGACGGAATGGTGGAGACCTCTCTCTCCCTGTCGCTCGACGACCTGCGGCGCCTGCCGCGGGCCACGGTGACGGCCACCCTCCAGTGCGCCGGCAACCGTCGCCAGGAGATGATGGCCCACAAGCCCATCCCTGACGAGCTCCCCTGGGGAACGGAGGCGGTCAGCAACGGCGAGTGGTCCGGCGTGCCGCTGCGCGAGGTGCTGGCGGCGGCCGGGGTCCGGCCCGGAGGTCGCCATGCGGCCTTCACCGGCCTCGACGACATCGAGCGCCACGGCCACCGCTTCAAGTTCGGCGGCTCAATCCCCCTGGACAAGGCCCTCTCCGGCGAGGTGCTGCTGGCCGACACCCTGAACGGCCAACCGCTGCCGCCGGTCCACGGCGCCCCGCTGCGGGTCGTCGTCCCGGGCTACATCGGAGCGCGCAGCGTCAAGTGGCTCTCCCGCATCACCCTGCAGGAGACGCCCTCCGACAACTACTTCCAGGCCAAGGCCTACCGCCTGTTCCCGCCCCACTACGACAAGGACAACGTGGTCTGGGAGAAGGGGCTGATGCTGGGCGAGGCGCCCGTCAATTCGGTCATTCTCTCCCCCGGGGAGAACGCGGCCGTGCCGGCCGGCAAGGTCACCGTCCGCGGCTGGGCCCTGGCGGGCGGCGGCCGGGGAGTCGCCCGGGTGGACGTCTCCGCCGATGGCGGCGAGACCTGGATCGTGGCCGACTGCGTAAAGGGCGAAGGCGCCTTCGTCTGGCGCCTCTGGGAAGCCGTCCTCGACCTCGCCCCCGGCCCCCGGGAGATCGTCTGCCGGGCCTGGGACACCGCCGCCCAGACCCAGCCCGAGCGCGCCGGTCAGGTGTGGAATTTCAAGGGCTACGCCAACGACGCCTGGCACCGGGTGCGGGTCACCTGCGCCTAGCCGCCCGCTTTCTGGCGACCGCTATTCGGCGCTGACCTCGGCGCCGCTCGACTCGGGCGCCGGTTCCGCGTCCGCCGGGCGTTCGAGGGCTTGCCCCGGCTTTTTCTCACCCCCGAAGACCGGCAGGTCGCCGGTCGGCACCAGGGCTTCGAAGGTCCCATTCTCATGGCAGGGCACGAGGGCTCCCGGCTTCCAGCCTTCGAGGTTGGGGCGGAGGGTCTCGAGGTCCGAGCGGCTGATCTGATCCAGGAAGGAGCGCAGCGCGCTCTTGTAGGCGATGGCGCGCGCCCTGACCCTCTCTTCGGGCTCCAGGGTGAACGCCGTGACGGGACGGAAACGATTCTTCGCCGCCAAGCCCAGGATGGCATGGTGGACCAACTCGAAGGCCAGGTAATCCGCCCGGGTCCTGGGCTTCATCTCCCGATCCAGGGCCTGGATCTCTCCTCGCGCTCCGGGATTCCCCTTGAGCAGCCGCGGGTAGGCGCGGTCCCAGAGGACCTTGATTACGCGCATTTTCGAGAGCCCGGCCACGGAGTCCTCGGTGCCGAACAGGCTGGCGCAGAGAAAATCGAAGGCGTCCTCGCGCAGCACCTCCGGAAACGGGAACCTGTACAGGAAGTCGAAGGCGAGCTGACGGATGACCTGATTCTCGAAACCCGAGCGGGAGAGGACGCGGGTCACACAGAGGTCGAACAGCTCGTGTGCCGCCGGAGCCGTCGCCTGCCTCAGCTCCTCGACGCGCTTCTGGAGAACGTCCATCTGGATCTCGGGGGCCTTGCGGAAGCGGGCCTCCATGTGGGTGACGACGAGAGTCGTGGCCTTGAGCGACTCGCCGCTCTTGAGCACCTCGGGAACCAGGGGGAAGAAGTCGAAGTGCGGGGGATCGACGCCGATCACGTCGAGGAGCGCCATGGGCGAGAGCTCCAGAGCCGGCAGGCCCTCCCCGAGGCCGAGGCGCCTGACGGAGGTGCGAAAGCCGTCGAGGGCCGCCTCCCCGCCCGGAGTGGTGAACCGGCGGAACAGGCGGCTGTCGAGCAGGTAGCGGAAAGGGGCGTCGCGCCGGCGCCGGCGCCTGGGGCGGAGCCAGGCCAGCGGGCGGCTCGTATCCGGTGCCCTCAGGTCAGACACGCGCCCTCCCTGCACCCTGTTCCGAGGCTCGACGCATTTCGGCGGAATTGTACCGCTCCCGGGGGAGCGGGGCGGCCGTGTGGCCTCGCTCGGAGCTCAGACGGGGTCCGGGGGCAGGCTCAATCCTCGTCGAGCCAGGCGCGGAGGGGGTTGCCCCCCTGGCGGCGCAGCACGCGCATGCGCATCCGGTGCTGGCGAGTCCAGCGCAGGAGGTGCGCTCCCCACTGCTGCTCCATCATGAAACCGGTCACGGCCCCGAACATCAACATGCCAACGAAAGTGACCATCGCGCTCTACTCCGTGTAGAAAGTAAATCCATCGACTCGATTTCCCCCGCGCTGGGAGACTTCCCCAGGGGGGTAGTGCAAGTCCTACCTGTTCCCCTTCGGCAATTTGTAGAAGAAGTGTAGCTGGGAAGGGGCTGATCGTCAACATGCAACGCGCAGCCGGGGAATCCGGCGGCATGGCCCTTGCTCTCAGTCGGTCAGGTTTTCCGAGGAAGGGGCACCCATGGCAGAAACCATTCAGCTTTCGACGCTCCGGCGCACTCTGCGCCGTACCTTTGGCTTCAAGGCGCTCCGCGAGGGGCAGGAGGAGGTCATCCGCTCGGTCCTGGCGGGCAAGGATACCCTGGCCATCATGCCCACCGGGGCCGGCAAGTCGCTCTGTTACCAGCTCCCCGGGTCGGCGCTGCCGGGGACGACGGTGGTCGTCTCCCCCCTCATCTCGCTGATGAAGGATCAGGTGGACAAGCTCCAGGAGCTGGGCATGGACGCCGCCCAGGTCAACAGCACGCTCACGCCGGGCGAGGAGAGCGAGGTGCTGGAGGAGATCCGCAAGGAGCAGCGGGACTTCGTCTTCGTCACCCCGGAGCGCCTGGCCCAGCCGGAGTTCCTGGAGACGCTGCTCAGCAACCGGATCGAGCTCTTCGTGATCGACGAGGCGCACTGCATTTCGCAGTGGGGACACGACTTCCGCCCCTCCTACCTGCGGCTGCGCGAGGCCCTGGCGACGCTAGGGAATCCGCCCGTCCTGGCCCTCACGGCCACCGCGACGCCCGAGGTGGTGGACGACGTCCGCCACCAGCTCGGCCGTGAGGAGATGGAGGTGATCGACATCGGCGTCTACCGGGAGAACCTGCGCTTCGAGGTGATCCCCACGCCGCGGGAGGAGTCGAAGCGGGAGACCCTGGGCCGCCTGCTCGGGGAGATGGCGGGGGCGGGCATCGTCTACGTCTCCACCATCAAGGACTGCGAGGCGGTGACCGACCATCTCGACAGCCTGGGTTTCAAGGTGGCGCGCTACCACGGCCGTCTCGGCGCCCGCGAGCGCAAGCGCAACCAGGATCGTTTCATGGCCGGCGACCTGCAGGTGATCGTCGCCACCAACGCCTTCGGCATGGGGATCGACAAGCCGGACCTCCGCTTCGTGATCCACTACAACCTGCCGGGGACGCTGGAAGCCTATTACCAGGAGGCGGGGCGCGCCGGCCGCGACGGCGAGCCGGCCCGGTGCATCCTCTTCTACCAGCAGGAGGACCGCAACACCCAGGTCTTCTTCCTCAACGGGCGCTACCCGAAGCGGGAGCACTTCGCCGCGGTCTACAAGGCCCTGGAGCGCCTGGGCGCCGACGGCCAGGAGCGTAGCCCCGGCGAGGTCCACGAGCGGACGCCGGGCGTGGCTCTGGGCAAGGTGCGGGTGGTGCTCGCCACTATGAAGGACCTGGAGATGGCGGCCGAGCCCGAGCCCGGGCTCTACAAGCTGGCCCGCACCGGCCTCTCACCCGCGGAGCTGGACGAGATGGCCGGCCGCTACGAGCGCCGGGCGGAGACCGATCGCGACAAGCTGCGGCGCATGGTGCTCTACGCCCAGACGGCCCTCTGCCGCTGGAAGGCCATCCTCGACTACTTCGGCGAGGAGCCCGAGTGGACGCGCTGCGGCCACTGCGACAACTGCTCCAAGCCGATCCGCGAGTTGGCGGCGCCGCCCCCCGCCGAGCTGCCGGTCCGCCCCCAGACGGCCACCGAGGTGCTGCCGCTGCCCCCCCTGGTGGGCGACCGCAGACCGGAGGCCCTGCAGCCGGGAGACGCCGTCACCCTCCCCATCTTCGGCGCCGGACAGGTGCGGTCGGTGGAGCCCCGGAGCCTGGTGATCACCTTCGGGGATGGCGAGACGCGGGAGTTCAGGATGTAGGAACGAGTTGCGAGGTGGATAGAATCGGCCCGTGCGCGTCGCTCTGGCCCAGCTCTCCGCATCTCCAGACCGGGAGGCGAACCTCGCCCGGGCGGTCGCGGCCATGCACGCGGCCCACGAGGCGCGGGCGGACCTGATCGCCTTCCCCGAGGTCATCCTCGACCGCTTCTTCCCCCAGCAGCCCATGGACCGCACGGCTCTGTCCCTGGCGGAGCCCGTCCCCGGCCCCACCTGCGACCTGATCGCGGCCAAGGCCCGGGCGCTGAAGCTGGTCACCGTCTTCAACCTCTACGAGCTGGGGGAGGGCGGGAGACGGTTTGACAGCTCGCCGGTGATCGACGCGGACGGCTCCCTCCTGGGCGTCACCCGCATGATCCACATCACCGACTACGAGGGGTTCCACGAACGGGACTATTACCATCCGGGGGACAAGGGCGTGCCGGTCTACGAGACCCGGGCCGGGCGGGTCGGCGTCGCCATCTGCTACGACCGGCACTATCCGGAGGTGATGCGCGGGCTGGGGGTCGCGGGCGCTGAGGTGGTGGTCATCCCGCAGGCGGGGACCCTGGGGGAGTGGCCCGAGGGGCTCTACGAGGCCGAGGTGCGCACCGCCGCCTTCCAGAACGGCTACTTCGCCGTCCTCGCCAACCGGGTGGGTGAGGAGGGGAGGCTCCACTTCGCGGGCGAGTCGTTCGCGGTCGATCCTGAGGGGCGGGTCCTCGCCCGGGGCAAGAGCGGGGAGGAGGACCTGGTGATCGCCGATCTCGACCTCGCCGCCTGCCAGACCTCCACGGCGCGCCGCCTCTTCTGGCGCGACCGGCGGCCGGAGCTCTACCGCGGCTGGCTGTGAATCCCGGTGTGGGGCTTCGCGAGGCCCGGTCCGGGCACCCGCAAGCCTGGTCCGCACGTCCGGGGTGAGGTCGAAGACATCCTCCAGGAGACGTTCCTCCGCGTGCTCCTGGCCGAAGCCGGCGGCATCGTCCCCCGCGACTACGGCGCCTACCTTCGGTCTGTCGCCTATCGTGTCGCCTGCGACCACGGCCGCAACCTGCGAGCCCTCAAGCGCGGCGGCGGGTAGTGCTCTAGTGTGTTGCCGGCCGAGACCTGGCTGGCGCACACCCCGAGCTGGTGCGGAGGGGCACTGCGCTGGCTATATGGAATAAGCAACCGAGAGATGAGTCTACTCGGGTGCGGGTGGAACCGGGCTCTTCCCCAACCTCACCCGCGACTGGGCGTCACTACCGGCAGCCTAGTCTCAACCTCAAGGAGATTTCGCGATGATCAAGCCTTCCCCCTCAACTCCCGCCAAGCCGGCCTCTCATCAATGGCTCAAGAAGTCGACTCTGGTTGCGGTATTTCTTCTTTCGCTGGTTGCCTGGGCGGGAGCGGCAGCCGCGGAAAATCAGCCGAGCCCCGGCAGCGCTGCGTCGCCGGCGCTCTCGGCACCCATTCCCGCTGCCGCACCGCGCCCGGCGTCTTTGCCGAGCGTGAGAACGGAGGGAGCTCGCCCCGCGAGTCCGGCGGCAGCCGGCGTCATCGTCCAGGACGTGGCCCTTCCCGCTGACCTGGCTCGCCTGCTGGGGATATCGCAAGGGTCTGAGGTGAATCTCTCGGTCACCCCCGTCCCCGAGTGCGCGCCCGACTACGGACAGTGCACCGTCTATGGGTCGAACGCCTATTGCTGCGTGCTTTGCAACGGCACCTGCGGGTGCACGTCGGCCGCAGCAGGCCTCTCCTGCGGGTAAACGTTCCCCGGCACGAGTAGCCGCGCCGCATGGGGTAGTGCTCTGACAGTGCCGGCAACACACTATTAGAGCACTACCTGGCGGCGACGGCCGGGCCTTCTACCGTCAGCTGGTCGGCGGCCAGCTGGCCGCCGAGCGCCCCACTACCCGCTACGAGATCTCGGGAAGCCCCGTCCGGCCATGCCTCACGAGAATTCGTGAAGCCCGGTCCGGGCCTCGCCATGCCGGGTCCGGGCCTCGCGAAGCCCGGAGACGGCCTCGCAATGCCTTCCACAGGCTTCGCGAGGCCCCTACCCCCCTCCGTTCGAGCTCGCTCCCGCCGTCTGGTTGTCCGCCGGGGGCAGCTTCACGGGCTGCTTCGGGTCGCCGCGGCCGGGCCGGGGGGTGGCCATGCCTTTGCCGCGCTCCACGTCGTAGAGGAAATCGGCCGAGGTCCCCGTGCCCTGCTCGGCCTGGAGGGTCCAGACCCTGCCGAGGATGTAGCGGATACGGAAAGTGCTGATGGGCTCGAAGAGGCCGATGCCGTAGGTGACGTAGAGGCGGGGGGAGAGGTACTTGCCCACCACCAGCGAGGACTCCTGGAGCCCGCCCGTGCTCTCGATGCGCGCCTCTTCCAGGCCGAAACGGGCGGCGACTTTGCTGGCGAGCAGGTTGCCGCCCTTGAGCCCCAGCGAGGTGGCGGCGTTGGCCACCAGGTTCCCTTCCTGCGGCGTGCTCTGCCCCAGGGGGTGGCCCAGCAGGAGGTAGGCGAGGGCGTCGCTCTGCCCCATCGGCGGGGTGGAGTAGAGGGTCGTCTGCGGGTCCTTGAGGGTGCCCTTGACGATGATGCCGGCGACCGTGCCGTCGGTGGCCGTGCGGTAGGCCTGGAGGTCGAGCCCGGGGTTGTCGACCGGGCCGCCGGCGAAGAGGAGCCGGCCGTGGTCGAGGGTGAGGTCCTGGCCGTAGGCCTTGTAGACGCCGTCCGCGATCTGCAGCTCGCCCACGGCCGTCGGCGGCTTGTTGGGCTGCTCGACGATCAGCAGGCTGCCGTAGGGCCTGCCGGTGAAGCCCGAGGTGTCCACCGTGACCTTCTCGCCTAGGACGACGCGCACCTGGGCGTGGAGCTCCAGCTTGCTCGGGGTCGCCTCGGCGGTCCGGATCTCGGAGGCGGGGACGATCACCACGTCCTTGGACGGCTGAATGGCGGCACGCTTCTTCTTCTGCTGCCCGATCGCCGCCTCCGGGACGTCGACGCTGCCGGTGACGTCGACCCGCGGCGACTGCATGGCGATCTTCAGGTGCGGGGAGACGAACACCTTCGCCTCCTTGCTGTTGGAGGCGAGGAAGCGGCGCCCCTCGACGGTGAGCTCGGCCGGCCGCTGGTCCAGGGGGACGGCGCCGGCGATGGTCACCGTGCCGCCGCCGGAGGTAGCCGAGCCGTTGACCTGGAGCTCGCCCTGGCCGTCGCTCTTCGCCGCCAGCTCGATCTGCCGCACCTGGAGGCTGTATTGCGGCACGTCCACCTGGCCGCCCCGCAACTGCACGGCGCCGGAGGCGCGCGGCGCGGCCACGGTGCCGCCGAGGGTGAGGTCGGCGTCCAGGGTGCCCTTGGGGTTCTTGAGGTCAGGCACGAAGGCCTCCACCAGGCCGAGGTTGGTGAAGTTGGCCACCACGTGCCCGCCCACGTTCTGCTGCTTCAGGGGGAGGCCGAAGGCGTTGTACTGGGGGAGGCGGAGGGTGCCGTCGACCTTGCCGGTGTCGGGGAAGTTGAGGGTCGCGTGCCCGGCGAGGCCGTCCTGGCCGGCGGTCAATGCCACCGTGCCCTGGTCGAAGCGGATGCGGGCCGTCTCGCCGCTCTCCAGGGGGTAGCGCACCTCCCCGGGGCCGGGCCGCAGGTCCACGCTCGCGGTGACGAAGCCGTTGGGCGCGCTCTGGCCGCGGAAGGTGCCGTTGACCGCGCCGGTGATCGCGAGGTCCGGCGGCAGGAACGGCTTGAGCAGGGAGAACGGCACGTCCGCGATCGTCCCCGAGGCGTTCCACGGACCGGTCTTGCTCCATTGCCCGTCGGCGCAGAGGCGAGCGCCGCCCGAGGTCCAGCAGAAGTTGCGCAGGGCGGCGGCCGTGGTGCCGGCGGTCAACCCCGCCGGGCCGGCGAGCGACCAGTTCCCCGTCTGCGGGTTGCGCAGGTCGAAACGCTGGATCTGGCCGCTCCAGGACGTGGTCCCCTGAAGGCCGCCGGCCAGCGCCAGGTCCAGGCCCCCGGCCTGTTGCCGCACGGCGAGGGTCACCGTATGGCTGCGCTGGGTGCCCCGGCCGTTGACGGTAACGGAGTCGTAGTGATTGCCGCCGGCGCCGACGTTGGCGGCGTTGAGGTCGAGGAGGAACGGCCCCTGGCTCGCCAAGTCGACGTCGGCGTTGAGGGCCAGGGTGGCGACGTTGTAGGTCTGGTACACCAGCGACTGCCCGTTCCCCTGGGCGCGGACGTGCGGGGATTTCCACGGTCCCGAGACGTTCCCCTGGAGGGTGACGGCGCCGCCGGCCTGCGGCAGGGCCTCGCCCAGGTTGGGGGCCTCGAGCCGCCAGTCGAGGTTGCCGGCGGTCTTGGAGAAGCTGCCGGCGGCGGTGAGGCGGGCCGAGCCGGAGCGCAGGTCGAGGCGCGGCAGGCCGTAGCGGTCCCCCGCCAGCTCGAGGTGGGCGGCACCGGCCACGGGGTTGCCGTGGAGGTTGCCGCCGAGGTCCGTCACGTCCACCCGGCCGTAGGGGCCGCCGTTGCGCAGGGTGCCGTCGCTCGCGGCGGCGAAGCTGACCCGGCCCGGAAACTGGGGGGACAGGGCGCTGGGATCGATGTCGGTGCCGTTCACCTTCAGGCGCCAGGCCACCTGCGGCTTCCAGGCCACGGTGCCCACGGCGGTGAGGCGGCCGCGCAGCACGTCCCCCTGGAGGGAGCGAAGCGTCATCTTCTCCAGGTCGCCGCGGCCGGAGAGGGCCCAGCGGCCGGGCGGGATGCCGGAGCCGGCGAGGTCGGCGTTGAGGTCCACCCGGTAGTCGGCCAGCGTGCCGCGGACCTTGGCGTCCCCCTGGCGGCTCACCACCACGGGCGTGCCCTGGAGGGGCCAGGCGAGGCCGCGCCAGTCCGCCACCACGTCGAGGTCCAGCTCCTTTTTCGCCGTGCCGACCGTGCCCTTGGCCGTGAGGTCGGAGCCGTTCGCGGTCTTCACGTTCAGGGACTCGAAAATGTAGTCCGTGCCGCGGCGGGCGAGCCGGTAGGTGGCGACGCCGGAGCCCAGGTCCTGGTAGGAGCCGGCCACCCTGCCCTCGGAGATGAAGTCGTTGAGCTTGCCCTTGACCTTGACGTCCCCCTGGGAAACCCGGGCCACGGGCCAGGCGGGGTTGATCGCCCTGGTCTCCACGTCCTTGACATGGGCGGCGAGGTCGAGCCCCACCTCGCGCATGGGGGTGAGCACGTCGCCGTTCACCGCGGCCGCGAACGGCTTGCTCAGGCGCACGTCAATCCCCAGCTTCTCCAGAGTGCCGCGGAACGTCCCCGTGGCCGCGACGGGCGGCACCTGGGGCGCGTTGTAAGTCGCCTCGGCCTGGAGGTTCAGGGCGTAGTCGCCGACGGGCGTCACGTCGCCGCCGGCCCGCAGCCGGAAGGTGGGGCCGTCCACCCGCAGGCTGTGCACGTGGAGGACGTCGCGCAGGCGTTCGCTCTCGGCGTCGAGAGCGATCTGGTCGAGCCGGAAGGGGGGCTGGACGGGCTGCCCCGGCGGGCTCGTATGGCGGATCTCGACGTCGCGGATCAACGCGTCGCGCACGACGATGTTGACCGGCAGGTGGACGTCCGTCAGCCGGCCGTTGCTGGTGTCCGTCTTGGTGGGCTGGAGGACGACGCGGATGCCCTCGGCGTGCAGGCTCTCGACGTCGAGTTGGCGGCTCCGCAGCTTGCCGAGGTGCCAGGCCAGGGCGACGTGGGCGATGCGCGCGTCCAGGGTGACCGTCTGGTAGTGGACATCGCGCAGATCGAGCGGGCCGGTGAGGGGGCCGCGCTGGGCGCCCACCGTCAGCTTGCCGCCGAGCAGGCCCTCCACGCGGCCAAGGAGGATACGGGTCCCACGCTCCGTGGAGACCGCGTACCAGGCTCCGGCCACCACCAGGATCAGCAGGACGACGAGGGTGAGGAGCAGGCCGAGCGTCCAGTGCAGGAGCCGGCGGCGCTTCCTGGGTGGCGCGGGCGCGGGGGTGGACGGTGTCGGCGGTGTCGGCGTTTCAGGATTCACAGGTCTGGTCCGATGTTCAAGTGGAAACGAATGGGGTGGCCCGGCTCGGAGAGCGCCCAGGCCACGTCGGCGCGGATGGGGCCGATGGGCGAGCGCCAGCGCAGGCCGAAGCCGGCGCCGCGAGCGAGGGTGCCCAGGTTGCTGAACGACTGCGAGGCGTTGCCCGTGTCGTAGAACACGGCGGCGCCCCACTTGGTGAAGAAGCGGCGCTCGTACTCCAGGCTCCCCACCAGCAGCGTCTCGCCGCCGATGGTGTTGCCCGCCTCGTCCTTGCGGCCCAGCGACTGGTAGGAGAAGCCCCGCACGCTCTGATCGCCGCCGGCGAAGAACCGGAACTGCGGCGGCAGGGCGCGGAAGTCGTTGGTGTCGGTGTAGCCCACCTGGGCGCGGGCGATGAGGCGGTTGGCCGTGCCCAGGGTGCGGATGACCTTGCCGTCGATCTCACCTTGCAGGAACGAGGAGTCGGAGAGCAGGGACCTCTCGGCCCCCTGGAACAGGAGGCGCGCCCGGTAGCCGTTGGTGGTGTCGATCCGGTCGTCGGCCTTCACCCGCTCCAGGCTGGCGCCGGGCACCAGGAGGTTCGAGGTGCCCTTGTCGAGGCCGACGGTGAACTTCTCGCGCTGGAAATTGAGCGAGTACGCCTCGCGCCAGCCGCCCCGGGACTCGGTGAGCGTGGTGCCCAGCAGGCCGGTGTCGCTGATGCTGGAGTTCGTGTCCTGCCGGTCGTAGGCGGCGTTGAAGGAGAGGACGTCCGTGCGCGGGTAGGCGCCGGGAATGAAATAGCTCGACTTGAAGCCCCGCTCGATCGCCGAGGCCGTGACGTCGACCTCCGCGCGGTGCCCCCGGCTGTTGAGGCGCCGGAATTCCACCACGCCCCGGGCGCGGGGGCCGGTGTCCGTGCCGTAGCCGAGCCCCCCGGTCAGGCGCACGGGCTTGCTGGGGCGCAGGTTGACGTCGATGGGCACCTCCAAGCCCTGGGCCTCGTCCTGGCGGGTCACCACCTCGACGCGCCCCCAGTAGGGGCTGTCGGAGAGGGCGCTCTGGAGGTCGAGCACCTGGCTGACGTCCAGGGGATCGCCGCGCTTGAACTTCACGTACCCCTTGAGCAGATCGGGGTTGAGCACGCTCTGGTGGAAGCGCACCTCGCCGAAGCGGTAGCGGGGGCCGGTGTTGTAATGGAGGACGACGTCGGCCTGATAGCGCGCCAGGTCCACCCGCACCTGGTTCTCCTGGAAGGCGGCGTCGAGGTACCCCTCCTCGGCGGCCAGGGTCTCGAAAGTCTTCTTCCCCTTCTCCCAATCCGGGTGGTAGAGGACCTCCCCCTGCCGCAGGGGGAAGTGGGCCGCCGCCTCCTGGAACCGCGGATCGTCCGCGCCCGCGCCGGCGATCTTCAGATCGACGCTGGCGATCTTCACCGGCGGCCCGGGGTCCACGTCGTAGCGCGCGATCCACTGGTCCTTCTCCTGGCGCAGCTCGGAGCGCACGTGCGGCCGGTAGTAGCCGAAGGGCTGGAGAGCCTCTTCGATCTCGCCGGGAGCCTCGGCGTGGAGGCGCCGGATGCGGGCCTCGTCCAGCTCGCTGTTGTCGGCCTGCTCCAGGCTGAGCGACGAGTGGATGTTCTGCGCCAGCTTGCGCGGCACCCCCTCGACCTCGACTTTGACCTTGGATTTCGCGCCGAACAGCGCGGCGTGGAGCGCCGGGGCGAGGCAGGCGAGCCCGAGGACCAGGAGGAAGGCGAGCCTTCGCATGTCAGGACTGCGGCGCCTCGAGCGGCTCGAGCGGGACCTTGACGGTGACCGCGCGCACGGCGCCCGGCGAGGCCTGGGCCCTCCCCTCGCGGTAGCGGCGGGAGTGGACCCGGGTGAACTCCGCGCCCAGGAGGAAGATGAGGGAGGAGTAGTAGACCCAGAGCAGGATCAGCACCAGCGAGCCGGCGGCGCCGTAGGTCGAGGTGACACCCGCCCTCCCCAGGTAGAAGCCGATGGCGTACTTGCCGGCGAGGAAGAGGACCGAGGTGACGGCGGAGCCCCAGGCCACGTCACGCCAACTGAGCTCCACGTCCGGCAGGAAGCGGAAGACGAGGGCGATCACCGCCGTCATTAGCAGCCAGGAGAGGGTCACGTCGGTCCACCCGAGGACCTTCGACAACCCGATCTCCAGGCGCGACTCCAGGATCTTCTGCACGAGGGCGAGGCCGGCGCTGGCGGCGATCGAGGCCAGCACCAGCAGGCCCACGCCGAGGATCAGCCCGAAGCAGAGCAGCCGCTTGAGCAGCAGGCGCTTGAGGAAGAAGCCCGGCTTGGGGATGACCTCCCAGACCGTGTTGAGCGTGTCCTGGAGCTGGATCAGGATTCCCGTGGCGGTGACCAGCAGGGTGACGGTGCCGAGGATGGCGGCGAAGCGGCCGGTGCGCGGCCTCGCGCTGACGGCGGCCACGAGCTGCTGCACCACCTCGGCGGCCTGGGAGCCCATGACGAGGCTGAGCTCCCTCTGCACCTCCCCCCGCGCCGCGCTGGCCCCGAACGCCCAGCCGGCGACGGCGATCACCAGGATGAGGATCGGCGCCAGGGAAAAAAGGGAGAAGTAGGCGAGGGCCGCGCTGCGCGTGAAGGCCTCGTGCTTGCTCCAGTTTGCGAACGTTTCCCGGAGGACGTTCCAGAGATTTTGCGTCTTCGAATGCATCGTGAGCCCCCGCCGCCACAGCAGCATGGCGGCGGGGCTCACGGGAGACTGCAAAAGTCTTGCCGGCCCGCGATGAGGTGCGGTCCTATCCCTCCTCGTCGCTCCGCTTCAGCTCCTTGCGGGCCGCTGCCACCAGCGTCTCTCTGACCCAGGCGGAAAGATCGCCTGTTCCCTTGCGGCGGGCGGCGCTCTCTGCCGCCTCCCGGATCAACGCGGCGTGCTCCGGGGTCACCCGGAACCGCAGCATCTCGGAGTAGGTGCGTTCGACTGGCGTTGGAAGCTCTCTGGCCATGGTGTAAGCGTAGCACTACTGGTGCCACATGTCAATGCGCGTTTACTTCCCCTCCCAGGTCGCCGTCCGCGGATACGCCGCGTACCAGCCGGAGCGGTGGGTGAGGTACCCCGGCAGGCGCGGCAGCTTCCTGCCGTCCGGCGTGGTCAGGGCCTCCTCGCCGACGAGCCAGGGGCGGCCGTTCTGGTCGTTCAGGAAGAGGGCCCCCAGGAAGGCCCGCTCGGAGCGGGAGAAGGTCCGATCGCCCCGCTCGTAGGCGCGGACCGTGCGGTTCTTCGCGTCGGCTCCGGGCTCCCAGACCACCACCACCGGCCGGCCGGCGATCTCGTCGTTGACGACTCCCGTCCGGCTCAGGCTGTCGAGAGGATAGGCCTTGGCCGCGCCGTCCACCACCAGGCCGTAGACGGACGACGTCTCCGGCGGCGCCGGGCTCGGCGGGTAGTCCTTGCGGACGCCGGTCGCGAGCGAGAGCACCCGGGTCTCGGGCCGAATGCGGGTCCAGTTCGCCCAGGTGGTCAGCACCACGGGCAGCGGCTGGAGCCTGATGCCGGAGCCGGTCAGCGGGCCCTCCACCGGCTCGCCGGTGAGCTGCTTCCAGAGGGTCCTGGTCTCCCGGTCCCGGAGGAGTTGGTCGCCGTCCCGGAAGAGGCCGGAGGCCGCGAAGGTGAGCGTGCCCTTCGGGGTGTCCCGCCGGTAGAGCATGGCGGAGCCGCAGGGGCGGCACCAGACCAGGGCCACGGGAACGCCGCCGACGTTGTCGTTGGACGCCGCATGCCAGTCCAGAATGCGGAGCGGATAGGCCCGCATGTCGTCGCCGATCTGGACCCCCAGGATGGGATCGTCCGGCGACAGGTAGGTCGCCGCCTTGGCCCGCAGCAGAGGGGCGTGGTCCAGGGGCGGGAGCGGCTCCGTCCTCACCTCACCTTGCGGCGGAGAGGATTTCGCGGTGGCGAGCGGGTGGGAGGTTCCGGGTGCGGCGCAGCTCGCGAGGGCGCTCGACAGGAGGACAGCGAGGAGGATGTCGGCAGGCAGGGTGTTCGCGCGCATGCCGCGCATCCTATCGCGGGCCGTGTGGCAGGCGTCCGATCTCTCAGGTTCTCAATCCTCCAGCAGGCCCTTCTCCTTCAGCCACGTCCTGTTGAGCTTGGAGAGATAGCGCTCGCCGGAGTCGGGGAAGAGGGTGACCACCAGGCCGTCCGCGCCCAGCGAGCGGGCGATCTGCCGTGCTCCCGCGGCGGCGGCGCCGCCGGAGGAGCCGGTGAAGATCGACTCCTGGCGGGCGAGGTCCATCGTCGCCTTGTAGGCCGTGGGGTCGTCGACGGTGACGATGCCGTCGAGGTAGTCCCACCAGACTGTCGCGGGCATGAAGTCCTCGCCGATGCCGTCGATGAGGTACTGGTGGATCTGCTCCGCGGGCGGCAGCTCGCGGTGCTCGAAGTAGTACTCGTAGACGCTCCCCACGGTGTCCACCCCGATCACCTGCACCGCCGGGTTCTGCTCCTTGAGGTACCTGCCCACACCGCTGATGGTGCCGCCGGTGCCCACGCCGGCCACCCAGTGGGTGACCTTGCCGCCGGTCTGGCGCCAGATCTCGGGACCGGTGGAGCGGTAGTGGGCCTCAGGATTGGCCTGGTTGGAATACTGGTTGGGCAGGTAGGCCCCCTGCTCGTCGCGGATGCGCTCGGCGACCTTGTAATAGGAGCGCGGATCGCTCGCGTCGACGTTCGTGGGGCAGGTGAGGACGGTGGCGCCCATGGCCTCGAGCAGGGCGATCTTCTCCTTGGGGATCTTGTCGGGCGCGGCGCAGATCAGCTTGTAGCCCCTGAGGTTGGCGGCCATGGCGAGGCCCACGCCGGTGTTGCCGGAGGTGGGCTCGACGATCGTGCCCCCGGGCTTGAGCAGCCCCGCCTTCTCGCCGGCTTCGATCATGGCGATGCCAATGCGGTCTTTGACGCTGCCGCCGGGATTGAAGGACTCGACCTTGGCCGCCAGCGTGGCCGGGCCCGAGTGGAAGCGGCCGAGCTTGACCAGGGGAGTGTTCCCCATCGTTTCCAGGATGTTCTCGTAGATCGCCATCGATTCTCCGTACGGGGTCCGCTTCTCTTGGCTCAAGAAGGCGGCGCGGATGCTAACACACCTGCGAGTTGGCCCCGACCTTGCAATTATCTTCCGACGTGCGCTGAATGCGCGTTCAGTATCGGACCGAATCAACTCACGAGAGGAGAACTCATCATGGCTGACAACAAAACGGGAAGCGACTTCACGGGCAAGCCGGACACGGGCGACCAGAGCCACGACAAGGTGCATCCGGTCGGCAGCGGCGTCGGCGCGGCGGCTGGCGCGGCCACGGGGGCTGCGGTCGGCACGGCGGTGGGCGGCCCGGTGGGCACCCTGGTGGGTGCCGCGGTGGGCGCGGTGGCCGGCGGCCTGGTGGGCCACGGCGTTGCCGAGGGTGTCAACCCCACGGTGGAGGATGCCTACTGGCGCGAGAACTACCGTTCACGTCCCTATGTGGACGCCAGTCGCAGCTACGACGAGTACCAGCCGGCCTACAAGTACGGCTGGGAGTCCCGCTCCCGCTACGGCGCCGACCGCCGCTTCGAGGACGTGGAGCCCGAGCTGGAGCACGGCTGGAACACCGCCCGCGGCACCTCGCGCCAGACCTGGAACGAGGCCCGCAACGCCACCCGCGACGCCTGGCACCGGGTCGAGGACAAGGCGACCGGCAGCAACACCCACACCGGCAGCAACCTCAACACCGGCTCCGGCAGCACTGGCACCACGGGCGTCACCGGAACCACGGGCAGCACCGGTTCCGACTACAACCGGCGCTGAGCCCTCGCCACCCCTCTCTCCCTCCGGGAGAGAGGGCCTGGTTTCTCTACCCCTCCCAGTCCCAGAAGAAATCCTTGTTGGTGAGCGTGGTCTCCTCCTCCCGGGCGGCCTCCTCCGTGGTGCGCGCCTCGACCTCCTCGGGGGATGCCTCGCCGCGCAGCACCGCGAGCTGCTCCTCCAGGTCCTCGGTCTCCCGCTGCCAGTAGTCCGGCGTGCCGAAGTGGGGCCAGGCCGCGGGGAAGGCCGGGTCGTGCCAGCGGCGGGCGAGCCAAGCGGTGTAGTGGACGATGCGCAGGGCGCGCAGGGGCTCGATCAGGACCAGGGTCGAGCGGTCGAATTCGCGGAAGCTTTCGTACCCTTCCACGAAGACCTCGCGCTGAGCGAGCGCGGAGGCGTCGCGGCCGGGCAGGGCCAGCCAGAGGTCCTGCACCGCCGGACCCACCACCATGTCGTCGAAGTCGAGCACGTGCAGCAGCCCGTCGCGGAACAGGAGGTTGCCGAGGTGGAGGTCGCCGTGGAGGCGGTGGACGGCCACCCCCGCCAGCCGCCGGTCGGCGATCTCGGCGATGGCCAGTGCGGCGTCGAAGTAGCGGCTGCGCAGGTGGCGTGGCAGGGTGTCGTGGGCGTCGAGCCAGGCCACGGGCTCCCGGACGTAGGTGGCGGCGTCGAGCCGCAGCCGGTGGGGCGCCGGCCGCCGCACGGCGACGTTGTGCATCCGCCCCACCAGCATGCCCAGCCGGCGGACGGTCTCGTCGCTCAGCTCGTCGGGCGCCCGCCCGCCCCGGCGGTCCGAGAGGCTGTAGAAAATACCCTCCACCCGGCGCAGGCTGCCGCCGCCGGGGAAGGGGCGCACGGTACAGACGGGGATCTCCTCGGCGGCGAGGTCGGCCAGGAACTGGTGCTCCTCCAGGATCTGCTCCTCGCTCCACCGGCCCGGGCGATAGAACTTCGCCACCACCCGTGTGCGGTCGGCCAGCTCCACCTCGTAGACCCGGTTCTCGAATGAGTTCAGGGGGTAGCAGACGGGGTTGCACCGCAGGCCGCCGGCCTCGACGGCCGCCAGCACCTTCTCGGGCGTGAGAGAGAGGAAGAGGTCGGTTTCGGGCGCCGCCACGAGGTCCGTCATGGAGCCAATGTAGCAAAGAAAAGGGGGAGCCGGCTCGCCGGCTCCCCCCTCTCCAGGCCGGAAACCCCGGCGCTATGGCTTGGCGACGATCAGCGAGAACCGGAAGTTGAAGCTATTGCTGCGGGTGAAGGTCACGCCGTCGGCGGAGGTGTAGGAGAGGCCGAAGATAGGCGCGTCGTTGGTGGCGTTGCCGCCGTCGAGCCCGATGAAGGGCGGCTGCGCCGAGACGCCGGGGAACGGCGACGTGACGGGCAGGCGCAGCACCAGGAAGAGGTTCTGGATCTCGCCCCTGGCGATCTTCTTGCGCACCAGCTTGCCCAGCCCCTTGGGGTCGGGGAAGAAGAACGGCGCGAAGTCGCTGTCCTGACCGATGAAGCCGGTCTGGCGGACGAGCGGATGGGCGAGGTCGAGAGTGGCCGTCGAGCCGCTCACCGTGCCCGTGGTCAGCGTGGCCTCGGCGAAGACCGGGACGACCGAGGCATTCGCCAGGAACGTTTCGAAGGCCCCCTCCTGGATCAGCAGGTCGCGGCCGGGATCGATGGCCGCGAGCTGGCTGGCGGGGAACTGCACGGCGTAGTAGAAGCCCGGCTGCACGCCGGTGAAGCCCACGAAGTCGCGGCTGCCGAAGTTGTTGACGTTGATCTGGTCGTTGGTGACGAGGTCGACGTTGGCCACCGTGAAGCCTGGCAGCGAGATCACGGGGAAGGCGAGGCCGGGGTTCTCCTCGCGCGCCGACTCGAAGGGCCCGCCCCAGAATCCCTCGTTGAAATTCTGTTGGCCGAAGATGTCGCCGATCTCCGCAGTGAGGTTGATCGAGGCGGAGGACACCGGCTCGCCGTCCACCGCCTCGACGCCCACCCTCCAGGCGCCGAGCTTGACGGGCAGGACGTACTTGCCATCCAGGATGTCGAACGACGGGCTCACCAGGAAGACGTTGCCGGTCGCCGGGTCGAAGGAGACCTGCGTGGTGCCGCTGAAGCCGGTGGTGGCCAGCTCGCCGGTCAGCAGGTTGGTGGCGGAGACGCTGGCGCCGGCGATGGGCTGGTCGAGCTGGCCGTGGGTGACCGTGCCGGTGATCAGGCCGTAGACCGCCTTGAATGGAATGTCCCCCGGCTGGAGCGCGGCCGGGCCGGAGGCCGCCGAGCCCTCGGGATAGAAGTAGGAGCTCCAGGCGACGTCGTCGCTGTCCAGGGTGCGCTGCGCCAGCTCGGAGGCCGGGTCGCCCGTGTCGACGAAGGGGTACATGGTCGCCGTGGTCCCGTCCGTGCTGCTCTTCTGGTTGTTGAGCACGTGGGAGAGGCCGTGGGAGTGGCCGAACTCGTGAGTGGCCACGGCCTGGAGGTCCACCGAGCGGGGGTTGGTGTCGACGTCGGCATCGGCGACGGTGAAGCGCAGGGCATCGGCGTTGAACTGGACGTCGTTGTCCAGGATGGTGCCCGCCTTGTAGAAGCCGGCCGGGAACCTGGTGTGACCGTTCACGTCCTGGCAGGTGGTGATGGCGCCGGAGACGTCGGGGACTCCGTCACCGTCGATGTCCTCACCGTCCACCAGCGTGACGTCCGCGAGCAGGCTGATCGAAGGTGAGGAGGCGATGAAGCCGAAGCCGATGGGGGTGCGGAAAGTCAGCTCGTTGACGAAGTCGAAGCCCGCCGTGCCGGGGTTGCTCACCGTGCCCACGACCCGCATATCGATGTACGAGGTCGGGATGGAGTTCCACGTATTGAAGGACTTCTGGAAGGCGGCGCTGGCGTCCGCCACCGAGAGGAACGGCGCGCCGAGGGGATTGGGGATCGGGTTCTGCGTGTCGTTGACCCGGTAGTGGACCGGTATGCAGCGGGGGTCCCAGAAGATCCGGACGACCTTGGCGGTGATCTGTCCCGGGATCGGAGAGGGCTGGGCGTTGGTGAGGTCCAGGGTCTCGAGCGCTCCCCCGGCGAAGACCGGGGAGGCGCCGGCGACGGCCACCAGCAGGGCGGCCGGCAGGATCTTGGCAAAGTTTACGCGCATGGCTTCATCTCCTCGCGGACGGGGCGAGCCCGCCTCACCGCGGCCTCTCGGCCGCTGGGGTTTCCTGGATCTTCTGCCGGAGCTCGGCCAACAGCAGCGTCTTGGCCCGGCCGCGAGTGACGGCGCCGGTGCGGCCCTGCAGGTTGAGAGCGCTGAGGTTCTGGCTGGCCACCTTCTGCCCCTGCCCATTGTCGGCGAGGGTGAACTTGCCCTGCGAGAAGCCGACGATGGTGTAGCCGTTCGCCACCCGCTCCTCGAGCGTCAGGAAGAGGAGGACCTCCTCCTGCTGGTACATCTGCGGTGCGGCCGGGAACGTCATGGCGATGGGCACCCGGCGGTGGACGTCGGTGCCACCCGGCAGGACCACCGTCACCTCGGCTCCCGCCCGGCCCTTGAGCACCTCGGAAACTGAGATGGTGGCAATCGTCACCAGGGTGCGGTCGACCCACTGGCTCTGCAGATGGGTGCAGTGGCCCGTGACGATGATGGCGGATTCCTGGATCAGATCGGTCTCCGAGCGCTCCAGGGCGGTCGTGGCCATCGCCGGCGTCAGCGCCAGCGCGGTCGCCAGCAGTCCGAGGACAGCTCTCGCTGCGTTTCTCATTCGATATTCTCCTCTTCGGTGGTTGTGGAGCTTCGTCGCTACCTAGGGTGCCGCATTCCCCTGAAGCGTGACAAATTCAAAAGGATGGATACAGTAATATCTTCATAAAAATAAGGAGGCCCTGGACATGCGCATCGTCGATCAGCGGATCATGAACCAGCTCTTCGCGGTGACGGACGAGATCCCCGTCGACCGCGAGGCTCTCCAGGTCCCCCTGGTGATGGAGGGAGAGGGGAAGGTCGGGCGGACGAAGAAGGGCCGGCTCGAGATCACCCTGCCGGACACGGACGACCTCGGGCCGTTCCTGGCCTCGCTGCCCGAGCGACTGCGGGATCTGGCGGAAGGCTAGCGGGAGACTGGGGTACAATCTCCGGTCCGGCCGCTCGTCTTCCGCTGCCGGGATCCACCTGAGAGGAACCGTCTCCATGTCTGAGCAGTACATCTATGTCATGAAGGACCTCCGCAAGATCTATCCGCCCAACCGGGAGGTCTTGAAGGGTATATGGCTGTCGTTCTTCCCCGGCGCCAAGATCGGCGTCGTGGGCTTGAACGGCGCCGGCAAGAGCACGCTGCTCAAGATCATGGCCGGGGCCATCAGCGAGTTCGGAGGCGAGGCCTGGGCCGCCAAGGGTGCGCGGGTGGGCTACCTCTCCCAGGAGCCGCAGCTCGATCCGGCCAAGGACGTGCTGGGCAACGTCGAGGAGGGGGTGGCCGAGACCCGGGCCCTGCTCCACAAGTTCGACGAGATCAACGCCCGGTTCGGCGAGCCCCTGTCCGACGACGAGATGGACAAGCTGATGGCCGAGCAGTCGCGGGTCCAGGATCAGATCGAGGCCGCGGGCGCCTGGGACCTCGACCGCACGCTGGAGATCGCCATGGACGCCCTGCGCCTGCCGCCGCCGGACGCCGACGTGACCACGTTGTCGGGCGGCGAGCGCCGCCGGGTGGCCCTCTGCCAGCTCCTCCTGAAGCGCCCCGACCTGCTCCTTCTCGACGAGCCCACGAACCATCTCGACGCCGAGTCGGTGGCCTGGCTGGAGCGCCACCTCCAGGAGTACGCCGGCACCGTGGTGGCCATCACCCACGACCGCTACTTCCTCGACAACGTGGCGGAGTGGATCCTGGAGCTCGACCGCGGCCAGGGCATCCCCTGGAAGGGCAACTACTCCTCCTGGCTGGAGCAGAAGCAGGGGCGCCTGGCCCAGGAAGAGAAGGAGGTCTCGGGCCGCAGGCGGACCCTGCAGAACGAGCTGGAGTGGATCCGCATGAGCCCCCGCGCCCGCATGGCCAAGGGCAAGGCCCGCATCAACGCCTACGAGAAGCTGCTGGCCGAGGACCGCGAGTACGACAAGCGGGCCGACCCGAACGAGATCCACATCCCCGCCGGCCCCCGCCTCGGCGACCTGGTGGTGGAGGCCAGGGGACTGCGCAAAGGCTACGGCGACAACCTGCTGATCGAGGACCTCTCCTTCGCCCTGCCTCCCGGCGGCATCGTCGGCGTCATCGGCCCCAACGGCGCCGGCAAGACGACCCTGTTCCGCATGATCGTGGGCCAGGAGAAACCGGATGCCGGCTCCATCCGCGTCGGCGAGACGGTGAAGCTCGCCTACGTCGACCAGAGCCGGGACAGCCTGGACGGCGACAAGCTGGTCTGGGAGACGATCTCCGACGGCCGCGACGTCGTCACCCTGGGCAGCCGCGAGGTCCCCGCTCGCTCCTACGCCGCGGCCTTCAACTTCAAGGGGTCGGACCAGCAGAAGCGGGTCAAGGATCTCTCGGGCGGCGAGCGCAACCGCGTTCACCTCGCCCGCACCCTGAAGGCCGGGGGCAACCTGCTGCTCCTCGACGAGCCCACCAACGACCTCGACGTGGACACCCTGCGGGCCCTGGAAGAGGCCCTCCTCGCCTTTGCCGGCTGCGCCGTGATCATCAGCCACGACCGCTGGTTCCTCGACCGCCTCGCCACCCACATCCTGGCCTTCGAGGGGGACTCGCAGGTGGAGTGGTTCGAGGGCAACTACGAAGCCTACGAAGCCGACCGCAAGCGCCGACTGGGCGCCGAGGCCGACCAGCCCCACCGCATCCGCTACAAGAAGCTCACGAAGGCGTAGCCCTCACCCAGAACGATCGTGAGCTTTGCCGCAATGTGGCATCGGTGTTGCAATTAACTCATGGCGTGTAGGGAGCGGGGGGCGGGGAGACGGGGTTTGACGGCGCGCCATCCGAGCTTCGAAGCAACCAGATCTCTCTCCCCAGCCCGCCGTAACGCTGAAACGAAGGAGCCCGCTCGGGGTTTACCTTCAGGAAGAAACTGACAGGAGAGGAGCTCGATATGAAGCGCCAAATTCTTTCGCTCGCGACGGCCATGGCCCTGACGGCCGGCGGCGCCATCTTTGCCCAGAGCACGCTGAACACGCCTGCCCCCGGCCCGTCGCAGGAGACCAAGCCCGGACAGACCAACAACAACCTGCAGAACCCGGGCTCGAACATGCAGAAGCCGGCCACCACGGGTACGACGACGACCACCACGACCACCACCCCCCCTGCGGACACGACCACGGGGACCACGGGGACCACGGGGACCACGAACAACGATACGACCGGTACGATGAACAACGACCAGACCGGCACCAGCTCGACGACCGGCTCGACCGGTACGATGAACAACGACCAGACCGGCACCGGCTCGACGACCGGCACCTACAACAGCAACTCCGGCTCGACGACCGGCTCCTCGATGGACAACACATCCACGTCCTCGACGACCACCAGCACCCGCCGTCTGCCGAAGACCGCGAGCGACCTGCCCACCGTGGCCCTGATGGGTCTGCTGGCGCTGAGCGCCTTCTTCGCGGTCCGCGTCTACGCCAAGCGGAATGCCTGATCCGGCTTCCCGTTTGAGACGTAGGACGTAGCTGCCATCACCTGGCGTCGCAAGGCGCCAGGTGATTGCGTCTCCAGGGGACTTTTCAGGAATCAGCGGGAGAACATGCAGAACGTCGCCGAAAAATCCTCCGCTCTGATCTGGCTGGAACGGGTCCTGCTGCTGGTGGCCGTCTTCTGTCTCGGCAGTTGGGCGTGGGCGTGGCTCGACGCGACCTATACCCAGTACCGCGATTCCCAGATCCTGGACGAGGCCCGCAGCAGCGCGCCGCCGGCCGAATCCGCCCCCTCCGCACCTTCCGCAGAGAGCACCGACCGCCTCGACACCTTCCAGCCGAGTTCCACCGAGACTCAGGAGCGGCCGGTGATCGCTCAGGGCTCCCTCGTCGGCCGCATCGCCATCCCCCGCCTGGACGTCTCCACCATCGTGCTCGAGGGCGTGGACGCGACGACCCTGCGCCGCGGCGCGGGTCACATCCCCGAGACCTCGCTCCCCGGCGACCGCGGCAACGTGGGGATCGCGGCGCACCGGGACAGTTTCTTCAGAGCCCTCAAAGATATCCGTAAAGATGACCTCATCCGTCTGGAGACCCTGGAAGGTACGTTCCAGTACCGGGTCGACTGGACCCGGATCGTCACTCCCGAGGACACCGAGGTGCTCGACGATACCGCTGCTCCGGCCCTGACCCTCGTCACCTGCTACCCCTTCTACTACGTGGGCTCCGCACCCAAGCGCTTCATCGTCCGCGCTGTTCGGGTCGATCCGGGCGGGACTGCTGCCGGCATCGGCGCGCAGTAGTCTTCAGAGGATGTTTCTGGAATAGCGCGTCAGGACAATTCCCTACCCTACTCCCCCTCCACGACGGAGGCTGGAAACACACCGCGGTCGTGTCAAATTCGTGCAGGAGCCGGCCGAAGGATACTTCGGACGGAATCGCCACTTTCTCAGACACCTTGTCAGGGACAGGTCGCGAAGGCGCTCGTGTCCTGCACAGGCTGGTAGGCCCTGCCCTGGGGGTTATCATAGGTCTTCACGACTCCGCTCTGCGTGTCGGTCACGGTGAGGCGCACCTGCACGTTGGTGAGGCCGCCGGCGAATACCCAGAAGCGCTGATTGAAGCCGCAGGCGTCGAGCACCTTCACCACCACCTCGACGTTGGTGGGATCGAAGAACCAGAAATAACCCGTGTCCGGAGTGAGCCGCACAGCGTGGCCCGGCCCGCTGCCGGCGCCGGTCGACCATTGGGCTGCCACCTGGAAGCGGCTGTCGGAGAGACAGAGGTGCGAGTCTCCTCCCGGCAGGCAGACACCCGGGCCGCTCGCCGGTTGCCAGCCGAGCTTGACCACCTCGAAGTCGCTCGCCTTCAGGCTGGCGAAAGCGGGGTTGAGCACGTCGTTGTTCCAGCGGGTGTCGTAGGTCCCGGTGATGTAAAGGTTTGAGCCGTTGTCGGCCACAATCAGCCCATAGGTCTTCATCGCCTGAAAGATTTTGCGCACCTCCGGCGGATATCCTGAGAGGTCCTTGCCCGCCTTGAGGCGCAGGCGGGCGCCCATGGGCAGGGCCCCCGCCGTGCCCCCGGCGTCGTGCGAGGCGGGGAAGACGTGGCCGTTGGAATCTTCGACCGTGAAGCGGAAGGCGTGCTGGATCGGGGCCGCGCCGAACACCTCGTCCCAGCGCACCAGGCCGGGGAGGATGGCGAGACCGGCCGCGTCGGCGCTCGTCCACCCCTCGGGCCGTCGCAGGTTGGAAGTCAACGGGAAGACCGCGCCGGACCCCGCCTCCCAGCGGCTCCGTGCCTGATTCCAGTGGGCGTGGTACAGCTCATAGAGGATGCGGTTGTCCCGGTCCACAATCAGCATGTGACGGTCGCCGCCCACCTCCGTGCCGGGCTGTCCCCCCTCGATCCACCTGGCCGTGGTCTTCGCCTCCGGCGGAATGGGGTAGCCGGCCGGCCGCCCCGGCGCTCCGGCGTCGCTCTCGTCGCCGAACTCCACGAACGTGACCGGCACCAGCGGCTGGCTCCCCGGCACCGAGAGGTAGACCATGCCGTAGATGTCGGGGAAGACGTCCGCGTCCCCGCCGAAGTCCGGATGCAGCCCCACGCCGCGCCCGATGAAGTCGACGTACCCCGCGCTCCCCGGATCGACCGGCGCCGCGCTGACGTCGACGTTCCACCAGTTGTCGGACGGGAACAGCGGCAGGGGACCAGGCAGAGGACCGCCGGGCTGGGCCAGGGCGGCGGTGGCCCAGAGCAGACCGAGGGCCAGGAGGCGGGGGAGCCGTGAATATCTATTCATGATTGCCAATGATTTTATCACCCCTTCAGCCGCAGGCGGTGTCGACCGCTCCCCATGCTACGATCGCCTCCTTGAATACTATCCGTGCTCGCGCCCGTCTTCGCGGCGCGGCACGACCCGGAGGAGGTTCTTCGATGTACATAGGGCGCGGTGTTCTTCTCTATCTGTTCATCCTGATTGTCGGTATGGCCGGGGCCGCGTTCGCGGCGGAGACCGGCTCCATCTCGGGCGTGGTCCGGTCCGCCGACGGCTCGGGGCTGCCGGGGGTCACGGTGACGGTCAAGGGGCCGTACCTGCCCGCCGGCCGCTCGGTGATCTCGGCGGCGGACGGCGCGTTCAGCTTCCAGCGCCTGCTGCCCGGCCGCTACGAGGTGTCGGCCGAGCTCGAGGGGATGGGCAACGTCAGCCGGCCGGCGCTCGTCGAGCTCGACAAGGACACCCAGCTCGAGCTGTCCCTCAAGCCCACGGTCCAGGGGGAGATCACGGTAAGCGCGGCGCTGCCCACGGTGGACGTCAAGTCGACCGAGGCCCAGGTCAACTTCACCGCCCAGCAGATCGAGGAGCTGCCCGTCCCCCGCACCTACAAGGGGCTCTTCGAGCTGGCGCCGGGGGTGAGCGAGAACGGGCGGCTGGCTCCCAACGCCGGCGGCTCGCGCATGGACAACACCTTCCTGGTGGATGGCATCACCGTCTCCAACCCCGATTACGGCGACATCTTCCCGGACATCACCGAGCTCGACATCTCCGAGGTGAGCATCGTCCGGGGCGGCATCACCGCCGAGTTCGGCCGCTCGGGCGGCATGGTGGTCAACGCCATCACCCGCGCCGGGACCAACAACTTCGGCGGCGAGGCGCGCTACGAGGACCAGCCGTCGAGCTTCGTCGCCAACAACAAGAATTCCACGGTGAAGAATACGACCAACCAGGACTTCGCCGGCATCTCCCTGGGGGGTCCCCTGGTGCGCGACCACTTCTGGTTCTACGGCTCGGCCAGCCGCCCCTCCAACACCACGACGGACCGTCATAACAACCTCGGCTCCGTCCCCGACGAGAAGCTGGTCACCAAGGAGTATTTCGCCAAGCTCACGGCCAACCCGACCGAGCAGCACTTCCTCACCTTCGGGCTGCGCCGCCGCAACCGCACGGACGACAACGCGAACGTCACCTCCGTCGCGAGCCCCACCGTCGGCAGCAACGACTTCACGAACGTCGACCTGGGCACCCTCACCTGGACCTGGACCCTCGCGGCTGACAGCTTCACGGAATTCAAATACAGCCGCGACCGGGAGGACAATGGCACCAACCCCATCACCAACCTCGGCTACCGGCCGGCGTTCAACGCCGCGCGGCCGGACCTCGTGGGGCAGTTCACCACCACGCCGGACTTCCTCGTCGGCGGCGCCACCGGCGTTGGCCAGACGGTGGGCGGCGCGAGCCTCGCGGTCAACAACCAGAACTTCCAGCGCGACGAGCTGCGGGGCACCGTCCAGGCCTTCAAGGAGTGGGGCGCCTCGCGCCACGACCTGCGCGCGGGCGGCACCTACGAGATGGACCTGGAGGAGCTCGAGCGGCGCGCCAACGGCTGGGGCACCATCACCTGGAGCTCCACCGCCAGGCAGTTCACGGCGAGCTACGTCTCCCAGCAGCCGCCCCACACCGGCCGCGGCCGCTCCTACGGCGTCTTCGGCCAGGACCAGATGACCTTCGGCGAGCGCACGACTCTCACTGCCGGCCTGCTGGTGAACAAGGACGAATACTTCGGCGAAGTGTTCACCCCCGCGGGCACCAAGCGGGAGAAGAAGATCCTCGACTTCAACTGGGGCCAGGAGCTGCAGCCGCGGCTGGGCATCGCCTTCGTCCCCAGCCCGCAGCGGGGGGACAAGCTCTACGCCAACTTCGGCCGCTACTACAACACCGACAACAAGTCCCTGGGCCGCGCCGGCTCCCCCACTCGCATCTTCACCACCCGCGCCACTTTCGACGCCGCGGGCAACCTGATCCGCGAAGTGCCCCAGGCGAACACCCAGACCAAGACGATCGATTCCGGGCTGGACCCGCAGTACACGGACGAGTTCCTCCTCGGCTACGCCCGCCCCTTCGGCCTCGCCTGGTCGGCGGAGCTCTGGGCCATGTACCGCAACTCCGGCAACATCTTCGAGGACGTCTCCGCCGACGGCCTGGGCAACGGCCCCTTCCACGTCTCCCAGCTCCCCAACGCCTACCGCCGCTACAAGGCCGTCACCCTGGAGGCGACCCGCCGGCCGGTGACCGACCGGTTCTTCCATCCGTGGGTCAACCTCAGCTACACCTGGAGCCGGCTGACGGGCAACTGGGACATCGACTTCGGCGGCAACTCGCCGTTCTACAATTCCTCGTTCATCCAGGATGGTCCCGGCGTGCTGATCACCGACAACCGCGACGGCATCCTGCGCGGCGACCGCACCCACAACGCCAAGCTCTTCGCCACCCTCCGGCCCCTGGAGCAGTTGACGCTGGGCACCTTCGTCCACTACCAGAGCGGCGGCGCCTGGGAGGCCCGCGGTCTGCCGGACCCCAACGTCTCCAGCAGCTCCTACGTGCGCTACCTGGAGAGGGCCGGCTCGCGGCGCATGCCCGGCTGGACGGGCGTCGACCTGCTCGCTTCCTGGGATTTCCGGCTGCCGCGCGTCGGCCTGGAGCTCCAGGGCCGCGTCACCAACGTCTTCGACCAGCAGGTCCCCCTGGAAGTGGACGACCGCCTGATCCTCGGCCGGCCGGCCGACAACCTGCCCAACAACCCGAACTTCGGCAAGGGAACCAACTTCACCCCGCCGCGGGCGTTCGTGGCATCGGTGATCGTGCACTATTAGGAGTGGCCCCCTCCTCCACTACCGGCAAGCTCTTCCCCTGGGCCGTCCGCGCGGCGGCCCTCGGTCTCCTCCTGCTCGGCCTCGGGGCCGACCTGGTGAGGATCGGCCAGCCGGGATTCGGGGAGCGCCAGTGGCTGATGGTGATCGTGGGCGCCGGGGTGCTCGCGGTGAGCTTCCTCGGCACCCGGGCTCAATCCGGGCTCCAGGGCCTCCGCGCGGTCTGGGTGAGCGTGGCGGTGATCGTCTTCAACACGCTGCTGGGATTCCTGTTGCTCAACCTGGCAGTCGCCATGGGGCTGCGGTTGACCGACGCCGCGGGGATCACGAGGGCTCCCGAGACCGGGATCGACTCCCCCGTAATGCGGATTCCCCTGGTGCGGCTGACCCATCTCGCCGGGCGCCGTCCCGAGCACGTCCTGGCATTGCGGGACGACCAGCTCGCCCTGATCTATCCCGGCTGGAGCCGCCGCCAGGTGAAGGACCTCCTGGCAGAGAGCTGGGAGCGCTCCCTGCGTTTCCAGCCGTACACCGAATTTCAAGAGAAGCCGTTCCGCGGCCGGTACGTCAACGTCGTCGAGCCGGGCCTGCGGCTGGTCCGCGACCCGGGGCCGTGGCCCATGGCGGCCGGGGTGCACAACGTCTGGGTCTTCGGCGGCTCCACCACCTTCGGCTACGGCCTGCCCGACTGGGAGACGATCCCCTCGCACCTCCAGGAGACCCTGCGCCGGCGCTACCCCGGCGCGCCGATCCACGTCTACAACTTCGGCCAGGCGTACTTCTTCAGCGGTCAGGAGCTGGCCCTCTTCCAGTCCCTGCTCGCGGCCGGCAGCGCGCCGCCGGAGGTAGCGCTGTTCGTCGACGGCATCAACGAGCACCAGGCCGAGCCGTTCTACTCCGGTTTCCTGCGGGAGCTGGTCCACTCGCCCTGGACGGCCTTCCAGATCCGCGACGACAGCCCGTCGCTCCCCCGCGGCGAGGACGTGGTGGCCCGCTGGCTGCGCAACAAGAAGATGGCTGAGGGGATCTGCGCCGCCTACGGCGTCAAGCCCCTCTTCGTCTGGCAACCGGCTCCGAACTGGAAATACGACCTCCACTATCATCTCTTCGCCACAGGCGGCGCGGCCCTCGGCGAGTCCCCCCACTACGCGGCCCTGGACCGGCTGCGGACGTCGGCGCCGGCCACTCTGGGGAGGGACTTCCTCTGGCTCGGCGACCTCCAGATCGGCGAGACCCGTCCGCTCTACGTCGACCGCCTCCACTACACCTCGGCCTTCGCCCGCGAGATCGCGGAGCGGATGGCCGACCGCATCCAGCAGGGATTGTGAAGATGGAGATCCGCGACTTCGCCCGCACCGTCCTCCTCACCGAGGACCTCGACGTCAAGCTCGCGCCAGCGCCGGGCGAGCTGACGGACGCCGATCCCGGTCCGGCCTTCCGGGCGGCGGCGCCGGGGCGGCCGCCCCACCTGCGGTTTCAGAAGGTGGAGGTGCCCTCCATCGTGGGCATGGCCGATCCTGCCCAGCGGCCGCGCATCCTACACGCCCTGGCGAACCACGAGCTCCAGGCCGCCGAGCTGTTCGCCTGGGCCCTCCTCGCCTTTCCGGACGCGCCGCCGGACTTTCGCCGCGGCCTGCTGCGCATCCTCGACGACGAGCAGCGCCACACCCGCATGTACATCGCCCGGGTGGAGGATGCGGGCGTCCGCTTCGGCGACTTCCCCGTCCACGGCTACTTCTGGGGCAAGGTCGAATCGATCACCACCCCCCTGCGCTTCCTCTGCGCCATGTCCCTCACCTTCGAGAACGCCAACCTCGACCACACCGAGGAGTACGCCGAGGCGGCGCGCCGGGCGGGCGACCTCAAGACGGCGACGGTGATCGAGCGCGTCCATCGCGACGAGATCGACCACGTCCGCTTCGGCTGGACCTGGCTGCAAAGATTCAAGGAAGAGGACGTGTCGGCCTGGGACGCCTATCGCGCCAATCTCACCTGGCCCCTGCGACCCTCCAGGGCTCGGGGGCGGACCTTCGATCGCGAGGGACGGGAAGCGGCGGGGCTGGATACGGAGTTCATCCGCCGGCTGGAGGAGAGCGAAAGCTGACGACACGAAAAGCCGCCGGGTGACCCCCAGCGGGCCACCCGGCGAGATTGGAAACAAACCCTCTCTCAATAAGCCTCCGGCGGGACTCTCTTTCCTCTTCGGAGGTCCATCTCCCAAAAACTTCAATAGATGTCTCTAGCCATTGAGTGCATCCAGCTCTTGAGAGCGTGACAGCTCGGAGACGTTCCGCGGGAGAATCGACGTCATGCCCGGCCGGCGCATCCTCGCCAACCTCCTCTGGGAGGACGACCTCGCCCGTCGGCGGACCACGCCGTCCCGCGCCGTCCTCACGACCGTCTCCGGTCTCGGCACCCTCCTCCGCGCCTTCGCGCAAGACGGGGACCGCCTGTGGACCCCGGCGCCGGTCGACCCCGAGCGGGTCCTGGAAGCGCCGGGCCTCCCCCGGCCGATCCTGGAATCCGGTCCGCTTCCCGAGCTTCCCCCGGTCGACGAAGTCCTGGCCTGGGGGGCCGACTCCGCCATCGCCGCCACCGTCCATCACCGCGCCTTCTGCCTGGAGCTCGCCGAAGAGCTCGGCTGCGCCCTGCCCGGAGCGCGCATGGTGGAATCCCTCCCAGACCTCGACCGGGTCCTCTCCTCCGCGCGAGCACCCCGGAGCTGGGTGGTGAAGGCGCCCCTCTCCGCCTCCGGCCGCGGCCGTTATATCGAAAGGAGAGGACCGGAGATCTCCGATCCCAAATCGCGGCGGACCCTGGAGCGCCTCTTCGAGCGCCACGGTCCCCTCCTCTTCGAGCCGTGGATGGACCGCACGGCCGACTTCGGCGTCTCGGCCCTCCTCACGGAAACCGGCCTGCGCGTCGTGGGCATCCACGGCCAGCGGGTGGATGTCAAAGGCCAGTTCGCAGGGATCGACCTCCAGCCGGTCCTCTCCGCAGCCGAGCGGGACCGCCTCCTGGAGACCGTCGAATCCGTGGCCGCCGCCCTGCGCCGCGCCGGCTACGCAGGGCCTTTCGGGATCGACGCCTGGAGGTATCGAAAGGACAGCGGCGAAGAGATCCTCCATCCCTTGGGAGAGATCAACGCCCGGATGACCTTCGGACGGGTGGCCTGGACCCTGGCCGAGCGAGTGGAGGGAGCCGTCCGCCTCCTCTTCGGGCGCGACCTGCCTTCGCCCGAGCCGGGGACCGCTGAGATCCTCCCTCTCCTCGCGCCCGGAAAGCAGGGGATTGCGGCCTGGCTGGAGATCCTGAGCCCGGGTAAACCCCCGGTGTAGAGATTGCCCATCCGCCGGGCGGAGAGCGGCACTCATCCAAAACGCCCTTAGCTGCCGTAAGGGATAGTTGAACCGAACGGCAATCTGGACTTCGGATTCCACGGTGCAGGGTCCCTCCTGCGTGGGACGAAGCCTTGCCTATGAAAGGAGAGCAAGATGAAACGGTATTTGCTGATCCCGGTCTGCGCCCTGCTGGCTTTCTGCCCGTCCCGCGTCATCGCCCAGGTGGATTGCGCGACGATCGCCCAGGAAGAGATCCTGCACTGTGACAACCCGAGTGACCCGACGGTCCAGAACATCGCCGGTCTCAGCTTGCAGCGGGGCGCCAACTATCACTGCTATCGGGAACCCCGAATCGTCATCACCAGGGCGAACAACGCGCAGGAGGTGTACCCGGTTTCTGGTAGCAAATGGCAATATGGTCCCAACAACCAGAACGTCCAGACGATCTTCACCGGCGGAAACGCTAACGCACAGGTTACCTTCACGCTGAATTCGACGACCGGGTTCAGCCCCCTGAGCGGATCGATCACCATCGGGTCAAAGACGATCACCTTCAGGACCTGCGGGGTGCAGCGGACCTCGGCCTATTACTGGACGAAGAGCAGCCAGAACAAGCTGGAGGCGTTCAGTTGTCCGGTCTCGAAGATCCCTCCGGGATGCCCCAAAGTGGGATACAACCCGTAAGATTGCGCGTCGTGGCGCCGGGCCGGCCAACGCCCGGCGCCGTCCGTGCCTGACCGTCGAGGTCATTCGGACGTCTTCGCCACGTTCTCGATCCGCAGGCCCGCCGCGTTCGTGACGTCCCGAAACCAGTTGTCGGCGTTGCCCATCAACTCCACTTCCTTCAGGCTGACTCTCAAGTCCTTCGGGGATTTCGGATGGGCCAGCCGGTGGGGGATCTTCAGCACGTTGAGGAGAGCCTGCGCGTTGGCCCCCCCGGCCTTGATCTGCTTCTGAGCGCCGAATTCACGGGACCAGAGGTTCAGGACGCGGGCGAGCTGCTCATCGGCCTCGAAGTCTCCCTCGAGGCTCAAACGGTCCTCGGCGGACAACGAGACGTCTTTCGACGAGGCGATGACGAGCTTCACGACGGCAACCGTGCATTCCACTTCGGAGGCGAAAGCTCGCACCCAGCACTTGAGCCCGAGCTGGCCGTTTCTTCCCAGGAGCGTATCGATCTTGGACAGGGTAGTGGAGCCAGAGATCCCTCGCGACGTGTCGTCCAACAGGATACTGAAAGCGACTCTCGCATACTCCAGCGATTGTAGAGAGGCGGGCCTGAGACTTGAATCGTCGTCCTTTTCAAAGAGCTCGATCTGCTTTTCATACCCATGGGAAGGAATCGAAGGGAACCCGAACGGTGGCGCAGCGCCGGGAATCACGCCGGCGCAGAGACTCAGCAGCTCTTCAAAGCGCGCGAAGAACCAGGCCTGGGCGGGCGCCAGAGATCTGTAGATCTCCCGCCCCATCAGTTGCTCCACAGTCTCCGGATGCGTCAGCTCGTTCCTGATGTCCACAAGAGTTGCAAGCGCCTGCCAACCGTCGCCGCTGAGATCGAGCTGATACTCCGTACCGAAAAGCACGGGGAACGAGCGGAAGGAGAGCTGCAAGCTCTCCACCAGCCCGAGCTGCGGCTCCCGAAGCTCGGATCGCTTCTCGTCCGAAAGCTCAACCCCGAGCTCATCCGCAAAGTCGACGACGAGCTTTCGCAGGGTGTAACTGAGAGCTTCGATCTGGCTCAGGAACGTGCGCAAAACAGACTTGCCCCAGAACGCCAGATCCCAGATCGAAACCTTGGGAGTAAACTTGAGGGTCTTCTGATCGAGGACCCCGGTCACGATGGACAGATCCTCCAGCAGGGCGTCGTGGACGTCTTTGAGCCTGCGCAGCGCTTCAAGTCTCTTCCGGTCGACTCTTTTCATTCAATGCCATCCTACAAAGCAAGGGGTGAGCTCTCGCCAGGAGGGTATCAAAGCGCCGGGCCGTCCGACAACGGTAGGGCCACAGATCCTCACGGAGTTTCCGAGCCAAGAGAGGAAGGAGTTGTGCGCCGAGAGCGTGGCTCCCCCGGTCGTAACGTTGCGAACGGACGGGATGCCGCTGACCGGCGACCGGTCGAGCGGCAGTGTTCGGCGCCGCCCTGTCGATGCCAGAGCTAGGCCACTGGCCTCCTACGAGGCATGAGCGTATTGGATGATCTCGGTTTCGAGTCGGTCACCCAGGCGATCCTTCTCCACTTCCAGATCGTACCGGGTCTGAAGGTTGAGCCAAAACCTCTCGCTTGTACCGAAGAACCGGGAAAGCCGACGGGCGGTATCCGCGGTTATATTCCGCTTTCCATGTAGCTTCTCGAGACGGTTACCAGGAGGGATCCGAAGATCCTGGAGCGCTTCCGCACCATCCAGAATGACCAGCTTTCGCTGCGCCTGGCGCTGAAGCGCGGGAGGGAACTTCCTGGAGCCTCGCGCCGGAAGACCTTCTCCGTCTCCTTGTCCCGGAAGCCCCGAATCATCCCACGTCATAGTAACGCGTCTCGCCATTAACGTCAAGCGCTACCAGTGACGCCGAACGCTCAGCCCCCTCAGCGGCTGACGGCGAAGCCCAAACAGCCCGGACCGGCATCTCCGCCTCGAAGGTTGGCGCTCTCTCCCGAGCCAGCTTGGTGCCTGCGGCCCCAAACTGGCCGAACAGACTGCGAGCTAAGTCGTGGCTTGCTCTCGATCAGCTCCATGTTCTTAGCAGCGGGCTAACTTTGTCGGGCCACTCCATCGGTGGTACTCTTATGTAATGCGACCCCTTCGGTATTCCATCAATGTCACATTGGACGGGTGCTGCGATCATCGTGCAATGTTGGCGGACGAAGACTTGCATCGTCATGCGGTCGAGAACCTCGCCCAGGCCGATGCCCTCCTCTTCGGCCGGGTGACTTACGAAATGATGGAGGCAGCGTGGCGGCCGCCGGCGCGGCCGGGAGCGAGGCCTGATTGGATGGAACCCTTCGCCCGGACGATCGACGCGGCAAAGAAGTACGTCGTGTCGAGCACCCTGGACCGGGTCGATTGGAACGCGGAGCTCGTGCGCGGGGATCTGGGGAAGGCCGTTCAGCAGC
>DATARR010000143.1:0-28619 GCA_036264085.1 Thermoanaerobaculia bacterium | reverse complement strand
GCCGGCCTGGATGCGCGCCCGTGGCGGCTGCCGTTGCCTCCTACGCTGCGCTGGGTGGACGTCGACCTCCCCGGCATCCTCTACTACAAGACCGAAACGCTGCGCGATGAAAAGCCCGTCTGCCGCTATGAAGCGGTGACGCTCGACTTGACGGACGCGCAGAAGCGCCAGGGGCTTTTCGCCGGGCTCGGCGCCGCGTCGTCGCGCGCGCTCGTCGTCACCGAGGGACTGCTGATCTACCTCGCGCCGGAGCAGGTCGCGGCGCTCGCCACCGATCTCCACGCTCAACCCGGCTTCCAGGAATGGCTGATCGATCTCGCGAGCCCGCAACTGCTCCAGCGGATGAACCGGACCTGGGGAAAGAACCTGGCGGCGGGCGGCGCGCCGTTCCGGTTTGCGCCGGCCGAAGGAACGGATTTTTTCCGGCCGTATGGCTGGCGCGAGGCGCTGTTCCGCTCGAACTGGGAAGAGGCCCAGCGCCTGAAGCGGACGATGAAGGGAATCTGGTTCTGGAAATTGATCGGACGGCTGTCCACGAAGCGGTTTCGCGAGGGTATCCGGCGATTTTCCGGGTTCGTCCTGCTGGCGAGGGAGTGAGAGGCGGCGAGGGCACTTCCGCACATAGATCGATTTGTCTATTGGACAATCCATCTTCTTTCCTCTGAAATCCCCCCGTTCCCGAGCTGCCCGGCCCGCTCGCACGGAAAAGCCGTGGCGCGTCCGTCTGGTACGTCGACAGGAGGAGACCCGATGAACGAGCAGGATCGCTGGACCGACGAGGAGATCGTCAAAGCCCTGGAGAAGGTGAAGCGCGAAGTGACGGCCCGGCTGCAGGCGAAGGACGATCCCGGGTTCCCGGCCGAATTCAGCCCCGCGGTCCAGGAGCTGGACGCGATCATCCGCGGGATCGGCGGCCAGCACGGCGACGGGCGAGGCCTGGGTGTGGCGCGCGCAGCTCCGGCGGCGGCCGGCGTGGCGCGCGGCGGGCTCACCACCGCCGACTTCGCCGCCCTGCGGCCGCACGTGGTCGATCTCAATCAGGGCTTCTTCACCAGCGGCGACGGCTTCACCACCTCCGCCGTCAACGTCGACCAGATCTTTGCCGGGTCGCTGCTCACCAAGGTGCAGCAGGCCCACGCGGCAGGTCAGAAGGTGACGCTCCTGTTCTACGCCCACGGCGGGCTGGTCGACAAGGATTCCGGCCTGCAGCAGGCGCGCGAGCAGATCGACTGGTGGCTCCGGAACGGCGTCTACCCCATCTTCTTCGTCTGGGAGACGGGCTTCTTGAACACCGTCGAGCACCTGCTGTGGGGCGTCCAGCAACGCTCGCTCACCGCGGGCTCGCGCGAGTTCGTGACCGACCCCGCCCTCGAGGCGCTGGCCCGGGCGGCCGGAGGGCCGAAGATCTGGGGCGGCATGAAGCGCAGCGCCGAGGTCGCATCGCAACCGCAGACCGCTCAGCAGGCCGAGGGCGGCGCCCATTACGTGGCGCGGAAGCTCTGCGACCTGGTGAAACAGTTTCCGGGCACACTCGAGATCCACGCGCTCGGGCACAGCGCGGGCGCCATCTTCCATGCCTATTTCATCAACGCCGTCCTCGCCATCGACAGGACCGTCCACTTCGAGTCGCTGCAACTGATGGCGCCGGCGATCACCGTCGAGAGGTTCAAAGCCCTCCTGCTGCCGCTGTTGACCAACAAGAGCATCGGCGGCCTCGCCATGTATGCCATGAAGGAGGACCTGGAGAAGGCCGACAACTGCGCCACGATCTATCGCAAGTCGCTCCTCTACCTGATCTATTACGCCCTCGAGGACCAGCCCAGGGTGGACCTGCTGGGCCTCGAGGAGTCGGTGTGGCGGGATGGCCAGTTGAAAACGTTTTTCGGGCTCGACGGGACACCGCATCCGCACGGCGAGGCGATCTGGTCGCAGACCCCGCCGGGCGGCCTCAGCGCCTCGCGCGCCACCAGTCACGGCGGCTTCCACTCCGACCAGTCGACGATGGAAAGCATTCTGCAGCGGGTGGGCAACCTGGCTCCGAATACGCCGGTCTTCCACGCCTCCTGGCAGAGCGATGGCGGCCGCGGCTTCCAGGCGCAGCAGCCCGGCCTCGCCTCGCGGTTCGCCGCGGCGGCCTCGGGGGCGACCTCGGGGGTGGCGGTCCCCGCCTTCCTGCCGGGTTTGACGAGCGCCCGCGTCATGCAGGCCGGCAATGGCCGGCGGCGGGCGCTCTGCGTCGGCATCAACGCCTACGGCGGCGCCAACACGCTCTACGGCTGCGTCGCCGATGCCGAGCTCTGGGCGCGCACTCTGCGCAGCCTGGGTTTCGACGTGCAGATGCTCGTCGACGCCAACGCCTCGTACGCCGGGATCACCACCGCGCTGCAGCACCTGATCGCCGAGAGCGCCGCCGGCGACGTCGTCGTCTTCCAGTATGCCGGCCACGGCACGGAGATAGCGGACCCGGAGGGGCGAGCCGAGATCGATCAGGCCATCGTTCCGGTCGACTACGACTCGGGCCCCCTCCTCATCGACAAGGAGCTCAATCGCATGTTCAGCGCCACGCCGGAGGGCGTGAACCTGACCTGCTTCTTCGATTGTTGCAACTCGGGCGATCTCGACCGCCTGTTCATCGCCTCCGGTCCCGTCGTCCGGCCCCGCTTCATCAAGCTGACGCCGGAGCAGGTGGCGAAATACCATCAATTCGCCAGCCGCCGCGGCATCGACCCGCGAAGCCTGACGGTGGCCCGCGGCGAGCTCAAGGACGTCAGCTTCGCCGCCTGCCAGAGCAACCAGTCCGCCTATGAGAGCAACGGCCAGGGCGACTTCACGCTGCGGACGACGAACCTGCTGCGCCAGGGGCTGCCGACCCTCACGAACCGCCAGTTCTGCGACCAGATCGTGTCCGCCTTCGGCGCCAGCCCGCGCCAGTTGCCGCGGCTCGACGGCGCCTTCGGCCTCTTCGGCCTCCCTCTCCTCTCGCCGCTCGCGGGCGGCACGCCGGCGGCCGCGCGGCCGCCGGCGAATCCGAGCCCGGCGCCTGCCGGCGACGCGGTCTCGCTACGACTGGCCCAGGGCTTGCGCCAGCTCGCCGAGATCCTGGAGTCGGGCCGTTGAGGGCGCGATGACGAGGCGCTACGACATCGGCCCCGGCGTCACCCGGGCCGTGCACGGCCTCCCCTACGAGCGCGGCCCGGGCGATCCGCTCTACCGGCCGCTGCGCATCTACACCCTGGACCCTTCCGCCTCCCGCGCCGAGTTCCCGGTCGCGCGCCTCAAGATACCTTACGAGCCGCTCGACCCGGGGCCGTGCGGGCGGCTGTTCGCGGTGGACGACACCTGCGGCTCGCACCGCAACGAGCCCATCGACCTCGAGGACGTCCGGCTCGCGATGTGCGAAGGGTACGAGCCCTCGCCCTCGCAGATCCAGTTCCACCAGCAGATGGTCTACGCCGTCTGCAGCTCGGTCTACGCCACCTTCCGCTACGCTCTGGGCCGGCCGGTGGCCTGGGGATTCGATGAGCGCACGGATTCTCCGTTCCCGAATCAGCTCGTCATCCGGCCCCACGGTACCCAGGACCGCAACGCCTACTACGACAAGCAGAAAGGGGAGCTCGTCTTCGGCTACTTCCGGGCCGACGAAACGGTGCTCGGCAACAACCTCCCGCGCGGCTCGATCTTCACCTGCCTCTCCCACGACATCGTCGTCCACGAGCTCACCCATGCCCTGCTCGACGGCCTGCGCTCGGAGTTCGAGCGCCCGACGAGCGCCGACGTGCTCGCCTTCCACGAGGCGTTCGCCGACCTCGTGGCATTCTTCCAGCGCTTCAGCTACGCGGAGGTCGTCCGCGCCGCGCTGAAGGCGAGCCGCGGCAAGCTCCTGCGCGCGCCGCAACTGATCGATCTCGCCACCCAGTTCGCGCAGACGATCGGGGCGGGGCAGGCCCTGCGCCGGGCGCTCGACATCGGCTCGACGGAGGCGGATTTCGCCCAACGCCGCAACGACCCCGAGCCCCACCGGCGGGGATCGCTCCTGGTCGCCGCGGTGGTCGACGCCTTCGATCGCATCTATCGCAAGAAGATCGACACTCATCTCCGCCTGGCGACGAACGGCACCTGCGAGCTGCCTCGGGGCGAGCTGAGCAACGACCTGCTCGAGGCGCTGGCGAAGGAAATCCGTGAGCTCGCGAACCAGTTCCTCGCCATCCTCATCCGCGCCATCGACTACTGCCCGCCGGTCGACGTTCAGTTCGGCGAATACCTGCGGGCGCTGATCACCGCCGATCATCAACTCGTCCCGGACGACCCCTGGGGCTATCGCGAAGCCCTGGTCGGCGCCTTCCGCTGCCGCGGCATCTATCCGCCGGGGGTCGACGATCTTTCGGAGGACTCGCTGCTCTGGCGCCCCCCTCCCCGGTCGATCCACTGCGAGCGGCTGAGCTTCGCCCGGCTGCGCTTCCGCGGCGACCCTTCGAACCCCGCCGACGGGGACGAGCTCCGCGGCCAGGCCGATGCCCTGGGCGAGCTGGTGAGCAATCCCGAGAACCTGGACCTCTTCGGCCTGGTGGAGCCCGGGACGGGCGGCGCCGACCGGCCCTGCGTGCAGTCGATCCGCTCGACCCGCCGGGGTGGACCGGATGGCCAGGTGCTGTTCGACCTCGTCGCGGAGGTCACGCAGCGGCGGACGGCGAAGGCAGCGGATGGACGCCCCTTCGACTTCTACGGCGGCGCGACGGTCATCTTCGGACCGGAGGGCGACGTCCGCTACACCGTCTGCAAGCGGGTCGATCACGCCGTACGCGAGGCGAGCGCACGCGACTTCATCGCCAACGAGGGCAAAGGCTACTGGCAGATCAGGAACGGCCACTGGGAGACGGCGCCGCAGTCGTTCCGGCGGCTGCACGAGGGCCGGTTCGAGCGGGCGCGGACGTGAATACCGGCGCGCTCCAGCCCTTGAGCTGTCTGTAACAGAACCACGCCGTCATCCGCCCAAGAAGAGGAGCCCATACGCTGACCAACCGCGTGTACCATAGGCTCTCTTCCAGGGTGGAGGCTCGCATGCGAACGTACGCGAAATACGTAGCGACGACCAACGTAAGTCTCGGCAGTCCTCTCTACCCGGCCATCGACGGCTTCGTCGTGCACTCTGGCGATCGAGTCCTCTGTGTGGGCCAGACGAATCACGCCCAGAATGGGCTCTACGTTGTGGGACATCCGTGGCACCGTGCCCCGGACGCGAGCACCGAAGCCCAACTTGCCGGCATCTCCGTCTTCGTCACCAACGGCGTCGCCTATGCCTCCAGTGTCTGGCAACTGACGACCAACCTGCCCATCGCGGTCGACGGCAAGGCCCTCACCTTCGTCCGCATCCCCGGAAACGCCTTCGTGTTCATCGACGACTTCGCCGGGCTCGTCGACAAGGCGGGCCACTGGGACCACGCTCTGGCCGCGGCGCTGGCGCTCGCGGGCACCACGGGTGCCGGAACGGTCGCCTTCGGTCCCAAGAGATACGGCTTCGCGCAGACCATCCACCTGCTTTCCACGGTGCACCTGCTGGGTTCGGGCACCGGCGTCGGGTCGGAAAGCTCGGCCGACCCGAACGCCACCGTGTTGCTGTTCCCTGACGGCGTGCCTGGAATCGTCGTCGACATCGACGCAACACAATCCACCGACCCGGTCACCAAGCAGCCGGTGATCACCGTGCACAGCGATGCGACGAACTGCATCATCGAAAAAATGCGCCTGCAAAGCATTCGTACCAATCCTGATCAGCCCAGCGCGACCGCGCACGCCATCGACATGCGGCGCACCGCCACGGTGCGGGACGTGGTGATCAGGGAGTGGTCCGGCGACGGCATCCACATTGAGCCGCAGGGCGTAGGCGCCAATTCCAACAACTGGCGCGTTGAGGACTGCCTCATCGTGATGTGCACGGGTGACGGCCTGTTCGTGAAGGGGAAAGACGCCAACGCCGGGTTGGCCAGCGGCTGCTCCATCACCGACTGCAGCGGCGATCAAGTCCACGAGGAGAGTGACCTCGGGAATACCTACGTCAGTGTGCACATGAATGGCGGACAGGTCAGCTCATCCGCGGTGGTGGCCCTCGGGACGGGGGCGTCGGTGTTCGTGGGGTGCTATGTCGAGGATGGGATGGTCAACCGCATCGATGGCCCCTCTCTCGTCCTGGGCGGGCAGATGGCGGCACACACGACGGCGGCGACCGGAGGGGTTCTGCAGGGCGGGGGCGGTGGGATCCCGGTCTTCCCCCGCGGCCTCAAGGCGTTGAACCTTCAGCACTACGAAAACGTGATCGATACGCACGGCGGCAACACCTATCCTTACGTTCAACTCGGGTTCTGGGATCCTGGATACAACGCATCGAAAGAGACCGCGGCGACGACTCCGCCGGTGGCGATGTCATTCGGCTACTGGGGGCATGGTGGGCCAGCCCAGGGCTATGCCGCCGGTGGCGCCGAGGAATTGACTTTTTCCCGGGGTGACTCAGGTTGGGTGATGACCACGAACGGCGCGGGCACGAGCTTCCACCTCATGGTTTCTGGTTACAGTTATCCTGGCTATGCAGGCGACCAGCGGATCGGAATCATGTGGTTCCAGCGAGGGCTCATGGTGGGCGGAGGGAACGTTCCCTTTGGCGAAGTCTTCATGACCTCGGACATCTACCCGCCCTCGTACTACGAAGGGAACCCGAGCAAGTTCGCTCAAGGCGACGTCGTCTGGAATCGCCACCCGGATCCATCCGCCGCCGCCCCCAAATACAAAAAGTATGCCGGCTGGATCTGCGTGGAGGACGGAACCCCCGGAAAATGGCGCGGGTTTGGGCTGATCGGGGAAGACGAGCTGTTCACGCCGGCTTAGGGAGCTCGCAAGGTCGATGCGGTCCAGGCAACGATGGGTGCGCGGAGAGCGCCTTCGGCATATAATTACTTGGCGACGGCGATCCGCGCATTCACCTTGAGCGAGGGACCGCCGTCCGGGTTACCGCCGTACTATGCTATTGCAGGAGGCCCTTGGGGGAGCTCGATGCCGGAAAACAGGAGACAGCTCATTGCGCTCGGCGGCGGCGGATTCTCCATGGAGCCGGAGTCCTGCGCGAGGCCTGGGCCGCGGGCGTCGTCCTCGCCGGCGTCAGCGCCGGAGCCATCTGCTGGTTCGAGCAGGGATTGACCGATTCTTTCGACGGCGATCTGCGTCCGCTCCAATGTCTTGGTTTTCTCGCCGGGAGCTGCTGCCCCCATTTCGACGGGGACGCCGCGCGCCGCCCCACCTATCACAAATTCGTGCGCAGCGGCGAGCTGCTCCCCGGGGGTTGCCATCGATGACGGCGTCGCCCTCCACTTCGTCGGCGACGACCTGCGTCGCATCGTCGCCTCACGCCCGGGAGTCACCGCGTATCGTGTGGGAATGTCGAACGGGGTGGTGCGGGAAGAGCCGATGGGGGTGGATGTCTCGCCTGTTTGATTCCGTACTATACTATGATGGGAGGGCATACCATGCGTCAAACCATCCTGAGCCTCTTCCTCCTGTCGATCTGCCTGGCCGCAGCGCCCGCGGCGGCGGGTGTCAACTTCTGGAGCCCGATCGGGCCGGACGGCGGGACGATCACGACCCTGACGGCCTCCCCGCGCAACAGCTCGTTGCTCTACGCCGCCACCATGGGCGGCGTCTTCAGGAGCGCCGACGGCGGCGACCACTGGGTACGGGCGAGCCGCGGCCTGGCGCGTAACGACGTCGTCGCCCTCGCCGTCGCGCCCGCCAATCCCTCACTGCTCTACGCCAGCACGGGCTTCGACGTATTCGTCTCGCGCAACGGCGGGGACACCTGGAGCCCGGTCACCGCGCAACTGGACATTGGGTATGTCCTGTCGCTGGCCGTCGATCCCCGCAACTCCCGCTGGGTGTGGGCCGGCACCGAGGACGGCCCGTTCTGGAGCCACGACGGCGGCGCTCATTGGCACCCGGCCAGTGCGGACTTCATCGCCTGGGTCTTCGATCTCGTCATCGACCCCGTCCATCCCGACACCCTGTACGTGGCCAGCGTGGCGGACCAGGACTTCGGCGAGACGGGGATCGCCAAGACCACCGACGGCGGCAAGACCTGGAAACGGCGCAACAGGGGCCTGGAGGACGTGGACGTCGAGTTCCTTCTTGACGACGTGCGGACGCGGCTCGCCGTGGATCCGACGGCTCCGAACGTGGTGTACGGCTGCTTCGTCCTGCACCCTGATGACCCCGACCAGCCGTGGCCGATCATCGCCTACCGCAGCACGGACGGCGCCGCCACCTGGCAGGCCACCGAGGGCGGCTTTCCGCTCGCCGTGGACCGCCGCGGCGTCGTCTACGCCGGCGACCGGCGCAGCACCGACCACGGCGCGACCTGGCAGCCGATCGCCACGCCCCCGGACTCTTCGATGCACTACCTCGCCGGCGACGGCGCGCTCTGGGCCGGAACGAACCTCTCCGGAGTCTTCCGGAGCGGCGACGGCGGCGCCACCTGGCAGCCGGCGTCGAACGGCCTGCACGCCACCCCGGTGAGCTCGGTCGCAATCAACCCTGAGCAACCGGGCGTGCTCTACGCCGGGGTATCCGGCCTCGGCGTCCGCAAGACGGTCAACGCCGGCCTGAGCTGGCAGCCGGCGGATGCCGGCCTGCCGGCTGAGGCGTTCTTCTCGAACCACTTGGTGCTCGCGCCCGATCCACAGCAACCGGAGACCGTGTATCTCGCCTGGCAGCAGTTCTCGACCGGTGGTTTCGCGCGTAGCGACGACGGCGGCGAGCACTGGACCCTGCTCTCAGACAGCCGCTCTGGAGCCTCCAGCCTCGTGGTCGATCCCACGGCGCCCGGAGCCCTCTATCTCACCGACGTGGGCACCTACGACAAACCGTGCGGACTGGCGCGCAGCGATGACCGTGGCCTGACGCGCCGGTGCCTGTTGCCAACACCCGGCCGGTTGGTCCTCGATCCGGTCACACCGGGCATGCTCTGGATGCTGGACGCAAGCAGCTTGCGGAAGAGCACGGACCGCGGCGAGAGCTGGACGCAGATCCACCCCCAGGGGCTGGACCACGCCGGCGTGCTGCGCTCGTTGTTGATCGATCCGGTCCATCCCGGCGTCCTCTACCTGGGCACCGAGAGCCATTTATTCGACGATCTATCCCAACGAATCTGGCGCAGCAACGACGGCGGGCTCCACTGGCGCGCCTGGGGAGGCGGCATGCCGGAGACCTCGGACGTCACCGACCTGCTGATCGACCCGCAACAGCCGTCCATCCTGTACGCCGCCGTGGCGCAGCTCTACGTCCCTCCCGATCGCAACCCCGACCGCAGCGGCGTCTACTGGAGCCGCGACGGCGGACGGACCTTCACGCTACTGCGCGATGGCCTGCCCGGCGTCGTGCAACAGTTGATCCTGGATCCCAAGAACCCGCGCCTGCTCTACGCCGCGACCCCGAACGACGGCATCTATACCTTTACACGCGCTGGCCGGTAGAGCCAACCGCGGGCAGATCACTTCAGGAGAAAGCGGTGACAGAGAAACCGCGACAGCTCATTGCGCTCGGCGGCGGTGGATTCTCCATGGAGCCGGAGAACCTGACGCTCGACAGGTACGTCCTGGCGCAGGCGCGTTCCACCTCGCCTGCGGTCGTCTTCATCCCCACCGCCAGCGGCGACGCCGACCCTTACATTTTGCGTTTCTATACGGCGTTTTCGGGGCTCGCCTGCCGCCCCTCCCATCTGTCGCTCTTTCGCCGCACCCCGGACCTCCGGGCGAGCCTGCTGAGCCAGGACGTGATCTACGTCGGCGGCGGCAACACCAAGAGCATGCTGGGCGTCTGGCGCGAGTGGGGGCTGCCCGAGGTCCTGCGCGAGGCCTGGGCCGCGGGCGTCGTCCTCGCCGGTGTCAGCGCCGGCGCCATCTGCTGGTTCGAGCAGGGATTGACCGACTCTTTCGACGGCGATCTGCGTCCGCTCGAATGTCTCGGTTTTCTCGCCGGGAGCTGCTGCCCTCATTATGACGGCGAAACCGCGCGCCGCCCCACCTATCACAAGCTCGTGCGCAGCGGCGAGCTGCTCCCCGGGGTTGCCATCGAGGACAGCGTCGCCCTCCACTTCGTCGGCGACGACCTCCATCGCGTCGTCGCCTCGCGCCCGGGCGTCACCGCGTATCGTGTGGGAGTGGCGAATGGCGCGGTGCGGGAAGAGCCGCTGGTGGTCGATCGGACCGGGCTGGAGCACCTGAGATAAGATCGCGGGCCATGCCCGCCGCCGCCCCCGACCTCCGCACCGTCTGCGCCACCCGCTACGTGACTCCCCTGCGGGAGGGCGGCTCGCTGCCGGCGATCGTCGAAGCGGACGACCTGGGGCTCTACGTGCTCAAGTTCCGGGGCGCTGGGCAGGGGCCTCTGGCCCTGGTGGCCGAGCTGATTGCCGGCGAGGTCGGCCGGGCTCTCGGCCTGCCCGTGCCCGAGCTGGTGCTGGTGGAGGTGGACATGGCGCTGGGACGCAACGAGGAGGACCCGGAGATCCGCGACCTGCTCCGCGCCAGCGTGGGAGTGAACCTGGGTCTCGACTACCTGCCGGGGTCCGCGACCTTCGACGCGGCGGCCGACCGCGTGGAAGCGGACCTCGCGTCGAACGTCGTATGGTTCGACGCCTTCGTCACCAACGTCGACCGCACGCCGCGCAACCCCAATCTCCTGTGGTGGCACAAGGCCCTCTACCTCATCGATCACGGCGCCTCGCTCTACTTCCACCACAACTGGCCGAGCCTGGAAAGCGTGGCCCACAGCCGGTTTCCCGCCGTCCGCGACCACGTCCTGCTGCCCTGGGCGAGCCGCCTCGAAGAGGCCGGCCGCCGCCTGCCGCCGCGGCTGGACGAGGCCCTGTTCGCGCGCGTGGTCGAGCAGATTCCGGCGGGATGGCTGCTGCCCGAGCCGAGCTTCGGCGGTGTCGCGACGCCGGACGACATGCGCGCCGGCTACGTGAAGTTCCTGACGCAGCGGCTCGCCGCCGCGCCGGCGTTCGTCGAGGAGGCGGTGAATGCCCGCGCCCAGCTCCTTTGACTACGCCATCCTCCGGGTGGTGCCGCGCGTCGAGCGCGGCGAGCTGGTCAACGCCGGCGTCATCCTCTTCTGCCTTGAAAAGGATTTCCTGGCTGCCCGCGTCGAAGTCAACGAGCCCCGGCTGCGCGCGCTCTGGCCCGAGATCGACCTCGAGCTGGTGCGCCAGCATCTCGAAGCGATCCCCAGGATCTGCGCCGGCAACCCGGACGCGGGCCCCATCGCCCGCCTCTCGCTGCGCGAGCGCTTCCACTGGCTGGTCGCGCCACGCAGCACGATGATCCAGGTGTCCCCCGTGCACGCCGGTCTCTGCGACGCGCCGGAGCGAGCGCTCGACGAGCTGTTCGAGCAGACGGTGCGCCTGCCCTGAGGCGGCCGCCGCCAACGTTTCTCCCGGAGATTGGATTGACGAGATATGGATTTCTACGATATCGTCTCGAAGCTCACCTCCACCGAGGAGGTTGGGCGTCGTAGAAGCCTGGCACGATACGTGTCAATCCGGAGCCTGCCACCAGAAAAGGAGACCCTATGCGCCGGAAACTTCTGATGCTCGTCACCCCCGTCGTCCTTCTGCTCGCCTCGTTCGCGGTCCCGGCTTTCGCCCTTCCCCGCTGTAGTTGCAACTACTGCGCTCAAGCCGGCCCCGAGCAGATCTGCAACGACCCGACGACCGGCACCACCAACAACTGCGTGGGCTTCCAGACCGCCAACTGCCCTTAGCGGCATTTTCCCCGAGTCGACGACGAGGTGCCATCCGGAAACGGGTGGCACCTCCGCCCTCCCGATTGCAGGAAAGGAGACCCTATGCGCCGGAAACTTCTGATGCTCGTCACCCCCGTCGTCCTTCTGCTCGCCTCGTTCGCGGTGCCGGCTTTCGCCATTCCCCGCTGTAGTTGCAACTACTGCGCTCAGGTCGGCCCCGATCAGATCTGCAACGACCCCACGACCGGCTCCTCCACCTTCTGCGTGAACTTCCAGACCGCCCACTGCCCTTAGCGGCATTTTCCCCGAGTCGATGACGAGGTGCCATCCGGAAACGGGTGGTACCTCCAGGTCATCGCTTCAAGTCCCGCCCCCGTTCAGCCAGCGGTCCAGCTTCTGCCGCAGGACCTCCTCCCGGAACGGCTTGGTGATGGTGTCGTTCATGCCAGCGGCGAGGCACCGTTCCAAATCCTCTTTCAGGGCATGGGCGGTCAAGGCCACGATGGGGACCTCGCGGCTCTCGCCCGGGCTGTCGCGGATGCGGCGGGTGGCCTCGTAGCCGTCGAGCTCGGGCATCTGGCAGTCCATCAGCACGAGGTCGAAGGCGTCTTTCTCCACGGCTCGCAGGGCCTCCAGGCCGTTGTTGACGGCCACTGCTTCGTAACCCAGCACGGCGAGCTCGTGGGTGATGACGAGCTGATTGATCGCATTGTCCTCGGCGACCAGGATGCGGTACCGCCGGCCGTTGGGCCCTGCCGACGTCTTGCGGCCGGGGAGGGCCGCCGGGGGGGCCGGCGGCGAGGCCGGATCGAGGGGCAGGATGAACCAGAAGACCGAGCCCACGTCCGGCGTGCTGTCGAAGCCGATCTCGCCGCCCATCTGCTCGACGATCCGCTGGCTGATGGCGAGGCCCAGACCGCTGCCGCCGAAGCGCCGCGACGTCGTGCTGTCGGCCTGGGAGAACAGGCTGAACAGCCGTCCCTGGGCCTCCTGCGGGATGCCGATGCCCGTGTCGCGGATGCGGAACCGCAGCCGGCCGTCCGCCAGCCGCTCGGCTTCGACGTCCACCCTCCCGCCGTCGGTGAACTTGACGGCGTTGCCCACCAGGTTGGTGAGCACCTGGCGCAGGCGCCCCGGGTCGCCCCAGACCCACTGCGGCACCTCCGCGCCGAGGGCGAGGCCGAGCTCGTTGCGCCGCGCGCCGGCGGGAAACCGCAGCAGCTCCACGATCTCGTGCAGCGTCGCGTGCAGGTCGAAAGGCACCCGCTCCAGCGTCAGCCGGCCGGCCTCGATCTTGGAGAAGTCCAGGACGTCGTCGATCAGCCGCAGCAGCGAGGCCGCCGAGCTCTGGACGAGCTCGCCGTAGCCGCGCTGCGTCGCCGACAGCTCGGTCTTGAGCAGCAGGTCCACGAGGCCGAGCACGCCGGCCATGGGCGTGCGGATCTCGTGGCTCATGTTGGCCAGGAACCGGCTCTTGGCCTGGTCGGCCTGCTCGGCCGCCTCCTTCGCCAGGCGCAGCTCCTCGGCCTTGCGGCGCTCCGTGACGTCGCGGTTGATGCTCAGGATGGCTGGCCGGCCTTCGTATTCGATGAATGAGGCATTGATTTCGAGGAACATCCGGCTGCCGTCCTTGCGCCTCTGTACACTCTCGAAATTGTGGAAGACCCCTTGCTCCATCGTCTGGGAGACCTGGTCGCGACCGCTGGCGACGTCCTCCGAGATGTCGACGAGCGACAGGCCGAGGAATTCTTCGCGACTGAAGCCGTAGACCTCGCAGGCCCGGCGGTTGACGTTGAGCACCACCTCGTCGTCGGGGCGGAAGATGAGGATCGGATCGTGCGCGTTCTCGAAGATGCGGCGGTAGTCCTGGCTCGCCTTGCGCAGCTCCTCGGTGCGCTCGTCGACCAGCCGCCCGAGCTCGTCGCGGGCGCGGCCCAGCTCGTTGCGGGCCCGCTCCAGCTCGTCGGCGCGGCTGGCGAGGAGATGGGTGCTCCGCAGCGCCTCCCAGCGCTCGCGGTGGAGCTGCGCCGCCAGCCCGAAGAGATACCAGAAGAAGAGGACCAGGCAGGCATACCCCCAGAGGCCGGGCCGCCAGGCCGTGGGGCCGGCCACGCCGTTGAGGGTGAGGATCACCGGCAGCAGGAGGATGACGACGAAGGCGAGGATCACCCGCAGGGCATGGGAGTAGAGGAGGATCGCCATGCTCGCGATCACCGCCGCAATGGTGAAGACGAAGAACGACTCCACCCGCGTCCCGAAGATTTTGATGGCAGTGAAGAACAGGCACCCCAGGAGCACGGCGTTGAGGAGCAGCGAGCTGTAGAAGGCGGCGCGCCAGAGCCGGGGCCGGGCGCCATGGATCCTGTCGAACCGCTGCACCAGGACGGCGCGGACCCCGGCCAGGGCCAGGACGGCGGCCAACAGGAAGGTGAAGAGGCCGGGGTTACGGCTCGGCAGGCTCGACGCCAGACCGACGAGCACCACGATGAACGGATAGCTCGCGACACCCAAGAGGGCATACCGGGCCGTCAGACGGTCGGCGGACTCCTGAACCTCTGGCGAGATCGCGAGCATGACACGGCAAGAGCCATTCGTCCCGAAGCACGGTTCCATCCGCGAACGTGGCGGCTTGGCGTGTATCTTGGGGGTCTTCCGCGAATCGGTCAAGAGCCTCCGTGAAGACTCTGCCTCGCCGGAGGCCATGCAGTATTGCTCAAGGCGACACCCTCACGGCAACGAACGTGATGTCGTCCTCCTGCGGGTGAGTGGAACGGAACGCAGAGGCTTCAGCAAGCAGGCGCTCGATGACCTGCTGGGCTGTGCCGGCCTGCGCGGCGCGGCGGAAGGATTCGATCACGCGGTCGTAGCCGAGTTGCCGGCCGACGGGATCGGTCAGCTCGGCGAATCCGTCGCTGGCGAAGAGGATCGTATCGCCGCCGGCGAGCCCGGCCGCCCGTTCCTCGTAGCGCCCTGCCAGCCGGCCGCCCAGCGGCAGGCCTCCGGCCCCGAGCTCCTCGATTTCGCCGGTCGCAGCGCGGCACACCAGGAGCGGCGGCATCGCCGCCGAGGCGACGGTGACGCTGCGGGCGGAGACGAGCGCGAGGGAGAGGCACATGCGAAGGGTCGGGAGGTGCATCCCCGCCATCGCGCGGTCGCAACTTTCGAGCAGCTTGCCGGGCGGCTCGGTCGGCGTGAGCGAAGTGAAGAGAGCCTTGGCGGCGGTGACGACGATACCTGCGGAAAGGCCGTGGCCTGTCGCATCGCCGAAAGCCAGCAGCAGCGCTCCGTCACCCGCTGGCCTCACGTCGTAATAGTCGCCGCCGACCTCGGTGGCCGTCTGGGTCGCCGCCGCGACGTCCAGACCCGGAAGGCTGGGCAACACGCGAGGCAGCATCGAGAGCTGCAGCTCGCGGGCCTGGGTGAGCTCCCGCGTCTTCCGTTCGTTCTCGGCCGCGTGAATGCGCGACTGCCCCAGCGTGCTGGCGAGGTAGAGCGACATCCCGACCGCCGAGGCGAGGATGCCAAAGACGTAAACCTGTCGCACGCCGGCCACGGATTCGAGCACCTCGAAGTTGACGAGGATCTGGAGCACGATGGTGAGGCCGAAGATGGCAAAGCTGACGAGAAAGAAAAGCGTTCCCTGCCGCTTGACGATCCTCTTTCCGAATTCCAGGCGGACGATCTCGACGAGGAGCGCGACGAAGTAGATCACCCAGATATATCCGACGATCTCGCCAGCGAGGAAGTAGGACAGAGGATAGAGGACGACTCCGAGGACGAGGAAGGCGCGCCACGACTGCGGCCAGGGGCGGGTGCGCAGCGCGTAGTAGGTGAGCGCGCTGAACAGGATGGCGACGATCGGCAGTCCCGCTCCAACGCGGTCGGCGAGCCCGCGCTGCGCAGCGCTCGCCAGCAGGACGTCGCGGTACTCGCGCAGCACGATCCCCGCGAGCGTGAACATCTCGAGCGCGTAGAAAAGGTTCTCCCGCGCTCGCGGATCGAACGAGAAGAGAGAAAGATGAAGCAAGGCGAGAAAGATCGGCAGCGCGAGGACGGCACCGAGGAGGCCGATCAGCCAGTTCCGAGGCGATCGCGGCGGCGCAGCGGGGCGGTTCGAAAAGGTGAGTTGGAAGCCGATGCCATCGCCCCTCCGCGGAGCGTTGGGAGGATAGGCGTACCGGACGGCGAGGACATGAGACGGTCCTTCGAAACGGATCAGAACCGCGTCGCTGCGGTGGCTCGGAATCTCGGGCGGCGCGGCGTCGTGGCCGACGGTGAGGAGGGGGCGTCCGTCGAGATAGACGAGCGCGGTGCCCGGCGCAGCGAGCCGCAGCGCCAGCGTTTTCGATTGCAGGGTGGGGCCGACCTGCAGATGCCGGCGAAACCAGCCGACGCCGCTCCACCCGCCCGGCGGCAGGTCGGCCGGAGTGAGAGCCGGCACGACCTGGAGCCAGCGCGAGTCATCGTATCCGGGGGCTTCGCGCCCCGGCTCATCCCCCGGCGCGTAGCGCCATGCGAGGGTCAGCCCCACCTGATGATCGCCTTGGTCGAAGAACGAATCCAGCAGTTGCGCCGGACTCGGTTCCTGCGCCAGGAGCGGCAGCGCCAGCACCCACGGCAGCAGGCCCAGGATCAGGGGACGGAGGGACATGGAGCCTCATGATACCTGAGGCGGCTTTCGAGTCGACCGGTTTCTGATCGGATCCGCTCCCGGGGCTTCCACTGGATCAACGAATACCCGTTGAACCATTGACTCACCTCCATGGTCCCCTCCGCCTGTCCCTCCCTCAGGGGGGTCAGGCACCAGACTATGTAGACGGCGCGCTCGCCGTCGCATGGAGGATGGACGCATTGAGAGAAGCCCGATGTTTGCTGACCCTCTGCCTGGCCTTCTGCCTGACGTTCGCCGCCGGCCTCGCAGTCCGGCCCGCGCTGGCCGCCGCTCCCGAGTCCCCCGCCCCCTCCCCCAGTGGCTTCGCCAAGGAGCAGTTGCTCCACCAACTCGGCGAGAACCAGAAGATGATGGTCGCGATCGCCGAGGGCCTGCCTGACGAGGCTTACAACTGGCGGCCGAACGAGAAGATGCGCTCGGCCGGCGAGATGTTCCTCCACACGGCGCGCGCCAACTTCGCCCAGCCGGAGAGCTGGGGAGTCAAGCCGCCGGAGGAGCTGACGCTCTGCGGCAACTACCTCGACCAGGGCAAGCTCGAAAAGGCGAAGGTGATCGACATGCTCAAGAAGTCGTTCGAGCATGCCCGCAAGGCGGTGGCCTCGGTGCCCGACGCCGACTTCTTCAAGACCTTCAAGATCGACAACCGCGAGAGCACCCCCTATGAGGACGTCCTCGCGCTCGTCACCCGCGATGCCGAGAACCTGGGGCGGATGATCAGCTACTCGATGCTGAAAGGGATCATTCCACCTTGGATGGGGGGCTGGTTCACCTCCGGCTCCTGACCGCCGGAAACCCCGCTTCGATGGCGTACCCCGGAGCTTTTCGGCCGGCCCTCCCGCGACGGGGGAAGACCCACGAGGCTCCTTTTCCGTCAAACCCGAATCCTTCAAAGGAGACGACACCATGAAAAACGACGAAATCATTCGTGCCTGGCGCGACGCCGACTATTTCTTCGATCTCAGCGACGAGCAGCGGGCCCTGCTGCCGGCGAATCCGGTGGGCATGATCGAGCTCAGCCAGGACGCGCTGACGACCGTGGCCGGAGGCACCTCCTGCGCTCTCAGTTGCTGCTCGGATTGTTGCAATAGCTGCTCGACGGGAACCCGCCCGCTCTGTTGCTGCTAGGCTCGCGCTGAACGCCGCGCCGCGGGTGCCGCGGACCCGCGGCGCGACAATTTCTCAAGGTTCGCAAGGAGGTCCGGTTGACCCTTTCTCTCGCTCAGTTTGCCGCGGCCCTGACCCTGGAAGAGCGGGCCGCGCTGCGGGAGCGCGCGGCACCGGCGACGCCCGTGGACGAGCGCGCCCGCAAGAAGCTCGAGCGGTGGCGGACGCAGTCCCCCTTCGATCGCGACGGCTTCTTTCCCCGCCGCCTGGCCCAGAACGGCCTGGACGAGGAGGGGCTCCTCGCGCTGCTCGCCGAGCCGCCCGAGGCGCTCGCGGAGCGCTGGGAGCGCGAGGGGGAGCCCGCCGCGTGGCTGCGGGAGCTGGATGAAGCCTTCCGCCTCGCCTCTCCCGGCGCGCCTCTGCCGTTCGCGACCGGGGAGGCCGCGGAGCCTGAAGTGCGCCTCACGACCCTGGCCGCGCCACTCGTCCAGCAGGCCGAGCGCCGGCTGGCCGCCGCGGCGGCCGGGCTGATCGCGGACCGCGCCCCCACGGGCCGGCCCCTGCCGTTCGATGCCGCCACCATTGCGCCGCTCGTCCTCTCCGGCCTCGCCAACCAGCTCCGATGGACGATCACCCGCGCCGCCGTGCTGGAGCTGAACGTCGCCCGGCTCGAAGGGCGCATCGCCGGCGAGACGCCGGAGGAGCGCTTCGCCGCCTTCGTCGAACGGCTCGGCCGCCCCGAGGAGGCGCTCGCCATCCTCCGGACCTACCCCGTGCTCGGCCGCCAGCTCGCCCTGCGCCTCGGCTGCTCCGCCGACGCCGGCGTCGAGCTGCTGAGCCGGCTGGCCGCGGATTGGGACGAGATCCTCGAAGCCTGCGGACCGACGGCGGATCCGGGTCCCTTGACCGAGGTGGCCACCGGCGCCGGCGACCGTCACCGCGGCGGGCGCACGGTCTGCCTGCTGACCTTCGCCTCGGGCTGGCGGCTGGCCTACAAGCCGCGGCCGATGCAGATCGCCGCCCATTTCCAGGACCTCCTGGGCTGGATCGGCGAGCGCGGCTTCGCGCCGGGCTTCCGGCGGCTCGGCGTGCTCGCCCGCGACTCCTACGGCTGGATGGAATTCGCCGCGGCCTTCCCCTGCGGGACGCGCGCAGAGGTCGTCCGCTTCTATCAGCGGATGGGAGGCTACCTCGCCCTGCTCTACGCTCTCGACGCCACCGACATCCACTACGAAAACCTGATCGCCGCGGGGGAGCACCCCGTGCTGATCGATCTCGAATCGATCGTCCAGCCGCGCGTACCCGCCCCGCCCGACACGGGGGCGGACTGGGTCGCCAACCAGATCCTGGGCGCGTCGGTGCTGCGCATCGGCCTGCTGCCGCAGCGGTTCTGGGGGGGCGCCGGCGGCGGCATCGACCTCTCCGGTCTCGGCTCGCCGGACGGCCAGCTCACCCCCGACCGCTTCCCCCTGTGGGAGGCGCGGGGCACGGACGAGATGCAGCTCCAGCGCCAGCAGCTCCCCATGGCGCCCGCCGACAACCGCCCGACGCTCGGCGGCCGGGAGGTCGACGTCAACGACCACGTCGAGGAGCTGATCGACGGCTTCTCGCGCCTCTACCGGCTGCTCTGGGCGCATCGCGGCGAGTTGCTCGCCGCGGGCGGACCGATCGCCCGCATGGCCGGGGACGAGATTCGGGTGCTGCTGCGGCCGACGCGCACCTACGCGCTCCTCCTCCAGGAGAGCTTCCACCCCTTCCTGCTGCGCGACGCCCTGGAGCGCGACCGCCATTTCGACCACCTCTGGCAGGGGGTCGCGGAGTCGCCCGCCATCGAGACGGTGGTGGCGGCGGAGCGCCGGGAGCTGCACGCGGCGGACATCCCCCTGTTCACCTCGCGGCTCGGCTCGCGCGACCTCGCGGGCGCCGGCGGCGAGCGCTGGCCGGAGCTCTTCGCCAGCTCAGGGCTGGAGCTGATCGACCAACGGCTCGCGGCGCTCGGCGAGGAGGACCTGGCGAAGCAGGCCTGGTTCATCCGCGCCTCGCTCGCCGCTCATCGCGCCAACCTCGCCGGCGTCGAGGACGAGTACGCGCCGGCCGCGAGCCTGGGCGTGGCGACAGCGGTGGACCGCGACCGGCTCCTCGCCGCCGCCGTGGCGGTGGGTGACCGGCTCGCGACCCTGGCTCTCCGGGGCTCCCAGGACGCGACCTGGATCGGCCTGCGCTCGGTCCTGGGGCGCGACTGGCACCTGCGCCCCCTGGGCAGCGACCTCTACAGCGGCCTGCCGGGGGTGGCGGTCTTCCTCTCCCACCTCGCCGAGATCACGGGGGACGAGCGGCACCGCCAGCTCGCCCGCGCCGGCTGGCGGACGCTGTGGCGGGAGTGGGAGACCCTGCGGGGGGTCCTCACCTCGGTCGGCGGTTTCGACGGCTGGGGAGGTCTGCTCTGGGCCCTCTGCCACCTCGGGCGGCTGTGGGACGACCGCTCCCTCCTGGATGAGGCGCACCGGATCGTGGAGCGGCTGCCGGCGCTGATCGCGAAGGATGCGATGTTCGACGTCCTCAACGGTGCGGCCGGCTGTCTCGCCGGCCTGCTCGCCTTCCAGCGGACGGAGCCTTCCGACCGCACGCTGGCGGCGGCCGTCGCCTGCGGCGAGCACCTGCTGCGGCACGCTCAGGCCCGGGAGCGCGGCGCCGGCTGGGCCTCGTCGTCGGCCTTCGCCGCGCAGCCGCTGGCGGGCTTCGCCCACGGCGCATCGGGCGTCGCCTGGGCCCTCCTCGAGCTGGAATCCGCGACGGGGGACGGGCGTTTCCGGCAGACCGCCCTCGACGCCTTCGAGTATGAGCGGGGCCTCTACGTGCCGGAGCAGCGCAACTGGCGCGACGTGCGGGAATTCGAGACGCTCCAGCTCGCCAAACAGGTGGACGACAATATCTTCATGATGGCCTGGTGTCACGGCGCCCCTGGCGTCGGCCTGGCCCGTCTGCGCGCTCTGCGCCACCTCGACGCTCTCGACGCTCTCGACGGTCCCCGGCTGCGCAGCGAGGCCGTGACTGCCCTGGAGTCGACCCGGGACGGCGGTTTCGACCGCAGCCACTGCCTCTGCCACGGCGACCTCGGCAACGCCGAGATCTTCCTCCAGGCCGCCGGGGTGCTCGACGACCCGCAGCGCTGGCGCGCCGAGCTCGACGGCATCACCGCCTTCGTCCTCGCCAACATCGCCGAGCACGGCTGGCGGTGCGGCCTCCCCGGCGAGGTGGAGGTCCCCGGGCTGATGACCGGTCTCGCGGGCATCGGCTACGGCCTCCTCCGGCTGGCCGCACCGGAGCGGGTGCCGTCCGTCCTCCTGCTCGAGCCGCCGGTCTCGTGAGCCGCGACGAGACAACGGACCCCACCGCCGCGCTCCTCCTCGAAGCGGCCGGCCGCGCCGCCGTCCAGCGCGACCCCCGCGAGCTGGCGGCGGCGATCGGCGAGATCGCCCGCCAGCTCACCGGCGCCGACCGCGCGGCCTGCCGGCTCTGCGATCCCGGCACGGATCTGCCGGCGGGCCCCTCCGGCGCGGAAGGCCAGGAGCGCTTCCTCGCCGTGCCCGCCCTGGGGCCGGACGGTCGCCCTCTCGCCGTGCTCGCGGCGCAGCGCGCTCCGGAGCGCCCGCCATTCTCGGCGGCGGAGGCGGAGCGGCTCGCGGCCCTCGCCTGGCAGGTCGCCCCCCACCTCCACGCCTTCGCGTTGGCGGCGCGCCTGGCCGGCGACGCGGCCCCCCAGGGGGAGATCACCTATCGCCCCGCGGCCCTGGCGCAGCAGGCGAAGGGACTGGGGGAGGAGGGTGAGGTGGTCGATTCTTCGCGGCGCCTTCGCCGTCCGGGATTGAAATCCCGGGCTACCGAAGGTGTCCCCTCCGGGGCCGGCACAAAATCGCGCTGGCGGCGGGTCCGCCCCATCCCGCTCGTCCAGCAGACCGCGGTCTCGGACTGCGGCGCGGCGTGCCTCGCCATGGTCCTCGGCTGGCACGGCCGGGAGGTCCGCCTCGAAGAGGTGCGGCAGCGGATGGGGGTCACGCTCTATGGCGCGCACGCGGCGGCGCTGCTCCAGGCGGCGTCCGCCTATGGCCTGCGGGGGCGCGGCGTGCGGATCGACGAGGTGGAGGCCCTGGGCCGCCTGCCGCGCGGCTCGATCCTCCACTGGCGGTTCAACCACTTCGTCGTCTTCGACCGCCCGGACTCCAGGGGGGGCGCGTGGATCGTCGATCCGGCCTGGGGGCGGCGCCGGGTGCCGCGCCAGGAGCTCGACCGCAGCTTCACCGGCGTCGCCCTGCTCTTCGAGAAGGGGGAGGCCTTCGCGCCGCGCGAGCTCGCGCGCCGGCCGTCGAGCGTGCGGCGCTACCTGCGGGCGATCACCGGCTCCGGGCTGCTGGGGCGCATCCTGCTCACCTCCGTCCTCGTCCGGCTGCTGGCGTTGGCGGTGCCGCTGCTGCTCGCCGTGGTCGTCGACCGCGTGGTGCCGCAAGCGGCCTACCGGCTGCTGGCGGTCACGGCGGCAGGGATGGCGGCACTGGTCGGCGCGCAGCTCCTGGCCTCGCTGATCCGTTCCCGGCTGCTGCTGCGCCTGCGCACGGCGGTCGACGGCAGGATGACCGCCGACTTCCTGGAGCACCTGACGGCCCTCCCCTTCTCCTTCTTCGAGACGCGGACCGTGGGCGACCTCCTGTTGCGCCTCAACAGCAACGCCATGGTGCGGGAGATCCTGACCTCGGGAGTCCTCTCCGGCGCGCTCGACGGCGCCCTGGTGCTCGCCTACCTGGTGCTGATCCTGGTCGCCGACTGGCGGCTCGGGCTCGTCGTCCTCGGCCTGGGGCTGGCGCGGGTCGGCCTCTTCCTCCTCAACCGCCGGCGCTACCGCGACCTGACGGCCGAATCGCTGGAGGCCGAGGCGGAGGCGAACGCGTTCCAGGCCCAGCTCCTCTCCGGCATCGAGACCTACAAGGCGATCGGCGCCGAGCCGCGGGCCCTGGCCCACTGGTCGAACCTCTTCGCACGGGTGCTCAACGCCGCGCTGGCCCGCGGCCGGCTGCAGGCGCTGGTGGATTCGAGCCTGGGAGCCCTCGCCGTCGGCTCGCCGCTGCTCGTGCTGGCCCTTGGCGCCTGGCGGGTGCTGGCCGGCGACCTCACGCTCGGCACCATGCTGGCGATCAATGCCCTGGCCGTGGGCTTCCTGGAGCCGCTGACGCAGCTCGTGCAGACCGCCTTTCAGGTGCAGCTCCTGGGGAGCTACCTCGACCGCATCGACGACATCCTGGAGATGCCGCGGGAGCAGGAGCCGGGGAGCGCGCCGGCGGCCGGGGCTCTCCAGGGGCGGATCACCGTCGACGCCGTGAGCTTCCGCTACGGGCCCTACCTGCCGCCGGTGCTGCGGCAGGTGTCGGTGGAGATCCCGCCCGGCGCCTTCGTGGCCCTGGTCGGCGCCTCGGGAGCGGGCAAGACGACGCTCGCCCACCTGCTGCTGGGCCTGCACCGCCCGACCGAGGGGCGGGTGCTCTTCGACGGCGCCGACCTCGCGGCGCTCGACCTGCGCTCGGTGCGCCGGCAGATCGGCATCGTGCCCCAGCAGCCGGGCCTGCTGGCGGGCAGCATCCGCAGCAATATCGCGCTCGGCGATCCGGCCCTGCCGCTCCACCGTATCGTGGAGGCGGCGAAGCAGGCGCACCTGCATGACGAGATCGTGGCCATGCCGATGGCCTACGAGACTCTGGTGGCCGAGGGAGGCGCCGGGCTCTCCGGCGGCCAGCGCCAGCGCCTGGCCATCGCCCGCGCCCTGGCCCAACGGCCCCGCATCCTCCTGCTCGACGAGGCCACCAGCGCGCTCGACGCGTTGACCGAAGCCAAGATCCAGGCCGAGCTCGAAGCGCTCGACTGCACCCGCATCGTCATCGCCCACCGCCTGAGCACGGTCAAGAACGCCGGCCTGATCCTCGTCCTCGCCGGCGGCAAGATCGCCGAGCAGGGAACCCACGACGAGCTGCTGGCCCGGAACGGGCTTTATGCGGAGCTGGTGCGGGAGCAGATGGTGGGTTAGCTGGGGTTAGCTGAAGTGTCAGACCTGACGCTGACATGTCACTGACAATTCAAGAAAACTGGGCCCGCGCGCATTGACGCCAGCCGGCCCGAGCCATACCATGTTTTTGAAGCGTTGAAAGGCTCCGCCTCCGAGCAGGTCGTCCCGCTCGCCGGCGGCCGGAGATGTCTCAGCGAGCCCGACCCCCGCCACCGTCCACCTGGGGAGCGCGGTTGCAGTCCCAGGGAGCCGAAGATTCAGGCTGTCTCCCACGAGGGAGGCAAGGCAACTCATCAACCCATCAGACCCGGGAGGGACGAGACACGTGAGCTCATTCACCAAGTACATGGAAGGTCCGCTGACCCAGCACCTCTGTAACGAGGGGGCTGCCGCCACGGCGGGCGGCCCCACCCATTGCGGCGGCATTCACACCTGCGGACAGGGCTGTGGCCCTGAAGGCGAATCCACCAAGGTCACGGCCGGCGGCATCACCCACTGCGCCGGCGTCCACACCTGCGGACCGATCACCTGTGGCGGCCACACCCACTGCGGCGGCGTCCATACCTGCGGGCCCATCACCTGCGGCGGACCGACCCAGTGCGGCGGCATCCATACCTGCGGCGCCGGCTGCCCCAACCCGAACGCCGGCATCACCGTGGGCGGGAACACCATCTGCGGCGGCATCCACACTTGCGGCGGAACCTGCCAGATCACCTGCGGCGGCCCCACCCAGTGCGGTGGCATCCACACCTGCGGCGTCACCTGCCACCCGACCTGTGGCGGACCGACCCAGTGCGGTGGCATCCATACCTGCGGCTTCACTTGCCATCCGACCTGCGGTGGCCCGACGCAGTGCGGTGGCATCCACACCTGCGGCCAGACCTGTCACCCGACCTGTTTCGGCCCCACGCAGTGCGGCGCCATCACCTGCGGCGGTCCCACTCAGTGCGGCGGCATTCACACCTGCGGCATCACCTGCCAGATCACCTGTGGCGGACCCAGCCAGTGCGGCGGCATCCACACTTGTGGTCCAATCACTTGCCTGGGACCGACCCAGTGCGGCGGCATCCGTACCTGCGGCGGCTGCCCTCCACCACCCCCTGAGGGGAGCCCGGCGGGCGGCGGCTCCGGTAGCGGCGGCTCCGGCGGTACCGGCACCGGCGGCAGCGGCAGCGGCTCCGGTGGTACCGGCGGCAGCGGCACCAGCAGCAGTGGCGGCAAGGAAGGCGGCGGTACTACAGACGGCGGCGGGAAGGCCTCCTGAAGCCCGCGGCCCGGCCCTCCGTCTCAGGAGGGCCGGGCCTTTTCTCCGAGATCTCGAGAGACTCCGAATGGCGCTCGTCAATTCAGAGAACGTCCTCCACTATCTCGCCGAGCACCGCCTGATGACCGTGGAGTCGGCGGTGGACGGGGACTTCATGGTCCTCGACCAGTCGAGCCGCAACCGCAACCTGAAGGTGCTGCGCCGGCGCTCCCCGGGCTTCTTCCTCAAGCAGGCGCCCAACCGCTCCGCCGCCTACCTCCGCACCTTGGAGCGCGAGGCGGCCTGCTACGACCTCGCGGCGCGCAACCCGCATCTCTCGGGCCTCGCGGCGCTGCTGCCGCGGCTTCATCGCTGGGACGCGGCCCGCGGCCTGCTCGTCCTCGAGCTGCTCCCCAACGCCGAGAGCCTGTGGGAGTATCACTTGCGCGTGCAGAGCTTTCCGACGGTCATGGCCGAGCTCCAGGGCGAGCGGCTCGGCGCCTTTCACCTCGAAGCCGAGCGGTTTCAGCCGCAGCTCGAGGCGCTCGGCCTGTTCGACCGCCAGGTGCCGTGGATCCTCTCCATCCACCAGACCCATCCGCAGTACCTGAGCCAGATGAGCCAGGGCAACGTGCAGCTCATGGCCATCCTCCAGGAGTATCCGGCGCTCACCTCCGCCCTCGACAGCCTGCGCCGGAGCTGGAAGCCGCGCATGCTCGTCCACGGCGACGTCAAGTGGGAGAACCTGATCCTCTGCCGCGCCCACGACGACGATCCCCTGGAGCTGCGGATGATCGACTGGGAGATGGCCGACCTCGGCGACGAGTGCTGGGACACGGGCGCCATCTTCCAGGCCTATATAAGCTTCTGGATCTTCACCCTGCCCCTGGGGCCGGGGATCTCGCTCGGCGACGCCGCCGCGCGCTCCCCCTTCCGCACCGAGGACATGCAGGCGGCGCTCGCCGCCTTCTGGAACCGCTACACCCAGGCCCGCCGGCTGGCCGGCAAGTCCGCCCGCTGGATGCTCGAACGGTGCATGGCCTGCGGCGCCGCCCGCATGGTGCAGACGGCCTATGAGGCGATCCAGCAGTCGCAGCACATGACGCCACAGGGGCTCTGCCAGCTCCAGATGAGCATGAACGTCCTGCGCGATCCCGCGGCGGCCGTCCGCGAGCTGGCGGGGCTCTAGGGCATGAGCAGCGGCGCGCATCCCACGCAGCTCACGCTGGCGGACGTCCTGGCGGCGATCCGCATCGACTCGCCCCACGGCTTCACGCTCGGCGGCAAGAGCTTCAGCGTTCCTCCGGCGCCCGTCCCCGGGCCCGGCGCCAAGGAGGCCGCCGAGCCGCCGCTCGTCGGCTATCTGGGAGGCGCCCTGTACCGCTACGTCTACAGCCGCCCCTTCCGGCCGCCACTGCCGGAGTCGGACCCGCCGGCCCTCTCCCCCGTGGACGAGGGCCTGGCCGCGGAGCTGTCGATCGCCAACGCCGGCCGCGACCGCTGGGAGGAGGGGTGGACGATCACCGAGGTCCACTCCGGCGGCCAGGTGACGGCAGAGCGCTCGGGCGCCGTGCGTTCGCTCTGGCCCGGCCAGTTCCTGAGCAAGGACGGTCCCGGCGCGCGTCCTCGGGTGGGCGCTCAGATCAGCCTGTTCTATCTCAAGGAGTCCGCCTCGCTGCAGCCCGGCTTCTACTACTCCTTCGGCGAGACGCCGGAGGACGACGGCGCCGCTCTCGGCCTCGTCCGCGCCTACTGGAACGTCCGGCTGGAGGGCGCGCCGCGGCTCGTGGAGCTGCTGACGGAACGGCTGAACCGGTTCCAGGTCCCCTTTCGCTTGAAGTGCGCGGTGCTGCCGGGCGAGTACGTGCGCACGGACGTGGCCGTGCTCTACCTGGCGAAGCGGTCGTTCCCCGTCTTCGCCGACCTGCTGTGCGACGTCTACCCCGAGCTGCGCCCGCACCTGGACGAGGAGGTCCCGCTCTTCGCCCTGCGCCTCGCTCCCGGCGTGGGCATCGCCGAGGACCCGGGCAACGGCGAGAGCTTCGGCCAGCACCGCTGTCGCGTGCTCGCGGAATCCTGCTGGAACGCCTTCCTGCGCGGCGGCCTGCCGCCGGAGGAGCTGCTGGCGGAGACCCGCAAGCGGCTGGCCGAGGCCGGCGCCGATCCCGACTATCTCTACCTGAACACCGGCTCGCTGGACGTCTACGCGGCGCCCCCCGGCCTCGAAAACGGCGCGGGATCGGCCCGGGTCGCCGTCACAGCGCCCGCGCCAATGCCGGCCCCCGAGGGTGACCGCGGACGGTTCCTGGAGACCGCCGTCTCCCTGGGTATGCGGATCTGCCGCGACGCCCTGTGGGCAGGTGAGCGCTGCAACTGGATCGGCTTCTCCATGGAGTCGCTCGGCGGCCGGTGGCGCCAGGTCCACCGCGCCTACGGGCCGGAGCTCTACAGCGGCACCAGCGGCATCGGCCTGTTCCTCGCCCGGCTCCATGGCGCGACCGGCGAGCGGGCCTTCCGGCGGACGGCCCTGGGCGCCCTGCGTCATGCCCTCGCCCGCGCCGAGGAGGTCGAGCCGCCGACGAGACTCGGCTTCTACAGCGGCTGGACCGGCGTCGCCCAGGCAGCCCTGGAGAGCGCGGCCCTGCTGAGAGAGGACTCGCTGCGCGATCCGGCCCTGGCGCTGCTGGCGCAGGTGGCCGGCGGCGAGGTTCCGACTGACGGCGCGGACGTCCTCGCCGGAGCGGCCGGGGCCATCCCCTCCCTGCTCTTCGTCCAGCGCACGCTGGGCGGTCCGGCCTCGTTGCTCGACGGCGCGGTCCGGCTGGGGGATCACCTGATCGCGACCGCCGTCCGCTCTGACTCTGGCTGGTCCTGGGGCGACTACGGCCAGCCCGGCTCGCGATTGCGGGGCAATCTCACCGGCTTCTCCCACGGTGCCGGCGGCATTGGCTGGTCGCTGCTCGAGCTCTGGCGGGCCACGGGCGAAGTGCGCTTCCGGCAGGCGGGCGAAGAGGCCTTCCGCTACGAGCGCCAACATTTCGACCCGGAGCGGGGCAACTGGCCCGACCTGCGCGACCCCGAGCTCTCCGGTGGTCCCAAGGACGGTCCCGCCTTCATGGCCGCCTGGTGCCACGGCGCGCCGGGCCTCGCCTTGTCGCGCCTGCGGGCCTGGGAAATCCTGGGTGACGACGTCTACCGCGCCGAGGCCGAGACGGCGCTCGCGACGACTTACACCAACTTGCTGGGGGGCACGGAGCTGAGCCAGACCAACTACTCCCTCTGCCACGGCCTGGGAGGCAACAGCGACGTGCTGCTCTTCGGCGCCGAGAGGCTCAGCCATCCCGAATGGCGCGGCCGGGCCGAGGACGTCGGTCTGCGCGGCCTCGAGACCCACCACGCCCAGAAGCGCCCCTGGCCCTGCGGCACCTACGGCAGCGTCGAAGTCCCCGGCCTGATGGTGGGCCTCGCGGGGATCGGCTGGTTCTATCTCCGGCTGGCACTGCCGGAGACGCCGACGGTGTTGATCGTGCTGCCGCCGTGAGCTGTTTGGTAGTATGGCTCCGCCGGCCGTCGATTGAAACGCTTCATCATCTGGCAGCCTGGAGATTCTTCGTTTTTTCAATGGTTGCGTTTAGCCCAACTTCGTCGGTTTTCCTGAGGAATCCCAGGAGAACCGGGGGTTTGGCGGAGGTTTTCGTCACTATGCCTGAGGGGCCTTCTCCTGGGCAGGCAGCCAAGTCTTGATGGGAGGCATGACCTCCTCGGGGAGG
>DATARR010000182.1:0-33504 GCA_036264085.1 Thermoanaerobaculia bacterium | reverse complement strand
GGTGCAGGCCGCCATCCAGGGGGACACGGTGCGCGTCTCCGGCAAGAACCGCGACGACCTGCAGACGATCATCGCGGCGCTCAAGGCCCTGGACCTCGACATCCCCCTGACCTTCTCCAACTATCGCTCCCAGTGAAGAAGAAGCCTGTATGTCGATCCCAAGAAGGTTCCTGCCGGTCCTGCTCGCCCTGGCTTGTCTGTCCGCCCTCCCCGCCCAGGCGGCGCGCTACGAAGACGGCCAGCGGATCCAGGTCACCGGCGTCGTGCTCGACAATCACGGCCAGCCCCTCTCCGGCGTACGGGTGGTGTTCGAGGGCAGCCGCACCTACTTCAGCATCCGCGAGCTGCACCGGACGGCGGACAAGGACGTCCGCCGGGTGAGCGCCACCACCGACGCCGCGGGCCAGTACACCATCACCTGGCCGTGGGACAGCTACTTCAACCACTTCGAGGTGGCGGTGGGCGTGCCGGTGCGGGTCAAGGCGGGCGAGCGGCTGGAGGAGCTGGCCCGCCAGGACGTCACCCGCCGGGTGCTCGCGGGCAGTCCGGCGGTGGTGGCCGTCACGGTCGAGAACCGCCAGTTCATCGACCATCTCCGGGAGCTCCTGGCCTCGATCAAGACGGACGACCAGCGCCGGGTGTACGAGGAGATGGGCAAGCCCGACCGGGTGCGCAACGTCCAGTATCCCGGCTATCTGGAGTCGTCCTGGTGGTACTTCGAGAGCGGCAAGGTCTACCGTTTCCGTGATGGCCGGCTGGAGCAGGTGGTACCCTTCGATCCGGTGCGCGGACTTTGAACCCCCTGCGCAAGAAAGGGACCGGACCGGTGCCTGACCAACCCCTCGTCGATCCCCATCCCCACCCCCAGGAGACGGTGACGGCGACCGGCGTCCGCCCCGCCGTCGCCACGGGGAATCGCTCGGCCCTGGCCGGCCGCTTCATCGACCTGGTGGCGGACGAGCTGGTCGCCACCGAGGCCGTCTTCCGCCACCACCTCGACTCGGACGTCCCCTTCATCCACAAGGCCGGCGAGTACATCTCGCAGGGCGGCGGCAAGCGGGTGCGCCCGGCCCTGCTGCTGCTGGCCGCCCGCCTGCTGGGTCATGATCTGGGCGACGAGGCCGTCACCTACGCCGCGGTGGTGGAGTTCATCCACACGGCGACGCTGATCCACGACGACATCATCGACCACGCCACGCTGCGCCGCGGCCAGAGGACGCTCAACCACCTCTGGGGGAACAACCTCACGGTGCTGCTGGGGGACTGGATCTACACCAAGGCCATGCAGATGGCCCTCTCGCACGGCCAGATCGAGGTCATCCAGCGGCTCTGCCAGGCGACGCTCAAGATGACGGAGGGCGAGCTCCTGGCCTTCCAGCGCCTGGGTGCGCCGGACCTGACGATCGAGGAATATTTCGAGATCATCGACCGCAAGACGGCCCACCTCTTCGCGGCCGCCTGCTCGATCCCCAGCCTCATCCCGCCCCAGCGCCCCGAGGCCGGGCAGGTGCTGGCGCGCTACGGCCGGGCGCTCGGGATCTGCTTTCAGCTCGTGGACGACCTGCTCGACTTCACGGCCCGCGAGAGCGAGCTCGGCAAGGCCGTGCTCTCGGACCTCAAGGAGGGGAAGCTGACGCTCCCCCTGATCCTCCTCCTCCCCCGGGTCGACCGCGCGCAGCGGCGGCTGGTGGAGCAGGTGCTGGAGGACCGCAGCTTCTCGCGGGTCTCGGCGCAGCAGATCCTCGACCTGGTGCGCGCCGAGGGCACGCTCGAAGAGGTCACCGCCATGGCCGGGGAGTACGCGGCCGAGGCCAAGCGCGAGCTAGAGTTTTTCCCCCCCAGCGACGCCCGAGAGGCGCTGGAGTTTGCCCCAGACTTCGTCCTCCACCGGCGTTCGTAGCGGCGGCGGCAATATCCCGAACACCCCCTTCTCTTCGCGGACCGGCGCGGGCATGGCCGGCACCGGCAGCACCGACAGCGACGCGGGCGATACCAGCCCCAGGATCACGGCGTAGCGGAAACGGCGCGGGCGGGCGTCCACCCACTGATGCCGGCCCGGCACGATGAGGATGGAGCCGCTGGGGTCGGAGCGCAGCGGATCGGGCGGCAGGTCGCCGGTGAACAGCAGGGCCGCCCCCATCTCCGCGGACGGCGGCACTTCCACGGCAAGGTAGCCGGTCACCTCGCGCCCCCAGTCATAGAGGACGGGCGAGCCCGGAGGCCGGCCGGTCGCGACGGGCAGGGCGGGAGGGAGAGGGACGGACGAGGCCGCCGGCACGGCCGCCCGGCTCAGCTCACCCAGCTCGCCGAGCAGGGGCTTGACCGGCCCCGGCCGCGGCCGGCCCCAGCGGCCCATGGGCGGATAGCCCCAGCAGTAGACCGGCACGCCGCCAGTCAGGGGGAGCCATCCGCGCGCCAGACCCAGCTCGTACCGGCGGAAGATCCGCCAGCGGTCGTCCGTGCCCACCAGCAATCGGCCGGCGCCGTCCACCACGCCGGCCAGGAGGCCGCCGGCGCCGCGGGAGCTCCGCAGCTCGATCATCAGCCGGTTGGCCCCGGCCCGCAGCAGAGGCCCGACCTCATAGACGTCGAGGATCGCTCCGGGCTGAAAGGCGCCGGCGCCGATCGTCCGGCCGTTCAGGGTGAGGACGTACTCCTCGTCCGCGGTGATCAGAAGTCGCGCTGCGGCGGGCGGCGTTGCCAGGTCGAAGTCGCGGAACACGTAGAAGGCCGTGGGCTGGTGATCGTCCCAGTTGACGTCCTTCCAGATCCACTGCGCGTCCCGCGTGGCCAGGGTGGCCCGCGCCCGCGCTCCCGGCACCGCCCGCGCCGCCAGGCCAAGGGCGAGGACGACGAACGAGACGATCAGGATGATGGCGCCCCAGCGGCGCCGGCGGATCGGCGGTCGAACGGCGCTGGACACGGAGGGGACTTTACAGGAAGACTGGAGACTTCAGATGGGGCCTCAGCGGACCGCTTCAAAATCGAGGACCCGTACCACCGGCACCGGCGGCGGGTCCCCTTCCTTCTCCCTCAGCCACGACTCCCAGATCCCCACGTGATCCAGCAGGGCGGCGACGTCGAGGCCGCAGGCCACGGGCGCGTAGGGCTCCAGGCGGACCCGCGCCTTGGCCAGGGTGCGGCCGGGGGCGTCCTGCCGTTTCAGATCGAGGAACTGGTGAAGGGCGGCGGCGATCTGGATCAGGCCCTGGAACAGGTCCCTGGGCTCCGGCGTGGTGGAGCGCCAGACGTCCTCCCAGACCTCATGGGAGTCGTAGAACCGGCCGCCGTTGAACAGCTCGATCCCCGTCAGGAACAGCCGCCGCCGCTCCTCCGGGGTCAGGTTCGGGTGCAGCTCCCGGTGTCCACCAGCCATGCCCCCGAGTCTGTCAAACCCCAATCCAAAATCCAAAATCTAAAATCCCTCTCAGGCGCCGAGCTCCCGCCGTTCGGGCTCCGGCTCGGCCAGCGAATCGAGCAGGTCGGCCGGCAGCGACAGGCCGGGGTGGACGCGCTTGCACAGCTCGCGCAGGCGGCGCAGATCCACTTCGGGCAGCTCGCCGAAGCTCTCGACGATCCTCGGGTCGAGCTGCTGGCCCGCCACCCGCTGCAGCTCGGAGAGCGCCACCTGGTGGCTGCGGGCGCGGCGGTAGGGTCGGTCGGAGGTGATGGCGTCGTAGGTGTCGACGACCGCGAAGATGCGGGCGGCGAGGGGGATCTCCTGGCCCGCGATGCCGCGGGGATACCCGGTGCCGTCCCACCGCTCGTGATGACTGTAGATGATGTCCAGCGCCGCGGGCTGGAGGAAGCTGACCTCGGCCAGCATGTCGAAGCCCCAGGTGGGGTGCTGCTTCATGATGTGCCACTCCTCGGCGGTCAAGGGACCCATCTTGCGCAGGATCTCGTCGGGGACCACCATCTTGCCCACGTCGTGGAGGAGCGAGCCCCACTCGATGGCCTTGAGCTGGTCGCCGTGGATCCCCAGGGCCCTGGCCAGGGCGATGGCGTAGAGGGAGACGCGGAACGAGTGGCCCGAGGTCTCGTGGTCGCGGGCGTCGGCCGCCGTCACCACCGCGCCGACCGCCTCCACGTACGACCGCTCGCGGGCGCGCTGCGACTCCTCCAGAGAGAGGGTGAGGGCGCGGAAGGTCTCCTCGATCAGCCGCACCTCGCTGCCGCCGCCGGAGGTGCGGAAGTCGCTCTGGAGCTGCCCGGTGCGGGCCATGGCCGACATCGTCTCCGCCAGCCGCCGCAGGGGGAGCTTGATGCGCTGCGCCACCCACAGCGCCGCGCCCGCCGCGAGGATGCCGGCCGAGAGGCCGATGAACAAAAGGTTCCAGCCGATCTGGCGGGCGAGGTCCGGATCGTCGGAAACCACGACCAATTCGTAGACCAGAAGCAGTGCAATACCCAGGACCGTCGCCGCGATGGCGCCGGTGAAGAGAGCGGACTTGGTGCGCAGATTCAAAGCTATGGACTCCATTCCCTCGGGAGCTCGACGCCGGCGTCCCACCGATCGATCTCTTTGCTGCGAAATTAACTGGAGTATACGCGAGAGGGAGGCATTTTGCGATGCCTGAGGTGCTCGTTCCCCGGGCGCACTGGGGGATGGCCAGGCATAGGGAGCGGCAGGGGCTCCGAGGGGCACCGTGTCGTGAGGCCTCATCTACCCAAGAGAGTGCTTCTCCAGGCGGTTTTCGAGTCACCCGGAGGGAAACGTCCCTGTTACGATCCCGTTCCACCATGACGACCTCTGCCAGAAGGTGTCTGAGAAGTGGCGATTCCGTCCGGTCCCACTGTAGAGACGCCCTGCGGGGAACCCCGCGGGGCGTCTCCGGGGCGGCGCCAGCGGTCGTGCCGTCCCAGAGGCCCCGCGGGCGCGTTGTGGCAGATGGGAATCTTCTCCGCCTCGGGAGACGCCCCACGGGGTTCCCCGTGGGGCGTCTCTACAGTGTCCTCGCCGGCATCCTCTTCCTCCTCGCCGCTCCCGTCCTCGCCGGTCCGGCGCCGGACGCGCGCGAGATCGCTTCCGGGCTGGCGGCCCTGGGGCCGCGGGCGGACCCGGCGGCCCGCGGCCGGGCGGTGAGCTTCCTCCTGGACGCCCTGCGCCGGGCGGGGCTCGCGGGAGTGCGGGCGGTTCCTGCCGGCGGGGGAGGCGGATTCGTCAACGTCGAGGGAGTGGTGCCGGGCGCGGGCCCTGAGGAGATCGTACTCTCCGCCCACTACGACTCGGTGCCCGGGAGCCCCGGGGCGGGGGACGACGGCTCGGGGTGCGGCGTCGCCCTCGCCGCGGCGGCGGACCTGCGCCGCACGCCCCTGCGTCACACCGTGCGCGTGGTGCTCTTCGACGGCGAGGAGGCGGGCTCGCGGGGGAGCGAGGCCTGGCTCAGGGATCAGCTCCGGGAGGGGGGAGCCGGGGCGACCGACCACATCCTGGCCGGCCTCAACCTGGAGATGCTGGGCTGGGGAGGGAGCGCCGGGCCGGTGATCCACATTTTTCCGGCGCGGACTTTGAGAGGATCGGGCCGCAGCGGGGATCGGCTGATGCCTCCGGGCTGGCTGGTGCACGCCGTGCAGCGCAGCGGCGACGCCGTGAATTGGCCCTACGCCGTGGCCGACGACCGGCATTCCCTGCTGGCACAGCTCGTCCTGCGCTCGGCCGACGTGCGCCTCGGCGCCGACTCCGACGTCTTCCTGCGGCGCGGCATCCCCGCCGTGACCCTCTCGGACAGCTCCCTGCTGGACCTCGATCCCGCCTATCACCGGCCGGCCGACGTCGCCGCGCGGCTGGACGCCCATCGCCTGGAGCGCTGGACCGAGGCGGTATCGGCGGCCGTGCGACGCCTGGACGCCCTGGCCGCGAGGCCGCTCTTCGAGGACCAGTACCTCGACGTCCTCGGGCGCGTCTGGCTGCGGCGCGACCTGATCTGGACCGGCTTCCTGCTCTGGGCGCTGCTGGTCCTCCGCGGGCGTCCGGGCCGCTGGCGGGGGGCCTCGGCCGAGGAGCGGCAACGGCAGATGCGGACCTTCCTGCCGGGCTTCCTCTTCCGCGTCCTGCTGATGCTGGCGATCTTCCTGGCCCCGGTCTTCGCCGTGCTGCTCTGGCCTTCGGCCCTCCTCTCCCTGGCGCCGCCGCGGGCTTTGGGCTGGCGGGCGGTCTGGATCGTCCTGGGCTGTCTTCCTCTTTTCATCCTCCTGGGCGCACTGGCCTTCGCAAGCTCCCAGGGGCTCGTGATCGCGAGCCACGGTTTCCAGGGCGGAGCGGCGGCCGGGGTGCTGATCCCCGCGGCGCTGGTGACCTTCAGCCTCTCGGTGGGCAGGGCCCGGCGATGATTCTCTGGCCCCGCGCTCGAATCGCGAGGCACTGGATTCGCGAGTCCGGGACGGCAGAGACCGTATGGATCTGCAGCCTTCCGAAGGGGATCGTCTGCCAACGCTCGGACCTGGACATCGAGACGCCTGGGCTCGCTAAACCAAGCAGCGTGCACCTACTAAAGTATAGTCGGGATCTAAACCGGCCAGACCCGGAGCTTCGATCTCGAAGGAGGTGCCTTGTGAGAGCTTTCCTCGTGTCTCTTGTCCTGCTCGGGACCACCCTCGGTCCTGCCCATGCCGTACCGCGCGTTGCTCCTCCCAGGATAGCGCCGCCTGCCGTGGCATCGCCAGCCATGATCCGCTCGCTTTTCCTTCAGCTAGGATCGAGCCGGCCCCTCCAAGAGGGCCGGCAGATCGAGGTCCTCGTCCAGGTTGATGGACGGCCCTTCGCTCAGGAGAGCGCCAGCGTGGAGATCGGAAAGGCGGCGGGCGCGGTGCTCGGTGTGCTCAAGACCCGCCCCGACCTGCGCGATGAGCTCGACCGCTGGGCGCGGGCCGGCGATCGGCAGGTGATGGTGGCAGTGCTCGTGGATGGTCGCAAGGTCCAGGAGCTCTCCTGGAAGACCCTCGTCGAGAAGAACCGGGAGATCCGCCATACGAGCTTCAAGGTGCTCGACGCCCAGACCACTTTGAGCGTCTTCAAATCCTCGACCTCCCACGGCTCAGGCCCACTCTCGGCCGTGACCTCCGCCTCTGCGAGCTCCTGCCAAGACGCCTGCGAGCAAGATCGCCAGACCTGCTTTGCGGAGACCTGTCCGGGAATGCGGAGCTGCCAGGAGTGCGACGATCAGTACGACATCTGCGTCACGAACTGCAATCCGCCACCCCCGCCACCCCCGCCGCCGCCCCCCTGCACCGATCCCAAGAGTGTCTCCTATGGTAGCGCGGGGCCTGAGGTCGTCGCCGTGGGTTGGGCCGGCTCCTCCTGCTTGGGCTCCGGGTCCGAGGGAGAGATCTACGACCACATCGTCGAGGATCTTCGAACCTACTATACTCAGACCACCGAATACTGCGACGGCCATTCGACCACCGTGGTGACCAGTTACTCGGATTTCTACTGGTCCTGCGACGAATCGACGGGCTTTGCCTGCGGCTTTCCGAGCGGCTGGCCGTTTTCTTGCTACTGAGATCGCAGACCAATTCTACGGAGATGAGCGAAGGATCGCCTGCTGCGTAAAGGGCGACGGCAGCGTGCAGGAGAGAGAACTGCCGCCGCCCCTGCCGGGGCTTGCCCGCTGGCTCGCCGAAGCCGAGCGCCTCGCAGCCGAGATGGAATCCCGGCTGCGCGATCCCCGCGGCGGCTACTACCTCACGGCACCCCGGCCCCACCTCCTCTTCCAGCCCAAGACCGTGGCCGACCGGGCGATCCCCTCCGGCAACGGCATCGCGCTCCTCAACCTCCTCGCCCTGTCCGAGCGCACCGGGAAACCCGAGTACCGCCAGCGCGCCGAGCAGGCGGCGCGGGCTTTCGCCGGCGATCTGGCGCAGTACCCGGAGAACGTGCAGACGCTGGCGCTGGGGGTTTTGCGGCTGCGCGGTACGGCTGGGCCGAGCCGCTGAACTCCTGGACCGGTTCTGTCATCCGGCAACGTTCCGGCGAAACGGCGGCCCGCCCGAGACGTGTAGAAGCTCTCCAGGCATGATAGGGTTGTGAGAATGCGCTACGAGATCGGTCTTTCATCAAGAGCCTTGGAGGATCTGCGTCGGCTTGAGGCACACACGCGCGCTGCCGTCCAAGACGCTCTGGAAGTTCACCTGCGGTATGAGCCCACGAAATTGAGCCGGAGCCGGATCAAACGGCTACGGGGATTGGCGCAGCCTCAGTATCGCCTGCGTGTCGGAGACATCCGGGTGTTCTATGATGTAGTCGAGGCGAGAGTCGAGATCCTCGCCATTCTCTCCAAGCCCAAGGTCGCTGAGTGGCTGCGGGAGAGAGGAAGGCCCCTATGAAGAAGGTTGCGCTCCAAGAGGTCAGAGACGAGCTTCCAAGGTATCTCCGGCTGGCAGAGGACGAGGATGTCGTCATCACCGAGGACGGTCGCCCCACCGGAGTGTTGATCGGCTTCAGGTCGGACGAGGACTGGGAGGACTACCAACTGGAGAACGATCCCCGCTTCCTTGCAAGAGTCGAAGAGTCTCGGAGGGACTTTCGGGAAGGACGGGTAACTCGCCTAGAAGACATCAAGGACTGACTGGCTCCCGCATCCGAGACTACTTCCGCCTGCAGCCGGCCGCGCTCAAGTAGCGAGGCACTGGACTCGCGAGTCCGGTCATCCGCAACTCGAATGAGGTCACTCCATCCGCGGATGAGAGGACCCGCAACTCGAATGAGGTCACCTCATCCGCGGTTGAGGTGGCCTGCAATTCGGATGAGATGACCTGCAACCCGGGGCAGGTCACTCGCCCCGCGAAGGAGGTCACTCACTCCGCGGGTGCAGTGACCTGCAACTCGGATGAGTACCTCTCCAACTCGGATGGGGTCACCGGCAACTCGGTTGGAGAGATTGCCAACTCGAATGAGGTGACCCGCAACTCGGATGAGGTCACCTGCAACTCGAATCAGATCGTCCGCCAGCGGTGTTCCTGTCTGACGAAGAGGAACGGGGAGCTGCGACCGCCTGATGCGCTCCGAGGGGCTCAAGGACACCTGCGCTCCGTGGGTGCTCGGCCTCCCGGAGACTCTCTACCGCCTCGCCAGCTCCCTCAACACCGCCACCGCATGATCCAGCTCCGCCTCCGTGTTGTAGAAATGCGGTGAGAGCCGGATGCCCGCCCGCGGCCTGTAGTCGCACATGATCTGGCGGTCGATCAGCTCGTGGCAGAGGCGCTCGGCTTCGGGGTGCCAGACGGAGACGGTGCCTCCCCGGTGCTGCGGGTCGCGCGGGGTGCGCAGCTCGAAGCCGGCTTCGGTGGCGGCGTCCATCAGGTGCTGGGTGAGGGCGAGGGAGCGCTCGCGGATCTTTTTCGTCCCCACGCCGGCCACGATCTTGTAGCCCGCGCGGCAGGAGTAGAGGGCGGGGACGTTCGGCGTGCCGGTCAGGAACCGCCAGGCGGGCTCGGAGCGCAGGTGGATCGGGCCCGGCCGGAAGGCGAAGGGCTCGTCGTCCGCCTGCCAGCCGATGAAGGAGGGCTCAAGGGTGTCCGCGATCTCCGGGTTCACCCAGAGGAAGCCGGCGCCCGGGCCGCCGCACAGCCACTTGACCGAGCCGCCCATGGCCGCGTGCACCCCCCAGGCCTCCAGCTCCAGCGGCACCGCGCCGGCCGACTGGTAGACGTCCAGCAGCAGGAGGGCCCCCACCTCGCGGCAACGGCGGGCGATCGCCTGCGCGTCCTGCACGTAGGCGCTGCGGAAGAGCGTGTGGGAGATCGGCACCAGACGCGTCCGCTCGTCGATGGCCGCCAGCAGCCGCTCGGTGGGGACGCCGATGCCGTCGTCGGAGGAGACGGTCACGATCTCCGCGCCCTTGCGCCTCTCCCCCTCCATCAGGTACATGACGTTGGGGAAGTTCAGCTCGGTGTAGACGATGCGGTTGCGCGCCGCTGGATAATCGATGGCCGACAGGAAGATGGCCGCGGCCACGGCGACGTTCTGATGCATGGAGACGGCGCCGGGCTTCACCCCCAGGAGCGGGCACAGCAGGTCGCCGGTGACGGCCGACATCTCCCACCACCCTTCGCTCCAGGCGCGCACCCCCCGCGTCTCCCACTCGCGGACGTAGGTCGCCATCTCGTCGTGGACGCCGCGCGGCATGGCCCCGAGCGAGTTGTTGATCAGGTAGGTCGTGTGCTCCAGGATGGGGAACTCGGAGCGCAGGGCCAGCAGGTCCGCGTGGGGAGCCGTCGCGGTCGTTGCGTTCGTCGTAGTCATCTCGTCACCGTCCCTTCCATTCGGCCGGCCGCTTGTCCAGGAACGCCTTGACGCCCTCCTCCTTGTCGGCGGAGGAGAAACAGAGGCAGAAGAGGTCGCGCTCGTAGGTGATGCCATCCTCGATCGGCAGCCGCTCGCTGGCTCGCAACGCCTCCTTGGCCACCTTGAGGGTGAGCGGGCTCTTGGAGGCGATCTTGTTGGCCAGTTCCAGTGTCTTCGCCCGCAGCTCCTCCGCCGGGACGACGATCTCCACCAGGCCGATCTCCTTGGCTTCGGCGGCCTGGATCATGTCGCCGGTGAGGATCAGCCGCATGGCATGGCCGGTCCCCACGAGGCGGGGCAGGCGCTGGGTGCCGCCGCCGCCCGGGATGAGGCCGAGGTTGATCTCCGGCTGGCCGAAGCGGGCCTTGTCGGAGGCGATGCGGATGTCGCACGACATGGCCAGCTCGCAGCCGCCGCCCAGGCAGAAGCCGTTGATCATGGCAATGACCGGCTTGGGGAAACTCGCCATGATGTCGAAGACGCGTGGGCTGCGCATGGCGTGGCGCTGGTCGAAGGGCGTGCGGCCGGCGAACTCGCCGATGTCCGCGCCGGCGATGAACGACTTCTCGCCGGCGCCGGTGATCACCACCACCCCCACGCCGTCGTCGTGCTCGATGCCGGCCAGGATCTCCAGCATCTCGTCGCGCACCTGCTGGTTGAGGGCGTTCAGCTTGTCCGGCCGGTTGATGGTCAGGATGGCGACGCGCCCGGCGCGCTCCACCAGGATGGTCTCAGGCATGGATCTCTCCTCTCCTCCAGGATAGGTGCGGGCCGAGCGTCGATCGGGACTCTCCCCTGGGCTCGGACTCCAAGTCGGGGATCATACCGGAGAGGCTGCTGAAGAGAGCACGAGCCGGCGATCCGAGACCGCAGGGCGGTCTCGGATCTCTCGATCCCGGTCGGGAGGCTGACGACTCAGACGCAGGTTGCTGTATAGCAGGCTACGAGCAGAGAGCGTCATCCCAGGATGGGCAGTCGTTGCAGCCGGAAATGTAGTTCGACATGCAGGCATTGGGGCCGCTACAGTCGCTGGTACAGTTGTCGCTACAGTTCGCGAACAGCGTATTGGCGCCCGCGACCGTTCCCAGTTTATTGCTCTCCAGATAGCGCAGCGTTTCGCGGTTCAGGGTCAGCTTCTGAAGTCTCTTCTTCATCGCAGTCTCCTTTAGAGCGGTCCCATTCCTGCTCCATGGGAACCGGGTTCATAGGGGCTATGCAACTTTGAGGGCCAGAAGTCGGCAGCCTCCCTCTACGGCCGGCAGGGGCTCGGCGGCGGCGCCTCCGGATTGCGGCCCACCCGCCGGTCCATCCAGTCGAGGAGAGTGGAGAAGGTGAGCGGGGCCACGAAGTGCAGGTTTACGTCGTGCCCGGAGAGCGGGATGATCTTCGTCTCCAGGCACGCGTCCGGCGCGAAGAAGCCCGCCTCGGCGGCGAGGCTGCCGGAAGCCGTGCAGGAGGGCTCGTTGCAGAACGCGAGGTCGAAATCGCCCACCGCCTCGAGCACCGGCACGTGGATCGCGCTCGTCAGGGAGAGAGCGGCGACCGCCGTGTTGAGCTCGGCGAGGGTGACGGTCTCCTTGTTCTGCTCGTCGACGGCCAGGACCTGGGTATCGAAGAACGGCGCTTTGTAGAAGACGCCGCGGGTCCCCGGGACGGTGGTGAAGTAATTGTCCGGGATGTTCCGCCCGGCGAAGCGCGGATCGAGGTTCGCCGGATAGAAGCTCACGTCGCCCAGGTGGGCGGTCACCGTGTGCGACACCCCGGTCAGGGCCACGCCGTCCACGTCGCCGTAGGTCGCCGCTTCGGCAATCGCGATCACCGAGCCCAGAGAGTGGCCCACGAGCGCCACCCGCTCGGCGCGGATGCGGCCGAAGCCGGGCACCACCCGGTCCCCCGCGCGCAGGGCCTGCACGATCTGATGGACGACGTGGGCATTGGCGTCGATGGTGACCGCGTCCGCCGGCGGATGATCGCTGCGCCCGATGCCGATGCGGTCGAGGTTGAGCACCGCGTAGCCCGCCGCCGTGGCCTTGCGCACGTACGAGTAGATCTCGGGCTGATAGGGCCAGTCCCAGTACAGGTGGCTGTACGTCGCGCCGTGGAGCGCGATCTGGATCGTCTTGTCGTGGATGCTGCCACGGGCGCAGAGGACGCCGAACACGTGGTAGACCGTGGCGTCGCCGTCGGCGAGGGTGACGGGGAACGAGACGTCGGAGCACCGCAACCCGCCCGGGTCCGCCTGGGCGCCGGCCGGAACGAGGGCAGCCAGGAGCAGCGAGCAGAGCAGCAGCCGCGCGGCGAGCCGTGGGAGCGAGGGAGATGCGGGGACGTTCGAGCGATGGATTCTCATCGGTTCTCCTCCTCCAGGATGTAGGTCTGTGGGAGTATAGGCGCAAGGCCAGGCGGAGCAACGACCCGCGTTCGGCGTTCATCCGCCCCTGTCGGCGAACCGTCCGCCGGCGCTGGCGAAGCCGCCGCCAGTCCCGGCGAAGCCGCCGCCGTCGCTGGCGAGACCGCCGCCGGTCCGGGCGAAGCCGCCGCCAGTTCCGGCGAGACCGCCGCCGATCCTCAAGATGCGTCGGCCGGCAGCGGCGAGGAGCCCGCCGGCAGCGGCGAACGCTTCGCCAACGTTGGCGGGGAGCTCACCGGCGTCGGCGAGCCCTCCGCCGATCTCGGCAGCGCCTCTCAGAAGACCGGCGAGGCTTTCGCCGCCACCGGCGAAGAGCCCGCCAACACCGGCGAAGCCTCCGCCTCCGACTGACTCGGAGCGGGAGCTATCCCTCTGGCCATTGCGGCGGCTTGCGATAGACTCCCCCGCATGAGCACCCCTTATGAGAGCGCCCAACTGATCCTCAAGATCTTCGAAATGCGGCGCGAGCCGGTCCTGCGCGAGGCGCGCGCCTGGTTCGTCCGCGAGTTCAATCCGAGCTCCGGAGCCGAGATCCTAGCCCTGTCTCCGGACCAGAACCGCATGTTCCGCATGGTGACCGGCTACTGGGACATGGCCTGCTCCCTGGTCAATCACGACGCCATCGACCGCCAGATGTTCCTCGACGCCAACGGGGAGCTCTTCGGCACCTTCTCGAAGGTACAGCCTCACCTGGCTGAGCTTCGTCAGCTCCTCAAGGCTCCGACCGCGATGAGCCACATGGAGAAGGTGGTCATGTCCGTACCGGATGCCGAGGCTCGCCTCGAGGCGGTCCGCAACCGGCTGAAGGCCATCGCGGCGCAGCAGGCGGCGGCGAAGCCCTGACTTCGCGGGCTGGCGTAAGGGCTGGGCGCTCAGGCGCTCATCTGATGAAACGGATCGGATAGATGGCTGCTTCTGCGATTCGGTCAAGCTCGTGGTGATCGGTGCTGAGGACGGTGCCATTCTCCGAAAGCGCGAGGGCGAGGGCGAAACAATCGGCCAGCGATACACGTCGCCACTCAGCTTTGAGCTTTCCGGCGGTCCGCCAGAGAAGGGAGGGAACCGTCTCCACCAACTCGATGCCAGTGGTCACCAGAATCTCTTCGAGAGCGGAGGCATCCTTTTCGCCGTCACGGCGGTAGATGTCGTAGTAGACCTCGCAGACGTTGAGGGTATGGATGAGGCAGCGATTTCGCGGATTTTTCAGGATTTCCGCCAGGACTTCGGCGCCGGGTTCGCGTTGCAGAAACGCGATAACGGCGCACGAGTCGAGGACATCGAGGCCGTCATCGGGCAAGCTTACGGTCCTCGCTCTCGATCTCCTCGACCTTCTGTCGGGCGAATTCTTCGCTCGTCGACAGCAACCCGCGGCCTACTCCCATGACCTTTTCGAGACGAGCGCTGCGCTCTTCAGGAGAGAGCTCACGAAACCGCCGCGGATCCTTGGCGAGATCGCCGGCCAGCGCCGCCATTCGGCCCCGTCCTTCGGGAGAGCCTTCCTTCTCACCGTTCTCCGGCGGCACGATCACGATGAGCTCCACCGGGCCGGAGCGAATCGTCTCCGGGAACTCGACCAGCGCCCGGTGATTTTCCGGAACCACTACGCGCATCCTGTGGGTTTGCATCGCTGGACCTCCTTCCGGGCGACCGCAGGGCAGCCAGAGCAAATCCTAACATGAGGCGGGCTCCCCCTACCGGTGCCGCCACACCGGCCGCCGCTTCTCCAGGAAGGCCGCGGCCCCCTCCTCCAGATCCTCCAGGGGGAGAAGCTCTTCCTTATAGATACGCTCGGTCTCGGCCACGGCCTGCTCGAAGGGGAGGTCCCGGCCGGCGCGGACGGCTCTCTTGGTCAGGCGTGTCACGGGGGCACTGCGAGCGGTGATATCGGCGACGAGGGCGACGACGGTCGCGTCCAGCCGGCCCGCGGGGACCCGCCGGTTGACGAGACCCAGCCGTTCGGCTTCCTCGCAGTCGAGGGTGCGGCCGGTGAGCAGCAGGTCGAGGGTGCGGCCGGGGCCGATCCGCGAGGGCAGCAGGGCCGAGGCGACCGGCGCGAAGCAGCCGAGCTCGATCTCCGGTTGGCCGAAACGGGCGCCGTCGTCGGCGATCAGGAGGTCGCAGGCGAGGGCCAGCTCCATTCCTCCCCCCAGGCAGTGGCCGTGGACGGCGGCGACGGTGACCGCGTCGAGGTCCCGCAGCCGGCGGATCGTCCCGTGCAGCGACTCGAGCATGGCGGTCACTCTGTCCGGCGTGTGGTCCTGGACGGCGACGCCGGCGGAGAAGGCGCGGTGGCCGGCGCCGCGGACGACGACGATCTGGAGGTCCGGGTCCGCGGCCAGCTCGCCCACGACCTCGCCCAGCCGGTCGATCGTGGGGATGTCGAGGATGTTGAGTGGCGGCCGGTTGAGGGTGAGGGTCGCCGTCCGTTCCGCCCTGGCGAGGAGGATCGGCGGCTCGCTCATGGGGTGAGGGCGGGTGCGAGGCCGGCGGTGCGGACGAAGTCGTCCCAGAGGGCGCGCTGCTGGGGGAGGGCCACGAGGTTCTCGGGGTGCCACTGGACGCCCCGCACCCACCAGTCCGGCCGGTCGAGGAAGGAGGCCTCGACCAGCCCGTCCGGCGAGAAGGCCACGGGGACGAAGCCCGCCGCCACCCGCTTGAGGGTCTGGTGGTGGCGGCTGTTGACCCGCGGCACCTCGCGCGACAGCAGCTCGCCGATGGGCGCGCCGGGCGCCACCACCTGGACGGTATGGGCGAGGGTGTCCGGCGTCTCGGAGACGGCGTGGCGGACATCGCTGGGATGCTGGGTGGGCAGGTCCTGCCAGAGGGTGCCGCCGAGATAGACGTTGAGCACCTGGAAGCCGCGGCAGACTCCCCAGACGGGAAGGCGCCCGGCGCGGGCGGCGTCGAGCAGGGCCCACTCCAGGGCGTCGCGGTCGGGGACGAGCTCGACATTGGCGTCGGGGAGCAGCGCCTCGCCGTAGCGCGCGGGCGCCACGTCCGCTCCGCCGCAGAGCACCAGGGCGGAGGCTCCGGAAACGAGGTCCCGGACGGCCTCGGCTTCGGCAGGCGTCACGACGACGATCCGCTCGTCGGGCACGCCCACGCTCCGCAGGGCTTCGACATAGGGCGCGGCCTTCTCGTCCGAGGCCGTGGAGACGAGGACCCGACGGTTCATGCCGCCTCCCGCTCGACGAGGGCCGCGAGGCCCATGCCGCCGGAGACGCAGAGGGTGGCGATCCCCCGCTGGCCGCCCCGCGCCTCCAGGCCGTGGAGCAGGGTGACGAGGATACGGGCGCCGGTGGCGCCGATGGGATGGCCGAGGGAGATGGCACCGCCGTCCGGGTTCACGGCCGCGTGGGGGAAGTCGAGGTCCTTGAGGCAGGCGAGCACCTGGCAGGCGAAGGCTTCGTTGAGCTCCACCTCGTCGATGGCGCCGGTGTCCAGACCCGTCTTGGCGAGCAGGCGCTGGACCGCCGGCACCGGGCCGATCCCCATGATCCGCGGCTCGACCCCCACCACCTCCCAGCCCACCAGGCGTGCCGCGACGGGCAGCCCCAGCTCGGCGGCCGCCCGGCGCGAGGCCACCACCATCGCCGCCGCGCCGTCCGTGATCCCCGAGGCGTTGCCCGCCGTCACCCGGCCGCCCTGGCGAAAGACGGGAGCGAGCCTGGCGAGCGACTCCAGGGTGACGCCCTCGCGAGGGTGCTCGTCCGTGTCGACCTTCACCTCCCCCTTCTTGCCGGGGACGGTGACCGGCACGATCTCGGAGGCGAAGCGGCCGGTGGCGCGAGCCCGCTCGCTGCGGTTCTGGCTCTCGACGGCCCAGGCGTCCGAGGCCGCGCGGTCGATCCCCGCCTCCGCGGCCAGCTCCTCGGCCGTCTCGCCCATGACGAGCTGCGACAGCGGATCGTTGAAGCCGTCCTGGTACATGCCGTCGACGATCTCGGCATGGCCCAGCCGGTAGCCCCAGCGGGCGCGGGGGAGGAGGTAGGGAGTGTTGGACATGCTCTCGGTACCCCCCGCGAGGACCATCTTCGCCTCGCCGAGGAGGATGGCGCGGGCCGCCGAGATCACGGCCTGGAGGCCCGAGCCGCAGGCCTGGTTGACGGTGTAGGCCGGCCGGTCCACGGGCACGCCGGAGCGGAAGGCGATCTGGCGCGCCGTGTTGGGGCCGCCGCCGGCCTGGCGGGCATGGCCGAAGATCACCTGATCGAGGCAATCCGGCTCCAGCTCCGCCCGCTCCAGGACCGCCTTTGCCGCCGCCGTGCCGAGGTCCGCCGCCGTCAGCGGCGCAAGGACGCCGCCGAACCTGCCGATCGGGGTGCGCACGGGGGCGGCGAGGACGATGTCGGTGTCGCGCTTCTCCGGCATCACCAGCCCCGGAAATCGGGCTTGCGCTTGTTGACGTAGGCGTCGAGCCCCTCCTTGGCGTCCGGGCTCTCGAAGAGCTGCTGCTGGAGCTCGCGCTCGATGGCGAGGCCGCTCTCGAACGGCACCTCGGCGCCGGACTGCACCGACCGCTTGATGCGGCCGACCGCCTTGGCCGCCTTGTTCGGCGGGCAGAACTGCCGGGCGTAGTCGTGGACCTGGCCGGCGAAGTTGTCGCCCTCGAAGATGTGGTTGACGATGCCGATGCGCTGCGCCTCCTCGAAGTCGATCAGCCGGCCGGTGACCATCAGCTCGATGGACTGGCTCTTGCCGACGCGGCGGGCGAGGCGCTGGGTGCCGCCGGTGCCGGGGAGCACGCCGAGGGTGACCTCGGGCAGGCCGACCTTGCCGGAGCCCTTCCTGGCGATCAGCACGTCCGCCGCCATGGCGATCTCGAGGCCGCCGCCCACCGTGTGGCCCTCGAGGGCCGCGATCACCAGCTTGGGCGTCTGCTCCAGGCGGTTCAGCGTCTCGTTGGCGTGCAGGCAGAAGTAATATTTGAAGTAGGGATCGGACGACTTCAGCATGTTGATGTTGGCGCCGGCGCAGAAGAACTTGTCGCCCTCGCCGCGCACGACGATGACATAGACGTCCTTCGCGAAGCGCGCCGTGAGGATGGCCTCGTCGAGCTGGCGCATCATCTCGTGGGTGTAGGTGTTCGCCGGCGGATCGTCGAGGGTCAGGTACGCCACTCCATCCTTCACCTCGTAGTGAACGAGGGTGCGCTGGGCGGTGGTCGGTTCCGCAACGGTGGTCTCAGCCATATGGTCTCCTCTCTTCAGGATTTGAGGGATTGGAAGCCGGGGCCGGCAGCGCCCGGGCGGGACGTCGCGCGTATTCTCCCACGAGATGGGGGGAGCGTCCACCGGGCTGGGTCCATTTGGATTGTGGCATGCGAATCGGAGCTCGCGGGGACGAGGATGCGGAGGCCTCTGCCCGGATGAAGAGGGCTGGGTGGTGAGGGCCTCGGATTTGCAGGAGAACGCGGGTGCCCGGAGGCGTCCCGCCGGGCCGGGAGGTGCGGATGGGTTTCCTTGGCTCCTTGTCACGCTGGCCGGTCCTCCAGCAGATCCGCAAAGGCGACGTCCACGCCAGCGGAGAGACCGCCCGGTCTCCTCGCAGCGAGCAGCTCCGGCCGCGGACCGAGGAGGCCGACCGGGTGGTCCAGTCCGTCTGCCCCTACTGCGCGGTGGGCTGCGGCCAGCTCGTCTACGTCAAGGACGAGAAGATCCTGGATATCGAGGGCGATCCCGGCTCCCCCATCTCCGAAGGCTGCCTCTGTCCCAAGGGAGCGGCCACGTTCCAGCTCGTCACCGGCTCGCACCGGGTGCAGAAAGTGCTCTACCGCCGGCCGCACGGCCTGGCCTGGGAGGAGGTGCCCCTCGACTGGGCCCTGGAGCAGGTGGCGCAACGGGTGAAGCGGACGCGGGAGGAGACCTGGGAGGAGACCACGAAGGCCGGGCACCGCGTCCACCGCACGCTGGGCATCGCCCATCTCGGCGGCGCGACGCTGGACAACGAGGAGAACTACCTCCTCAAGAAGCTGTTCACGGCGCTGGGCATCGTCCAGGTCGAGAACCAGGCCCGGATATGACACAGCTCCACGGTCCCCAGTCTGGGGACCTCGTTCGGCCGCGGCGGCGCCACGACCTTCCTGCAGGACCTGCAGCACGCGGACTGCATCGTCATCCAGGGGTCCAACATGGCCGAGTGCCACCCCGTGGGCTTCCGCTGGGTGATGGCGGCGAAGAGCCGGGGAGCGAAGATCATTCACGTCGATCCCCGCTTCACCCGCACCAGCGCCGTGGCGGACCTCCACGTGCCCATCCGCGCCGGGAGCGACATCGCGTTCCTGGGTGGGATCATCCGCTACGTGATCGAAGGCGAGCGCTGGTTCCGGGAGTACGTCCTCCACTACACCAACGCGCCGGCGCTGGTCGGTGAGGACTTCAAGGATACAGAGGACCTGGACGGCCTGTTCTCCGGCTGGAACGAGAAGGACGGCCAGTATGATCCCGCCTCCTGGGCCTACGAGGGGACGGGCGTCGGCCCCGCCGCCGGCAACCGGGAGCAGTTCACCGGTGAGCCCTTCTCGCAGCGGGGCACCCAGAGCGGCGCCGAGCGCTTCGACTACACCCTCCAGCATCCGCGATGCGTCTTCCAGATCGTGAAGCGCCACTTCTCCCGCTACACGCCGGAGCTGGTGGAGGAGGTCTGCGGCGTGCCGAAGCAGCTCTTCCTCCAGGTAGCCGAGGCCGTCTGCGCCAATTCGGGACGGGAGCGCACGACCGCCTTCTGCTACGCCGTGGGGTGGACCCAGCACTCGACGGGGGTGCAGTACATCCGCAGCGCGTCCATCCTCCAGCTCCTGCTGGGCAACATCGGCCGGCCGGGGGGCGGCATCATGGCGTTGCGCGGCCACGCCTCCATTCAGGGCTCGACGGACATCCCGACCCTCTACGACATCCTGCCGGGCTACCTCCCCATGCCGAAGGACAAGCACGACACGAGCTTCGAGCAGTACGTGAAGCTCAACGATTCGCCCTCCGGCTGGTGGAGCGAGTTCCCCAAGTACGCCGTCTCCCTGCTCAAAGCCTGGTTCGGGCCGGCCGCCACGAAGGAGAATGGCTGGCTGTACGACACCCTCCCCCGCCTCTCGGGCGACCACTCCCATATGACGACGGTCTCCGCCATGGTCGACGGCGAGGTGAAGGGCTACTTCCTCATGGGCGAGAACCCCACGGTGGGCTCGATGCACGGCGCCCTCCACCGGGCGGCGATGCGCAAGCTCGACTGGCTGGTGGTGCGCGATTTCGCGGTGACGGAGTCGGCCGACTTCTGGCGCGACGCGCCGGAGATCGAGCGCGGCGAGGTGCGGCCGGAGGACGTCCCGACCGAGGTCTTCTTCTTTCCGGCGGCCACTCACACGGAGAAGGACGGCTCGTTCACCAACACCCAGCGCCTGCTGCAATGGCACCACAAGGCGGTCGAGCCGCCGGGCGACTGCCGCAGCGAGCTGCACTTCACCTATCACCTGGGCCGCCGCCTGAAGGAGCTCTGCGCCGGCTCGGCGGATCCCCGGGACCAGGGTCTCCTCGCGCTGACCTGGGACTACCCCGTATCCGGCGAGAGCGAAGAGCCGTCGGCCGAAGCGGTGCTCCACGAGATCAATGGCTTCCGGGTGGCGGACCGGCGGCCGGTGGGCCAGTTCACCGATCTCGAGGACGACGGCTCGACGGCCTGCGGCTGCTGGATCTACTCCGGGAGCTACAAGGACGGGGTGAACCAGACGGCCCGGCGCAAGCCCGGGCGCGAGCAGCCGTGGGTGGCCCTCGAATGGGGGTGGGCGTGGCCGGCCAACCGGCACATGCTCTACAACCGCGCCTCCGCGGACCCCGAAGGCAGGCCGTGGTCCGAGCGCAAGCGCTACGTCTGGTGGGACGAGGAGAAGCAGCACTGGACGGGTCACGACACGCCCGACTTCATCGCCGACCGGCCGCCGTCGTACCGCCCGGGAAAAGACGCCAGGGGGATCGACACCCTGGCCGGCGACAATCCGTTCGTCATGCAGGGCGACGGCCTGGGCTGGCTCTACGCCCCCAGCGGCCTGGCGGACGGCCCTCTCCCCACTCACTACGAGCCTCAGGAGGGGATCATCGAAAACCTCCTCTACGGCCAGCAGTGCAACCCGGGGCGGATGGAGTGGCTGCGGCGGGACAACCCCTACCACCGGCCCTGGGACGATCCGCGCTTCCCCTGCCTGATCACCACCTACCGGCTGACCGAGCACCACACGGCGGGGGGCATGTCGCGCTGGCTGACGTGGCTCTCGGAGCTGCAGCCGGAGATGTTCTGCGAGGTCTCGCCGGAGCTCGCCCGGGAGAAGGGGCTCACCAACGGCGGCTGGGCCACGATCACCACGGCCCGCGGCGAGATCGAGGCCCGTGTGCTGGTGACGGAGCGCATCCCGCCGCTCCGGATCAAGGGCCGGACGATCCAGCAGATCGGCCTCCCCTACCATTGGGGCTCGAAGGGCCGGGTGCGGGGCGACGCCGCCAACGAGCTCATCGCCTTCGTGGCGGATCCCAACGTCTCCATCCAGGAGTCCAAGGCGCTGACCGGCGCCATCGCGGCCGGCCGCCGCAGCCGCGGCCGGCGGGTGGTGACCAGCGGTCCGCTGGTGCCTCCCTTGAGCTCCGGCGGCCACGAGCGGGACCTGCCCGTCGTGGGGCACAAGCCCGTGGGGCCTCACGGCATCTCCGAATCGCGGACGCAGGAAGGGGATTGAGCATGGCCGCCGGCTTCTTCACCGATACGACGATCTGCATCGGCTGCAAGGCCTGCGAGGTGGCGTGCAAGGAGTGGAACCAGCTCCCGGACGACGGCCTCCTCTTCACCGGCATGTCCTACGACAACACCGCCGCGCTCGGCGCCTCCACCTGGCGGCACGTCTCCTTCATCGAGCGGCCGGTGCCGCTCACCGGCCAGGAGACGGGGTTGGGAAATTTCTCCTGGCTCCTCCAGTCCGACGTCTGCAAGCACTGCCAGCGGGCGGGGTGCCTGGAGGCCTGTCCCACGGGGGCCATCATCCGCACCGAATTCGATTCCGTCTACGTGCAGCCGGACGTCTGCAACGGCTGCGGCTACTGTGTGGTCTCCTGCCCCTTCGGCGTGATCGACAGGAGGGAAGATGACGGCCGGGCCTGGAAGTGCACCCTGTGCTACGACCGGCTCAAGGGGGGGATGGAGCCAGCCTGTGCCAAGGCCTGCCCCACGGACTCGATCCAGTTCGGTGACCTCGACGAGCTCAAGGACCGGGCCCGGGGCCGCCTCGAGCGCCTTCACCGCCACGGCGTGACCGCGGCGTATCTCTATGGCGCCGACGAGGCCGGCCAGCCCGGGACCGAGGGGCTGAACGCCTTCTTCCTGCTGGTGGACAAGCCGGAGGTCTACAACCTGCCGCCGGACCCGGTGGCCCCGGCCAAGGAGGCGAAACCGGCGTGGACCTCCATGGCCTTCGCCGTCCTGGGGATGGCCGCGGCGGCGGTGGGAGCGGTGCTGACGGCGAGAGGAGGGGACGGATGACAGAAGACCAGGACGGCCGCTACGTCGCCCCCACGCTCGGCCTGCTGGCCGGCGAGGGCGCACAGCAGCGGGTCGACACCACGGCCGAGGCCTTCCCTTCGCGGACCTTCGTCTGGCGCGACCTCCCCTCCCATTCGTTCCCGGCGGACGAGCCCACCTACTACGAGCGGCCGGTGCTCAAGGAGCCGGTGTGGATCTGGGCCGTCCCCCTCTACTTCTACGCCGGCGGCACGGCCGGAGCGGCGGCGGTGCTGGCCGCCACGGCTCAAGGCCTGGCGGGCGACGAGCTCCACGGCCTGGTCAGGACGTGCCGGTGGGTGGCGGCCGTGGGCGGCGCGGCCGGCGCGGCGCTGCTGATCCGCGACCTGGGACGGCCGGAGCGCTTCCTCAACATGCTGCGGGTGATCCGCCCGACCTCGGCCATGAGCCTCGGCTCGTGGGTGCTGGCCGGGGCGGCCTCGGCGACGATGGGCTCGGCCCTCCTTTCGGAGCACCGGGGCCGGCTCGGCCGGCTGGGGCACTTCGCCGGGGCCGTGGGGGGATTGCTGGGCATGCCGCTCGCGGGCTACACGGCGGTGCTCCTCGGCAACACGGCCGTGCCGGTGTGGAAGGCGACGCGGCGCAGCCTCCCCCACCTCTTCATCGGCAGCGCGGTCTCAGGAGTGGCCTCGCTCTTCGGGCTCCTGCCTGTGAACCTCGCACCCCGGGAGGTGAAAGTCGTCGAGCGCTTCGGCATCCTGGGCAAGGTGGTGGACCTCGCCGCGATGGCGGTGGTCGAGCACGAGGCGGGCCGGATCGAGCCGGTGGGGCGCCCTCTGCGCGAGGGGGTCCCGGGGACGTTGTGGAGGGCCGCCCGGGCGCTCACCGGTGCCAGCCTCGTCCTCTCCCTCCTCCCCGGCCGCGGACGGGCGAAGCGGGCAGCGGGCGGGCTCCTGGGCACGGCCGGGGCGCTCGCCCTCCGCTTCGCGGTCTTCCATGCCGGCAAGGCCTCGGCCCGCGATCCCCGGGCCACGTTCCGCCAGCAGCGGCAGGTCCGGGAGGCCGCTACGAGTCCGATCTAGACGTCTCCGCGTCACCTCCCTGTCACGCTTCGCACGCCACGTCACACCTAAACATTGAACCGGTTCTGAAAGCTGATGTTGGCGATCGTGGGCGCCGGCGAATCCGCCAAACCCACACTGATATGAAACTCGATCTTTTGAGAGGAGAGAATCATGCGCCTGACCCGTACCTTCACCGTCGTCGTGGTGGCCTTCGTCTTACTCATCGTCACCGTTCCCGCCGCACAGGCCCGGTCGTTCGAAGGGCCCCAGCCGGCTATCCATTCCCTGGGAGGGAGCTGGCTGGGGGCTGCGGTGACCTGGCTGACCCGCCTCGCCGGGGTCACGCCGCCGCCGGCCAGCTTCCATTCGGCCGCGGCCAACAGCACCGCGCTGCCTCCGATCGGTGGCGTAACCGGCATTGGCGGCGGCGGGATCGTCCCGATGACGGGGTCGTGCATCGATCCCAACGGCCTCCCCGGCCACTTCATCATCGGCCCCAACGGGGTCTACTGCGGCCACTAGCTCCGGCCGCGCAAACCGCAACGGTCTGGGGCTCGCAGTTGATTTGAGCTGCTCTTTCATGTGCTAGGGAGGTACGGACCATGTTCGAAGATCATCCGACTGTCGAGGATTTCACCGGCTTCCTGCAGGACGCCTCTCGACCGGGTCACGCCACACGGAACGCCAAGATCCTGCGCCACCTCCTGGCCGAGTGTCCGGCCTGCCGTGGCCAGCTTCAGGCGATGGGGTGGCCGGCCCGCAGGCTGGAGCGGCTGGTCTACCTCCCTGGCGCCCAGAACGGGCAGACCGAGCCCCAGGCCGCCGACGGCTTCAACTATATGAACGCCTTCGCGAGGGCTGACCGGTCCGTCTCCGACCTCCTCAGCGCGACTCCGCAGCCGGCGATCCCGCCCGGCCAGCTCCTGGAGGAGCTGGACCGGACGGCCCCCGACCGGCGAGCCGCGCTGGTGGAGGAGGACGAACGGTTCGCCAGCCCCCGTCTGGTCCACTGGCTGATCGAGCGCAGCCACGAGGACCGCTACTCGGACCCCGGCGCCATGCTGCACTGGGCGACCGTGGCCCGCAGCATCGCGACCCGCTGCTCGCCCGAGGCACTGGGCAATGCCGCCAAGACCGCGGACCTGAGGGCGCGGGCCTGGGGCCAGTACGGCAACGCGCTGCGCGTGGCCGGCCGGCTGCGGGAGGCCTCGGAGGCGATGATCACGGCTCAGGGCTACCTCGAGGCAGGAACGGGAGAACCCGCCCTGCATGCCAAGCTCGCGGAGCAGGTCGCATCGCTGCACACGTTCCAGCGGCGTTTCGACGCCGCCATCGCCAGCCTCGAGGAGGCGGTGGAGATCTACCGCCAGCTCGGAGAGAGCCACGCGCTGGCGAGAACCCTGGTGCAACAGGCCATCGCTTCGCTCTACGCCGGGGACCCGGAGAGCGCGGTCCAGCTCCTGAACCGCGCCATTCCGCTCATCGACCACGAGGAAGATCCGCATCTCCTCCTCGCCGCCTGCCACAACCTGGTCCGCTGCTACATCGACCTCGACCGGCCCGAGCAGGCGCTGTCGATCTACTCCGAAACCCGGGACCTGTACAAGGAGTTCAGCGACAGCCTCATCCAGCTCCGAGCCGGCTGGCAGGAGGGGCAGCTCCTGCGCGACCTCGGCCATCTGCGGGCGGCCGAGACGACCCTCATCCGTGCTCGCTCCGGCTTCATGGAAAGGGGGCTCATCTACGAGGTCGCCGTCGTCTGTCTCGATCTGGCTGCCCTCTACGTGAAGCTCAAGTCCACTGAGGACCTGAAGCAGACGGTTACGGCGACGGTGCCCATCTTCCGTTCCTTGGGCGTAGACCGCGACGGCCTCGCGTCGTTGCTCCAGCTTCAGCAGGTTGCACACCAGGAAGAGGAGGCCTTGGACCTCATTCGTTTCCTTAATGCGCGTATCGAGCCGTTCTCCCAGCGGAGACTGCTTCGATAGGCTTGACCGCGAGGCCGGCCGGCGTGCAGCCGCCGGCCTCGCACCCCTTTGCCGCCAGTGTGCGCCCTCGTCTCCACCTCCTCTCGACCGCTCCGCTTCGACGTCTCTTTTCCTGGCATCAGGCCTTGTCACGTTTGTCCGGCCCTGAACACCATCCTCTATAGAGAGACATATGTTGAAGGTCGAAAATTCGCGAGAGGCAGGGCCTTTCGTCCTGCCGGGAGCTCGCTGATTGGGAGGAAAGATGGCCATGTATCGCAAGTCTCGTTCCCTCATTGTCCCTGTTGCCGCACTTTCGATCCTTCTCGTGCTACCGATGGCGGCCGGCGCCCGCGGGCTGAACAGTCCGCATCCCACGATCGGGGGTCCGGAGAGCTGGCTGAGCGCCGCGTTCGACTGGCTCCAGGGCGGCTTCTCCCGTCATGGGAGCGGTCACGCTTCCCCCGGAGCGCCGGCAAGCCTCCGGGAGAAGGAGGAGCTCCCTCCTCCCCCCCCGCCCGGCACCAACAGACCGGGAGGATCGTGCATCGACCCTCAGGGCGGTCTGCCATGCATCGGGAGTTAGGAAGCAGAGTAGAGTCGAGGTGGCAGGTCTCTCTCGTCTTTTGATTTGTTCTGTCACCGGGAGGTGTCCCCATGGTCGATCATCATCCGACTGCCCAGGATTTCGAGGGGTTTCTGCGGAGCACCCCCCGGCCTGCAGGCTCGACTCGCAACCCACAGATCCTGCGTCACCTGCTGGCCGACTGCCCGGTCTGCCGGGTCAGCCTCGGCACCCTCGGCTGGACTGAGCAGCGCCTGCGGCTCCTGACGCCGCGCGAAGGCGACTCCTTCCGCGAGCAGATTTCGGAGACCGCGATTCGGAACAGCTACGACTACGATCGCGCCTTCGCCGCGGTGGATCGCGCCGTGTCCGCCCTGCTGACCCAGGAGAGACCGGCGGCAATCCCGGCCGAAGCCTTGATGGCCGAGCTGCTCGCCGCGCAGACGGACCGCCAGGCCGGGCTCGTGGCCGGGCAGGGGGGCCGTTTCGGCTCCCCGCCGTTCGTTCGCCTGCTCGTCGACCGGAGCCACGCCGCCCGTTACCGGAACGCGGAGGAGATGTTGCACCTCTCCGACCTGGCGCGGCTCGCCGCCGAGGCCTGCTCTCCCGAGCAGGCCGGCAACGAGCTGCGGCTCGCCGATCTGCGGGCCCGGGCCTGGGGCCAGCACGGCAACGCCCTGCGCGTCGCCGGCAAGCCGCGGGAGGCCGAGGCGGCGTTCGCCACGGCGCAGGCCCACCGGCTGGCGGGGACCGGAGATCCGGCGCTGCGCGCCTGGCTCTTCGAGAAGATCACGCCGCTCTACATCTTCCGCGAGCGCTACGAGGAGGCCGTGGAGCTCTGCGAGCAGGCGGGCCAGATCTATCACGACCTCGGGGAGCGCCACCTGCAGGCCAGCACGCTCGTCCAGAAAGCCGTCGCCTGCGTCTATTCCGGGGAGACCGTGGGCGCCATCCGCACCCTCAACCAGGCCATCCCGCTCATCGACCACAACGCGGACCCCCACCTCCTGCTGGCCGCCTGCCACAACCTCATCCGCTGCTACATCGACCTCGGGCGGCCGGATCAGGCGCTGCAGCTCTACTCCGAGACCCAGGACCTCTATCACGAGCTCGACGACAACCTCATCCTGTTGCGGGCTCTCTGGCAGGAGGGCCAACTGCTGCGCGACCTGGGGCACCTGCGGGCGGCGGAGACGGCCCTGCTGCGGGCGCACAAGGGTTTTCTGGAGGACAACCTGATCTACGAGGTGGCGCTCGTCTCCCTCGACCTCGCCTCGGTCTACGTCAAGCTCGGCCTGGTCGAGGACCTGAGGGCCACGGTCGCCACGACCCTGCCCGTCTTCCAGGCCCTCCAGGTGGAGCGCAAGACGATCGCCTCCCTGCTCCAGCTCCAGCAGGTCGCGGACCAGGAGTACCAGGCGCTGGAGCTGATCCGGGCCCTGAGCTCCCGCATCGAGCCCCTCGCCAGGCGCTCTTCCTGATCCTTTTTCCCAGGCGGAGACTCTCCCCGGCAGGGAGAGCCCTCTCCCCCTTCGTACGAGCAGCTTTCCCCAGTCGGGAGGTCCCTCCCCCCGCCGGGGAGAGGCTCAGGTACGGCTGCGCTCCTCTTTCCACAGCCGGCGCCGGGCGATGGCATTCTTGACCACGCGCAGGCTCTGGTCGAACCGGCGGTCGAGCGCCCGCTGGCCCAGAGCCACGGCACCGGGACCCGGCTTGTGCGCCGTCCCCCCGTTGGCCGGCACCGAAGCCCCGGGCTCGAAGCCGTACAGCCAGGCGAAAAAATCCGGGGGCGTGGTGCTCAGCAGCGGGAGGACCTCGAGCACGTCCTCGAAGCTCAGCCGGAGCCGTCCGTCGAGCAGGTCCCGGAGCCGCCCCGGCTCCCAGCCGAGATGCTTCTCCACCGACTCCAGAGGGATACCGCTCTGGACGATCAGCTCGCGCAGCAAGCCGGCGATGCGTCGCTCTTCAGGATGTGCAGCCATTGCTAAGTTCTTGCTTGGGTCAATACTACCAGCAACTGGCTTGCGGAACCAGAGGTGTGGGCTCCTGGCGGCAAGCATAACCCAACCCTTCGGCGCTTCAGGGTTCATGTAAAGTCCTCCCGGGATGCGTCAGAATCTCTTCGCTCTCCCCTTGCGGGACACGGTCCGCGGCCTCGATCGCTGTCTCGATGCCGGCGCGCGCGGCCTGGCGCTGGCCGCCCTGGGTCTCCTGGCCGGCTGGTGGCTCTACGTCCCCCTGCACGAGCTCCTCCACGCCGCCGCCTGCCGGGCGGCGGGAGGCCGGGTGACCCGCCTGGAGATCGACGCGGTCTACGGCGGCGCCCTCCTGGCCCACGTCTTCCCCTTCGTGGTGCCGGCGAGCGACTACGCCGGGCGTCTCTCGGGGTTCGACACCCGTGGCAGCGACCTGATCTACCTGGCGACCGACCTGGGGCCATTCGTGCTGACGCTGTTCCCGGGGGTTTGGGCCCTGCGGCGGTTCGCAGCGGCCCGCCGGCCTCTCCCTTTCGGCGCGTCGCTCCCCTTCGCCCTGGCGCCCTTCCTGTCGCTCACCGGGGACGCCTACGAGATCGGCGCCATCCTGGTGACCCGTCTCCCCCCCTGGGCAGGGCCCACCGTTCGTGGACTGCTGCGAGGCGACGACTTGGGGAAGAAGGTCTCGGAGCTGGCCGCAGCGGCGGGCGCCCCCTGGGGGGGCGCCGCCCTGGCGGTGGCCGCCGGGGTGGTCTGGGCCTTCCTGACCTACGGGCTGGGAAGCATCGTGGCGAGAAAGCTGGGCGCGCCCTCTCTCCATTAGCCCGACAGACGCTCCCAGTCGTTGTCGGGAGCGTCCGTGGCGATGGAGAGGCCGCCGTCCGAGCCGACGAAGATCGGATCCTTCACCACCTTCACCTTGCCGCCACCCACCGCCTGCAACTCCTGCTCGAGGCGTTGCCCCAGGCCGCGGATGAGGCCCGTGCCGCCGGAGAGGACGACGTGGTTGCGCACCCGCTCCTGGTACTCGGGCTGCACGCGGGACAGCAGGTCGAGCATGGACTCGACCAGCGGCGGCAGGATGCTCTCGCAGGCCTGCTGCATCTCGCGGGTGATGTCGAGCTGGGTCGGCTTGCCGTTGACCGGGGCGGTGACCACGACCGGCGCCTTGGTCGTGCCCACGAAGCTCCCCTCCTCCTTCCAGGTGCGCACCATGTGGATGGAGAACCTGGCCTCCGGGTAGCGCTCGCGGGTGAGGCGCATGAGCTGGTCGTCGATGAAGTCGCCGGCCTGGGTGAGGGTGCGCTGATCCTCCTCGGTGGGCAGACGGCCGTTCATCACGCAGATGTCGGTGGTGCAGGCGCCGATGTCGATGATCATGGTGTGCAGCAGCTCTTCCAGACCATAGGCCACGGCGAAGGGCTCGGAGACGATCATCAGACTGTCGACGGCGTCCTGGAGCGCCTTGCGCACCTGCTGCTTGTTGACCCGCAGCGCCTCGGCCGGCACGCCGACCACAGCGCGGACCTTGAGGCCGTTGCGCGACTCGCGGTCGACGCCGACCAGCGACAGCAGATGCCAGAGCAGCTCGCGCACGGCGGCCTCGTCCTTCTCCGAGCCGTCCTTGATCAGGCCCTGCTCGAGCGGGCGGTGGAGGTCCAGCATGGAGCGGTTGTCCAGGGCCTCGCGGCCGACGAGGACGGGCTTCTTCAGGACCTTGCGGGCCACCATGTCCAGCGGCCAGCCGACGTAGCTCTCCACCACGTGACGCTGCCCGTTGGACGCCGAGATGGAGCTCCTCGACGTGCCCAGGTCGATCCCCACTTGGAGGACCTCTTTCTTCTCACTCATGGATCGGATTTCCTTTCTCGCCGGCCACGGTCTCCGAAGCGCCCTCGCCGGCCTCCGCATAGGCGCGGATCCCCTTCGCCAGGGCCTCGGCGATGTACTGCCGGTACAACGGTTTGGTCAGCAGCCGGGCCTCGTCCGCGTTGGACAGGGAGGAGACCTCGGCCAGGATGGCGGGCATCTCGGTGGAGAGCAGCACGATGAAGGGGGCCGCCTTGACCCCCCGGTCCGCCACCTCCGGGCTCAGCTTGCCCACGGATTGGAAGAGCGCGCCCTGCACCACCTCGGCCAGCTTGCGCGACTTGTCCTGCCGCACGCCGGCATAGATGCGGTCGAGGAGGTGGCGCATGTCGGCCATGGAGTAGCCGGACTCCCGGTTCTCCGAGGCCGCCAGCCGCGTCAGGTAGGGATCGTCCGTGGGGCCGAGATAGTAGGTCTCGACCCCCCGCGAGCGGCGGTTCTCGATCCAGTTGAGATGGATCGAGACGAAGATGTCGGCCCCCGCCTGATTGGCCAGCTCCCCCCGCTGCTCGAGAGAGACGTCACGGTCGCTCTCGCGCGTCATCACCACCTGGAACTCCTTGTCCAGCAGGCGCTTCAGCCGTACGGCGATGTCGAGCGTCAGGTCCTTCTCCAGCACTCCCTGGGGGGTGCTGGTGCCGACGCTGGTGCCGCCGTGGCCGGCGTCGACGACGATCTTGCGCACGGCCAGGGGGAAGATCGCGGCGTCCACGGGCCGGGGGACGCTCCGGCCGGCGAACGCCGCCCCGTTCATTGCCGCGTTCACTGGCGCCGGCGCTTTCGCCGGCACCTTCGCGGGACGCGCCGCGGCGGCGACGACGGCCGGACGGGGCTCGGCGAGCGTCGAGAGCAGCCGCGAGGAGCCGAAGAGGGCCAGGGAGAGCAGGGCGAAGGAGGCGAAGCGCAGCACCAGCCGCAGGCTGTCGCGGCGGCGCAGGACGCGCGGCGGCCGGCCTTCGATCAGGTCGACGTTCTGCTGCACCAGGTCCCGGAGGAGCTGGCGCTTGATACGATCCACGTTGGCCACTACTTCACTTCGTCCCGGCGAGTTTCAGGGGCACGGAGTCTACTACAGACGGCGGGAGAGCGCGTGAAAATCGCCGGCGCTCGCCGCTCACTGCTTCTGCAGGTGGATCCGCAGCCGGTTCTCCCCCTCCTCCACCCGCGTCACGGCCACCTTCGGACCGGCGAGGTCGAGGACGACGTGGAGCTCGTTGCCCGCGTGGAGACCGGTGCGCACCTGCAGCAACTCCGCGGTCCCCACCACCAGGCGGGCCGCCGGAGCGGGGCGCTTGATGCCGGAGATGCGGATCAGCTCGCGGGGCGGATTGCCTTCGATCCGTGAGCGGACGTAGCTCCCGGAGTGGATGGCGCCATTGCCCCACAGGACGACGTCGGTGCCGCCGAAGGCTTTCTCGAAAGTGATCTTCTCGACACCCGTGGCCGGCGGCCCGTTGTCCTCGGGAATGGCGGGCACCGGCGCCGGCTTCTCGGCGGGCGGCCTGGGGCCGGGCTTCGGGCTCGCCGGCGGGGTCTGGGCGATAGGAGCCGCCGGCGCGGGGGTGACTGCGGGAGGCGTGGGGCGTACCGGGCTCACCTCGGTCTCCGGGCCGGCCGGCGCGCCCGCGGTATCGAGCGGGGGAGCCGAGGCCGGCGTCTCTGCGGGTGCGGGCGCGGCCACGGGGAGGGCCGGCGTCCGCAGGCGTCCGGGCCGCCGGCGCACGGCGGATGGAGATGCCTGGGCGACCTCGTCGCCACCACCCAGTCCCGCGAGGCCGAGCAGGGTGTCGCGGAACAGCCAGGCGCCCGCCGCCAGCACCACCAGCACCGCCAGCAGGACCCACGGCAGGGCCCGGCGGGACCGCGGCGGGGACCCGCCGGCCAGCGTGGAGGCGAAGAGCGGCGCCGCCGCGGAATGGTCGTCCAACGGCGCGAGCGCGGCCTCCTCCTCCGGCTTGGCCGGAGGCGACCCGGGGAGGGGCTCCGCCGGCAGCGGCTCCCGCGCCTTCATCCAGTCGTCCCGGGACGGCTCGTAGGGTGAGGGATCGAAACCGCCCGGCTCCGCTTCCAGGGGCGGCAGCCAGGACGCGGCCGGTGGGGGCGTCGGCGGGGCGGGAACACCGGCGGGAGCGGGAACGCCGGCAGCCTCCGGAGCCGGGGGCGGCACGGGCCGGAGGCGGGGAGGAGCTGCTGCCGGAGGCGCCGCGGCGGGCGGCGGGACCGGCACCGGGTCCGGGGGACGCTGGGTGACGTCGAACGGCGTGCCCCCCTGCTGGATGTGATGGTCGACGATGCGGTAGATCAGCTCCTTGCTCCCCAGACTCAGCTCCAGGAAGCGCAGGCCCATGCCCGCCGGCCGCGCGGGACCCTCGTCATCCGCCCGTACCCAGACCACCTCGCCGCGCCCCTTGATCAGCTCGAAGCCGTCGCCCAGGCGGAACTCGAACTCGAGGACGGTGCCCGGCGGCTGCGGCGTGCGGGTGCGGATGAACATCCCCCCGGGCGAGACGTTGGCGGAGAAGTCGCTCAGGAAACCGCTGAAGCGGTCGAACTTGAACTGGACGCGCGTCTCCAGGGGCACGCGCCGCGAATCGCGGGGGATGTTGGAGTAGTCGACCATGGAGGACCTCGATCATAGCAGCATCGAAACGCGAGCCCTACACCCGCCGTTTGTGGTAGAAAAGCCGGGGAGGCAAATCCTATGAGCACGACCGTGCTGGAAGACCAGCCCGCGACCACGGATCTCATCGCCCTCGAAGAGCGGTACGGGGCCCACAACTACCATCCCCTGGACGTCGTGGTGAGCCGTGCGGCAGGCGTCTGGGTCTGGGACGTCGAGGGCCGCAAGTACCTCGATTTCCTCGCCGCCTACTCGGCGGTCAACCAGGGGCACTGCCACCCCGAGATCCTGAAGGCGCTGGTGGCGCAGGCCCACCGCGTGACCCTCACCTCGCGGGCGTTCCGCAACGATCAGCTCGGCCCCTTCTACCGGCAGGTCTGCGAGCTCACCGGCTTCCAGAAATTCCTGCCCATGAACACCGGCGCCGAGGCGGTGGAGACGGCCCTCAAGGCCGCCCGCAAGTGGGCCTACAAGGTCAAGGGCGTGCCGGAGGGCAGAGCCGAGATCATCGCCTTCAACAACAACTTCCACGGCCGCACCATCACCATCGTCAGCTTTTCCACGGAAGCCGACTACCGCGACGGCTTCGGCCCTTTCACCCCCGGCTTCCGCGTCCTCCCCTACGGCGATGCCGATGCCGTGGAAAAGGCCATGCACGAGAACGTGGCGGCGGTCCTCGTCGAGCCCATCCAGGGCGAGGCGGGCATCGTCCTGCCACCGGCCGGCTACCTGAAGCGGCTGCGGGAGATCACCCAACGGCACAACGCCCTGCTCGTCGCCGACGAGATCCAGTCCGGCCTCGGCCGCACCGGCAAGCTCTTCGCCTACCAGCACGAGGACGTCCGGCCCGACGTCGTGATCGTCGGCAAGGCCCTGTCGGGCGGCTTCTACCCGGTCTCGGGCATCCTCGCCGACGATCCGGTCATGGACGTCTTCAAGCCCGGCCAGCACGGCTCCACCTATGGCGGCAACCCCTTGGCCGTGGCCGTGGCCCAGGCCGCCCTGCGGGTGCTGGTCGAGGAGAGGATGGTGGAGAACTCCGCCGAGCTCGGCCCCTACTTCCTCGGACGGCTGCGCCAGATCCGGTCGCAGCACGTCAGGGAGGTCCGCGGCCTGGGGCTGTGGATCGGCATCGAGCTCCACCGCGAGGCCGGCGGCGCACGCCGCTTCTGCGAGGCGCTGCAGCAGGAAGGGTTGCTCTGCAAGGAGACCCACGACCACGTCATCCGCATCGCCCCCCCGCTGATCATCAAGAA